>JAWKMZ010000002.1:0-497500 GCA_041391965.1 Gelidibacter sp. | reverse complement strand
TTGTCATTAAGTTTTGAATTAAGAAATGCTTCGCCAAAAAAGTCGTCTTTTTGAGCTTGTCTAAATTGATAATATTTATCTTCAAACGAAATAATATTACCTACACTCAAGCTATTGTTATTTATACTATCTGAACTTTTAACAATATTATATTGATGCTCTAAGAGAAAACGTTTGCCTTCTAAAGTATTTTCGGCATTTTCAAAATTAGGTGCAAAAACAGAACGGTCTTTAAATTCTTGGTCTCCTGATTCAAAATTTTTCACATCAGCATCTGTAAGACCTCCATTTTCCTGATTTAATAAATCTTGCATCACAATATGACCTCTAACTTGGTATCTTTTGTTTTTTGTGATGTAGTTGGATGTGAATCTAAAATTGCCTGTACTGGTTAATATATGTTGGTATTTTCCTAAAGATCTTAACCCTTTATATGCAATTGAAAAATTGAATTGCTCGGACATATTAGAAGTAAAAAAAGCATCTAAAACTTGACCTTGCTCAAAGGCGGTTTTATAAAACAATTCGGTAAGTGGTGTTGGGACATGATAATAGTTAATATCTTCAACTTCCATATAGTTAAAATGACGCGCTCTGGCACCAAATAATGGAAGTGTGCTTGTATTACTAAAGTCAGCACTTAAGGTATTATAGGTTTGGCCGATATTAGAAAAGGATATTTTATCAAAATTATCTTTTCTAAGATAATTGAATTTGTATTCTTTGTTTATTGTTAAAGTGGTATCAACATAAGTAGTGTCCCTTTGCGATGAAATAATTAAATACTGTTCAATTTTGGCTTTATCGTTTTTGATTCCTTTATTAGATGTGCTTTTGGTTGACACTTTAGTGGTATCCGATAACACTTGTTCTCTTTTTGATGAGTTACTCTCTTTGAAATTTTGAGCATTTAAAAATTGACAGCCAATAAAAACTAATAAACAGCAAATAAAATTCTTCATCCTTTATAAATATACAGCGCAAAAGTAACTATTTATAACGACACCTATATTACTATTATTGCATAAAAAAAGCCTGCATGATGCAGGCTTTTAAAATTGGTTAAATAAACCCTTTTTATTGTTTTGTCAATTTGATAATCGATTGAGCAGGACTATCACCGCACATACTTTCTGTATTTTCAGTAAAGTTCACATTAAACATACTATCATCTGTTGGATCATATGTAGCATTTGTATCTGCAGGTCCAAAAGCAATTGAACCTCCACAACCTACACCAGAAGCTCCTGAAAGGCCTACAAATTCTAAAGAACCACATACATAGTTTAGAATAGCATCTACTGGTGGGTTAGCAAATCCAAAACTTGGATAACATTTAACATTAAATCTTCTTTCAGTATCTGTATTACCTGCTACAAGCTCTACTGTTATACCAGTACCAAATGCAGGTGCAAAACCAGCAGCTGGTATTCCACCAGACACATTATCTAAGGTATATGCTCCTGTAAATGGTGCTTCTAATGGACAGTATCTCACAATATTCAAAGTAAAAAGACTTCTTGCCCCAATAACAGCACCATCAACGGTTTGTAATTGCAACTTAACCGTTTTACCATCTAAAGATGTGGTAGCATAATTGGCTGTTACCGAAATTGTACCTACAACAGAATTTGCAGGAACTTTTAAAGTTGAACTAAGTGTATAATCTACATTTTCAACAGCTGTTGAAGTTGGATCAATTGTATAAGTAAACGCTCTATCAACTGGTTTAGGCTCAGAAATACCAACTTTTACATCAAAAGTAGACACTCCAGTCTCTTGTACTAATAATGTAGCTGAAGAACCAGGCACAAAATAAGATACAGATGTTCTATCATTCAAAAAACTTGTATCATCATCTGAGCTATCACAAGAAACAAATCCTACGAACGTTAGCAATATCAAGCTTATTTTTAAAAATTTATTCATAATTGTATTTTTTATAAGATTAATTATTGTGGCACATAAACTGATACACCATTTTCACCATAACCTGTACAATACCATGAGGTCGTAATAACACCAGTATCAGGATCTACAGAGTTAACACCATCCATTTCAACACTTCCCCAAGGATCGCTTTGATCTACCCAAGAAATATTTCCACAAACATCAGTAAATATCAAATCAAAACTTGTTGGTCCAGTACCATAAGCACTTGCATAAGGTCCTTCTGTATATAATCCGCCAGAAAAATCTTGTACGAAATAATTTCCATTTCCTAAGGCTTCAATATCCATCATTGTTGTATGTGGATTGAAATCAGGAAGAAAATCATGATATCCATAAGTTGTTGTTACTTCATATGTTCCACCTAAGTTAGATTCACATAATTTAAAAATGCTTACGGTATGAGTAGTATCAAAAGTAGCAACTTCATTTGTTGTAGATGTCAAGTTTAAAACTAATGTTGAACCTGTTTCTAAAGCTCCATCAAATATACCATTTACGGTTAGCGTTCCAAAATACTCGCCTGCTGGAATAGTCAATGTTGAAGAACCTAAGGTAAACTCTACCCCTTCAACAGCAGTTGATGATGGGTCAATTTGAACATTATAAGTTCTATCAGCGCTTGAAGTAACTGTAGAAACGATTTCAATGCTTTCACTTGGATTATCTGAAGTCACAAATAGTGAACTTGCTGTTTCTTCAAAATAAGCTATATCACCTGAGTCATACACGTGTATATCTTCTTCGTCATTACATGATGTAAATGTTGATAGTAAAGAAACACATGTTAATAATAAAAATATTTTTTTCATAATTACAATTTTTAAGTATTAATAGCCAGGATTTGGTAAAAAGTTAGGATTTACATCCAATTCAGTTTTTGGAATTGGCAATTGAAATCTTGTATCACCTGCTGGCATTGTTAAAAAATTAGGGTGTGTACCTGTACCATCTGCATAATCACCAGCATCTGTACGGTTAATGGCCAAACCTTTTCTTTTGATATCAAAGAATCTATGACCTTCAAAAGCTAACTCTAAACGTCTTTCTAATTGAATAGCATCTTTAAGAGCTTGTCCTGTTTCAGTACCTGCAGTAAAACCAATGTATCTTTGGCTTCTTACTAAGTCTAAAGCAGCAAGCGCAGCAGCGTCTTGACCTGGAATATTAGCAAGTGCTTCTGCTTTGTTTAATTGTACTTCAGCAGCTCTGATAACTTTAATATCAACAACACCTGATCCTGTATTTACTGAACTTGAAAGGTATTTAGCAACATTGTTATATAAGTTACCTTCAAAACTACTCGTAACTATATAAGTAGATTTTCTAATGTCTGTATTTTGAAACAATCCATAAAATCCAAAATCAACAACATATTCAGATTTGATACCTCCAGTTAAAGTTTGACTGTAAGGAACTCCTACTGAAACATTAGTATCCGTATCAAAGTTTTTCAATTTAAAAATAACACCATCTTCTGATGAGTCATCCCAAATGCCTGAGAAATTAGAGAATGTCGAAACTGTAGTTGACACAGCGCTTGCAGCATCAGCTGCTTTTTGATATTGTCCATTGTATAAGTAAACTCTTGACAATAATCCGTTGATAGCATCTTTGTTAAAACGTTCTATACCATTGCTATCACTAATTAAACCTTTAGCGCTTTCAAGGTCTTCAATTACAGAGGTGTAAACTTCAGCAACTGTATTTCTTGCTGGTTTTTGACGAATGTCAGAGCTTGTCAAAACTGGCACTCCTAAAGAACCATTTGCATCTCCTGCTTGCGTTGGAATTTTTCCAAATACATTATTTACAGTAAAAAGAGCTAAGGCTCTCGCCGCTTTTGCTTGTGCAATGACATTGTTTTTGGCTGCACCATCTTCTAATCTATCAACTTTCTCTAAAATATAATTAGCTTGTTGAATAACTTGATAACATGAAGTCATAAAACCACCATAAGTATTGTTAGCATTATAACGCCACTCATATTGAGTTTTTTGAGTTTGACGTCCTGCCGTTACAAACACTAAATTATCTGCTATCACATCAGGAAATGACATAAAACTGGCTCCGTAAGAACCGCCTATCATTTGTGTGTACAATCCATTAACTGCGCTGTCAAAATCGCCTTGTGTTTTTAAAGCAACATCAGCTCCTACAGCATCAAATGGATTTAAATCTAAGTTTTCTTTATCACAAGCAGTAAAAACTGTGAATAAACTTACTGTTAGTATTAAAATATATTTTTTCATATTCATTATTTTTTTTTAAAATTGGATATCAACACCTAAAGATAATGAGGCTGTCGTTGGGTAACTGTACAAAGCAAACTCTCCAGGAACAACTGAAGCTCCTTGAGTTTCACCAGAACCAATACCAACTTCAGGATCACCTTTATAATAAGGAGCATACGTCCATAAGTTAGTTCCAGACACATAAATTCTAGCACTTTGTATTGCCATATTTTCTGTGAATTTTTTTGGAATTGTATAGCCTAACTGTAAACTACGCAATCTGATGTAATCTCCTTTTTGTAAAAATCTAGTAGATGTTTGGTTTGAATTAGAGTTTGGTCTTGGCAATACATTAGTATCTCCAGGGTTTCTCCAATAGTTAAACGCATCCAATCTTTGGTTATCATTTGCATTATCACCATCACTCAACATATTTTGTTCAGGCAAATTATAAGTGTAATTACCCATTTTATAGTAAAAGTTAGCTGATAAATCAAACCCATTATATTGCATTGTTGTGCTAATACTACCATCTAAATCAGCAAAAGGTGATTTACCTGACAACACAACTTCATTACCATCTGCACTATTGGTTACATTTCCATCTTTATCTAAATAAAGTGCCTCACCATTAGCAGGGTTCACACCAGCATATCTTGGAACATAAAAAGTATTTACTTCTTCACCAACTCTTAAGATGGTATAGTAATTACTTGCTGTAAACAAATCACTTTCATTAACATCTAATGTTGTTGGATCGTCATTAGTAACCAATTTAGTTACTTCATTATCATAAAGGTTCAAGTTAGCAGAAACAGTCCATTTGAATTTTTCAGTACGGAAAATATCTCCTGCTAATTCAAATTCAAACCCTTTGTTAACCATTTCACCTAAATTACCAGTAACACTTCTTCCTCCTGTTGTTAGAGATAATTGCTCAGCTAACAAAAGGTTAGATGTAGTTCTGTTATAGTAATCTACCAAACCTCTCAGTCTGTTGTTAAACATTCCAAATTCTATACCTGCTCCATAATTAAAGTTTTCCTCCCATGATAAACTTGCATCACCAAAGTTAGCTGGTAATATGGTAGTAGACCCATTGTTATAAGCTCCAAAACCGTAAGTGGTAATTGATGAATATCTACCAATTTGATCATTACCTGAGGTACCCGCAGAAAGTCTAAGTTTTAATGTATTAAAAACATTACTATCTGCCATAAAAGCTTCGTTGTTAATATTCCAAGCTAATGAACCACTGTAAAAATTACCATATTTACTATTTTTACCAAATCTTGAAGATCCATCACGTCTTACTGTAGCGTTTAATATGTATCTATTATCATAGTTATAGTCAACGTTTGCTGCCATTGAGAAGATGGAATACTCAGATCTGAAACTTCCAACAGTAATTGGTGTTGCTGCAACATCTAAAACAGATGGCCCACCAACAATAAATCCATTCCCTCGTGCATAATAATTTCTATAGTTATTTCGAGTGTATTCAGTTAATGCGGTCACTTCTAAGTTATGAACCTCTCCAAAAGTATTAGAGTAAGTCATTTTGTTTAACCATGTGTAGGTAAAGTCAAAAGATCCATTATCTGTTTTTGTACCTGTAGGCACACCTCCATTAACAATTAAATCTAAAATACCACCTGCTTGTAAGTAATTTTCTCTTCTATACTGATCATAAGTACCTGATCCTTGTGTTTTAAAATCAAGGTGATCAGATAATGACAAATCTAAATAGATGTTACCTGCAAATCTATTGTTATATAAATCAATTTTATTTTGTGTCAACTCAGCAGTTACTGGGTATCCTGTATGTGTAGAGTTTAAAACCGGTTGCCCGTTTTCATCCAAAACGTTATTTCCATTAGCATCTTTCACATAAAATGGCTCATACGGATTATAATCGTAGATAGCTCTGAATGGGTTTTGTGTATTATTTCTATCTCTTGGGTCATTAGTATGACTACCAGCAAAAGAAAGACTTGTGCCTATTTTAGCCCAATCTTTAGCTTGATAGTCCACATTTAACCTCCCTGTTACTCTATCATATGCTTTTACATTTCTGATAATACCAGAATCTTCATCATATCCTAAAGAAAAGAAATAGTTCATGCGCTCTTCACCACCTGTAGCAGAGAAGTTAATAGATTTTTGAAATCCATCTTGCAATAAGTCATCCTTCCAATCGTGGTCATAACCAATCAGTTTTTGGTATTCAGCATCACTTGCAATACTTGCTCCAACTAAACCTCCACCAAGCTCTCTTTCATATTGCAGTTTTTGAGCAGCGTTCATCATTGTAAAATTATCTTTTACTTTTCTGCTTACACCTACTCTTGAACTTAATTTAAATACAGAGTCTTCTCCTTTTTTTCCTCTTTTGGTTGTAATGATAACAACACCATTACCACCACGAGCTCCATAAATAGAGGTTGAAGCAGCATCTTTTAAAACACTTACAGATTCTACATCATTAGGATTAATTGAATTTACATCATTTTCATTCATTGCAGCACCATCCACAATATAGAGTGGTTGATTTCCTGCATTGATAGATCCAATACCACGGATTCTAATAAACGCTGTTTGACCAGGCTTACCATTTTGAGCAACTACCTGAACACCAGAAGCCACCCCTTGTAGCATATTGTCAATACTTACTGATGGTGCAATTTTTTCTAATTCCTCAGATGTTACATTTGATACCGCAGATGTCAATTCATCTCTCGATTTCGCACTGAAACCAACAACTACAATTTCTTCCAAAGCCTGAGCATCTTCACTTAAGGCTATATTTATTGAATTGCTGGAACCAACAACAGCTGAAGTTTTCTTCATTCCAACGAATGAAAACTCAAGAGTTTCTCCAACACTCGCCTTAATGGTATAATTACCATCAAAATCCGTTTGAACTCCCCTTGTAGTTCCTTTTACAATTACATTTACTCCAGGTAGTGGTAAACCGTCTGCAGCAGAGGTAACTGTACCTGTGATAGATTTCTCTTGTGCAAAAGAGAATTGCATCACAAACGCCATAAAAAGCGTCATTAACCATGTTAACTTTAATTTCATAAAACAATTATTTGAGTTAGTCTAGCGCAAACATCTTAATAATATCTTAATTACACAAGTATTTTAATTAAAAAAATGTTAATACAGACGCTATAAAACTTCATGTTTCATCAATTTTAACATCTCATTTCTTTTTTTAACATAGTTATCTTAAGTTTAAACTAAATTTTAAGATTTTATTTTAATTTAATTATTTTCATTTTGAAGCTACAATCTCATTATTCAAAATATACTTTTGAATGCGGTACTGATGAAGCTGGACGTGGTTGTCTTGCTGGCCCTGTAACCGCAGCTGCTGTTATATTGCCTAAGCATTTTGACAATGTTGCGCTTAACGATTCTAAACAACTCCTAAAATCTGAACGTGAAGTTTTGAGACAACTAATAGAATCTGAAGCTTTGTGTTTTTCATATGCCCATGTTTGGCCAAAAAAGATTGACCAAATTAATATTTTAAACGCTTCTATACTTGCAATGCACCAAGCCATTGATGGTTTAAAAACACAACCTGAATTTATTATTGTTGATGGCAACCGCTTTAAACCCTATCACACGATTCCTTTTGAAACTATCATTAAAGGCGATGCCAAATATCAAAGTATTGCTGCTGCTTCTATTTTAGCAAAAACCTATCGTGATGATTATATGTGCAAAATACACGAGGAGTTCCCAATGTATAATTGGAAACAAAACAAAGGCTATCCAACCAAAGCTCATAGAGCTGCTATTAAAGAACATGGCATTACCAAATACCACAGAAAAACTTTCAGATTATTGCCAGAACAATTAAAATTAGAATTGTAACTTTTTATATTTGCAAAAAACCCTCTTCAATGAGAAACCTCAGTTTTGCTTTCATTTTAGTTTTTATATTAATAGGTTGTGAAAACGATAGAACATCTGTATCGAACCTTATCAGTCTTGCGCCAGAAAATTCTTCTATAATAATAAGGACTAAAAATATGGAAAGTTTAAAAAGCAGCTTAAATAATAATGATTTTGTAAACAGCCTTACAACTTATAAGGATGTCCAACTATTAAAACAAAAATTGTCGTCTTTAAATCATCTAAAAACAAATAACACCGTTTTAATATGTTTAGGAAAAGACGCAAAAGACAGTTTGCAAGTTTCTATCATTACCAAATACACAAAAAATCTGTTTGCTGTCGATTCTTTACCAAATCACAGTTCTGAAACCATCACTACAAAACAACAAAGCATCACCAAAACTACCATCAATAAACAAACCTTATATAGTATTGTTATAGATAGCGTCTTTTTTGGATCCAACCAACGTGCTTTGGTTGAAGCCACATCACACAATTTAAAACAAAACAAAACGCTCGAAAAAATCTATCATACTGCTGATGACAACAACACGCTTTCCGTGCTTATCAACTCTAAAAATAACGCTTTAGTCCCTTCTTTTTTTGAAGATACAAAACTTGATAAAACTGCTTTTTCTAACTATTATTTGTTAGACACTGATTTATCACAAGACCAAATACTGATTAGTGGCATTACTAAAGCAACCGATTCTAGCAAAAGTTTAATCAATAGTTTTAAGAATACCATTCCGCAAGAAAATTTGATAGCCAAAGTCTGTCCTATTGATGTGGACCATTTTATGAGTTTTACGTTTGATAACTACAAAACGTTTCAAGATAACCTATCGGCTTTCAAAACTCAAGATTCACTTAGCAAAACTGCTATTTTTGATAATGCTTCCGAAATTGGCATTTTAAAACGAAACCAATCACAAGCGGTTGTCATTCATTCTATTGATGCCTTATCTACTGAAGAAACAATCGCTTCACAACCACTTCTTGAAACGTATAGAGAAGTAGCTATTCATACTTTTGAAAACCCAACATTGTTTTCACAGCATTTTTCGCCCTTAATTACTTATAATTTGGCTTCAAATTATATCCAAATTGATGATTTTTTTGTGTTTTCAGATGATGTCAGCTTTTTAAAAGATATAATTGCCAGCTACCAAAACCATACTAATTTATACGAAAGTAATGCTTACCAAAATATGATGGAACATTTGAGTGACGAATCGTCTTTATTTGTGTTTAAAAATGCTAATGGATTAAATGCTGTTTTAGATGCCAATTTTTCTGAAAATAAAAATCTCAAAATTGACAGCTATAAAGCCTCAGCCATCCAATTTAGTTACGATACTGATTTTGCGCTCATAAACGCCATCATCCAAAAAAATAAAGCCAAAGCAGTTTCAAATTCTATATCAGAAGAAGCAACTATCAAATTAGACGATGATTTACTGATAAACCCACAATTAGTAACAGATTACACCACCAACCATAAAGATATTGTGGTACAAGATGTTAAAAACAATCTGTATCAAATAACTAAAGACGGAAAAGTGCTTTGGAAAAAACAATTAGATGGTAAAATTTTAGGCAACATTGAGCAAATTGACCTTTACAAAAACGGAAAATTACAAGTAGCTTTTGTCACACCAAAACGTGTGTATGTGATTGATAGGAATGGAAAAGATGTGTCGCCTTATCCTTTAAAATTTAATGATGCCATTACACAACCTTTGTCGGTTTTTGATTATGATAACAAAAAGGATTACAGACTTTTAGTTTGCCAAGGAAAAAATTTATTGATGTATGACAAATACGGCAAAATCGTTAAAGGATTTACCTACAAAAAAGCAGATAACACCATCAATACACAACCCAAACATTTTAGAATTGGCAGAAAAGATTATATCGTTTTTGGTCAAGGTCAAAAAATGGAAATTTTAGACCGAACTGGTAAAACTCGAATTAACGTCAAAGAAACTATCAATTTTTCAAACAATGACATCTTTTTGTACAACGATAAATTTACCACTACCAATACCAAAGGCGACCTTGTTCAAATTGATGAAAAAGGACGAGTAAACACAACCCATTTAAACCTTGCCGAACGTCATTTTATTACCACAACCAGCAAAACTTTGGTAACGCTTTCTGAAAATAATCTTACCATAAAATCTAATAAAATGGAATTGGATTTTGGTGATTATACAGCACCAAAAATTTACTATTTAAATGACAAAATTTACGTAGCCACAACCGATTTGCAAGCCAACAAAGTATATCTTTTTGACAGTCAAGCAAAACCAATTAACAACTTTCCAGTATTTGGAAACTCAACCATTTTATTGGATAATTTTGACAAAGACAAAACCTTGGAAGCCGTTACAAAAGGCGACAGCAACAGCATTATTGTTTATGAAATCAACTAAAAACAACGCATGATTAAACGCACCAAAACAGCCATTTCAAA
The DNA here is from genome assembly GCA_041391965.1 of Gelidibacter sp. GTDB lineage: Bacteria > Bacteroidota > Bacteroidia > Flavobacteriales > Flavobacteriaceae > JAWKMZ01. The sequence goes on along the minus strand of JAWKMZ010000002.1, from coordinate 486,925 downwards.
ATGTATCCTACACAAGGTTGGCAACAAGTTTAACAGTACTAAAAATGCCTTTTCTGAGCAAGAAATTGATTTTGACGAAATTAGTTACGACTTGATGTTACCTTACCTTTTAAGACCTTTTGGAAGCGTTGTGGAAAGTTATCGATTCAATCATCATTCAAACATCAATCTGAATGAAATTAACAGTTATACAAATCAGTTATTTGCAGACGAAAGTAACTTTGTAGAAATTTCAAAACACATTGTAACACATTTGTTTGAGCAATCTAATTCGGCACAAATAAAAACTGGCGATGTGTTGGTTTGCCTGTTTAATGACATTCAATACGAAGAATTTTTTGTAAATGCGATTGGTATTTTTAAAATTGAAAACAAGAGCGAATTTTTTCAAACCTACTTAGAAGGCAAAAGCTACGACATCATCACCCAAAAAGGAATTGCAACCAAAAAAGTAGATAAAGGCTGCTTAATTTTAAACACCTCTGATACCGAAGGGCCAATTGTATTAAGCGTTGACAACAATAGCTATGACACACACTATTGGACTAAAAACTTTTTAAACATCAAATATCCTGACGACAGCAACCAACACACCAAAAATTATATTGAGTTGTGCAAAGAGTTTAGTAAAGAGGTTCTAAAACCAAGTTTTGGCGCACAAGAACAAAGTACATTTTTAGCAAAAACCATCGATTTTTTTAAAGAAAATGAAGTCATCAATGTTGAAAATTTTAAAGATGATGTCTTTGAAGACGATAAGCACAAAAGCTTATTTGACGATTTTAAAAAAGACTTTGAAACCGAACAAAACGTTTTGATTAGAAACCAATTTGATGTTTCAGAAGCGGTTCTTAAAAAGCAAAAACAAAAAATTAAAACCGAAATAAAATTAGACACTAACATCCAAATAAAACTTGATGTCGATGCTCCTGATGCTTCTGCCGAATATTTAGAACGCGGTTATGACGAGATCAAAAAAATGCACTATTACAAAGTGTTTTTTAATGAAGAAAATTAATCTATTCCTTGTCCTTTAATATCCTCAATTTCAGAATACCTATAAGTATTTTGATGTCGATTCATTAAATGTTTTAGGTAAAAAGCATCTGCAACTGTCCATAATCCAAAAATAATTAGTGGTAAAAACACCAGTAAAACTTGCCAATAGTCCTCTGAAACAGAGACTATCTCCATCGAAAACACATAATACAAAATAAAACAAGCCAAGGCAACATAAGCCATTCCGAAGGCTACAACTAAAACCCAAAATACCAATTCAATTTTTGGAAGGTTATTTTTCCTATCCAAAAGCTTATAAATATTTTTAGACTTTAAATGAAAAATAAACGTGCAAATTCCACACACAGTTATTGCAATAGGAACGAGCATTCTATACTTAAAAGGCGCTGTTTGGTATAAAAAAACATACGCCAAAAACCCTCCTGGAAACAATGCAAACGGAACAGTCACCACCAATAAAATAATTTTTTGTAGATAACGCATTAACTATTTATTTTGCTTACTTGATAATGTAATTTCGCCTCAAAAAGCGATGCAAAATGCTTTAGCAGTTTTTCTTTAACTTCGGTAACATCAACCGTTGCAACACCAAGTTCTACATTTAAAGAGGTTACAGATTTTCCTCTAATGCCACAAGGAATAATGTTGTCAAAATACCCTAAATCGGCATTCACATTCAACGCAAATCCGTGCATGGTAACCCAACGACTTGCTCTAACTCCCATAGCACAAATTTTTCGAGCAAATGGCGTACCAACATCTAACCAAACACCTGTTTCTCCTGGACTTCGCTCTGCTTTTAAATGGTATTCGGCAAGTGTCAGAATAATGATTTCCTCCAAAAAACGAAGGTATTTATGAATATCTGTAAAAAAGTTGTCTAAATCTAAAATTGGGTAGCCTACTATTTGTCCTGGACCATGGTAGGTAATATCGCCTCCACGGTTTATTTTATAAAATGTAGCACCTTTTTGAGTCAGTTGTTCTTTATTTAAAAGCAAATTAGCTATATCACCACTTTTACCAAGTGTATAAACGTGTGGATGCTCTACAAACAGAAAATAATTAGGCGTTTTTTGATGGGTTTCTTCTCTCCTGTTCTTGATTTTTAAATCGACAATCGACTTAAACAAAGTTTCCTGATAATCCCAAGTTACTTTGTAATCTTTATAACCTAAATCTTGTATTCCTACTGTTGTATTCAAAACTTAATCTTCTAAAATAACTTCCAAATCCAATCCTTTTGGATTTTTTAAATAATCAATCAAATTATACTCTAAAATCAAGTTCTTTCGGTCATCACTCAATACTGCATTGTTATTGGAAACCGATTTTATAGCGCTTGGAAAATGATAATTGAGCGTGTATTTTGAACTTGCAAACATGTCTTTGGCACTTTCCAAACTATCGGTTTGTTTTTTAAGCAAAGCTTCATCAATAATGGTGGCTTTTCTAGAAAACTTATGACCATCAAACATGTAATGTAATTGGGTGGTTTTATTGGTAGTTATGCTTGGCGAAGTTCCTGTTGCATTGGTTAAACTTTGCATTTTGTTCATGGTAGAAAACATGTCTTGAAGCTCGCTAATACTTTTAAAATCTGTGGTCATATCAAACTCCATTTTTTTGGCTTCAGAGTCCATTAATGTTCGGATGCTAAAATTTTCGAGGGTTTTTAATTTCTGTTGTTCTTCATCAGACAATTTAGAAATACTGTCTTTGTTTTGCTCAAGAAAGTCTTTAAAAACAATCGTAGTATCCATCTTTTTTTTACTGTCTTCAGAAAATTTATCTCCAGCCATTTCCATAAGTTGGTCGCCATTAAAAACAAAAGCCATTTTTCCTGAACCATCTTCGTTTAAATAGATATTTTCAGAAAATTGACAACTGGTAAAACAAACAGAAAATAAGGCAAAAGCCAAAATACATAACTTGTTCATCTCAGTAATTTTAAAGATTAAAAACCAAGACAAAGATACAATTTTGCAATAAATAAAAGGGGTTAGTTTTTTGGATTATTCAATATAACTAACGCTGCAATAACACCAGGAACCCAGCCGCAAAGCCACAATAAAAAGACAATAGCAATAGAGCCACAACCTTTATCAACAACAGCTAAAGGCGGACAAACTATAGAAAGTAAAACTCTCCAAATACTCATAATGATTAATTTTTGATGATTGATCTACTAATTGGACGTCGTAATAAAACATTTGTTACATCTGAATTAGAAGGTATGAATGTATTTCATTTTAAAATAAAATATAGTAGATTCGTAGCATGAAAACAGGAGTTGTTTTAGCGTTTTTTATAATAGCATCCTTAACTGCTAAAGCCCAATACAAATTTAGTGGTCAAATTGATACAAACAAATGGCACAATAATGTGTATCTATCAATCATTGAAGACTATCGTAAAATATCTGGTGTTTATTCTGAACAGATTATTGCCAGAGCAAAAACGGATAGTTTGGGTTATTTTGAGTTTACTGGCAATCAGTTAGAAAATGCAAACCGAATTTATAGACTTCATGTAGATAATTGCTTTGACGACGACCAAGACCAAAACCATTTTGATGGCTATTGTGACGATAGTAAAGAGATTATTTTTATTGCTAAAAACAAAGACACCATTGTATTTCCATTTTCTTTTGATAAACAAATATTTTGTGATATTGTATCAACCAATGAAAAGTCCATGGCTTTTGTAAAAATTGACTCGTTAAGAGATAACATGAAATATGCTTTTGCCGAATATCGCAGTGAAGCCAGCCGTAAACTCAACAATAAAAAATGGTTTCAAACGTTTCAGGATTTTGGAAAAAGCCTTGATGAACCTCTTGCTGAGCTTTATATTTACTCGTTTTTATCTAACAGAGGTAATGATTTGCATGAGCATTATATTGCAGATTTAAAGACTAATGACTATTATGAAAACTTGCTAAAACGTTTGCAAGAACGCTACCCAAACTCATCTTACGCCAAACAATACGAAGCAGAACTAAAATCGGATGAATACATCATCAACAATGTCTCTGGTTCTGGTTTTAATTGGAATTATCCACTATATGCCCTTTTGGTGCTTTCGCTATTAGGAAATTTCTGGTTTTGGAAACATCGTCAAAAACATCAAAGCATCACACTTGATGTTGCCAAAGAACAATTGACCAAACAAGAACAGAATATTTTAATGCTTTTACTGGAAGAAAAATCGAATAAAGAGATTGCAGAGGCGCTTTTTGTGAGTCTTAGTACAGTAAAAACACACGTTAATAACATCTATAAGAAATTAAATGTACAATCCAGAAATGAAGTTAAAACACTGTTTAATAGTTAGTTAAAAAATTAAACCTTGGTACTAATACTCATTTCAACCTCAACTTTCTTTAGTTTTTATAATCTTTTTGTGATGTTTGTTTCATTATTAATCAAAACTCAAATATTATGAATTTATCATTAAACAAAACACGTAAAATTTATTTAGCGCTATTTGTATTCACATTGATTTCCACATTAGGTTTTTCACAAAAGACCGTTTCTACAGAAAAGGTAGGCAAATTTTCATTTGTTACCGAAACAATTGATTATGGAAAAATTGAACAAAATGCCGATGGTGTACGCGTTTTCACATTCACCAATGTTGGTGATGCACCTATTGTTATTTCTAACGCCAAAGGTTCATGTGGTTGTACAGTACCAACCTACTCAAAAAATGTTATTCAACCAGGTGAAACAGGCGAAATTAATGTAAAATATGCTACCAATAGAATTGGTGCATTCACAAAAACCGTCACACTCACTTCAAATGCGTCTGAACCATCAAAAGTACTCAGAATAAAAGGCGAAGTTTTAAAGCCTGAAAATGACAATAAGGTAAACTAAATTTTAGATTTTATCCCATCATCAAAATCTACTCAAAGTTGTATGCTAATTTTTTGAAAATAGTGTAATTTTGCACTTGTCTATCGCAAAAGATAGAATTCAAAATAAATTAGCATGCAGCTTTCAGAACAAGAATTAATTAGAAGAGAAAAACTTACCAAATTACGCAGTTTAGGGATTAACCCTTATCCAGCAAACTTATATCCTGTAAATCACACTTCAAAACAAATAAAAACACAGTTTGAAGAAGGCAAAAAGGTGATTATTGCTGGTCGTTTAATGTCAATGAGAGTTCAAGGAAAAGCTTCTTTTGCTCAATTACAAGATGCTGAAGGCAAAATACAAGTTTATTTTAATAGAGACGAAATTTGTCAAGATGAAGACAAAACTAAATACAACGAAGTCTTCAAAAAACTACTCGACTTTGGCGATTTTATTGGAATTGAAGGCGAATTATTTACTACACAAGTTGGTGAAAAATCAGTAAGAGTTAAAGATTTTACACTTTTAAGCAAATCCTTAAAACCATTACCATTACCAAAAGAAAAAGATGGCGTAGTACACGATGCGTTTACAGATCCTGAACAACGTTACAGACAACGCTATGCAGATTTGGTAGTAAACACTCATGTTAAAGACGTATTTATCAAACGCACTAAATTGTTTAACGCCATGCGTCAGTTTTTTAATGATGCTGGTTATTTTGAAGTAGAAACCCCTGTTTTACAACCTATTGCTGGTGGTGCAGCTGCACGTCCATTTGTGACACATCACAATAGTTTAGACATTCCATTATATATGCGAATTGCAAACGAATTGTATCTAAAACGATTAATTGTTGGCGGTTTTGATGGCGTGTATGAATTTTCTAAAAACTTCCGCAACGAAGGGATGGACAGAACGCACAATCCGGAGTTCACAGCCATGGAAATTTATGTATCTTACAAAGATTACCATTGGATGATGAATTTTTGCGAACAACTATTAGAACATTGTGCCATGGCAGTTAACGGAACTACAAAAGCGACTTTTGGTGAGCATCACATTGACTTTAAAGCGCCATATGCTCGTGTAACTATGGCAGATTCTATCAAACATTTTACAGGATTTGACATTACAGGAAAAACTGAAGATGAAATTCGTACTGCTGCAAAAAGCATGAATATTGCTGTAGATGCCACCATGGGAAAAGGCAAGCTGATTGACGAAATTTTTGGTGAAAAATGTGAAGGCAATTATATACAACCAACCTTTATTACAGATTATCCAAAAGAAATGAGCCCATTGTGTAAAGAACATAGAGATAATCCAGAATTGACAGAACGTTTTGAATTGATGGTTTGTGGAAAAGAAATAGCCAATGCCTATTCTGAATTGAACGACCCAATTGACCAACGCGAACGTTTTGAACATCAAATGGAATTAGCACAAAAAGGCGATGACGAAGCAACAGGTGTTATAGATTACGACTTTTTACGAGCTTTAGAATACGGAATGCCTCCAACTTCAGGTATGGGAATTGGTATGGACCGATTGATTATGTTTTTAACCAATAACCAATCTATCCAAGAAGTTTTATTCTTTCCACAAATGAAACCAGAAAAGAAAGCGGTTGCTTTAACTGATGAAGAAAAAGCAGTTTTAGGAATCCTTAAAACCAATTCTCCAATAGACCTTAATGCTTTAAAAGGACAATCGGGATTGAGTAATAAAAAATGGGATGTTACTATAAAAGGACTTACCAAAAATAAACTGGCTAAAGTAACCAAAACAGATGAAGGATTGTTTGTAGAAATTTTATAATTAAAATCTCAAAAAAACAATAAAAAAGAATCACATTTAGTGGTTCTTTTTTTTAACAAGAGTCTTCAAAGATTATTTTAACCAAATATCGATTAATTAGCGTGTAAATCATCTTTTTTATTATTTTCACAATCTGCTAACAATCAGAACCTGTTACCCAAATGAAAAAAATAAGCCTATTAGTTTTAATATCTTTACTTATATTTTCTTGTAATAAAGATGATGAAATGGTGCAACAATGTATAGCGCCTACCAATCTAACCGAAACAAACATAACTTATCATAGTGCAACCATCCAATGGGAAGATGCCAATGAAGCCCAGAGTTTTAGGATTCTGTATGGTGTAAGTGGTTTTCCAATGGGTTCAGGAAACACTTTTACTGTCACTGGAAACACAGCTACGATAAATGGTTTACTACCTAACACCACGTATGACTACTATGTAGATTCGTATTGTGATGCCAATAACATCAGTTTATTTTCCACAGTAAAAAGCTTTACAACCTTATCAAGTCCAGTATCAACAGAGTTTCAACCAACCCTTTCAGAAATGAATTTATTTGCTGGCACTCTAAACCAATTACAACCAAGCGCTTATGCCTTTGAATACCAATTGCACACACCTTTATTTACTGATTATGCACATAAGCAACGTCTTATCGCACTTCCTGCTGGTCAAACTTTAGAAGTCAATGGTGATGGATTTCCAAATTTTCCTGATAATACGGTTATTGCAAAAACATTTTATTACAACATTGACGATAGAGACGAAAGCTTAGGAAAAACAATTGTAGAAACCCGAGTTTTAATTAAGAAAAGTGGTATTTGGCAATTAGGAAATTACAAATGGAATACAGCACAAACCGAAGCTTATTTAGATACTGATGGAGGTACAGTTCCTTTAGTTTGGATAGATACTGATGGAAACGAAAATTCTGTTAACTACAATATTCCAAACAGTCAAGATTGTATTAAGTGTCATAACAACACTGGTATCATCACACCAATTGGACCAAAACTAAGAAGCCTAAATTTTGAAGTTAATGGCATCAACCAATTACAAAAACTCAAAGATTTTAATTTGCTCAATGGTCTTTCAAGTCCGGATGACATTAGCATTTTACCCAACTGGGAAGACACTAATAACTATACCCTTGCAGAACGCGCCAGAGCTTATTTAGATGTCAACTGTGCACATTGCCATTCACCAGGTGGCTTTTGTTCTGACCAAATGCCTTTAGATTTTAGATACGAAACGCCTTTTGAAGACACAAATATTGACGCTTTTAAATATGCTATTTCTGGCTATACCAGTTTTTATAGTCCTGGAGTCAGCATGCCATTAATTGGTACTACCATGGTACATCAAGAAGGACATGACCTTATTCAAGCATACGTAAATTCACTTTAAAGACAAGCATTCAGAAATATAAAAGCCACTTAATTGTGGCTTTTTTTATGTTTAAAAAAGCCTTTAGCATAGTTAAAAAAATATTAAAAAATAGTTACCTTGTCATACACAGCAAAGTATTGCTTATTTTCACAATCTAACTTTTAAAATCCAACTGTTTTGAAACACATTTCCTTTAAAGTATTGGTTTTATCATCCGTATTTTTGGTTGCCTCCTGCTCCACGGCAAAAAAAGCCGCAAAATCAAAAGCGACAGCTACAGCCAGTGCCGATGCAAAACCAACAAAAAAACCTGGAAAAGATGACATTCAGCCTTATGACAAAGTCATTACCAAAGACGCTAAAAGCGATCCAGGATTGTTCACTATCCATCACATAGATGATGATTATTTTTATGAAATTCCTGATTCTCTTTTTGAACGCGAAATGCTGATGGTAACTCGTATTGCCAAAACTGCTAATGGTATTGGTTTTGGTGGTGGAAAACAAGACGAACAAGTTTTACGCTGGCAAAAAATGGGCAAAAAAGTATTACTACGCGTCGTTTCGTATAACGTTGTAGCATCCGATTCACTTCCAATCCATGAAGCGGTTGTCAACTCAAATTTTGAGCCTGTATTATTTTCATTTCCAATTAAAGCTTTTGGAAAAGATTCATTATCAACCGTTATTGATGTAACACCTTTATTTACAAAAGATGTTAAGCCATTTGGTTTCCCTGAACGAAGCAGAAAACAATATAAAGTATCACGTTTAGACAATGATTTATCTTATATAGAAAGCATAAAAAGTTATCCTTTAAATATTGAATCACGACACGTAAAAACTTACGCAGCAGGCGATCCACCATCAAACTCTGAAACAGGAACCATTTCTTTAGAAATGAGCAATTCCATGATTTTGTTGCCAAAGACACCAATGAAACGTCGTATGGCAGACCAACGCGTTGGTTGGTTTACAAGTGGACAAACAGATTACGGTTTAGATGCTCAAGAAAGTAAAACCGTTCATTATTTAGACCGTTGGCGTTTAGAGGTAAAAGATGAAGACATTGAAAAGTTTAAACGTGGTGAATTGGTTGAACCAAAAAAACAAATTGTTTATTATATTGATAGAGCTACACCAAAAAAATGGCGTAAATACATTAAGCAAGGTATTGAAGATTGGCAAGTTGCCTTTGAAGCAGCAGGTTTTAAAAATGCAATTATAGCTAAAGACCCTCCAACTCCTGAAGAAGATCCTGATTGGAGTCCTGAAGACATTCGCTATTCTGTAGTACGCTATTTAGCTTCTCCAATTCCAAATGCCAATGGACCACATGTTAGCGATCCACGAAGTGGTGAAATTTTAGAAAGTGACATCAATTGGTATCATAACGTCATGACCTTATTACGCAATTGGTTTTTTGTACAAACCGCTGCCATAAACCCAGAAGCACAAGGTGTTGCTTTTAAAGACGATGTTATGGGACGCTTAATTCGTTTTGTATCCTCTCATGAAGTTGGCCACACACTTGGTTTACCTCATAATATGGGAAGCAGTCCTGCCTATCCTGTAGATAGTTTGCGTAGCGCAAGTTTCACTAAAAAATACGGAACAGCTCCTTCCATTATGGATTATGCGCGTTTTAATTACGTAGCACAACCTGGTGATGAAGGCGTTGCTTTAATGCCAAACATTGGTGTTTATGATAAATATGCAATTTCTTGGGGTTACAGACCTATTTTAGAAGCCAAAACACCAGCTGATGAAAAGAAAACATTAGATGGCTGGATTTTGAAACATGCAGACGACCCAATGTATCGTTTTGGAAAACAACAAATTGGTGGTGTTATTGACCCAAGTTCACAAACTGAAGATTTAGGCGATGATGCCATGAAAGCAAGCATGTATGGTATTGCTAACTTAAAACGTATCGTTCCAAATTTGATTAAATGGACCGCTGAAGACGGAAAAGATTATGACGATTTAGAAACCATGTACGATCAAGTTCTTGGGCAATACAACCGTTATATGGGACACGTTACTGCTAATATTGGTGGTGTTTATGAAATTTATAAGACCTACGACCAAGAAGGTGCTGTTTACACTCATGTCGCCAAAGCAAAACAAAAAAGAGCGATGGATTTTCTTCAAAAACAATTGTTTGATACACCTTATTGGCTGATTGATGACAACATTTTTAATAAAATAGAAAGTGCTGGCAATGTAGAGCGTATTAGAGGATTTCAAACACGTACTTTAGACAATCTTCTCGATTTTGGAAGAATGGCTCGAATGAGTGAAAATGAAACCATTAATGGCAACAATGCTTACAGCTTACTAAATATGATGCAAGATTTAAGAACTGGCATTTTTAGTGAATTAAATAGCGGAAAAGCGATTGACATGTACCGACGAAACTTGCAACGCTCTTATATTGACCGCATGGCATATTTGATGACCAAAGACCAAGCTCCTATTCCTGCACAATACAGACGTTATGTTTCAAGAACCAATGTAGATGTAAGTCAATCTGACATTAGACCTGTAGTGAGAGCCGAATTAAAATCGTTACAAAGCTCAGTTAGGTCTGGTTTGAGTAGAACTAATGATAAAATGACAAGAATACATTTACAAGATCTTTTAGAGCGTATTGATGCCATTTTAAATCCGAAACAATAAATAGTTTAAATTTACAATAAAAAAGGCTTCCAGTTGGAAGCCTTTTTTATTGTAATCTCTTATTTACTTCTATAATCCTAACGTTTTAACACCTTGCTCAAAAACCACATCCACAGGAATGTTAGCAACACTCAAACGGTCTAAATCTTTTTGTAGCTGTGCAGGAATGACACCTTTTTCAGCAACTAACTTAGCAACACCTTCATAATCACCATTACCTTGAAGTGTTAAAATAAGATTTGACAACTCTTCCATTGCAGATTGCATTTTTTCAAAATTCACTTTGTAAGTCCCATCATCATTTCGGCTAAAAGCTCCTTTTTCTTCAAAGAAATTAAAACGAATCATATTAGCCGTTCCATGCGCATCAGCAGCTCCAAAACGTACTGAACGGAAAATACTTGCCATAAAGGTTACCATATTATCTTTAAAATCGTTTGTAAGCTCTCCTTTGGCGTTTAATTGTTGTACCATGTACAATCCTAAAATATCGGCTTTACCTTCTTCTAACGCACTGGCATGTTCTTGAAGTGCTGTTCTAACGGTTCCTTTATTATTTATTGTGTTTTTGATTCCTAAGCCATGAGCTACTTCATGAAACATGGTGTTTTGAAAAAACGCATCAAAAGTGATGTGTTGACGCTGACTTGGATCAATCAAAATATCAGCAATAGGCATTAAAATTTTGTCAAACTTAGCTTTCATCGCATTTTTAAGTTGCACACGTCGTGTTCCTTTTTTCAACTGTACTTCTTCATCATTTGGCAAATTAATTGCTATTGTTTTTCCGCCAGAATTACAATCGCCAGCATAATACACTACATCATAAGCATTCAAATCACTATCAGTTCCTGGTGTTTCTTTTTTATAAGCTTCGTCAACAGGTAATCCTTTTTGAAGTTCAGGTAAATACGAGCTAAAACGCGCCAAACGCTCACTCCAATCTTGGTCTTTAATTAACACATAGCCTTCGTATGATGCTTTGTTGCCAAACAATTTGTCCTCATAGGTTTCTATTGGACCAATAACTACGTCGAGTGTGTTGGTTTTCATGTCCATCCATGCAAAATCACTGGCTTGATAATCATCATCTAATAATGCTTTGGCTCTTAATTGTAGATAGTTTTTTAAACCAGCATCATCTGCTAATGTAGATGCTTCCATCAATAAATCAGATACTTCTGTCAATTCTTTTTCAAATTGTTTGTGATATGGAATTGAATATAATTTGCCGTTTTCATCGCGTCTTACAAAATTATATATGCTCGATTTATCTTTGATATCAGCGGCTTCAAACTCTTCTTTAGTCATATCAACAGGATAAAAATTAGCACCTAAAGGTTTTGGACCAACACCATCTACAAATGGTTTGTTGTCATCCAAACGATCCCAAGGTCCATAATTGAGCATCACAAATGTTTTGGTGTCGGCATCTGTAATAGAATTTAAAAGGGCATTTTTATCACCATAGGTTTGATACCAAAACAAATCGTTCATTTTATCAGCTGCTTGTATTAGAATTGGCAGCATTTTTCGTTCATTATCTGTGAGTTTACTCAAATCTGAAGTCAATTTTACATTGACATATTCTGCAACGTTTTTTTGCATTTGTGTTTCTTCTGGTTTTTCAGTGACCATTTCGTCTTTTTTTTCTTCTTTACAAGAAAACATCACGAGCAGCACTATAATTGTTAAAGCTGTTTTTTTCATTAGTTGTTTATTTTTAATAACATTTATCAAAGATAATCTATTTGCATCACAACAAAAAACTGTTAACATCCGTTAAAAATATACAGGTTGTATTAAACTTTTATTAAATTTAAACGTCTTAAAGATAAGACATTATAAAATTTAAATGATTATGAAAAAACTATGGATTATTGTGTTAGCCTTAGTGGCTATACAAGTGACAGCTCAGAATAAGAAAACAGAACTGCACAAAGCTAAAATGGAAAGAGTAAACGACATGACACCAGAAGAAATGGTGCAATTGCAAACTAAAAGGATGACCTTGCAACTCGATTTAACTGAAACTCAGCAAGCTGAAGTTGAAAAATTGCTACTTGACGATGCTAAAGTTAGAAAAGAAAAAATGGCAAGTTTTAAAGCCAAAAATGAAACTGGTGAAATGAAAAAACCTTCAAAAGAAGACCGTCTAAAAATGATAAATGAACGTTTAGACCGACAAATTGAAATGAAGAAAAAAATGAAAGCCATTTTAAACGATGAACAATATAAAAAATGGGATGCCATGCAGGAGAAAAAACAGTTTCATAAAAGTGAAATGAACGTTAAAGAAATGCATAAAGAAAAATAGTTATTTTGGTTGGTTTGTATTTAATTAACAAAAGGCATTGATTTTTCAGTGCCTTTTATTTGTATTTATAGCTCAAAAATTATTACTTTAGTAACCTATTTTAATTAATTCCTTAATGATGAAAAAAATAATTACTTTTTGCTTTTTTACTTTAGCATTACTTTTTGGAAGTCAAAACGTCAGTGCGCAAAGTGTAATGGAAATAAACAATACTGCTAATGTAAAAGCTAATGCTTTAAAAAAATCTATAAAGTTTAATGACAAAACATTAGAAGATGTTTATCAAGCTTACAAACTTTATGAAACAAAAATTGCGAGTTTAAACAAAAATATTGTTAACGATCCACAAATGTTAGCCACAGAAAAGCAAAATACTAAAGATCGATTAGATGCTAAATTAAAAGAACTTTTTACTGAAGAACAATATGATGTTTACAAGTCTTTAAACACTAATTAAACATTTATACATATTTAAAAAGAGGTCTAAAATTGAATTTTAGACCTCTTTTTTTATAGTTGTTTTGCTACATTTTCTATTGCAGCAATGGTTGTATCCAAATCGTTATAAGTTAAGGCATCAGTAATAAACCACGTTTCAAAAGCACTTGGCGCAATATAAATACCTTCATTTAACAAGCCATGAAAGAATTTTTTAAACGTGGCATTATTTCCTTTTGCTGATGTTTGAAAGTCCACAACATCACCTTCAACAAAATGAACAGAAATCATAGAGCCTACTCTATTTATAGTATGGTCTATTTTATTTTGATTCAATACTTTGGATATGCCTTTATGTAAATATTCTGTTTTTTCAGCTAAACGCTTAAATACTGCTACATCGTTATTTAACTCTGTAAGCATTGCCAAACCAGCAGCCATTGCCAACGGATTTCCACTCAATGTTCCTGCTTGATATACTGGTCCTATTGGTGCCAAATAATCCATGATTTCTTTACGAGCTGCAAAAGCGCCAACAGGCAAACCACCTCCTATTACTTTTCCAAAGCACACAATATCAGCATTAACACCATAAAGTTCTTGAGCACCACCTTTTGCTAATCGAAAACCTGTCATCACTTCATCAAAAATTAATAATATTTGATGTGCGTCGCATACGTTTTTTAAGGCGTGTAAAAAGTCATCTTTTGGAGGTATACAGCCCATATTGCCAGCAACAGGCTCAATAATAACACAGGCAATTTCGTTTTGGTTGGCTTCTATTAATTGTTTGACGTTTTCAATATCATTATAATTTGCTAACAATGTATCTTTTGCGGTACCTTCGGTAACACCTGGACTATTTGGTGTTCCAAAAGTAACTGCACCACTTCCTGCAGCAATCAAAAACGCATCACTATGACCATGATAACAACCAGCAAATTTGATGATTTTATCCTTTTTGGTATAGCCTCTTGCCAAACGTACAGCACTCATACAAGCTTCAGTACCTGAATTTACAAAACGAATTTTATCAATATTTGGCACCATTGAAACGGCTAATTCAGCAATTTTAGTTTCAATTTCTGTTGGCATTCCAAAAGAAGTGCCTTGTTTTGCCTTTTCAATAACAGCATTGACAACAGGCTCAAAAGCATGACCTAAAATCATGGGTCCCCAAGAATTGATATACTCTATGTACTTGTTTCCATCTTCATCAAAAATATAAGCCCCTTTAGCTGATTTAGCAAAAATTGGTGTTCCGCCTACACTTCCAAATGCTCGTACTGGTGAATTGACACCACCTGGAATGACTTGTTCGGCTTGCTTAAATAAAGCACTACTACGTTGGTATAACATTTTTTGATTAGTTTTTTATGATAAGAATTTGACCAATACTCAGATTGACATCATTCATATGATTCAGTTTTTGAATAGCTTCTATAGTTGTGTTATAGCGTTTGGATATGGAATACATCGTATCGCCTTTTATAACTTCGTGTGTTAATTGTTGTGTTGACTTAGGTAAGGTAACGCTTCCTAAAACAGCGTCATCAAACTGATATAATTTAAAACGCTCAATAAGACTGATGAGTTTTTCAGGGTATTTTCTATCAGTCGCATAACCTGCAGCACGTAAGCCTTTTGCCCAAGCTTCATAATCATTTGCGTCTAATTTGAATAAATTTGCATAACGACTTCTGCCTGTTAAGAAAGCGGAATGGTCTTCAAACGATTGTTCTGCTTGAGGATACTTTCTGAAGCATTCTTGCAGCCTATCATCATCATGATAAATTCTATCACCTGTCCAGTCATGGCATTTTATTCCAAAATGATTGTTGGCTTCTACAGCTAATCGTCCTTTACCTGAAGCCGATTCTAAAATACCTTGTGCCAAGGTAATACTTGCCGGAATTTTATATTTACGCATTTCTTCCATAGCAATAGCACTATAATTGGCTATGTAAATTTCAGTAATATTAGCATTACTTGTATTTGGTGTGGTGTTGGTTTGTGTATTAAAAGTGGTATCTGTTGTTGGTTGGTTGGTTTCTGTTTTGGTAATGACGTGTTCCGTATTTGCTTTGTGTTTTTTCTTTTTTGAAGCAGCTCTTTTTTTAGAACCACAACTTACTAATACCAAACTGAGCATCAAAAGTATAAGAAATCGTTTCATAAGTGTCTTAACAGATTAAGGGTAATTTTTTTTGTTTTAATATAGCATTCATCCCAACAATACCTTGTAAACCACCTGTGTGTATGGCTAAAATTTTTGAATGTTTTGGGAAATATCCATTGCTAATCAAATCAAAAATACCAAACATCATTTTTCCTGTATAAATGGGATCTAACGGAATGTTGTGTTGCACTTTAAACTGATTTATAAAACTGATTAATTGTGGATTTATTTTAGCATAACCTCCAAAATGATAATCTGTTATAAGTTGCCAGTTGTAATTGCTTGCAAATTTAGTGATTTCTTCTTGTAAAAAAACACCTTTTAAGGCAGGAAATCCAAGAATCTTTTGATGTGGTTTTGCACTGTTAATTAATCCAGAAATAGTACCTCCTGTTCCGACAGAACAGCAAATATAATCAAAGCCAGCATCTGCTTCTGTCAAGATTTCTTCACATCCTTTTATTGCCAAATGGTTGGTACCTCCTTCAGGAATCAAATAGAAATCGCCAAATTGTTGCTTTAGTTTTTGTATAAATCCTTCAGTTGCTTTGGTTTTATAAATCTCTCTTGTTACAAACTCTAACTGCATACCACATTGTTGCGCAAATTTAAGTGTAGGATTATCATTTATTTTATTGGCAAGCTCTTGCCCTCTAATAACTCCAATAGTCTTAAAACCAAACGTTTTACCTGCTGAAGCTACCGCAGCAATATGATTAGAAAAAGCACCACCAAAAGTCAGCAAAACATCTTTTTTTAGATTTTTTGCTTCAAGAAGATTATACTTTAGTTTTCGGTATTTGTTACCTGAAATAAAGGGATGGACTAAATATTCTGGCTTAATAAAAACACTATTTGTTAATTTTATATTAGTTACCTTGACTAAATTTATCATTCATTCATTATTTAAATAATTTTATTAAAAATAATTTATACTAATTTTATTTTTTTATAAAAAATATATTATACTATTGTTAAAAAGCAATTAAATTCATATTTTGTTAACAAATTCGACAAGCTGATTTTTTTTGAATTTTGTCCCAAACCTTAAACCTACTTGAAATTATTTTTATAACTCAAATTTAAGGTTTATGATTAAAAAATTACTTTTTTTAGTACTTGCAACTTCTATTTACTTGCCTTTAGTTAGCCAAACAATAGTTTCAAATAAAAACGATTGTATTCAGAATTTCACTTTTGAAGCAAAAACTGTAAATGGCACAAACCCTCGTGTTGATGATATTATTATTTCATGGGATTTTTCTAAAACCTTAAATAAAGAAAACCTACTTCTTGTTATTGAAGTACAACCTCTCAACTCTTGTTGGAATGGTTTAGATGGAACAAATAGATCTCCACTAAAAAATTATAAAATAACTAATTTATTTCAAAAAAATACTGGAATTCTAAAATTAGAATACTCAGATTTAAATTGTAAATGTATCAAATGGAAGGCAAAAATAACTAACTCCATTACAAATTGTGAAGCAAAAACTAATTGGCAATTTATTAGCTTTTTGTAGCTATTAATCATTAAAAAATAGCAGGTATGAAAAAATTAATACTACTTTTTATATTGACCATCACAGCTAACTTAGCTTTTTCACAAGGTACAGATATTTTAAGTTCAGAACAGTTTTGTTCTGGTACTTCACAATTAACCTTCAATAATGTTTATGGAGGAGATGATTTAACATCTGTTGGTTGTTTAGGCTCAATACCAAATGCAGCTTATTTCTATTTGCAAATAGATCAACCTGGTGATTTAACTTTCACAATAGCACAACAAAATACTGGTGGAATACCCATTGATGTTGATTTTATTGCTTGGGGCCCTTTTATTGATTTAAATGATGCCAACACAAACATATCATATACAGATTGTTTTAGCTGTCCAAACAATACTTATGATCCAGCCTTCTACCCTTACGCTCCTGATTATATTACTGACTGTAGTTTTGATATTGCTCCTACAGAAACATTACACATCTTGAATGCACAACAAGGCGAAATCTATGTAGTCCTTATAACAAATTATGATGGAGATGAAGGGACAATCTCTTTCCAACAAACTTCTGGCACAGGCACAACTACATGTGCAAACTTTCCAATATGTGGCGGCAACTTTTATGATACAGGAGGACCAACTGGCAGTTACTTTAATAATGAGTCTTATATCACAACCATTTATCCTTACTTTGCTGGCGGAACAGTTTCTGTAGATTTTACCTCATTTAATGTGTCCGCAGGTGATCTATTAACTGTTTACAATGGCCCAACAACCATAAACCCTTTAGGTACAGTTACGTCTGCTCCATCAACATTTACATCAACAACAGTAGGCAATCCAACTGGAGCTTTAACCTTTCAGTTTGTAAGTAATGGCTCGGGTACAGCTGCTGGTTGGGAATCAAATATCACTTGCACAGCGCCACCAATGCCTGCAACTTGTGGATCAACTTTTTATGATAGTGGTGGTATTGGAGGTAATTATTCTAACAATGAGTCACAGATAACAACTTTTTTTCCTGATACTGCTGGTGATGCTGTCACTGCTACTTTTACAACTTTTAATACCGAGTCTGGGTGGGATTATTTGAGAGTCTATGATGGTCCTAATACAACCTTTCCTCTAATAGGAAATTTTTCTGGTACTACTATTCCAGGGCCCTTTACTTCTTCAGACCCAAGTGGTGCTTTAACATTTGTTTTTACAAGTGATTCTTCAGGAAGAAGTGCTGGTTGGTCCGCTGATTTAACCTGCGCACCTTATGTACAACCCTTAGTCTGCGGCTCAACTTTTTATGATAGTGGAGGTATTGGTGGTAATTATTCTAACAATGAGTCACAAACAACCACTTTTTTTCCTGATACTGCTGGTGATGCTATTACTGCTACTTTTACAGCTTTTGAGATAGAGTCTTGTTGTGATGAATTGAGAGTTTACGATGGCCCAAATACTACTTCCCCCCTTATTGGCACTTATGCAGGAACAACTATTCCAGGACCCTTTACTTCTACAGACCCAAGTGGCGCTTTAACATTTGTTTTTACAAGTGATGGGACAGTAACAAATTCTGGTTGGATGGCTAATATTACCTGTTCAACACCAACGTGCGCTCTTACAATTGACGAAGTTCTCAATCCTTTAGGAGCAGACGATTGTAGTTTGAATTATAGTCAGTTAACAGCTGTTTATAGTGGTAACTCATCTAATTCCACAACCATTTTTTCTGAAGATTTTAATGGAGCAGCCATCCCTATTGGATGGACAATAGCTAACGCAACCGCAAGTGCTAATTGGAACATTACAAATTCATCTAACGCTGGTGGAATACCCTATGAAGCTACATTATCGGGAGGCTACGACACATCAGCAAACGGTAATTGGACATTAGCCTCACCAGCAATTAATATTACAGGGAACACTAATTTACAATTAAGTTTTAAACAATATTTAAGTCATTTTAGTAGTTCCTATTCTTATTCAATTTCAATGCAAACTAATATAGATGGTGCTGGTTGGGTAAATCAATATGTCGTTAATAATGTTGCTAACAATATTAGTCCTGAAACACACAATGTTGGTCTGTCTTCATTATCTGGAAATAGTTTAAGAATTCGTTTCAAATTGAACGGACATCCCTTTGGCTTAAATTATTGGTATATCGATAACATTAAGCTAACGGCAGATGGTGCACCAACATCTCAAATAACCTGGTCACCAATTAGTGGTTTATATACAGACGCTGCTTTACTATCTCCATACACAACCGGCTTACAAATAGATACTGTTTATGCAGCACCAAATGGAACTCAAACATATACTGCAACTCATCAAAATGGATGCTCTGAAACGGCGTCTGTAACTCGTAACAAAAAGATTTGGAAAGGAGCATTAGATACTGATTGGAATAATGATGCCAATTGGTTTCCAATTGGAGTCCCAACCAACACCAACTGCATTGTCATACCAGATGCTTTAACAACACCAAACGACGCAATTATTTATGGAACTACAGATGGTGATGGTCTAAACTTAACTATCAAAAATGGCGGCAGCCTTTTGATTGAGAGCAATGGAACTCTAACCATTGTAGATCAAGTAACTATTGAAACCTTAGGCATGTTCAAATTAGAGGATAGCGCAAGCTTAATACAAGTAAACAATACGCCAAGTACAAATAACGTAGGAAACATTATTATGGATAGAGACACCAATATTAGACTTACCGATTACGTGTATTGGTCATCGCCAGTAAATCAATTTAATGTCGCTAATATTTATGGCACAAACACACCAACAAACTATATATATGAATGGATTACAACAATTCCAACCAATACAACAACACCAGGACCACTTTTTATTCCTATTTGCTTTGGAGATTGGAGTTCTTATGCAGGTATTATGGAAAATGGCAAAGGCTATATTGTAAGAGGCCCAATAGGTCATACAAACACGCCATCAAATTACACAGCCACCTTTACTGGTGTGCCAAATAATGGCATCATAACAAAATCTATAAGCAGTGGCACCAATAACAGTATTGGTAATATTTTTCAATACATTCCATCAGGAGGATCAGATTTATTGACAGTAACAGAATTTGATGACAATTGGAACCTCATAGGCAACCCTTACCCTTCTGCTTTAAATGCTCAAAAATTTTTAATGGACAATACTAATATTGAAGGAGCTGTTCATATTTGGACACATAATAACCCTTTGGGGAACTATCAAGATTCATTTTATGATGATTTTGCTCTAAATTATTCCATTTCAGATTATATCACTTATAATTATTCAGGAACCAACACCTATCAAGATGAATCTTTTGCTGGCAATATAGCTTCAGGTCAAGGATTTTTTGTCCTATCAAACAATGGCGAAAATGGTACCATCTATTTTGACAATAGCATGCGTAATAAAACTTTTAACAACAGTGATTTTTACAGAAGCAATCAAATTGAAAATACAACTCATGCTGATACCTTTGAGCACCATCGGATTTGGTTAAGTCTTATAGCTCCAAATAGTCAGGCCTCAAGCATTTTAGTAGGTTATATTGAAGGTGCTACATTAGAAAAAGACCGCTTGTATGATGCCTCTAACATGGAAGCCAATGCCCTCAATTTATATTCAAAAATTGGACAAAACAGAATGGTTATTCAAGGACGTCCTCTTCCATTTAATGAAGAAGATCAAGTTCCATTAGGTACTGTGATTCCTGATATGGGTATTTATAAAATTGCCATTAGTGGCGTGGATGGTTTGTTTACCGATGAAAATCAAAATATCTATTTAGAAGACACTTATACAAACAATATCCATAATTTAAGAGCATCACCTTATGTATTTACAGTTGATAATCCAATTACCTTTGATGATCGATTTATTTTGCGTTATACTGACGAAGCGCTTAGTACTGACAACCCAGTGATGGAAGCCAATGTATCAATTTTTAGCACTAAAAATCTGGTTAAAGTGACCTCAGGCCAAAGCCCAATACATACCGTTTCGGTTTATGACATTTTAGGTCGCAAATTAGTAAACAAAGAAGACATCAATGCTTTAAGTTTTACATTAAGCACCAATCTATCTGATGGCACTTATATTGTAAAAGTAACATTGAATAATAAACAACAAAAAATTAAAAAAATAATCTTAAAACATTAGCATAAATATTATTTATAAAAAATCATATTAAAACAGAAAAACAAATTCAATTTACACTCGGTACTAATCTGTTTATCTGCCAATAAATACAGTTTATCTAAAAATAAATTTTTATTGGCTTAAATTACTTATTTTTAATACATTATAACATTTTAGAGCCAACGTTATGAAATCTACAACTGCTCACAAACCAAATAATGTAATGCCTTTTTTTTATGCTCTAAAAAAGTCAGGATTAATCTTAAGTTTTTTGTTTTTAGGGAGTATTTATACCAAAGCGCAAACAACTATTTTTTCAGAAAATTTTGAAACAGCAACAGGCTCTGAACATCAATTAGGAACTACTGGTTATTTAGGTTGGAAAAATTATGACATAACAGGTACTAATAATACCTGGTGGATTTTTGATAATTCTCGTAGCACCATTATAAATGGTAATCACTCCATGGCTATCAGTCGTAACAACCCATTTACAGGTAATGGCACTAAACCAAGATACAACCAAAATAGTAAAGCACATCATATTGCCTATTACGCAACAAAAATCAACGCTACAGGATACACCAATTTAACTTTAGATTTTAAATGGATTTGTCAAGGTGAAGGTTTTTATTTTTTTGGTCTCAATCTATTTGATTATGGTCGCGTGTGCTGGTCAACAGATGGTACCACATGGACTGACTTTAATAATTCTGGAAATTACTACAACCAAAACACAACACAAACCGTCACCAATTTGAACATTTCAGAAGTTGATGGACAACAATTTTATATTGGTTTCAGATGGAAAAATGATAACAGCGACGGTACAGACCCTAGTTTTATTGTAGATGACATAGTCATTAAAGGTACACAATTAACACTTTGCTCAACACCTAACAGTCCAACCAATCTTACACTCACACCAACTTCTAATACCATAAACGGTACTTTTACAGCATCAACGCCAGCACCAAACAACTATTTGGTAATAATTAGCCAATCAGCGACAGCACCAACACCTACTAATGGCACTCTATATACTATTGGGCAAACTATTGGTGCATATACTGTTGTTGATACCGATAGCAATACCGTTTTTACAGCTTCAGGATTAAACCCTTTTACCGCCTATTACATTTATGTATTTGCCTTTAACAACCAAGGCTGTTACGGAGGTCCTATATACAGTACACCTGTTTTAGCTGGCAATACAACTACTTTAATGACCACTTATTGCATACCCTCTACAGCAAATAATAAAAGTACATTATACATCAACGATGTCCAATTTATTGGCACTTTAAATGATGTGTCCAATAATAATAATGGGTATTACCAAACAAACACTACAAACTGTACAACCCCAAATGCAACTGCAACAGGATACCAAGATTGGACATGTAAACCTAAAAGTAAGCAAGCACAAGGTGAAGGAATTAATGTTTATGTAGGTTCAATTTCTGGACGTGGTCATTATAAAGCTTGGGTCGATTGGAATAAAGATAATAATTTTGATAACAACCCATCCAACGGCGAATTAGTTTATGATTCTGGTAGCGTTGCGACATCAACAACTACTTTTGGGTTTGTGATTCCACCCAATCAAGACATTGGTGATTATAGAATACGGATTCGTTTTTATAATTCATTTGGATATTATGATGGTCCAGGATTTGCATGTGATGGAACTTATGAATATTACGGAGAATATAGTGGGCATTTTAATAGCTGTATTAGTTTCACAAACTATATATTAAGAATGAATCCGGGCTGTGGATCAAAAAATGTGCAGTTTTATGAATATGGTGAAGCCGAAGACTACGAATTTACAGTCGTACAAAACTGTTCTGCAAAAATAGTTGCCATCCAAAATGGCAGTTCTTGTGGCGAAGGTCCAGTTAATTTACAAGTGACTGGTAGTGCTTCTAATTTAACCTATCATTGGTACACCAGTGAATTTGGTAACACACAAACAACAACCAATGCCGATCCTTTAAATCCAACAAAAAGTAATTGGTCTCCCACAATCAATACCACCACCACCTATTGGGTAACAGCTGATAATGGCAGTTGTGAGTCCAAAGTACGCACAAAAGTGACGGGCACTATCAATCCACTTTCTGAGCTTACAGTTACTGCGCCCACTACCATTTGCAGTGATGACTCTATCGTTGAGATATCAGCCACTGGTGACAATGAAACTGCTTACCTTATTGATGAAGATTTTGAAGGTGGTGGCTTAGGTGTTTTTTCTGTTGTTAATGTATTTGATAATGGAACAGCTCAAAACAATCTGACACAGTGGCAAAATCGAAGTAGTACATTTATACCTACACAGCAAGTCTGGTTTCCTGCAATATCTTCTGGTTTTGGAGCTAACCATTTTGCAATGGCAACATCAGATGTTAACCCAAACACTGGTTATGTTTATACCTCATTAGAGTCTCCTATTTTAGATTCCTCATCTTTTACCAACCTAACATTAAATTTTGATATGTATTTTTCCAAATACCTTTCAGGATATGAACCAGATAATGTTTTAATTTATGTTTCAACTGATGGAGGAAACAATTGGACTGAAATACATAATTATGATGACGATATTGGCTATGGAACTAAATTCAGTAATCTAACACTCGATTTATCTGCTTATGTTAACCAGCCTAATTTAAAAATCTCAATAGACTATGTTGCTGAGTGGGATGATGGTGTCGCCATTGACAACATCAAACTTTTTGGTCAACGCCCATTAACACCTTCGTTTACTTGGACCAGTGCCACAGCTATTGATGCTTATACTGATGCCAATGCAATAACTCCATACACTCAAGGCAACCCCATCTCTGGTCCTATATATATTAAACCTACGCTTATACAATTAGAAGAACCTAATTTTATATTTACTGCAACAGCCACATTAGCAAATCTTTGCGAAATTAGTAAAGAAATTACCATTGCCAATGATACAAAAGTATGGCGAGGTGATTTAAACACATCACAAGATTGGGATATTGACAATAACTGGAAACCTTTTGGTGTTCCAACAGCTGATAATTGTGTTATTATCCCATCAACCGTTAAAATTCCTAATCCAGGAATTCCAACGCCGCCTAATCCAGGTTATGAAGCATTTGCCAAAAATCTAACCATCACAAACTCTGGCAATTTAGAAATACTCAGCAGCCAAAATCTTACAGTTACAGACTGGATTCACAATAAAGGCACCAATAATTTCATTGTCCAAAGTGAAGCTAATTTATTACAAATAAATAGCGTAGCCAATAGTGGTCCTTCAAAAGTAAGCCGAACACTAACTATGAAAAAAACAGATTACGCCTATTGGTCATCTCCTGTTGATGGGTTTTCGTCTTCCAGTATTTCACCCCAAACTTCAGCAGGTTATATTTGGAAATGGCTACCAACCACCTACGTCAATGGAACGCTCGATTATGGTAATTGGGTTTCTGGTAATGAAACCATGGATTTAGGTAAAGGTTATATTGTTAGAGGGCCTGATAATTTTACAAGCACACCACAAAGTTTTACAGCTACATTTGTTGGAACCCCTAGAAATGGAGACATTAGTGTTCCAATTACCAGAGGCAACTACAATAGCGGTAACACCATCTATCAAGGCAGAGACATAACCAATGAAGATGATAACTACAATTTAATTGGTAATCCTTACCCTTCAGCTATTGATGCGGATAAATTTCTATTAGACCCTCAAAACTCAAGCATCCTTGGAAGCATTTATTTATGGCCTCATGGCGGCGTTTATGATATTCTTAACCTAGACCCATTTTATGCAGATTACAGCTATAATTATAACAGTGCAGACTATATAACCTATAATGCAGTAGGACCAAATCCGCCAGCTTTTGACGGCTATATCGCTTCTGGTCAATCATTCTTTGTACTAATGACTAACGACACCCCTCCTAAATATGTGTACTTTAAAAACTCAATGCGTATAAAGAATAACAATTCTCAATTTTTAAGAAGTAGTAATACTACAGAAAGCTCAACCTTGGAACGCCATAGAATATGGCTGGATTTGGTATTGCCAACTGGTAAAATTAGCACCACATTAATTGGTTATATAGAAGGAGCTACTTATGAAAAAGATCGTCTGTTTGATTCGCCAGCATTTGACAATTCTGAACAAAATTTATATTCCAAAATTGGGAATGATCACATGTCAATCCAAGGCAGGCCAGTTCCTTTTAATCAAAATGATCAAGTTCCATTAGGTATTTTAATTCCTCAACAAGGTATCTATACCTTCGCAATTAACTCTTTAGATGGTTTATTTGATGATACTAATCAATCTATTTATTTGGAAGATACGACGACAGGTACCATACATAATTTACGTGCATCTCCTTATATTTTTAACGCAGAAGCAGGGCGTTATGACAATCGATTTATTTTGCGTTATACTGACGAAGCGCTTAGTACTGACAACCCAGTGATGGAAGCCAATGTATCAATTTTTGGCACTAAAAATCTTGTTAAAGTGACCTCAGGCCAAAGCCCAATACATACCGTTTCGGTTTATGACATTTTAGGTCGCAAATTAGTAAACAAAGAAGACATCAATGCTTTAAGTTTTACATTAAACACCAATCTATCTGATGCCACTTATATTGTAAAAGTAACATTGAATAATAAACAACAGAAAATCAAAAAAGTAGTCTTAAGGCAGTAATTTTATAAATACTTTAGAAACTTCCAAAACAACCTTGATTGTAAATACTCAAGGTTGTTTTCGTTTGTATAAGCTTCACGCTCAAACGAAATGTTTTTATAGGCTAAAGACCAATTTTTGCACTTAATATAGCGTATTAAAAACTCCAAACCATACCACACAAAAAATGGAATTATTAGCATTTCTAATTGTTGTCTTAAATGAATTAGCTCATGGTTAACAAACGCTTTATTAGCTTTCAAATTAGTGTGCTTAACAAACACGAAAGGAAACAATGCAATGGCTGCATACCCTTTCGGAATTAAATATTTAGAAACCACAATCATCATTTATCAATAAAAAATCAATCCAATTTACATTATCTTTGTAAGATATGAAGAAAATTATTCCTTTTGAAGAAGGTGATTATTACTTAACACCAGAAGGCTATCGCTGTTTTACAGAGCAGTACCTCTTAAAACGTGGGTATTGTTGCGAAAGTGGTTGCAGACATTGTCCTTATGGATTTGATAAAAGCAAATTAGGAACTCAAAATTGATTTACTTTCTAACTACTGCTTTAATTGGTATAATTATTGTTGATTAAAAAATGTAGACTAAACCCGTTATAAATCTAAATAACAAATACCATGAAAAAAATCTTTAAAATAATTCCTTTGCTACTTTTAGTGCTTGTAGCATCCTCATGCAGTTCGGTAAGAGTCGCATCTGATTATGACAAAAGTGTAGATTTTAGTCACCTAAAAACTTTTGCATTTTACAAAACAGGTATTGACAAAGCTGAAATTAGCGATTTAGACAAACGTCGTATCCTTCGCGCTATTGAGTCGGAACTTTTAGCTAAAGGCTACACAAAATCTGAAAACCCTGATATGTTAGTGAGTATTTTTACCAAATCTCGCCAAGAAGTTAATGTATATAATAATGGTTATGGCCCTTACGGCTATGGTTGGGGCTGGAGCCCTTACTATTGGAACTCAGGCTATAACTCAGTTTCAACTTCAACAGAAGGCACTCTATATATTGATTTGATTGACGCCAATAAAAAAGAATTAGTTTGGCAAGGAATGGGAACTGGTTATTTATCTCAAAATATGAATAAAAAAGAAGAGCGCATTAAAGAATTTGTTTCTAAAATTATGGAAAAATATCCTCCAGGAATGGCTCAATAAACAATTTAAAAGCGACTCTGGTCGCTTTTTTATTTCTTAAAAATAAAGAAAACTGCCAAAATTAAACACAAAAACCCAACAAAATGATTCCATTTTAAGGTTTCATTTTTAAAGGCAATCAAGGTAAAAACTGTAAATACAATTAAAGTAATTACTTCTTGTAACACTTTTAATTCTACCAAAGAAAACGGTCCACCATTCCCTTTAAATCCAATTTTATTTGCTGGCACCTGAAAGAAATATTCAAATAAAGCAATTCCCCAACTTATTAAAATTATGGTTATAAGCCCTAACTTACTAAACCATTTCCATTCTGCAAATTTCAAATGTCCATACCAAGCAATAGTCATAAACGCGTTAGACAGAATTAGCAAAACGATTGTATAAATACCTTTCATTTTAAAAAAAATTAGAAGATTAAATGTATAAAATATTCTGATTGGATTTCAAGCATTTATGCGCCTACTTTCATTCATTCTAAAAACCTTATATTTGCCGACTTTCAGAAGATTATAATTATGATATTAGGCCAAAAAACCAGAATAAACTTTACCCAAAATCCAAAAAATGACATCCTCTCAAGCTTAACAGTAGCTTTGGCTTTAGTACCAGAAGCAGTTGCTTTTGCTTTTGTGGCAGGGGTTGATCCTTTGATTGGTCTTTATGGTGCTTTTATGATGGGTATTGTCACTGCGCTATTTGGTGGACGACCAGGTATGATTTCTGGAGCAACAGGTGCAACAGCTATTGTAATGGTACATCTAATTCAAAAAGGAAATGAAGTCGGTTTAACACTAAACCAACCCGTTGAAAACCTTGGACTCCAATGGCTCTTCATTACCTTGCTTTTTATGGGAACTATTCAAATTCTTGCAGGTGTATTCAAACTCGGAAAATTTGTTCGATTGATTCCTCATCCTGTTATGATGGGATTTGTTAACGGTTTAGCCATTGTCATTTTTTTAGCACAATTAGGCCTTTTTAAAGAAACTATTAATGGTGAAACCCATTTTATGACAGGTCAAAATTTATGGATTATGATAGGTTTTGTCGCCTTAACTATGATAATCATGTATAGCTTGCCTAAACTGACTAAAAAAGTTCCAGCAGCATTAATTGCCATTATTGTAGTGGCTTGTATTACAATTTTTGGAGGCATAGAAGTGAGTACTGTGGGTTCATTTATAAAAGATGGTGGCGGTTCAGGCTTGCAAGGTGGCTGGCCAACTTTTCAAGATCAAATATTCACCTTATTTTACACCTTTAAAGGTCATTGGGATTTAATGTTATCAACTGCATTTATTTTAGCCGCTGTTGGATTGATTGAATCGTTGATGACCTTAAATTTGGTAGATGAAATTACTGAAACCAGAGGGAATGGAAATCGTGAATGTATAGCGCAAGGTAGTGCCAATATCCTCAATGGTCTTTTTGGTGGTATGGGTGGCTGCGCCATGATTGGTCAATCCATTATCAATGTCGATTCTGGTGGTCGTGGACGGCTTTCAGCAGCTATTGCTGCCATCGCGCTACTTTGTTTTGTGTTATTTGGAGCACCTTTAATTGAGAAAATCCCTATTGCTGCTTTAGTTGGTGTCATGTTTATGGTTGTTATAGGTACCTTTGCTTGGAGTAGCTTTAGAATTATTAGAAAAATTCCTTTATCAGATGCTATCGTTTTAATTGCTGTATCAGCAATAACTATTTGGAAAGATTTAGCAATTGCTGTTATTGCAGGTGTTATTATTTCGGCTTTAGTCTTTGCTTGGAAAAATGCGACCATGATTAGAGCGCGTAAACGCATCAGAGAAGATGGCACCAAAATTTATGAAATTTGGGGTCCTTTATTTTTTGGTTCTATCCAAAATTTCAATGCCAAATTTGATGTAAAAAATGACCCTCAAAACGTAGAAATTGATTTTATCGAATCTCGCATTAGTGACCATTCTGCTTTAGAAGCTATCTTTAATTTAGTGAATAAATATGAAACTGAAGGTAAATCAATTAGGTTGAAACATTTGAGTGAAGATTGCAAAAGCTTGATGTATAAAGCAAGTCCAAAATTCAAAGAAGTCATTATTGAGGCCATTGACGATCCGCGTTATTATTTAGCCGAAAACCCAGAAAAATTTACAAAACCACTTTCAGAATATAAATTGTAATAAAAAAGACGACTCAAACAAGTCGTCTTTTTTATTAGTAATTCAACAAGGTTTCCATTTTATTTTTGACTTTTTCTGTCGAAGGGATCATCATTTCTTCTAAGGTAGAATTTAAAGGAATTGCTGGCATATTCTCACTACCAATAGTCATTACTGGTGCGTCTAAAAATTTAAAACACACTTCCTGAATTTTTCCAGCCAAGGCTCTTGCAAAACTATTATTGGATGGTTCTTCTGTCACGACCAAACATTTACCGGTTTTCTTAACCGATTTCATAATGGTTTCTTCATCCAAAGGAAATAAGGTTCGTAAATCAATGACTTCAATTTGGGCTTTCATTCCTAATTCTTCAGACGCATTCATTGCCCAGTGCACTCCCATTCCGTAAGTTACAACGGTTAGTGTCTCTACATTTTCTTGTTTCCAAATTTCTTGAAGCACCCAAGCTTTTCCTAAAGGTAATACATAATCTTCAGCAGGTTCTACAGAGGTTGCACCTTGTGTTCCTTTCACTTTACTCCAATACAAACCTTTATGCTCTAAAATTACCACTGGATTTGGGTCGTAATAGGCTGCTTTCATCAAACCTTTTAAATCGGCTCCATTACTTGGATACACTATTTTAATTCCTCTAATATTTGTAATTACACTTTCTACAGAAGACGAATGGTAAGGACCTCCACTGCCATAAGCACCAATTGGCACGCGAAGAATCATACTGACAGGCCATTTTCCGTTAGATAAATAACAACTTCTGCTAACTTCTGTAAATAATTGATTGAGCCCTGGCCAAATGTAATCAGCAAATTGAACCTCAACAATGGGTTTTAAACCAACAGCACTCATCCCAACGGTTGAACCAACAATAAATGCTTCTTGAATTGGTGTATTGAACACACGATTGTCTCCAAATTTTTGTGCTAAGGTTGCCGCTTCACGAAACACACCTCCCAATCGTCCACCAACATCTTGTCCATAAAGCAAACATTCTTTGTGTTTTTTCATCAATTCTTCCACGGCAAACAAAGCACAATCGACCATGACTACTTTTTCTGCTCCTTTTGGTGAACGTTCTCCTTTTTCTTCGGTAATTGGTGTCGGAACAAAATCGTTCGTGAATAAATCTTCTGGTTTTGGGTCTTCAGCTTTTAAGGCTTTTTTGAAATCGGTTTCTACGCTTGCTTTGGCAGAATTTTCAATTGCTTCAATTTCTTTTGAAGTAAATCTGTTATCCAACAATTGCTGTTTTAATACAGGATAAGGATCACGCGATTTAGCTTCATCTAAATCGTCTCGATACCATTCCATACGTACTCCAGACGTGTGATGATTCAGTAAAGGTACTTTTGCATGAACTAAAAAGGGTCTGCGTTCTTTACGAATGGTTGCAATCACTTTTTCAATAGCGTCATAACTCTCCATAAAATTAGCACCATCAATAGTAATGGCTTCCAACCCTTTAAACCCTTGTGCATATTCATAGGCATTTTGAGCTCTGGTTTCTGAGGCATTAGCAGAAATATCCCAACCATTATCTTGTACTAAATACAATATTGGCATTTGTTTTAAAGCTGCCATTTGAAAGGCTTCAGCAATTTCGCCTTCAGTAACCGAGGCATCACCCAAACTGCAAATCACAAGTGGCAGCACTTTTAGTGTTTTGTCATCTAATCCTTGTAATTCTTTGTACTGCATTCCCATGGCAACTCCTGTAGCTGGAATGGCTTGCATACCAGTTGCTGACGATTGATGTGGAATTTTTGGTTTATCAGCATCTTTTAAACTTGGATGAGAGTAATAGGTTCTTCCTCCAGAAAAAGGATCGTCTTTTTTTGCTAATAACTGCAACATTAAATCATAAGGTTTTAACCCAAATGATAACAACATCGCATCATCTCTATAGTATGGAAATGCGTAATCTTGAGGCAATAATTGCATTCCTAAAGCGGTTTGAATTGCTTCATGACCTCTGGAAGTAGCATGCACATATTTAGAAACTTGCTTAAAATTAGCTTCGTATAATTCTGCCATCGCTTTGGCTGTACACAAATTTGAAAATGCTTTCTTTAGTATGTCTTTTTTCATTTCAAAATGTCTGCAAAAGCAGGTATCTTTTTATTTAATTAATGTCAATGAGTGGTTTAAAATTAGTTTATTCTCTTAAATCGCCTCAACTGGTACTTGGTTTATATTTTAAATAAAATCTTACATGTGTAAAACTTCATTATATCTTTCTATCTACGTCAAATTGTTCAAAATAATCAGCTACGCGACGCACAAAACTGCCACCTAAAAATCCGTCAACCACACGATGATCAAAGGAAAGCGACAAATACATCATGCTTCTAATAGCTATGTCGTCACCTTTTTCGGTTTCGATAACCTCAGGGCGTTTTTTGATAATTCCTAAGGCTAAAATGGCAACTTCAGGTTGATTGATAATAGGTGTTCCCATAACGCTTCCAAAGGTGCCGACGTTTGATATTGTAAACGTGCTGCCTTTAATATCGTCGCCAGCCAATTTATTTTCTCGTGCTTTTGTAGCTAATTCGTTAACATTTGCAGCAAGTTGTTTTAAATTTTTAGTATCTGCATTTTTCACCACAGGAACAATTAAATTCCCACTTGGTAAAGCGGTTGCCATCCCAATATTGATATCTTCTTTTACAATGATATTATTGCCATCAACCGATGCATTGATGTTTGGAAAATCTTTGATGGCTTTCGCAACAGCTTCTACAAATAATGGTGTAAAGGTCAACTTTTCATCATATTTTTTTTGAAATGCTGCTTTGTTTGCGTTTCGCCAATTGACCATATTGGTTAAATCGGCTTCCACATAAGCAGTCACATGAGGCGATGTATGTTTGGAATACACCATGTGGTCGGCAATCATTTGGCGCATGCGATCCATTTGGATGATTTTACCTTTACCTTTATCAAAATTTAACTGTGGTATTCGGTAGGCTGTTGGATCTTGTTGAATTGGTTGCGCAAATTTATATGGTCTGCCTTCTTCGATATATTGAAATACATCACTTTTACGTAATCTGCCTTCATGTCCTGTAGCTGGTATTCTTGCAAGTTCTTCAAAACTTATGTAATGTTCTTTTGCAATTTTTAGTATTAATGGTGAAAAGAATTTGTTGCTATTTGAAACTGAAAATGAAGTTGAATATGAAGCCTTAGATTCTTTTGCTTTAAAATTAGACTTTTGCTCAATTTTTTCGGTTTGATTCGATTTCGATTTCGATTCCGACTTCATTTTCTTCGTTTCCGAAACTTCCAAAATTGCAATGACTTCTCCAACAGGAACTACATCTTTTGCCTGAAACATGGTTTTCACTAAAGTTCCTGAAGCTGTTGCTGGGACTTCATTATCCACTTTATCGGTAGCAACTTCCAAAATAATATCGCCTTCTTCAAAACTGTCGCCTTCATTGACAAGCCAGTTGATGATGGTTCCTTCGGTGATGCTTTCGCCCATTTTGGGCATTTTTAGTTCAAACTTCATAAATTATTTCTTCATAAAATCGCGAAGCGTGTCGTATACACCTTCTTGCATTCTCATATGTTTTGGAACCTTTCTTAAAGGTTCTACTTCTTTTAAACTTTTGTGGCAATCTGCTGGTAATTGTTGGTATAATTGTGTGCCTTTTGTTTTCCAAGCAATCATCTCATCAGTTACTTGTTTAATCACTTTTGCTGGATTTCCAACTACCAAACTCCTTCTTGGAATGACGGTTTCAGCCTTTACAAAAGACATGGCTCCAACAATAGATTCGTCTCCAATTTCTGCATCATCCATAATAACCGAATTCATACCAATCAAACAATTTCTGCCTAAATTTGCCCCATGAATAACGGTTCCATGGCCTACATGAGCACTTTCTTTGAGTGTTATTGATTTGCCTGGAAACATATGCACTGTACAATTTTCTTGTACATTAACGCCATCTTCAAAAATGATTTGTCCCCAATCGCCACGGATTGCAGCGCCTGGACCAATATAACAGTTTTTGCCAATGATAACATTACCTGTAACCGCAGCCAAAGGATGCACGAAACTACTTTCGTGAATTACTGGAATGTAACCTTGGAATGCGTAAATCATCTAAATTTTATTAATGTTTCTTTTGTAAACTCACTCAACACCAATCGTCCACTAATTTTTGCTCGTTGAACCAATAACTGATCCCAATCTTCAGTACCTCTCCAAAACATGGTTTTCATTTCAGTCATTGCCTTTGGGTTGTACTTACACAAACTTTCGGCAAAGGTTTTTACGGCTTCGTCCAAGTGTTCTACTGAATCAAAAACTTTGGTGTATAAGCCTTTTTGTTGTGCCCATTCAGCAGAATAAAAATTATTGGCATCCATAGCAATTTGCGACATGCCACTCAACCCAAGTTTACGTTGGACAGCTGGACCAACCACAAATGGACCAATACCAACATTGAGTTCGCTTAATTTAATTTCAGCATATTTAGTGGCCATACAATAATCAGTGGCAGATGCCAATCCAACACCTCCACCAACGGTTTTACCTTGGACACGACCGATGATAAATTTTGGGCATTTTCGCATTGCATTAATAACATTAGCAAATCCGGAGAAAAATTCTTTTCCAGTTTCTTCATTTTGAATAGCTACGAGTTCTTCAAAACTTGCACCAGCGCAAAAGGTCCTGTCTCCTCCACTTTGCAATACGATGACTTTTATACTGTCGTCTTCTCCTGCATTAGTGATTGCTCTTGCTAATTCAGACAAAAGATTTCCTGGTAAGGAGTTATGTGCAGGATGAAAAAATTCAATATATCCTACTTCATTTTTATTTTTTAGTTTTACGTATGGTTCCATTTTTCTTATTATGTCAAATTATCGTTACGTATTAATTGTGTCTTCGGTCCAATTTTTTTCTTAATATACTTTGGTAAATCCCAATTGGTACTCAAATCCAGCCAATCGGGATTCATTTCGGTAATGATATTTATTTTACATTTTTAATTGTTTTTTTTCCTAAATGCGCAACAAGTGCGCATTGTTTTTTCATAACAATCCAAACTGTTCAAAATGATGGTTCAAATGTTTGCGTTCTAATAAATACGATTCATATTTGTTTAATTCACCAAAAACAAGATTCTTTAACTTTGCATCAGGGTTTTCTTTGAAATATGTT
This sequence comes from Gelidibacter sp., assembly GCA_041391965.1. GTDB lineage: Bacteria > Bacteroidota > Bacteroidia > Flavobacteriales > Flavobacteriaceae > JAWKMZ01. The sequence goes on along the minus strand of JAWKMZ010000002.1, from coordinate 452,325 downwards.
ATATAAGAAGCTCTTGCTTCCAAAAATTTTCTCTTTGCCGTCTCTAAATCTGGATGTTTTAAAGTACTTAGCGTATCTTGCTCTAACATTGGAAAATTGCTTCCTTGGGGAAATTTATCATAGTTATAAAGGCTATGATGAACTTTCTCTAAAATTTTTTCTGGTGTTGCAATTTCAAAATCTTGAATTTCACCTGAAGAAATTCTGTAGGTATATTCCAAATGTTCCAACATATGTTGTGGCGTCATGATGCCCCATTTTGGCTTAGTATTTTCTTTTAGTTTTGAAAGGCATTCATCAATTTTTTCATCGGTCATCTCCACAAAAGTCTCTTGTTTCTTTTGAACCATGGTCAAAATAGTTGCGACTGCTACCAACTCATCGCTACTTTCTGACGAGGCAGGTTCGGCAACAAATACCTCAACAAACCATTTAACGATACCACTTGGGTGTTCTGCGGATGTGACATCGCGATCTACTTTTTGCTTGCAAGTTAATCGCACATAAATGGTGTCGTTATGGTATAAAGGTCGAAGAAAACGACAATCTTCCAATCCGTAATTTGCTGCTACTGGACCTTTATTTGGATATACAAATAATCCTGCTGCTGCTGAAATAATAAAATACCCATGAGCTGTTCGTTTTTCGAAAATACTACCATCTAACGACGTAATATCGGTATGAGCATAAAAATGATCCCAAGTGACGTTGGCAAAATTGATAATGTCGGTATCTGTTAAGGTACGTTTATGTGTTTTGAGTGACATGCCTGGTTGAATGTCTTCCCAATGGTATTTAAAAGGATGCTGTTCTGCTTCCTTATATTTTGCGTTTGCTTGATAAATACCTGTAATTTCTGTCAAGGTGGTTGGCGACCCTTGAATGGCTGTACGCTGTAAATAATGTTTAATACCACGCATGCCTCCCATTTCTTCTCCGCCTCCAGCACGTCCTGGTCCACCATGCACTAAATTGGGTAATGGCGAGCCATGACCTGTACTTTCTTTGGCCATATCGCGATTAATCACTAAGATTCGTCCATGATGTGATGCTGCATTAACCACGTAATCTTTAGCAATTTTATCATCGTTTGTTGCGATGGAAGAGACCAAAGAACCTTTGCCCATTTGTGCCAATTTAACAGCTTCATCTAAAGATTTATAAGGCATGATGGTGCTAACAGGACCAAAAGCTTCCGTTTCATGAACCGATAAATTTTTAAACGGATGGTCCTCACGAAGCAAAATTGGACTTAGAAAAGCACCTTTTTGGGCATCTGCTCCAATGGTTTCGATTTTATCTAAATTGCCATAAACAATACTTGCCGTTTTTGCGAGTTCTTGAACTCGATCTCTAACTTCGGTAACTTGGTCTTTACTGACCAATGCACCCATTCGCACTTCTTTAAGGCGTGGATCGCCAATAGTGACTTTATCTAAGGTTTTCCCTAATGCTATTTGGACATCTTCAACTAAATTTTGAGGTACAATAATTCTTCGGATGGCAGTACACTTTTGTCCACATTTTACAGTCATCTCGTTTCTAACTTCCTTGATGAATAGGTCAAATTCTGGTGTTCCTGGAATGGCATCTTCACCCAAAACTGATGCGTTTAATGAATCGGCTTCCATATTAAATGGCACCGATTCTTCAATGATGCGTTTATGCGATTTTAAAAGTCGTCCTGTTGTTGCAGAACCGGTAAAAGTAACCACATCTTGAGATTCGACCGTATCTAAAATAGTTCTTGCTGAACCCGTAATCAATTGTAAAGCACCTTCTGGTAATATTTTTGAAGCGATGATTTCTCGTACCACAGCTTCTGTTAAAAAGGAGGTATTGGTTGCTGGTTTCACAACTGCTGGAACGCCAGCCATCCAATTAGTAGCACATTTTTCTAACATGCCCCAAACAGGAAAATTAAAAGCGTTAATATGAATAGCGACTCCTTGTTTTGGCACCATTATATGGTGTGCCATAAAGCGCCCACCACGTGACAAATCAATGGGATCGCCTTCTACATGATAGGGCTGATTAGGAAATAGTTTTCGTAAAGACGCATTGGCAAATAAATTTCCAAAACCCCCTTCAATATCTATCCAACTATCAACTTTAGTAGCACCTGTTCTGTAACTTAATTCATAAAAAGCGTCTTTTCTTTTGGTAAGATATAAGGCTAAACTCTTTAACATATTGCCTCGCTCTTGAAAAGTCATTTTACGAAGAACTTCGCCACCTTTGGTTCTTCCATAGTGAAGAATTTCGGCAAAATCCAAACCTTCCGTATCGGATAGTGCTACAACTTCTCCAGTAATGGCGTCAAACATAGGGATTCCTTTTCCTTTACCTTCTATCCATTGTCCTGTAACGTAATTTTGTATTTTTTTCATAATTATACTCTTTCAATAATTGCTGCATAGCCTTGTCCAACACCAATACACATAGTAATTAAAGCATAACGCTTATGCTGCTCTTTCAATTCTAATGCCGCAGAATACGCTATTCTTGTACCAGTAACACCTAACGGATGACCAATAGCAATGGCGCCTCCATTAGGATTTAATCTTGGGTCGTCATCTTTTAATCCCCAAGCTCTGGTGCATGCCAAGGCTTGCGCCGCAAATGCTTCGTTGAGTTCAATGATGTCTATGTCGTCTATGGTTAAACCTGCTTTTGCTAAGGCTTTGTTTGAGGCTTCAACGGGTCCAATTCCCATAATTCTTGGTTCTACACCAACCACTGCCGAACTTACGATTCGAGCTAACGGTTTCAAATTGTATTTTTTAACAGCATCTTCGGATGCAATAATCGTTGCAGCTGCGCCATCGTTTAATCCTGAAGAATTTCCTGCAGTGACGCTTCCTCCTTCTGCTTTGAAGGCTCCTCGTAATTTTGCCAAAACCTCTAATGTTGTATTAGGTTTTACAAACTCATCTTTTGAAAATAGTATTGGGTCTTTTTTACGTTGTGGAATTTCAACCGTTACTATTTCTTTTGCCAATCTGCCGTTTTTTTGTGCTTGGGTTGCTTTCATTTGACTCCAAAACGCAAATTTATCTTGATCTTCTCTTGAGATATTATACTTCTCTACCAAATTTTCAGCGGTAGTCCCCATGCCATCTGTTCCATACATTTTGTGCATTTTCGGATTGATGAATCGCCATCCAAAACTGGAATCGTACATTTTGGCATCTGTACCAAAAGCACTCGATGGCTTTGCAACCACGTATGGTCCGCGTGTCATATGTTCAACACCACCTGCAATAAACAAGTCGCCATCACCTGATTTTATAGCTCTGTTGGCATGAATAATTGAAGACAAACCTGAACTGCATAACCTGTTGACTGTTTCTCCTGGAACTGTAAATGGTAAACCTGCTAAAAGTAATGCCATTCTTGCAACGTTACGATTATCTTCTCCTGCTTGATTGGCGCAACCTAAAATAACATCGTCGTAGGCTTCTTTTGGAATGTTTGGATTTCGTTTTACTATTTCTTCAATAACTAAAGCCGCTAAATCGTCTGTTCGAACAGCTGATAATGTGCCTTGGTAACTTCCTATTGGTGTTCTTATTCCGTCTATAATATATGCTTCCATTGTCTGAAATTGAAATTGAAATTGAAGTCAAAAATGGAACTTCATTTCAAATTAATGTTTTTATTAATACCTACAAGGTTTTAAAAACCTCGTAGAATAATCGTTTTATTCCCAATCTTTTTGAGTACGATAAACAACACCTTTAAAAAGTGCTACTAATTCATCGCCTCGTTTGACTTCAATCACATTGAAGCCTAATTTATTATTCACTTTTTCTATGACTGATTCTGCTATTAAATAATCACCTTCATTTAATGCTTCTATATGATTAATGCTTGTTTCAATAGACACTGCGTATTTACCATGCGTATTTGCTGCAAAACCAAAAGCGGTATCTGCTAACGAATAGCTAATGCCACCATGTGCTTTGTTCATACTGTTTAGCATGTCTTTTCTAATGGTCATCCCAACTTTGCAACGACCTATTTCGCATTCCAAAATTTCGATACCAAGCCATGTGCTATAAGCATCTTGAGACAGCATTTTATATGGAATTTTTTCTCCTTGCATTAAAAGAATGTTTTGTTTTCTCTGTTCATTTTTCGCAATAAAGGACTACAACGGTATCGGTCTTCGTGATATTCGTTGTACAATGCATCCATTTTTGAGACACACCAATCGATGCCTTTTTCATCAGCCCAAGCCAACAATCCTTTCGGATAATTGACACCTTTGGTCATGGCGTTGTCGATGTCTTTAGCTGAAGCGATATTTAAAAACAATGCGTCTGCAGCTTCATTGATGAGCATCACTAAAATACGATCGAATATTTTTTGAGCTAAATCTTTATCTTCCTTTGGTTGTAGTTTTATTGCACCTTCAGAATAATCATAATAGCCTTTTCCAGATTTTCGACCTAAATAGCCTGCTTCTGCAAATCGTTTTTGTGTGAATGCTGGTTTGTATCTTGGGTCAAAATAAAACGCTGTAAAAACGGTTTCGGTGACGGTGTAATTGACATCGTTACCAATAAAATCCATGAGTTCAAATGGTCCCATTCTAAAACCACCAAGTTCCTTTAAGCTCCAATCTATTGTTGCAAAGTCAGCTATTCCTTCTTCATAAATTCTTAAAGCTTCTCCATAAAACGGTCGCGCCACACGATTCACAATAAAGCCTGGAGTGTCCTTTGCCACTGCAACTGTTTTTTTCCAATCTTTAATGATTTGAACAGACTTTTCTAATGTTTCTTTGGATGTTTGAATGGCAGGAATCACTTCAACCAATTGCATTAATGGTGCTGGATTGAAGAAATGAATTCCAATACAACGCTCTGGGTTTTTCAATGAGGAAGCAATGGAAGCTATTGATAGACTTGATGTATTGGAAGCAATAATACAATCATTAGGGACATAAGTTTCCAGTTCTGAAAACACTTTCTTTTTAATATCAAGGTTTTCAACAATAGCTTCAATAGTCAAATTAGAAGCTGATAAATCTTTCAAACTATCTACATATTCAATATTACCTTGAATTCTATTTTTTTCAGCTGAATCAATACGACCTTTTTCAATTAATCGGTTCAATATTGTATCTAATGAAACTTTTGCTTTATCTAATGCTGCTTTGTTGGTATCGTATAATTTTACGTTACAACCAGAAGTTGCAGCCACTTGTGCGATGCCGCTTCCCATGGTTCCACTTCCTATGATTCCTATGTTCATTTAATTGCCTTTAAAATTTGGTTTACGTTTTTCAATAAATGCTGCAACACCTTCGGTATAATCTTCAGTTTGTGCTGCTTCTATTTGCAATTTGGACTCTAATGCCAATTGTTCTTCTAAAGTATTGGTCATGGATTTGTTGAACAGTTCCTTAATCATCCCTAAGGCTTTGGTTGGCATATTAGCTAATTTTAAAGTGAGCTTGTTTACTTCGTCTTCAAAATTTTCAAGAGGAATCATCTTGTAAATCATTCCCATTTTTTCTGCATCTTCGGCAGATATTTTATCACCTAACATCGCTAATGCCTGCGCCTTTTGAAAGCCAATTAATCGAGGTAAAAAGTAAGTGCCAGCACTATCAGGAATTAATCCTATTAAACTGAAAGCTTGAATAAAACTCACTTTTTCATGCGCCACAACTACATCGCAAGCCAAAGCAATATTTGCTCCTGCTCCTGCAGCAACTCCATTGACTGCTGCAATGATTGGTTTTTTAATGGAACGGATTCTTGTGATGATTGGATTGTAATGCTCTTCTAATATTTTTTTGAATCCAGGATTTAATTCTGGAGAGGTGACTTCCTTTAAGTCTTGACCTGCACAAAATGCTTTTCCGTTTCCTGAAAGAACAATGGCTCTAACTTCTGGTTTTTTTTCACAATCATCTAAAACACTTTGCAAACTCAAAGCCATTTCGCGATTGAAACTATTGAACACTTCTGGTCTGTTGAGTGTGATATACGCTATTTTATTTTCTATTTTTAATAGAATTGAGTTCATAAATTATTGTGGTAGTTTAAATTCTGGGTTATAAATTAATCCAATAATGTTTTTCCAAGGATCATAAACCGTTGCCAAAACAATATCTCCTCCAACATTGTTTGGCTTTTCATGTGATGTTGCGCCTAAATCGATTAAGGATTTATAAGTTTTATGAACATCTTCAACTCCCCAATATGACAATACCGTTCCGTTATCAGTTCCTTTTGCTTTTTCTTTTGGATGCAAGCCCAATTCGTAGCCTCCAATATTGAATCCAACGTAATAAGGCGTATCATAATAAGGTTTTGCATTAAATGCTTTCATGTACCATGCTTTGGCTTTTTCTAAATCGTCAACCATATACACGACGGTTCGAAGTCCTAATAGTGGTGATTTGTTGTTCATATCATTTCAAACATTTAAAATAATCAAAAGGTTCTTTACAATCTTCACATTGAAATTGTGCTTTGCATGCTGTTGAACCAAACTGACTGACCAATCGTGTATTTGTTGAGCCACAATGGGTGCATTTCACTATTTTTTTATGTCCTAAAAGTGCCTCTTTATCTGCTTCGGCATCTAAAGGTGCAGCAATTCCATAATCTTCCAATGCCTTTCTACCTTTTGGTGTTATCCAATTGGTTGTCCAAGCTGGTGACAAAATTAATTCGATTTCTGAATGGTATCCAGCTACTTTTAGTGCCTTTTTAATATCATCACCAATAACGTCCATTGCTGGACAGCCACTATAAGTTGGTGTTATTTTGACTTTTACAACATTATTTTCAATAATTGCAGAACGTACAACACCCATATCCATAATGGAAAGCACTGGAATTTCAGGGTCAGTAACTTTTTCAAGAATCTTCACTAATCTTTCATCAATATGTTGTTCTATTACAGTCATAATTACTTCGAAGTTGAACTTGAAATCGATTTCATTTTAATTTTACCATTCCATATTTGGATAGGTACGTTGCATATATTGCAATTCGGTCAACAAATAACCCATATGTTCGGTATGAATACCTTGCTTTCCTCCTTTTTGAAAATATTTTGATTCTGGAATTTTTAGAGTTGCTTCTTCTAAAATCTCATTTACCTTTTGATAATAAGTGGCTTTCAGTTTTGTGACATCAACACCAACACCTTCTTCAACCATCGCTTTATCAGCTTCGGTTTGATGAAATAATTCGTCAGTATATGTCCATAAATCATTAATTGCTGTTTGTATTTTTTGATGACTTTCTTCAGTGCCATCGCCTAAACGCTTGATCCAATCAGAAGAAAAACGCTGGTGGTAACTAACCTCTTTAATGGATTTTGTTGCTATGGCTGACAACGTCAAATCTTTACTTTTCTGCAATTCTTGCAACATTAACAAGTGATAGACATCGAATAAAAACTGACGCGCCATCGTGTATGCAAAATCTGTATTCGGTTGCTCTACTAATAGAATATTGACATATTCGCGTTCTTTACGAAGCATGGCAATATCGTCTTCGGTTCTTCCATCTGCTGCAATTTTTGCAGCATATTGATAATAACTGCGCACTTGACCAAATAAATCTAAAGAGATATTAGTACAAGCAATGTCAGTTTCTAAACTTGGGCCATGACCACAAAGCTCTCCCATTCTTTGCCCAAGAATTAAAGAGTTGTCTGCGATTCCTATTATGTAGTTGTATTGGTTTTTGTTTTTCATAATTACCTTGAAGACGAAGTTGAAGATGAAATTGAAGTCGAAAAATTAATATCGCTTCAAAATTGTCACTATTATCCTTATTAATTCGTCATTTTCTTTTTGTAATGGTTCTAGTTTTTCAACAGTAAAAATTTTAGCTTTATGTTGAATATTTATATTCCTTAAGGATTCCCTTAGCTCTTTTAGCGTAATTCTTAGCTTATTAGCCTTATCTTTATCAGAAGCGGCTCCAAGATATTCTCCAAAATTTAATGCCGAAGAGCAAGATGAACGAATGAGTTGTTTGGCTAAATAATCTCCAGAATAACTTAACGGCTTCTTTTGGTAAAACAATATTATGGAAGCTGCAAAATCTTCTAAACGACTATCTAAATCATATTTTTTATCATTCATTTTTTTAACTTACTTAATTCACTTTCATCTTCATCTTCATCTTCATCTTCATCTTCATCTTCATTCTACATATGTTTAACCTCGTCAGGCAACTCATAAAACGTTGGATGACGATATACTTTATCTTGTGCTGGTTCAAACATTTCGCCATTATGCTCAGGGTTTGATGCTGTAATATGTTTGGATTCTACCACCCAAATGCTTACGCCTTCATTTCTTCTTGTATAAACATCGCGTGCATTTTCCAAAGCCATTTCTGCATCAGCAGCATGTAGACTACCAAAATGACGATGTTCCAGTCCGTTTTTGCTTCTTACGAAGACTTCCCAAAGTGGCCAGTTTTTTGTTGCCATAATCATAAATTTGAAATCGAAACTGAAGTTGAAGTTGAAACGGTTTTCGAATTCAACTTTAACTTCAGTTTTTATATTACTTGTTTTTCTTTTCGTTCTTGTTGTTTTTGTGCATGAGCCATCGCTGCATCTCTAACCCACTCACCTCGTTCCCACGCTCCAACTCGTGCTTTCATACGCTCTTTGTTGCATGGTCCATGCCCTTTTACAACTTGCCAAAACTCATCCCAATCTATCTCACCAAAATCGTAACTACCGCGTTCTTCATTCCATTTTAAATCCGGATCTGGTACTGTGAGTCCGATTAAATCGGCTTGCGGAACAGTTTGGTCTATAAATTGCTGACGTAATTCGTCATTAGATTTTCGTTTCAATTTCCATTTCATCGATTGTTCTGTGTGAATGGATTCGGCATCTGTTGGACCTAACATCATCAAACTTGGCCACCACCAACGGTTGAGTGCATCTTGAGCCATTTCTTTTTGCTCTGGTGTTCCGTTAGCCAATTTTATCATAATTTCATACCCTTGACGCTGATGAAAACTTTCTTCTTTACAAACTCTTACCATTGCTCTTGCATAAGGTCCAAAAGAAGTGTTGCACAATGGCACTTGATTGATAATGGCTGCACCATCTACCAGCCAACCAATAGCTCCCATATCTGCCCATGTTAAGGTTGGATAATTAAATATTGAGGAGTATTTTGCTTTACCTGAATGGAGTTGCTCGTAAAGTTCATCTCGAGAAATCCCTAAAGTTTCGGTTGCAGAATACAAGTACAAACCATGACCAGCTTCGTCCTGAACTTTTGCCAATAAGGCTACTTTTCGTCTTAATGAAGGTGCTCTGGTAATCCAGTTGCCTTCTGGAAGCATCCCGACAATTTCGGAATGTGCATGTTGTGACATTTGACGAATGTGTGTTTGACGATACTTTTCTGGCATCCAATCTTTAGGTTCGATTTTTTCGTCTCTTGCGATACGTTCTTCAAACTGTTTTTCTAAATTTTTTATTTGTTCTTCACTCATCTTAATAGTTATTAATGAATGGTTATTCTTAGTTTTTCTACTGAGCTTGGAAATGATCATTAATTTAAACATCAAAATCGACCACTACTTTTTTAGTGGTTGGTACAGCTTGACAGCTTAATACATAATTTTGTGCCACTTCTTTATCTTCAAGAGCGTAATTTATTTTCATTTCAACAGCACCTTCAATGACTTGACATTTGCAGGTACTACAAACGCCTCCTTTGCAGGCAAAAGGCAAATCGGCTCCAGCGCCTAAGGCTGCATCCAAAATATTATCATACTCCTTGGTCATGGTAAACTCAAATTCTTTTCCACCATCCATAATGGTTACTTCAATGCCTTCTACATTTTGTTTTGACAAACGTTCTGCACGTTTAATATCTTCTTCCGAAAGTCCTGTGACGAACAATTCAAAATGAACCAATTCTTTTGGCAAACCTGCATTTACAAGATACTCGCTTACATAGTTTACCATTTGTTCTGGTCCACAAAGAAACACTTCGCTTGTATCGGGAATATCAATAAATGTTTTTGTGAGCACTTTCATTTTATCATCATCAAAACGACCATTAAACAACTCGATATCGCGACGTTCTTTCGTTAAAAAATAATAGATTTCAAGTCGCCCAAAATAAGTATTTCTAAGCTGCTCCAATTCTTCTTTAAAGATAATGGATTTTGCTGTTTTATTTACAAAAAACAACTTGCAAGTAGCGTTTGGTTCTGCAGCAAGATGCGTTTTTATCATTGACAACACTGGAGTGATACCACTACCAGCAGCAAAAAAGAGATAGTTTTTGGCTTTTTCTGGATTAGCTGAAACACCAAATGTACCACTTGGTGGCATGACTTCAATGTGGTCTCCAATTTTTACTTTTTTGTTTATGTAGGTTGAAAATTTACCTTCAGGAATTAGTTTTACTGCCACTTTCCACTGATTGTCAAATGGACTTGAACACAATGAATAGGAACGACGTACATCTTCGCCATCAATATCTGCTTTTAATGTTAAGTGTTGTCCTTGCCTAAATTTAAATAGGTCTTTCAATGCTGAAGGCATCTCAAAAGTAATGACTGACGTATCTTCAGTTTCTTTATAGATGTCTGCTACTTTTATGTTATAAAAATCTGCCATTTTATGTCTGCAAAAGCAGGTATCTTTTTATATTAATACTTAAATCACAAGGTAACACTTAAATCTACAAGGTTTTGAAAACCTTGTAGGATTATATAACCTCTTAAACTAACACTTGTTAGTTTGCTTGACAAATTTACAAAATAAATTTCAAAATTATTTGTTAATACCATGAATTAGCACCTGACTCAATTGTTCTGAAAGTTGTGTGCTGTTAATATCTTCCTTTTTTGGTATCCAAAGGTATAAAGAACGCAGTGTAGAAAGCAGCGAAAACATAATAATTTCTGGGTTGGAATTAGTAATTTCATTGGATTGTATTCCAGATTTTATAATCTCAATAAAATCAAACTCATAGGCGTTTCTCAACTCCAAATAATACTCCAATTGTTCTTCCAAATGCATCCAATCGTTATTTAAAGATGCCATTCCGTATGGATTTTTAGAGGTAATATCAACGTGTAAAATCACAATTTGGCGTAACTTTTCAATATTATTAGATTTAGAGTTTTTAATTAGTTTCATTCCATCCGTAAACGCTTCAGCTAAAGAAATAATAATAGTGTTCAGTATGTCTTGTTTTGAACTGATATGATTGTATAAACTTGCCGCTTTGATTCCCATGGCAGTTGCCAAATCTCTCATAGTCACAGCACTAAACCCTTTTTCTTTAAAAAGCTCAGCAGCTGTTTTAATGATTTCATCTTTACGCGAGCTTTCTGTATTCAATGTTTGAAGTTTAAAGTTTGTTCAATATTTTGTAAATTTAGGTAAAAAGAAAAACTATGGGTTTATTAGATTTTATTTTTGGAGCAAAAAAACATGAAGTACACACTTTTTTAAAAAGTGGTGCTATCATTTTAGATGTAAGAACACAACGCGAATGGGACAATGGTCATATTGAAAACTCAAAACACATCCCATTAAACGATTTGCACAACCATGTTAAAGAACTAAAACAAATGAACAAATCCTTTGTGGTGTGTTGTGAAAGTGGTGTGCGTTCAGCAAAAGCTGCTAAATTTTTAAATCTTAATAATATTGAAGCAACCAATGGTGGTGGTTGGAAAAGTTTGCGAAATAAGCTTTAATTTACTTTTTCAACTCCATTTTTTCAGCAAAATAATCGCAAAAATCTTTCATCGTTGCGGTCATTTTTTCATCTTGAGTTGCTCTATTAAAACTATCGCTCATGCCAACTAAGGTTTGATGAAAAAACTGCTTCATTTCATCAACAGGCATATCTTTGGTCCACAAATCAATTCGTAAAGTTTCTTGTGCTTTACTATCCCAAACAGAAAGCATCATGGCTTTAGCTTCTTCTTTATGGATGCCTCCATCTTGAGCGGTCCAATTAAGTTTTTCAGGCACTCTGTTTTCATCTAATTCGACATGTAGTTCAATGGTTGATTTTATTGTTTTCGGCATTATTTTCGTGGTTTGAATTTTGAATTATTAAAAATTTCGGTCGCATCTTTTTGGAGCATATCCATTAAAGATACTTTATTGTGTTCCATATAAGCTCTTACAATTTGCCAACCTATATATTGACCAATTCTACCTGGAGACTCGTTGTCTAATTGCAAATAAAATTTAGAAAAAGGCCCTTGAGCCGTAAAGCGACTTGGCAAGGTATTGTCAGTACTAAACAAGAGTTCTTTTTCAACAAAATAGCGCCAAATATAGCTTTCATTAGCAATAGCCCAATCAAGTTGTGCTTGTGTATAGCCAATTTTTTCAGCATCAGACACAAAAGGAATCATTTTATCTTTAAAATAGAGTTCTTTTCCAAAATAAATCATTTCGTCCAAAAGTGTTTTGCGTTGTGATGGATAAATATATTTATCGGCATAATTGGCTGCCAAATCTGGAACAATTTGTGATGGCTTCATGTTGTTTGCCATAAACCTCGGAATTTCCTCATAAAATTTATGGTCAGTTCCTAAATAGGTATCTAAAGAGATCAACACAATAGAATCGGTTACAATGGTCTTGTTTCTGTAATCTACATTAGAAGTAACTGTAATGATTCTGGGTGTTTTAAAGGTTTTGTCGTAATATTTTAAATGTTGAAACAAGCTTTCAATACCATTGTCAATTGTTTTAAAATTTGAAAACTTTTTTTCAACTTCTGCTGCCAATTGCAATTGCAAAGTGTCTTTCATTTTATCAATCCAAACAGAATCTTCAACACGTTTAGAGAACAAAAACGGAAAGGTTTCTTTTAACTTGGGCAACTCTTTGGGTGTTGCATGAGCAAAAGCCAAATCAAAACGCTCAATTTTAAAATTGACCTCTATTTTTGAAATGTCTTTTTCCAATTGATCATCGTTTCCACAAGAAATTAAAAAAAGTAATAGCAGTATTGCGAAACCTATATTTTTCATAGCTAATTTTTACAAAAACTTAAACGTCTATAATTTTTATTAATTACGTCTTTACTTTATTTTTGTTGTGCAAAGGTACTATTCTTTGTTTTAAATTCTTAAAAAATGCACACAGAAAAGGTAGTAGAACATATTGTCCATTGGTTAAAAAATTATGCTACTAAGGCAAAAGTAAATGGGTTTGTCATAGGAATTTCTGGAGGCATCGATTCAGCAGTTACTTCAACACTTTGCGCCAAAACAGGTTTAGAAGTGTTGTGTATAGAAATGCCCATTCATCAAGCAGCAAGCCATGTGAGCAGAGCCCAAGAGCATATAGCCTATTTAAAAAACAAATTCTCTAATGTAAAAGAAGCTCGTGTGGATTTGACACCTGTTTTTGAAGAATTTAAAACCGAAGTTTCTTTAGATGGTAAACAAGCAACGGTTGATATGGCTTTGGCAAATACCAGAGCGCGTTTGCGAATGACAACTTTGTACTACCACGCTGGCTTATATGGCTTGTTGGTTGCTGGCACTGGCAATAAAGTAGAAGATTTTGGTGTAGGTTTTTACACAAAATATGGTGATGGTGGTGTTGATTTAAGTCCAATTGCTGATTTGATGAAATCTGAGGTTTACAGCATTGGAAAATTTTTGCAAGTTCCAACCTCCATCATGCAAGCAGCTCCAAGTGATGGGCTTTTTGGTGATGCTCGTAGTGACGAAGACCAAATTGGCGCTTCGTATCCTGAATTGGAATGGGCTATGCAAATGAAAGAAATTGGCAAAACGGCTGATGATTTTAGCGGAAGACAACGTGAAGTCTTTCAAATATTTACAAAATTCAATACCTCAAACCGACATAAAATGACAGCAATTCCAATTTGCGAAATCCCTAATAATTTAAAATAAAACTTGTCATTTTCTTTACAAACTGTTAAAGCTATTAGTTTTTTTCTTACTTTTGCATGCAAATCTCCACATTTTTGAATTTAACTTTTTTAGGTTCTGTCATTCAATTCAGTAAAATTAATACATTATAATTATGATTAAGGTATTGGTTGTAGATCATCATCCTATTGTTAGAGCTGGTTTAAAATTGTTATTTGAAGCAGATTCAGAAATTAAAGTTGTTGGCGATGTTGGCTCAGGAATCGAAATTTTTGAATTTGTTAGGCGTTTTCCTGTAGATGTCATCATCTCAGAAATTGATTTGCCCGAACTTAATGGTATTACTGCATTAAGAGCCATCAAAAAAGAGCATCATGCTTTAAAAGTCATTATGTTTAGCTATCATCCTGAAGAAATTTATGCTATAACCACTATAAAAGCTGGTGCCTCAGCATATCTTTCAAAATCTGTAGATACGGACACCATACGAGAAGCCATCATAAAAGTTCATAATGGCGGCATTTATTTGAGCCACGCTATGGCTAAGCATTTAACATTTGATGACACCAAAAATTCTAAAAGCAAGCTTTTTAAACGCTTATCTACCAGAGAAGTTGAAGTTTTAAAACTGCTATCTTCTGGTAAGAAAAACAAAGAAATTGCTCAAGAATTGGATATTAACGAAAAAACTGTCAGCACCTACAAAGCGCGTTTGTTTAAAAAATTGAATGTGACTAATTTGGTAGATTTAATTCATCAAGCAAAACATATGGAAGGTCATTAGATTTTACTTCCAACAACTTTCCCTAACTTTTTTGAAAGCAAGGTTTTAAGCCTTAAATAATCTCTTATATCTTCCATAATAGGTAGCGTATTTACTTCTGGTTTTGTTGTTTCAACTTGGTATTCTACTACTTTTTGATCTATTAAAAAACAACGCAAACTCAAAATAGTTTGTGTAACTAATTGAGATATGGTTGCCTTTTTTTCTTTTGGAATGATATGATTGCGTTCCCAATCATGCAATCTGTAACGCTCGTCATTCATTAAAATAGTAGTGACTTCATTTGCCATACTTTGGTCTAACTTATTGATAAAATCTCTGAGTTGAAATGCTTCAGCTTGGTGCAAGGTGTCAATAATGGTATAATAGAGTATTTTAAATTTTTCGTCAGAAAACTGCATTTCATCTTCTTGCAAATCCAAATATATTTTTTCAAACACTTTTGCTTCATGTACAACAGGCTCCAACTTTAAATCACCAGTTACCTCGTCTTCTTTGAGCACCAAATCTTCAAATTTTTCTGTTTCATTGCCATAAAGCAATAAAATTTCAATGATTTTTCGCTCTAATTCATATTGATGGTTGATTTTTTTTGTTGGCTTTTCGGCTTTAACTACATGAAGTGTTTGTTGTTCAGCTTTGTAGTTTTTATTGGCTTCTTGAAATTCTTTTTTATTGATTTGTGCCAAGGTGCTAAACAACACATCTTCACTAATATCCATTATGCGTGAACATTCTTGAATGTAAATTTCGCGTTTGATGGCGTCTGGAATTTTAGAAATACTATGAACAATTTCTCTAATAGTTTCGGCCTTTTTTATTGGATCGTTATTAGCTTCTTCTACTAAAATTGATGCTTTAAATTGGATAAAATCTTTAGCATTTTCTTCCAGATAAAGGGCTAATTCTTCAAGCGTATTTTGTTTGGCAAAACTATCAGGATCTTCACCATTTGGGAAACTGCATACTTTAACATTCATACCTTGTTCCAAAATCAAATCAATCCCTCTAATGGAGGCTCGCATTCCTGCAGCATCACCATCAAAAAGCACTGTGATATTTTTAGTAAGACGGTTGATTAATCGGATTTGCTCTGGTGTTAATGCCGTTCCGGAAGAAGCGACTACGTTTTTGATTCCGGTTTGATGAAATTGGATAACATCTGTATAACCTTCAACCAAATAACAGTTATCTTCTTTTGCAATACTTTGTTTTGCATGATATAACCCATACAAAATTTTGCTTTTATGATAAACTTCGCTTTCTGGTGAATTCAGATATTTTGCTGCTTTTTTATCGGTTACCAAAATACGTCCTCCAAAACCCAAAATACGTCCACTCATACTGTGAATTGGGAACATAACACGACCTTTAAAACGGTCAAAACGCTTTTCGTCTTTAACAATGGTCAACCCTGTTTTTTCAAGAAAATTGATGTTAAAGCCTTGTTTTATGGCTTCATCTGTAAAGGCTTGCCACTCATCTAAAGCATAACCCAAATTGAAGGTTTTGATAGTCTCATCTTTAAAACCTCGTTCTTTAAAGTAACTTAAACCAATGGCTTTGCCTTGGTCTGTTTTATGGATAATTTTTTGGAAATAGGTATTTGCAAATTCATTGACCAAATACAAGCTTTCGCGTTCATTAGCTTCTTCTTTTTGCTCGTTGGTTTGCTCGGTTTCTTCTATTTCAATATGGTACTTTTTAGCCAAATATTTGATAGCTTCTGGATAAGTAAAATGCTCGTGTTCCATTAAAAAAGTGACTGCATTCCCTCCTTTTCCGCTACTAAAATCTTTCCAAATTTGTTTTACTGGAGAGACCATAAAACTCGGTGAACGCTCATCACTAAACGGACTTAAGCCTTTGTAATTGCTACCTGCTTTTTTGAGTTGTACAAAATCGCCAATAACCTCCTCTACACGAGCAGTTTCAAAAACTTGTTCTATGGATGATTTTGAAATCAAAAAAAATTGAATTATTAGTAGGCTATAAAAATACTATAAAACTTAGTGTAAAAAAATTAAACTCAATATCTTGGTTGAGTTTTTTAAAAAAATGTATATTTTGGCTTGTATTCTTTATTATAGATGCAACAAACAACCAGATTATGATGAACAAATTCTTATTACTTACTTTTTTATCGATTAACGTTTTAGGTTTCTCTCAAAAAAAAACTATTAATTCTTTTATGTTTGAAGGTCAAAAAATAGATTACACTCAAATTGATTATTCAAAATATGGCGTTGACCAATTTTATATTATGATGTATGATGATGTTTCAAAGAATGATAATATTGAAAAAAGTATAACTAAATGTTTAAAATCTTATGATCACCTTTACCATAGTTACTATTTTATTCTAAAAGTTAATTTAAAGTATAACAATAAAGTAACTAAAGAAAATATATTCAATCAATTTGCAAAGCATCTTTTAAGCAAAAAATTAGAAACTGTTTCTGAAAATCATCCTTTAAAATTATACTTAAACTTTGATATAGATTATTCTAAAACATATCAATTAGAAACTTTAAAAGATGAGGTTTTACCTAAGATTTATCAAGTATTTACAGATATTTCGTCAAAAACAATTTGCAAAGCATTGTTTACTAAAATTGCAAAAAAAGAAAACTAAAAAAAGCATTCTCTATATAGAAAATACTTTTTTAAAGACACACTCAAATTTTTAATCAAAATCAAATCTAAGTCCTAAAGAGATGTTGTTTTGGTCAACCAATTGGCCTTTGAAAATTGGTGATACATCATATTTTGCATACAAACTTGTGCTTCCAAAGCCAATGTAAGCACCTAAACCGTAAACAAAATCGGATGTGTTATAATCTTTTTTGATTTTTTGTTTGACGCGATCGCCATCTTCTTTATACTTCAATTTTTGCTGTGTACCAATATTAAAACCTGCATAACCACCTATTCCTATTTTGAATTTATTATAAGTACTATATCTAAAATAAGTCTCTTTTTCAATTTTCTTAGAAGGTCCAAATTCAAAATACACAGGAAATACTAAATTGGTCATTCTAAATTCTGATTTTCTTAATTCGGAAGGAAATGTTTCTAAAGTGGTTATATTCCCATTTTGAACAAAATACTGATTGTCTTTTGGGTTAAGCTTATTCCATTGAAATGAAAATCCGTATTTAATTCTCATCGCATTTGATTCTTTAAACACTCGTGTTTTCCATGACCAACCTAACTCTACAAATCCTGAACCTAAAACATTATAAGAATCACCTATAGATTGACCATCTGTAATTACGTTGTTTAATCCAAATGCCCAAACAAATGCATTGGTGGTTCGTCTATCATACTTTTTAATTTTGTTTTTTTTGCCTATATAAAACAAATTATCGACCTCATCATTTGTTCCTAATCTAATGACAACTTGAGATTTATCATTTATATGATCTTCAAAATCATCACCATTTCGCTTCAACAATTCAATTTTATTGTCAATAATTGCTATTCGGTTTTCAATGTTTAAAGCACGTTTTTTAGCGGCTTCTTTTTTAAGATTTTCGGCTTGTTCATTGGTAATTTCTCCTTTATCTAAGCGCTGATTAATCGCTTCAACTTCGGTCTTCAAATAGGCACGTTCTTCATTTTTAATAGCCTCTTTTAAATCTTGCAAAGTCTCAATTTTTGATGAATTATTAGGCTTTTGAATGCTGTCTTGCGCCTTGATTGTCGATACAACTAAGCACATGCTCATAAGCACAATGGTTTTTGTAATTGTGTTCATAACTGTTTGTTTTTAATTGATTTAAATTTTAATTGTTACGTTGTGCAACTGCAGTTTTCACTTTGTCGTAACTGGTTTGCAAAGCTTCAAAAACTTTGTCTCTAAACGATTGTTGCAAATCTGTTTCAACGTCTTGTAACAAGGCATTAGCATCAACCGTTTTAACATCTTCATTATATAATTTTTGTAAGGTTATTTCTTTTTGGGCTTGGTTTAAAAGCGCATCAATAGCTTCATCAGAAATTGTTCCTTTTTCTTTTAAATCATTAATTTGAGCAACTATACTTTCTACTTTCAAATCTTCTAAAATTGTTTCAGCATTTAAAATTTCAAGTGGCTTATTGTTGTTTTCTGTTTTGGGTTGTGTTTGCGCAATGGCTTCTTTATGATTTTCAGATGTTATAATCTTTTGGGTTTTTTGAAATGATGTTTTAATTTCTTGTTTTGGTGTTTCAATAATTTTATTAGTCATATCAACCGTTTCAGCAACTTGCTCTTGCAATTTAACTACATTATTGTCATTGACATCTTTAATGGTTTTTTGAGTTTCAACAAGTGTAGGCTTGGATATATCAGTAATTGTATTCTTAAAAAACAAAGTCGATATAAGCACAACTCCAACAATACTTGCAGCAATACCAAACCACCAAAACAGTTTTTTATGTTGCTTTTTATTGTGTGCATCTAATTGTTTTGCCAAAGCATTCCATGTGTTTTCTGAAGGTTGAAGGGTTCTGCCTTCCAACGTTTCTTTAAGGTTATCTTCTAACTTCATTGGTGTCAATTTTTGGTTTGTTGAGTTTCATTATTTTTTCTTGTAGCAGTTGTCTTGCTTTAAATAATTGTGATTTTGAAGTGCCTTCTGTTATGTTTAGTAATTCGGCAATTTCAATGTGTTTATAACCTTCAACAGCATACATGACAAATACCATTTTGTAACCTTCAGGCAATTGGTCAATCAGCTGCTGAATTTCATTCAATTCAATTTCTGTATCAATATTGTTGGTGTATGTATGATGAGTTTGAACGTCATCAACAGAAAACTCAATCTGTTTTTGCTGCCTTAAAAACGAAATGGCTTCTCTAACCATAATTTTTCGGAGCCAACCTTCAAAACTACCTTCGTTTTTAAAACGTTTAAGATTAGTAAAGGCTTTAAAAAATCCATTTAACAACACCTCTTCAGCTTTTTGAACATCTTTTACATAATAACGACACACACTTAGCATTTTTGGCGCATGCACTTCATACAAAATATGCTGTGCTTCGCGATTATTTTTCGCTGCTTTATCAATAAGCTTTGTATTGCTATTATGAAGTTGAATGACTTTCAAAAGCGGTTTTATTAGGTCTTCTATTTATAAAGACGCAAATTTTATGCAAAAGGTTGCTTGGAGCTAAAAATAATTTTATAAGTTATTAATTTTTAATACTTTAAATTATTTTTTTCGATCAATCACATAGTTCACCATCAATTCTAATGAACTTTTATAATCTGAATCTGGATAGTTTTGGAGGATGTTTAAAGCTTCCGTTTGAAATTGTTTCATTTTAGAAACTGCATAGTCTAACCCACCATTAGCTTTTACAAAATCAATAACGTCTTTAACACGTTGTTTGTCTTTATTGTGATTTTTCACGGAATTGATGAGCCATTTTTTTTCTTTGTCAGAACATGTATTTAAAACATAAATTAGAGGCAAGGTCATTTTTTGTTCTTTGATGTCAATACCTGTTGGTTTACCAATGGCTTCATTGCCATAATCAAACAAATCATCTTTAATTTGAAATGCCATTCCAATCAATTCACCAAATTTGCGCATGGTTTCCACATCTGTCGAATTTGGTTTGACAGAAGCGGCTCCAAGACTACAACAAGCGGCAATAAGTGTTGCCGTTTTTTGACGAATAATATCATAATAAACCGTTTCAGTAATATCTAATTGACGTGCTTTTTCTATTTGAAGTAACTCACCTTCACTCATCTCACGAACTGCAACAGAAATGATTTTAAGCAAATCAAAATCGTTATTATCAATAGAAAGTAAAAGACCTTTAGACAATAAATAATCGCCAATTAGCACTGCAATTTTGTTTTTCCAAAGTGCATTAATGGAGAAAAAACCACGACGTCTATTACTATCATCCACCACATCATCATGAACAAGGGTTGCAGTATGAATAAGCTCAATAACCGAAGCACCTCTATAGGTACGTTCAATAACTTGACCATTATCAACCATTTTGGCCACCAAAAACACAAACATAGGTCGCATTTGCTTACCTTTTCTATTAACAATGTAATGTGTAATGCGGTTTAACAATGCCACTTTTGAAGACATAGAAAGCAAGAACTTTTGTTCAAAAAGTTCCATCTCATAGGCAATAGGCTGCTTTATTTGTTCTACAATTTTCAAATGTGAAATAGCTATTGTTAATAACAACAAACGTACTAAAAAAGCTTATAAAATATACAACTAAAGGCAAACAAACTAAATTAACAGTTACATATTAGGAATGTTATTCAAAAAATAATATATTTATCACTTACTTTAATCCATAAAATTTAAATATTTAAGCTTATGAAAAAAATTACTTTATTCCTTTTTTTGCTTTCTATATCACTATCTTTTGGGCAGGTAGTTTTAGATGAAAATTTTGATGCAGGCCTAACCATACCAACGGGTTGGGTAAATACACCCAACACAGGTGGTGATTGGACTTTTGACACAGGTGGAGTTGCTCCTAATTTTGGTGCTAACACCTATCTTTATGACTTAGCAAATTTTTCGGGTAATTACGCAATCTTTAATAGTGATGCTTTAGGCAATGATAGTCTTGCGGAAAACTCTGCATTAGAAAGTCCATCATTTGATTGCTCTGGTCTTACATCTGTAACTTTATCTCTTAATCATTTTATTTTAACCGAATATGGTGGAGAAGGTCATATTGAAGTTTATGATGGTTCAACCTGGGTTGAAGTAGCAGCTTATGACGAACTAAATGTACCAGACCCCTACTATAATTTTGATCCGATTAGTATTGATGTTACAGCTCAATTAGCTGGAGTAAGTAATGCGAAGGTCAGATTTAGATGGGTTGGAGATTGGTCATACTGGTGGGCAATTGATAACGTTAAAGTATTTCAATGTACTGTTAGTGCTCCAGATGCAGTAGCTACAGCAGTAACTCCTGCAAATGCAGCTACTGATGTTCCAATCACTTATGGAAGCCCAAGTAATTTAGGCCCTTTTGAATGGACAGCTCCTGCCACTGGCGACCCAGCGGCTAGTTATAATATTAGTTTGGGTACCAATATGGCTGGTGATGACATTGGGACTATTACTAGTTTTGCTAATGGAAATTCTATCAATTATGATTGGCAACCAAATACAACATACTATTGGTCTATTGAAAGTGTTAATTGTGCAGGATCTACTCCAGGAACCGTTTTTAGCTTTACCACTGCGGCTTGTACTGAAATATCAGCTCCTGCAGCAGCCAGTGCACCAACACCAAATGATACTGCAACTGATGTCATCATTGGTTCAACGGATTACGGTTTAGATTTTAGTTGGACTGCTGGTAGCCCAACAGATACTTTTATACTCAATTTAGGAATTGCAAATCCGCCAACGCAATCGTTTAACGATTTTGAAAACGGTGGACGAATAACTGGTTTGGCAGAAAATACAACTTACTATTGGTCTGTAGATGCTGTTAACTGTTTTGGTACTACACCAGGTCCAGTTTGGTCATTTACGACTGGTTTGGCATTATCAATTGAAGATGAAACAGCTAATTTATTTTCGGTATATCCAAATCCAGCAAAAAATCAAGTTAGTATCAACACGTCATTAACCATTGAAAACGTTCAATTTTATAACCAATTAGGTCAACGTGTCCTAAATATTGATGGTGCAAGTATGCTTAACAATACGATTAATCTATCTTCACTTAATAGTGGTTTATATTTTATGAATATAGAAGCAGAAGGTAAAAAACAGACTATAAAAATTATTAAAGAATAATGTTATCTTATAAAGATATTTAAAAAAAAGAGCTACAAATTTTGTAGCTCTTTTTTTATGATTTATTTGCCAACTGTCCACAAGCGGCATCAATATCTTTACCTCGTGAACGTCTTACTGTAACTGTAATATTATTCTTTTCTAACATAGACACATACATATCTATCGCCTTAGTATCAGCTTGTTGAAATTGCCCATCATCAATTGGGTTATACTCAATTAAATTGACTTTACTTGGTGCAAATTTGCAAAATTGTATCAAAGCATCAACATCTTTTTTTGTATCATTGATACCATCCCAAACCACATATTCATAGGTAATTCTGTTTTTTGTTTTAGCATACCAATACTCCAAAGCTTCTCTTAAATCTGATAAAGGAAAGGTGGCATTAAAAGGCATAATAGATGTACGAACTTCGTCAATAGCAGAATGTAATGATACAGCTAATCCAAATTTAACATCGTCATCAGCCATTTTTTTAATCATTTTTGGAACTCCAGAAGTGGATACTGTAATACGTTTTGGCGACATACCCAAACCATCTGATGATGTAATTTTATCAATGGCTTTTATTACATTATTATAGTTCATTAGTGGCTCGCCCATGCCCATAAAGACAATATTGGTTAAAGGTCTGTCATAATACAAACGGCTTTCTTGGTCAATAGCGACAACTTGGTCAAAAATTTCATCTGGATTAAGGTTACGCATGCGCTTTAAACGTGCTGTTGCACAAAACTTACAATCTAAACTACAACCTACTTGACTTGACACACAAGCTGTACTTCGTTTTGAAGTTGGTATTAAAACCGACTCAACTACTAAGCCATCATGCAAACGCACTGCATTTTTTATAGTACCATCGTTACTACGTTGCAATTGATCTACTTTAATATGGTTAATTACAAAATTATCTTGCAGCATTTGGCGTGTTTCTTTAGATAGGTTGGTCATATCTTCAAAAACGTGAGCACCTTTATTCCATAACCATTCATATACTTGATTGCCACGAAAGGCTTTATCGCCTTGGCTTTCAAAAAACGCTCTGAGCTGTTCTTTGGTTAATGCGCGAATGTCTTTTTTTGTGGTTTCCATTTGTTGCACAAAAATAAGGAAAGGATTAACAAATTAGGGTTTTTGAATTGGGTTTTTTGATAGTTAGCCTTTTTGCATTAGCGGTTGTAGCGGCATCCTTTTACAACTTTTTTGTTGTAAAAGATATAGCGAAAAACGCGACCCTTTGATGCTTTAGCATAAAGGGTAATGCCATAAAAAAAGCCTTGATTAACAAGGCTTCATTGTATTTTTGATTATGAATTATAAAATCAACATGGCGTCTCCATAGGTATAGAAACGGTATTTTTCTTTTACAGCTTCTTCGTAGGCTTTTTTCATAAAATCGTGTCCTACAAATGCTGAAATCATCATTAGTAAGGTTGATTTTGGTGTGTGAAAATTGGTAATCATACAGTTGGCAATACTAAAATCATAAGGTGGAAAGATGAATTTATTGGTCCATCCCGAAAATTCATTTAAAGTACCATTTGATGATACTGCACTTTCAATAGCTCTCATTGAGGTGGTACCAACTGCGCAAACGCGTCTTTTTTCTTTAATCCCTTTGTTAACAATGTCTGTTGCTTGTTTAGTGATAAATGCTTCTTCACTATCCATTTTATGTTTTGATAAATCTTCAACTTCAACTGGATTGAAGGTTCCTAAACCAACATGTAAGGTTACTTCTGCAAAGTTGACTCCTTTTATTTCCAATCGCTTTAGCAAATGCTTAGAAAAATGCAATCCTGCTGTTGGTGCTGCGACAGCGCCTTCATTTTTTGCATAAATGGTTTGGTAGCGTTCTTCATCTTCTGGCTCTACCTTACGTTTGATATATTTTGGAAGTGGTGTTTCACCAAGTTCAGTTAATTTTTGACGGAATTCTTTATAAGAGCCATCATACAAAAAACGGAGTGTACGACCTCTTGAAGTGGTGTTATCAATAACTTCAGCCACTAATGTGTCATCATCACCAAAATAGAGTTTGTTACCAATACGTATTTTACGGGCTGGATCTACTAAAACATCCCAAAGGCGTTGTTCTTCATTTAATTCTCTTAACAAAAACACTTCAATTCTTGCGCCTGTTTTTTCTTTATTACCATATAAACGTGCTGGAAATACTTTGGTATTATTAAGAATCATAACATCACCTTCATCAAAATAATCTATAAGGTCTTTAAACATTTTGTGCTCAATGGTTTTTGTTTTGCGATTCAAAACCATTAAACGTGCTTCGTCTCTGTTTTCTGCTGGATGGTCAGCTAATAACTCTTCAGGAAGTTTAAAATTAAAGTGAGATAATTTCATTTGCTATATTTTGTAGTTTTTTTGAAAGGTGCAAATATACAATCTCAACATAGGCGTTGTCAAGTAAATGGCCGTTTATTATTGCGTTATTTTAAAACCAATCGTTTTTAAGTCATCCCAAAATGTTGGATATGATTTTGAAACTACCATAGCATCTTCAATTTGAAGTGTTGTTTTTAAAGCTAAAGGTGCAAATGCCATAGCCATTCTGTGGTCATTATACGTGGTAATAGTGCCATTGCTGTTTATTTTTTTTGAAGCCTGTAAAGTTAAAGAATGATTTGTAATGTGTACATTGGCTCCTAATTTTTCGAGCTCATTTTGAAGTGCTAAAAGCCGATCGGTTTCTTTAATTTTGAGTGTATGAAGTCCTGTTAAATGACATTCTATTCCTAATCCAAAACAAGTTACCGCAATGGTTTGGGCAATGTCAGGCGCATTTGACAAATCAAATTTGACTAAAGATGGTAGGTTAGCGATTGATACTTTTTGAAGTATTATGGCATTATTTTTAAACCTTGTTAAAACTCCAAAACTTTTGTAAATATCAACCAATGCCGAATCGCCTTGCAAACTATTTTGTTTATACGATGACAATTGTATTGTTGTTCCAACGCTTGATAGTGCAACGATACTATAAAAATACGATGCCGATGACCAATCACTTTCAACTATTAAAGTTTTACCTTTTAAGTTTAACGTTTTAAGTGGTTTTACTTGAATAACTTTATCGTCAAAATTAGTTTGAACTCCAATTTGATTTAGCAAATCCAATGTCATGTTAATGTAAGGTACAGAGGTTATTTTGCCTTCTAAAGTTAGTTCTAATCCGTTTTTAAGTTTTGGAGCAATGAGCAACAAAGCAGAAATATACTGACTGCTTACATTGGCTTTTAAGGACACTTGCCCTTTGGTAAGTTGTTTCCCTTTTATTTTTAAGGGTGGACATCCTTGGGTTTCCAAATAAGAGATATGAGCTCCAAGCGTATTGAGCGCATCTACCAAAACCTGAATTGGTCGTTCTTTCATTCGGGAAGAGCCTGTCAAGACAACTTCTTTACCGTCTTGAATAGAAAAATAAGCGGTTAGAAAACGCATTGCTGTACCAGCATGATGAATATCAATAACATCAGAAGTTGAATTTAATGCTTTTTTCATCACCAATGTATCATCTGAATTGGACAAATTATCAATAGAAATTTCAGGATACAAGGCTTGCAACAGCAATAAACGGTTAGATTCACTTTTGGAACCTGTTACAATTATTGACGAGTGATGATTAACAATTGATGATTGATGAAGGATTACATCCATTTAATTTAGAGTTGTAAAAAAGTGATTCCACAAAGTAACGCAAAGCAGCATAAAATTTACAAAACAATTGATTAATATTGGTTTTAAACGGTAAAACTTAAAAGTTACTTCAATTTGTCATTGTTGTGATGTCTGTCATGGTCACGCTTCGCTTTTTTATCCATTTTTTTATCAAAAGCTGCTTGTAAATTAATGCCTGTTTGGTTAGCCAAACACAATACTACAAACACAACATCTGCCAATTCTTCGCCAAGGTCTTTGTCTTTATCGCTTTCTTTTTCGCTTTGCTCACCATAACGCCTTGCAATAATGCGTGCTACTTCGCCAACTTCTTCAGTAAGTTGCGCCATGTTTGTGAGTTCATTGAAATACCGAACACCATGTTCTTTTATCCAATCGTCAACTGCTTTTTGAGCGTTTTTGATATTCATTTTATAGTTTTTTGAGCACTACTTTTTCTGTTTCTTTTTCAACTATCAATTGATAGAATTTTTTAAATTGTTCATAAGATCCTGGCAAAATTAAAGGGGTATTTAAATCCAAAGACACCGTAAACTGCAAATAACTACCATTTTGCTTACCAATAAATGAAAACTGTCCTTCATTACCATTAAATTCAAATTTCACACTTTCAGGCATAGATTCAACAACATAACCTTCAGGCAACATCACATTTATCATGTATTTATCATTGATTGGATATACAAAATCTATTGGATAATTTCGCTTATCTAATTTAAAAGGATTTTCATTTGAAGCTAAAAACAACATTGGTGTAAAATAGAGTTTACCTCCAATATCTTCTAAAGCGTTATTATATGTGTATTCATACGATTGTGTAATAGGCTGAGAGACATCTTTTAGGTTGTCTATTTCAAAATTTGAAACTTCCAATTCACCTTTTCCTTTTTCAATGCTCTCAATCATTTCGTCATTATTATAGTTTTCAAATTTGTTTCTAATTGACATTGCCTGATAATTGGTATATTGATTTCTTACCTTTCCAGAAGCCGTTAAATCGGTATTTAATTTGATGTTTAAAGAAACATTCTCTTTTGAAGCTATTTTAGGAATCAACTCTACCCAACTTGAAGAGCCATCTTCTCTCACCAAGCGACCTAACCAGTTTAATGATTTGGTTGGAAGAATATTAGTAGTTGCAAATTTTTGTGAAGCGTCTAACAATACTGCATTGTTATCTAACTCAATAGCACAAATTACATAATTAAATCCTGAACGTGTTGGAATTAGCGGAATACCATTGCTTTTGGTGCTAACCAAAATTGGATTTGCATTTAAACCAGCATAACGTAACATAGATACCAACATTAAATTAATATCTGCCACATTGCCTATACCTTCTTTATAAGCTTTGTTTACACCTTTGTCAGTATAATATCCATTATAATCATTCCATTTTACTTTAGATTTGACGTAATTATAAATTAAATCAATTTTTTGTTGGTTATCAGTTACTCCTGTTAAAATAGCATTCAAATCATTATCATAGTAGCCTTTTTTATTAATCTGGTCGCCAAATTCTGAATCGTCATAAATAGTTTTTGTGACTTTTTCCCAAGTTGTTGACAAATATTTTATTGGTTCGCCAGGAAATTGAACCGTCTCTAATTCCATAATTAACTTAGCTTGGTAATTACTCAAATTATCAACGTAACTTTCGTCTTTTAAAGGTGGAATATCAGAAAGGTTAGCGGTAAGAACATCAATATTATAGTCTAAGGTAGAGGTTGTATTGTGTGTTGTTGATATTCCTCCAGCAAAACCAGTTCCAGCAGCTTCTCTATATTTTGATGTAAATGTTATTTGTCCTTTTTCTTTTGACTCTGTAAGATTTGGAACAAAGGCTGCTCTTGGATTTAGCAATCTTTTATATTTATAATATTCTGGTGTTTTAAGCTTAAATTCCAATTTTTTGATTGGAATTAGCTGTTGAAATCCAATATCATCAATCCCTACTCTTTGGGATTGTATAGTATATTCAAACTCAATAATACAACCTTCTTTAATATTTGGCATTGTAAACTTAGTGGTCTCAAGATACTTATTAGTTACTTCATCAAAAATGCCATCTTTTTTGAGCTTATCTTCTACAATTTTGTTGCCTTCTAAATTATAGGTTACCGCTTTGAGTCCTATTAATTTTTCATCGTAAGCACTAGACCCTTCACTATTTGCATATAATTTTATAAGCTTTGTTGCGTAGTCAAAACCTTCTTTGTTGTAAATTTTAATACGCTCTTGGATTTCATTTTCTTGAATAAATCCTTTTCCTTGTACGTAACTAAAGTGTATGTATTGATTTCTATACAAAATGGCTGCATTGGCTTCTGGATAATCAGGATCTGTTTTTTGTGACAGTTCTTCTTCACTTACTTTACCAAATTTATAATTTTGTGCAATTGATAAGTGTGCAACACAAAAGATGAGAATTAAAAAGGCTTTTTTCATGTATTTAAGATTTAGATTTTAGTACAATTTTAGATTTATCATATTTTACAACATCCAACCAAAAGGCCCTAAAGGCTTCATACTCATCTTTGGTATAAGTCCCTTTATTGAGCATGAATTTGCGTTTATATAAAAGTTTTTGGTTATCAATTTGTGTAATGGAAGCTGTGTAAGTTCCGAATTTAGTGTTGATGTTAACATCGTCCATTAACGCTTCCACTTCTAAATTATCTGGAATGTTGATTTCATAAGTATCCACATCTACAAAACCTCTTTCGGTTTCAAAAGGCAACTTACGGTTTGTGTAGCGTTGTGGTGCTGATTCAATTCTGTTAAAAAAATTGGGCTGCAATAAAAGTCGCGTACCTGCTTTTGACGCATATCGTTCGGCATTAACTTTTACTTTTTCGGTAAATATAATGCTATCTTTGTTATTTTCAAAAGCCATCGTACTGATATTTAAAGCATTGATATAGCTCCAATCATTCTTATAATGTAATATTTGGTCTTTTTCTATTGCAGTTTCAATACCATAATGGTAACCATATTGTGTGCCATAGGATTTTAGCGTAACATTTGCCAAGAAATTTCCAGCATCTGTTAATTGTACTGATGCTTTGGTATCTAACAGGTTCTCTTCGGCCTTATAGACTTTGGTGTGGACAATTTTACCACCTTCTGGTGTAATTATTAGCGCGTCTCTATCATCAGTAAAATTAGCATTGTAGGCGAATGGTGAAGTTTGACTTGTACATTCTAACCATAAATAATCTGATTTTGATGGTATGCAAAGTATAACATGGTTTCCTTGAATTGATGAGAATGATTTATCAATATTTTTAATATCTCTGTCTCCATATATCACAGTATAAAAGTTTTTTACTCCAATTTCATCTAACAATGCTTTGGCATAGTTGGTAAGTCCTTTACAATCTCCATATCCTAATCTATCTACATCGCTTGCCAACATTGGTTTCCATCCACCAATACCTACTTGCACACTAATGTAACGTGTTTTGTTTTGCATATACTGATATACAATTTTTGCTTTTTCTAAATCAGTAGTCGCATTTGCAGTAAGCTGTTTTATGTCTGCTTTTACCTGTTCTGGTAGCGTTTGAGTCCCTTGAATTAACTTATCATTCATCCATTTTCCGAAATCAGTCCAATTGGTGTTGACTCCTTTAACACCTTCCATTTCAAATTCAGTTAATTTCGCTTTTAAATAAGGTGCAATTTTGTTAAACTCAGGACTATAAATCTCGTATCTAATAGCATTTAAATTTTTAGCAGAATAGTCAAAATTACCATGTTTTTCAATACCAAAATCTTCAAAATTTAATGTCTTCAATTTTATTTCAACATCAGTATCATTTATAATTTTGTAATCTGAATTTTCTGTACTTATATAATACCCTTCAATAGGACGCCATGTTGGGATAAAAGCCGTAGAACTATACTCAACTTCTGTTTCAAACAAAATGGTATAAGGATAATCTATAGGTGTGTAATTAAGATATTTGACTCTACTGTCCGAATATAAAGTGCCACCATCAACAGCACTGACATCTTCAAAATCATTTTTTCTGATTTTCTTGATTTCCTTTCCGTTCGCATTGTATATTTTAGCTTCAAGCTGTTTGATATTCACACCATTATCATAGCTCATATAAGCACCGTTTTTAGAATTGCCTGAAGAATTTAAAATAGTAACGATACGTTTGTTGGTATAAAGCATTTTGTTATACGCTTTTATTTCAATGGTAACCGCATTGTATCTTACTACAGCATTAGCATTTGCCCTTAAACTATCAGGTATGGTATGTGATGTTAGCAGAGATTCACTCTGAGCCATTGAAAAAACGGATGTGATGATCAATAGAAACGAAAAAACGCTTTTAAGCATTGTATTTTGAATTGTCTTAAAAGGCTAAGATAAAATTATTTGAATAACAAACTTAATTATTCCTTATTTTTTGTGTCAATAATGATTGTCACTGGACCATCATTGACAAGTTCTACCTTCATATCGGCACCAAATTGTCCTGTTTGTATTTTTTGGTTGGTATCAAATTCTAATTGCGTTACAAAATTAGCATACAACGGAATAGCTATTTCTGGTTTTGCTGCTTTGATATAACTTGGTCTATTGCCTTTTTTTGTGGCAGCATGAAGTGTGAATTGGCTTACCACAATAATTTGTCCTTGACTCTCTAAAAGTGAATGGTTCATGATGCCATTTTCATCATTAAAGATACGAAGATTTGTGATTTTATTAGATAACCATTTGATGTCTTCTTGAGTATCATCAGCAACAATACCAAGCAGCACCAACAAGCCGTTTTTGATGCTTGCTACTTTTTTGTTTTCAATGGTAACACTGGCTTTTGAAACTCTTTGTATAACGGCTTTCATAAACTTTTTATCAATTTTTTTAGGTTGATTGCAAACTGCATTTTTTTACTTCATCCACTCTTCGGTTCGGTAATGCTCATCATCACCTTCTAAAATTTGAAGGTAGCTTCTGTAACGCGAAAATGCAATTTCATCTTTATCTAAAGCCTCTTTGACTGCACATTTTGGCTCTTCAACATGCAGACAATTATTGAATTTACAGTTTTGTTTCAGTTTAAAAAACTCAGGAAAATAATCGCCAATTTCTTCTTTATCCATATCTACCACACCAAACCCTTTAATGCCTGGTGTATCAATTATTTTGGCTCCAAAACTCAAATCAAACATTTCTGCAAACGTTGTGGTATGCTGCCCTTGCATATGTTGCAAGGATATTTCTTTAGTTTTTAAATCTAAACTTGGCTCAAGTGCGTTGACTAAAGTCGATTTTCCAACACCTGAGTGACCAGCAAACATGCTAACTTTACCAATCATCAGCGTTTTTACTTTGTCTATATTTTTTCCTGTAACTGCAGAAACACCCATACAGTCATACCCAATTTTTCGGTATACAGAGGCTAAATATTTAACTTCCAATAAGGTGTCATCATCATAAGTATCTACCTTATTGAACAGCAAAATAGTTTTAATACCATAGGCTTGGGTTGTAACCAAAAAACGGTCTATAAAACTGGTTAATGTTGGCGGATTATCAATGGTAATCAGCAAAAAAACCTGATTGATGTTGGAAGCAATGATATGGGTTTGTTTGGATAGGTTGACCGATTTTCGGACTATATAATTTTCTCTATCGTGTATGGTATGGATAATACCTGTAGTGACATTATCATGCGTTTCAATATCAAAATCAACCACATCACCAACAGCAATTGGATTGGTGCTTTTGATGCCTTTTAGCCTGAATTTCCCTTTTATACGGCATTCATAAATTGCACCAAGTTCTGTTTTTACAGTGTACCAACTTCCAGTAGATTTATATACAAGTCCTGTCATTAACAACAAAGGTAAAT
Organism: Gelidibacter sp.; assembly: GCA_041391965.1. GTDB lineage: Bacteria > Bacteroidota > Bacteroidia > Flavobacteriales > Flavobacteriaceae > JAWKMZ01. The sequence continues at coordinate 420,273 of JAWKMZ010000002.1, read as the reverse complement.
GATTCGTCTATATTTCAATAAAAAAAGACTGCCAAATGACAGCCTTTTTATATATTATATTGAATTGCCATTAATATTTGTATGCAACTCCTTTTTTGATTGCCTGAGAACCACCCAAAGCATTAGAATTAGCACCAACAGTAGTTCTATCAGATGTTAATAAAATAAAAGGACATCCTTGTTTTGCAGCAGCCATTTTTAATTTTTTTTCTGCTTTTTTATCTCCAGTATTTCCAGTTTGGAAATTAATCAATGCCGTTTTACCTCTTACTTCTTCTCCTTTTTTTAATCCAGCTATATAGCTTTTATCTTCAAGAATAACCACATGCTCCCAACCATCTTTTCCACTAACATCAATCTTATCTGTAACTTCCTCAACACGACCACTCTTACCATAAATAATTTTTTCGACTGCGTATTTACCAATTGTATATTCAGCATCTTCACCATCATAAACAAAAGTAATTGTGTATTCTTCAACTCTGATTACTTTTCCTTTAACTGTTTCTCCATTATGTTTAAAAATTTGATCTACTTGAGCATTTACAAAGGTAACGGTTAGCATAAATGCTATAAATAAAGATTTTTTCATGTATATATTTTTAAAATTTAGAGCACAATGATACTAAAAAATATTAGCTTTTACTTTTTGTTATCCTTTAATAATTTTTTCTTGATGGTTGATAGATTCTTGGTGAATGGCTTTAAACATTTTAAGAATAAATTCTTCGCTCAAGCCTTTTTCTTCGCCTTCCAATACCATTTTACCCAAAATCTCATTCCAACGTTTACTTTGTAGTACAGCTACATTTTTTTGTTTTTTTAGCAATCCAATGCTATCGGCAACTTTCATTCGTTTTCCTAACAGCTCAATAATTTGATTATCCACCACATCAATTTGTGCTCTTAAGTTGTTCAAATTAGCATTGTATTCTGCTTCTGGATCTGACTCTTTTCTGATTTTTAAATCGACCATCATCTGAATCAACGTTTTTGGAGTCACTTGCTGTGGCGCATCACTCCAAGCATTATCAGGGTCAAAATGCGTTTCTATCATTAAGCCATCAAAATTCAAATCTAAAGCAGTTTGAGACACATCAAAAATCATATCGCGTTTTCCTGTAATGTGTGATGGATCGTTGATTAATGGCAAATCAGGAAATTTGGTTTGCAACTCAATTGCCAATTGCCATTCAGGATTATTTCTATATTTTGTTTTTTCATAGGTTGAAAACCCTCTGTGGATGGCTCCTAATTTTTTAATATCTGCAGAAGCCAATCGCTCAATAGCTCCTAACCACAAAGGCAAATCGGGATTGACTGGATTTTTTACCAATACAATTTTATCTGTTCCTTGTAAAGCATCAGCAATTTCTTGAACAATAAACGGACTTACCGTTGAACGTGCACCAATCCAAAGCAAATCGATATCATGTTCTAAAGCTAACTCCACATGTGCTTTATTAGCCACTTCAGTGGCTGTTTTCATTCCTGTTTCAGCCTTTACTTTTTGCAGCCATTTTAACCCTAAAGCACCAACACCTTCAAACATTCCAGGACGTGTACGTGGTTTCCAAATACCTGCTCTAAAGTAATTAACATCAGTATCTTTTAGTTGATGTGCAATGTTTAATACTTGCGCTTCGGTTTCTGCGCTACATGGTCCTGCAATGACTAAGGGATGATTTAGTTTTAAATCGTCTAACCATGTTCTTAATGTCTTCTTGTTTTCCATAACTTTTCTTTAAAATTCCAAAAAAAAAATCGAATTCCAAATTCCAAAAAAGGTGCATTGGTTGTTGGTATTTTGATTTTAGAATTTGTTTAATTTATTCCGTTTAAAATGTCTTTAATGTGATTGGTGTTTTTCATTTCTTCATAAATAGTTTCAAAATCATTGTTTTGCATCAGTTCTTTAAACTGAGTAAGGTTAATGATATAGTTTTCTAATATTTCGATAACATTGTCTTTGTTTTGTTTAAAAATAGGTGTCCACATGGCTGGAGAACTTTTTGCTAAACGCACTGTGGAGGCAAAACCACTTCCTGCCATATCAAAAATATCACGTTCATTTTTTTCTTTTTCAATGACTGTTTTTCCTAACATAAACGAGCTAATATGTGATAAATGAGACACATATGCAATGTGTTTATCATGTGCTTCAGGATTCATATATCGAATGCGCATGCCAATATTAGAAAACAATTGCAGTGCTTTTTCCTGAAGTTTGAATGCTGTTTTTTCAACTTCGCAAATAATATTGGTTTTTTTTTGAAACAAACCAGAAATGGCTGCACTTGGTCCAGAAAACTCGGTTCCAGCAATAGGATGTGTTGCTAAAAAATTTCGGCGTTTTGGATGGGTTTCAACAGCCTTACAAATTTCAGATTTTGTAGAACCAACGTCAATTACCAACGTTGTATCTGATATTTGGTCTAAAACCTTTAAAAGTTCATGGATGGCTACATCTACAGGAATAGAAAGTATTACCAAATCGGCTTTATGCAAATCGTCATAAGTTGCTTTTTCATCAATAATATTCAATTCTAAAGCCTCATTTAAATGGCTTTCATTTTTATCAACACCAAACACTTTCGCAGTTGCATCTTTGCTTTTTATATCCAAAGCCAAACTTCCGCCAATCAATCCAACACCTATAATGTATATATTTTTCATTCTCTTTTTGTTATTTCACTCGTGTTATACATGTTTTCAAATCTTCAACTGAAGCACATAAAGAAAACCTGATGTAACCTTCACCATTACTACCAAAGACGGTTCCTGGCGCTATAAATATGGCGTGTTCTTTCAAAACCATATCAATAAATTCTTCGGCTTTTATAAATGGCGGCAATTTTGCCCAAACAAATAAGCCTGTCGCGCTTTTATTGTAGGTACAGTTAAGTGCATCAGCCAATTCCCAAACGTAATTTCGTCGTTCTTCATACACACTATTCAAACTCACATACCACATTTTAGAGCATTTTAAAGCTTCAATAGCACCTTTTTGAATGCCATAAAACATCCCAGAATCCATATTGCTTTTTACTTTTAAAACCGCATTGATAAGTTCCTGTTTTCCTAAAAGCATTCCTACACGCCAACCAGCCATATTAAAGGTTTTACTCAACGAATTAAGTTCCAAACACATTTCTTTTGCTCCTGGATATTTTAAAATACTTCGTGGAAATTCATTCAATACAAAACTGTAAGGATTATCATTAACCACCAAGATGTGGTTGCGTTTTGCAAAGGCAATAATGTCTTCAAAAGCTTTATTTGAAGCTGTTGCACCTGTTGGCATGTGTGGATAGTTAATCCACATTAATTTGACTTTACTTAGGTTGGTTTTTTCTAAAGATTTCAAATCTGGACACCAGCTGGAAGTTTCAGACAAATCGTAAAAAACAGGAGTTGCACCAACCAGTTTGGTAACAGATTCATACGTTGGGTAACCAGGATTTGGAATTAAAACTTGGTCACCTTCATTTAAAAACGCCATCGAAATATGCAATATCCCTTCTTTACTTCCCATTAAAGGCAATATTTCAGTCACAGGACTTAAAGACACACCAAAATGTTCTTTATAAAAAGTAGCCATGGCTTCTCTAAGTTCTGGCAACCCTTGATAGCTTTGGTATTTATGAGCTGAAGCATCAGTCAAGCTTTTGGTCAAAGCTGTCAAAACACTTTGAGGCGGCTCTAAATCTGGACTTCCAATTCCTAAATTGATGATTGGCTTTCCGCTGGCTTTAAGCAAATTTACTTCTCGCAATTTTCGTGAAAAATAATATTCTTCAACTTGTTGTAATCTGTCAGCTACTCTAATCATACGCTTGCTTTTTTATATTCGCCTAATATTTTAAAATTTTGTGCCATAATGTTCATTATTGCTTTTGCTTTGTTGTAATCATTATAAGTTTCAAAAGTGACATCCACAAAAAAGGCATATTTCCAAGGTGTTTCAATTTTTGGCATCGATTGAATTTTTGTCAAGTTCAATTTACAATCGCTCATCACATTTAAAATTGCTGCCAAACTGCCTCTTTTATGGTCTAATTCAAACTTTAAAGAGGCTTTGTTTATCTCGTTTTCCGAAATTACTGAATTAGACGTTTTTACAATGACAAATCGTGTTTCGTTATGTTTGATGGTTTGAATACTTTTTGCTAAAATTTCTAATTCAAACAATTGTGATGCTAATTGGCTTGCAATAGCTGCTACCTTTTTGAGTTGTTTTTCTTGAATGCGTTGTGCAACTTCGGCAGTATCTTTATCTTCAATGAGTTTGATGTGAGGATATTGCTTAAAAAACTCCTTACATTGCAACAAAGCCATTGGATGCGAATACACTTCTTCAATATCTTTTATAGATTGGTTTGGCAATGCCATTAAATGGTGCTGAATATCTAAATAATACTCACCAATAATATGCAGTTGATGGTTATCAATCAATGCGTAATTAGGAATGATGGAACCAGCAATAGAGTTTTCAATTGCCATAATTGCTGCATCACTTTTATTGCTAAGCAAACTCTCAACCGCTTTATCAAAAGTTAAACACTCATCAATAATCACTTCATAATCAAAATATTGCTGAGACACAATATGATGAAATGACCCTTTAATTCCTTGTATGGCGACTGTTTTTATCATAAAAAAAGTCCCGATTTTCATCGAGACTCATATTAAATTTATACCTATAAATTATACCTACAACGTCTCGTTTCTTCTGCTAAAAAAGAAATAATTCCAGTTGTAATATGTATAAGTTGTTGATTTCATATATGAAAAAGCTAAAGTAATTAATAAATTGAATAAACAAAATATTTTTTGATTTCTTTTGATAATATAAGCTTTATGTGTTGCGTTGAGATGTACAATAATGCTTATTTTTGAAGAAATATTCTGAACAATGTCAATAGAAGTTGAAAATTTATCAAAGGTTTATGGCAACCAAAAAGCGTTAAACCATGTGTCTTTTAAGGTTAACAAAGGCGAAATTGTTGGTTTTTTAGGACCTAATGGTGCAGGAAAATCGACCATGATGAAAATTTTAACCACGTACATTGACGCCTCAGAAGGCACTGCCAAAGTAAATGATTTTGATGTTGCCAACGAAACAAAAAAAGTACAGCAATTGGTTGGGTATTTGCCAGAGCACAACCCATTGTATTTGGACATGTATGTTAAAGAATATTTAGCCTTTAATGCTGGCATTTTTAAAATTAAGAAAACGCGTATTGCAAAGGTTATTGAACTTACAGGATTAGCACCTGAAGCGCATAAAAAAATTGGGCAACTATCTAAAGGGTACAGACAACGCGTAGGTTTAGCAAATGCTTTGTTACACAATCCAGAAGTGCTTATTTTGGATGAGCCAACTACTGGTTTAGACCCAAATCAATTGGTGGATATTAGACAACTTATAAAACATATTGGCAAAGAAAAAACCGTGTTTTTGTCCACTCATATTATGCAAGAAGTGGAAGCAATGTGTGACCGAGTGATTATTATAAACAAAGGTGAAATTGTTGCTGATAAAAAACTGAAAGACCTTAGGGACGAAAAACAGCAAACCGTTATTGTTGAGTTTGATTACCGAGTGGAAGATGCTTTTTTATTAAAATTACCACATGTAAAATCGGTAATAAACACACACGATTTTGTTTACGAAATTACCTTCGCAACCTCTGAAGATATGCGCTCTTATGTGTTTGATTTTGCACATGACAATCAGTTAAAAATACTTCAGCTCAATCAAAAAAATGCAAGCTTAGAAAGTTTGTTTAGAGAGCTAACTGCTGAGACTATTGAAAAATAAGCTGTCCTGTATAATACGTTTGAACATCAACAACTGGAGGATGATTTAGTGAAATGACGTCTCCTGTACTGCGTATTTCGCCTTTTAATGACAGTTGCGGATTAACAATCATATCATTACTACTGCGCTGAAAAATAGTGATGTTTTGAGCTATTAAATTGGCACCTTCAAAACGCGAATCGCCTGCGTAAAAACCAATGGTCAAATTGGTAACATTGCCTTTTAAAAAGAGGTGTGAAATGTTGTTTATAACTGTTTTTAAGGTTTCGCAATTAACTTCCAAATTAAAATCGCCATCTGTATGAAACGCATTTTCTGCATTAAAATCTTCAGAATATAAAGTCAATGAATTATAATTTAAAACACCATTACTTTGTACTTCTAAACCTGATGAATTTCTGATTTCAACCAAATTTGGAGCACTCACAAACACTTTTGTAATGCCATAGTTTCTGGTTAAATTACAAGCATTATTATTTTTTAAAATAAGGCGTCCATCTTCAACTTTTACATCAATATCATTCATTAAATATTCACCAGTCTGAACGGTTACTTTTTGGGTTGGCGCATCAGTAATGATAAGTTGCACACGTTCAAAAACAGTCACTTTAGTAAAGGTTTCAACCTCAAAATCTTTTTGTATTAAATTGCCTGCATTTTGAAAACAGTCAGGTACATTCTCGCCATTGCAAGCAAAAAACAACACACAAATTAATATGTAACCTACTTTTTTCATAGTCTGACACCTACTCCAAATTCAACTGCTTCGGCTTTTGCTCCATGCGATTTTAGCGTAATTGCTCCAAAATACTTGTCTCCAAAATAACGCTTCAATCCTATTCTATTATAAACTCTACCTTCAAAATCGTATGGATAATACACATAATAACCCAATTGCGTAATGAATGACATTTTATTGATAAACAATTCGTGCCCAACAAAAATACCAACACGTTTATAATCAGTATCTGCATCAATATTACGTTCAGGATAAGCAACCGAATAAAAATAAATTAATTCTTTTAAAAACTTAGACACAAACACATCTGCACCAACTTGCACAGCACTTTTTCGGTTCAACCGTTTATCTGCATAAGCCGAAACAATATAAAATGGATATTGACCAGAATCTACAATATCACTTTCGTTAATTCCACTTCTAAAGACGACATTGTACTTAATTTTTTCAGTAAATTTTCTGTCTTCAGTAGAAGGAATATAATCTGGTTGCTTGTCATAATCCAACATATAATTGGCACCAACATTAAACGCAAATGTGTTTGTTGAGTTGTTTGGCGCTCTAAAATTAGCATTAGAATAATGAATGATAGAAACACCTGCTTGCAATCCAAATCCTTTAAAAATAGCTTCTTTTTTATAGTTGAACATCACATAGGTAGTACTCAAAATGTCAGAACCATAGGCATTATTTCTAAAGTTTTTGACTTTGTCATAAGGGTTAGAAGCGTATGCCAAACCTTGCCCAATTCTAAACATGAGGTTGCGCTTAAAAAAGTAAAAATTATAATGTGCATACAGACTATAATTTTCGCCCAAATATTGGTTTTTTAAATCTTGATAAATAAACGAAAATCCCCAATCTGGATAGTTATAGCGACTTTCCCAAGCATTAAAACCGTACGTTTTTTTGTTATAACTTAATATAAACCCCGTTGGATGATTGGTTATTAAATGAGCAATGTCTGGATTGTGTTCTAAAATAGTTCCGTAAAAGTAATTTGTTTCTAAGGTAGGTATGTTTTTATCTTCTTGTGAAAAAGACAAACTCACAGCTAAAATTAAAACACAAGTTATGAAGGGCTTCATTAAAAAATTGTATCAAACAAAAGTAAAAGAATAATTAAGATGAAATTAAATTGACACCTTAAATTATCATTTTAATTTGGTCAATGCTGCTTCAAGCAATTCAAAAATGGTCGAAATGTCTTCTTTTTTGGCAGTTCCAACTGAAAGTCTGAACCAATTAGAATCTGTTGATGTTCCAAAGGCATAAAAAGGCACAATAGCTAATTTGGCTTCTTTCAATAAATAACTTGTTACCTTTTGTATTGTGTCAAGTTGTTGACCATCAGCAGTTGTTTTTCCAATTAAATCAAACTGAACGGTTAAATACAAAGCCGCTTCAGGCTGAATGGCATGAACAGAAAATCCTTTCGATTTTAAGTTTAAAAAGCCATCATAAAAAGCAACCAAACGTTGATGTAATTCAGTTTTTATATGGTTTAAATACTGCTCAACCGCTTCAGCTTGCTGCAAATATTCAGCCGTTGCCATTTGTTCTGCTTTTGGAGCCCAAGCACCAATATGACTCAATAAAGCTTTCATTTTATTAATCACATTTGCAGGTCCAAAAGACCAACCAACACGAACACCTGTTGACGCAAACGCTTTAGAAATTCCATCGACAAAAATGGTGTACTCTCGCATTTCAGGAACTAATTCAACCGGATTGTGATGCACTGTCTTTCCATAGGTTAATTGCCAATAAATTTGATCGTACAACACGTACAAAGGCTTTATGTTTTGAGTCGCTCTTCGGTTGTTTTCTTGAACCACTAATTCCGAAATTTCTAACAACGTTTGCTTATCAAACGTGGTTCCTGTCGGGTTTAAAGGCGAGCATAAGGCAATCAAATTGACACTTTCAATATGTGGTTTGATGGCTTTGGCAGTAGGCATAAACTTGTCTTCAGCCAAAGTTTCTAAAACCACAGCTTTATTTCTTGACAGGTAAGTATAAGCATCATTATTCCAAGAAGGCACAGGATACAAAACCGTGTCATCAATATCTAAAATACTTTGATAAATAGCATAAATTAAAGGACGAGCACCACCTGAAATCAAAATTTCATTTTCTGAATAGTCTAAACCTAAATGCGAGTTAAGATAGTTAGAAACGTTTTTTCGCAAAGGTTCCATACCATTTGCAGCAGGATAATTGGTTTGATTATTATGATATGCCTCAACAATAGCTTGTTTGAGTTCTTCAGGAACTGGGAAAATATGAGGATCAAAATCACCTATAGTTTGGTTATAAATAAGTTCACCTTTTGCTTTTAAAGCATTGACTTCTCCAGCAATTTTAATAATTTCAGATCCTTTTAGTCCTTCAGCTAATTTTGATGTTTTCATATGTTTATCTACAACGTTAGAGTGGTGCAAAAATAGGGCTTTATTCCTTATAATTTTTAGTGAATGAAGGTCGTTTTTGTTAAAATACTTTAGAGGCAATAGCTTTAATGTTATCACTCTTTCCCATGGAATAGTAATGTAACACAGGAATGCCTGCTTTTTTGAGTGCTTTAGATTGCTCAATGCACCACTCAATGCCTACCTGTTTTACTTGTGCATTGTCTTTACATTTGATGATTTCAATAATCAAATCTTCAGGCAAATCGACATGAAAACGATGCGGAATTAAATTGAGTTGCTTCTTTGTGGCAATGGGTTTTAGTCCTGGAATAATTGGAACTTTAATACCTTCTTTTCGGCATTTTTCTACAAAATCAAAATACTTTTGATTATCAAAAAACATCTGAGTCACGATGTACTCTGCGCCATTTTTTATTTTCTTTTTTAGGAAATGAATGTCGCTATCCAAACTTGGAGCTTCCATGTGCTTTTCTGGGTAAGCAGCGACTCCAACACAAAAATTGGTACAGGATGAATTTTGCAGTTCCTCATCCAAATAATTCCCTTTATTTAAGTTCTGAACTTGAGCAACCAACTCACTTGCATAAGCATGACCTTCACGTTCTGGTTTAAAATAGGTTTCACTTTTTACAGCATCACCTCTTAAAGCCATGACGTTGTTGATGCCAAGAAAATCCAAATCAATCAAGAAATTTTCTGTATCTTCTTTAGTAAAGCCACCACATAATATATGAGGAATGGCATCCACCTGATATTTATTTTGAATAGCTGCACAAATACCAACGGTTCCTGGACGTTTTTTGACCACTTGCTTTTTTAGCAATCCGTTTTCCAATTCCTTATACACATATTCTTCACGATGGTAAGTGACATCAATAAAAGGTGGATTGAACTCCATTAAAGGGTCGATATTATCGAAAATGGATTGTACGTTTTGTCCTTTTAAAGGTGGTAAAATCTCGAATGAAAACTGTGTGTTTCCGTTGGCTTTTTTTATGTGTTCGGTTACTTTCATAGTATTTCCCACGAAAGTGGGAATCTTTTTAATTACTAATTCTATTCAAAGTGGATTCCTGCCTGCGCAGGAATGACAACTATTCTGCTAAATTAGGGCTTAACCATTTTTCGGCTTCTTCATTGCTAATACCTCTACGTTTGGCATAATCTTTTACTTGGTCTTCTTTTATTTTTCCCAATCCAAAATATCTTGCTTCAGGGTTTCCAAAATAGTAACCAGAAACGCTTGCTGCTGGCCACATAGCCAAACTATCGGTTAATTCTACACCAATATTTTCATATACCTTTAACAACTTCCAAATGGTTTTTTTCTCTAAATGGTCTGGACAAGCTGGATATCCTGGAGCTGGTCTAATCCCTTTATAATTTTCTTTTATTAATTCTTCGTTTGTTAAATTTTCATTTGATGCATAGCTCCAATGATTTGTTCGTACTTCTTTATGTAAATATTCTGCAAAGGCTTCGGCTAAACGGTCTGCTAAGGCTTTTATCATAATGGCATTATAATCATCATGATTTGCTTCAAATTCTTTAACAAGTTGTTCTGTTCCAAAACCTGTGGACACACAAAAACAACCTACATAGTCCTGGATTCCTGTTTCTTTTGGTGCAATAAAATCGGCCAAAGCGATGTTGGGTTTGCCTATTGCTTTTTTGGATTGTTGACGAAGGGTTAGAAAGTTAATAGTTTCATTATGACCTCTCGACTGCGCTCGAGGTGACAAATCATTTGCATAAACTTCGATATCATCATCATTTACAGTATTAACTGGAAACAGACCAAAAACGGCTTTGGCTTTCAACAATTTCTCATTAACGATTCGTTTTAGTAATTCTTGAGCATCTTTAAATAACTCTGACGCTTGTTTACCAACCAAATCATCACTTAGAATTTCAGGATATTTACCATGCAAATCCCAACTTCTGAAAAATGGAGACCAATCGATATAATCTTCCAATGTTTTTAAATCGAAATTATCTAAAATATGAACTCCCAACTGCTTAGGCTTTACTATTTCAGCAGTTTTCCAATCGATTTTGAATTTGTTTTTTCGTGCGTCTTCAATGGATAGGAATTCTTTCTTTTTTCCTCGTTTTAAAAACTGCTCACGAAATTTATCATACTCTTCTCTAATCTGCTCTTTAAAAACTTTATTGTCTTTTTGAAGCAAATTCCCAACAACAGTCACTGCTCTGGACGCATCATTAATATGAACCACAGTATTGCTGTAATTTGGAGCGATTTTAACTGAGGTGTGTGCTCTGGAAGTGGTTGCACCACCAATAATCAATGGAATGTTTAAATTTTTCTTTTCCATTTCTTTCGAAACAAAAGCCATTTCATCCAATGAAGGCGTAATCAAACCACTTAAACCAATAATATCTACATTTTCTTTTATGGCAGTTTCAATGATTTTTTCTGGAGGCACCATAACGCCTAAATCGACGATTTCGTAATTATTACAACCCAAAACCACACTCACTATATTTTTGCCAATATCATGCACATCACCTTTTACAGTTGCCATTAAAATTTTGCCTGCCGAAGAAGCCTTTCCATCCTTTTCAGCTTCAATAAAGGGTTGCAAATAAGCGACCGCTTTTTTCATCACACGAGCCGATTTGACTACTTGTGGTAAGAACATTTTTCCACTACCAAAAAGGTCTCCAACCACATTCATACCAATCATTAAATGACCTTCGATGACTTCGATTGGTTTTGAAACAGACAAACGTGCTTCTTCAACATCTTCAATAATAAAAGTGTCGATACCTTTTACCAAAGCATGTGTGATTCTGTCCTGAAGCGCATCATTTCGCCATTCTAAAATCTGTTCAGCACTTTCTCGTTTCTGGTCTTTTACAGTTTCGGCAAAATCCAACAGTCTTTCAGTGGCATCATCACGTCTGTCAAACAACACATCTTCCACACGCTCTAAAAGTGCTTTATCAATTTCATCATAAACTTCCAACATGGCTGGGTTCACGATTCCTAAAGTCATACCATGCTGAATGGCATGATATAAAAACGCTGCATTAATGGCTTCGCGAACCACATCATTACCTCTAAACGAAAAGGACACATTGCTCACACCTCCTGACACATTTGCAAAAGGAAGATTTTCACGAATCCATTTGGTGGCTTTAAAAAAATCCAAAGCATTTAAGCGATGCTCGTCCATTCCTGTGGCTACTGGAAAGATGTTTGGATCGAAAATGATGTCTTGAGGTGGAAAGTGAACTTTGTTCACCAAAATATTATAAGACCGTTTACAGATTTCGATGCGTCTATCCAAAGTGTCTGCTTGTCCATATTCATCAAAAGCCATGACGATGACTGCTGCTCCATAACGTTTGACTAATTTTGCTTGACGAATAAATTCTGTTTCACCTTCTTTTAAACTAATGGAATTCACGACGCACTTCCCTTGTACAACTTGTAAACCAGCTTCGATGATGTCCCATTTGGAACTATCAATCATAATTGGGATTCGCGCAATATCAGGTTCGGAAGCAATGAGGTTTAAAAAGGTGGTCATAGCTAATTTACCATCCAACATGCCTTCATCCATATTGACATCCAATATTTGAGCACCTCCTTCTACTTGATGCCTTGCAACATCCAAGGCTTCTGTAAATTTTTCTTCTTTAATTAATCGTAAAAATTTTCTTGAACCTGTCACATTAGTACGCTCACCAACATTAATAAAATTACTTTCTGGAGTGACCACAAGTGGTTCCAGTCCTGAAAGTTTTAAATGTCTTTTTTTAATTTCTTGCATTTTTTAATAGTTCTCGACTGTGTTCGAACTAACAGTTCTTGGTTTGTAATTTTTAGCGACTTCAGCAATGGCTTTTATATGTTCTGGAGTTGTACCACAGCAACCACCAATAATATTTATGAGTCCATCTTGAAGATACGCTTCAATAAATTGTTGCATCTGTTTTGGAGTTTGGCCATATTCGCCAAAAGCATTTGGTAAACCAGCGTTGGGATGAGCAGATGTATAAAACTCTGTTGCTTTTGCCAAACGTTGTAAGTAAGGTTTTAACTGTTCGGCTCCCAAAGCGCAATTAAACCCAACACTCAACAAAGGTATGTGCGAAATAGAAGTTAAAAAGGCTTCAACGGTTTGTCCAGACAAGGTTCTTCCAGAAGCATCAGTTATGGTTCCTGACACCATGATAGGAATATCAATGTTTCGTTCTTCTTTAACTTCTTCAATAGCAAAAAGTGCAGCTTTGGCGTTAAGCGTATCAAAAATAGTTTCAACTAAAAGGACATCGACGCCTCCATCAATCAAGGATTCTACTTGTTCTTTATAAGCGATACGTAATTCTTCAAAGGTAATGGCACGATATTCTGGTCTGTTTACATCTGGTGACAAACTCGCTGTTTTGTTTGTTGGTCCAATACTTCCTGCAACAAAACGTGGTTTATTAGGATTTGCTTTGGTAAATTCTTCAGCAACTTGCTTAGCAATTTTAGCCGATTCATAATTCAGTTCGTACACCAAATGCTCCATATGGTAATCTGCCATGGCAATGGAAGTTCCAGAAAAGGTATTGGTTTCCACAATATCTGCGCCTGCTTCAAAATACTTTCTATGAACTTCAGCAATAGCTTTTGGCTGCGTAATGGATAGTAAATCGTTATTTCCTTTTAGTGGTGAAGGATAGTCTTTAAAGCGTTCACCACGATAATCCGCTTCCGTAAATTTATAGGCTTGTAGCATGGTTCCCATGGCACCATCGAGGACGAGAATTCGTTTTTGCAGCTCTTGGTTTATGTTACTCATAATTTTAAATTAACAGTTCTCGACACTGCTCGAACTGACAGTTATACACCATTTAATTAAGACTATTTGATAATTTTATCACATCGCTCAAAACGCCTCTTGCAGTGACTTGTTTTCCAGCGCCTGCACCTTGAATCACTAAGGGTTGATTGCCATAAGACTCCGTAAAAATTTCAAAGACGGAATCTGCACCTTTTAATTGTCCTAATGCTGAATTTTTATCTTCAGAAACCAACTTTACTTCAAGTGTTTTATTAGCAACATCCAATTCGCCCACATAACGCAACACTTGGTTTTTGTTCAATTGTTTTTTCAACTCTTGAAAAGGCACATCCAATTCGTTACTTCTGTTTTTAAATTGATGCAAGGTTGTTTTGCCATTAAGCGGTTTAGGCACTAAAGATTCTATGGCTATATCTTGAAATTCCGCTTTAATATTAAGCTCTCTTGCTAAAATCAACAATTTTCTGCCAACATCGTTTCCTGACAAATCTTCGCGTGCATCAGGTTCGGTTAATCCCAATTTTGAAGCTTCATTTAATACTGTTGAAAAGGACAGTTCAGATTCTGAAAAATGATTAAAAATATAACTTAAAGACCCTGAAAAAACACCTCTTATTTTTTCAATTTTTTCTCCAGAATTGTGCAAATTTTTAATCGTTTCAATAATAGGCAAACCAGCACCAACATTGGTTTCGTACAGAAAAGACTTATTGTGTTTTTTCAAAGTCAATCGCAAATTTTCATAAAATTCATAATGCAAGGTATTGGCTACTTTGTTGGCAGACACAATATGAAATCCGTTTTCAATGAGCTTTATATAGTTTTGTGTAAAAACCACACTTGCTGTAGCGTCAATGGCAATTAAATTTTCAAATTTATGCTGTTTTACAAATTGAATGACTTCATCAATTTTATAAGGAACAGAAAAGGTTTCAAAATCGGTTTCCCAACCATTGGAAATGCCATCTTTATCAAAAAATGCCAATTTAGAATTTGCTATGATTGGTATTCTTAATTTTAAATTTTGCGCTTGTAACAATCTCGATTTAGCTTCATTAATCTGATTGATTAAGGTGCTTCCCACTTGTCCAATTCCGAATAAGACAATATGTATGGTTTTACTGTTTGACATACTGTTTATTTTTTAATGATTGAACCGCTTTAAAAGCCTGCTGTAAATCGTTTATCAAGTCGTTGGTATCTTCAATGCCACAGGATAATCTGATTAAGGAGTCTTTAATTCCAGATTGCAAACGCTTTTCGCGAGGAATAGAAGCATGTGTCATTTGTGGTGGATGACACAACAAACTTTTTACGCCTCCTAAACTTTCAGCTAACTTAAAATAATCTGTATTGGTCACAAATTGATTGGCAGCTTCTTGTGTATCGTCTTTAAGTGTAAATGACACAATACCACCAAACAATCCGTTTTGCTGGCGCTTAGCAATGTTGTGGTTTTTATGAGTCACCAACCCTGGAAAATACACATCCTGAACAGCTTCATGATGATTTAAAAATGCTGCCACAGCAAAAGCATTTTCACATTGTTTTTTGTAACGAAGTTCCAAGGTTTCAATACCACGAATGGTTAAAAAGCAATCCCAAGGCCCTAAAATACCACCAGACGCGTTTTGGATAAATTTAATTTTTTCTGACAGTTCTTGGGTTTTAGTCACCACCAAACCAGCTACCAAATCGGAATGTCCACCAATATATTTGGTACCACTATGAATTATAATATCTGCACCTAATGACAATGGTTGCTGCGCTATTGGGCTTGCAAAAGTGTTATCGACCACCAAAAGTGCGCCAACACTTTTTGCAATAATTGCAATGGTTTGAATGTCTGACACTTTTAAAGTTGGGTTGGTTGGCGATTCTATCCACACCAATTTGGTTTTACTGCTGATTGTATTGGCGACATTTTCAGCATCAGTCGTATCTACATAATGTACTTTGACACCTAATTTTTCATATACATGCGTAAATAATCGGTAAGCGCCTCCGTAAATATCATCAACTGCAATAATTTCATCACCTGCTGATAATAATTTTAAGACCGAATCAATAGCTGCCAATCCTGTTGCAAAAGCAAAGGCAGAATGGCCTCCTTCAAGGTTTGCCACAACATCTTCCAGAACTTTACGTGTTGGGTTGTTGCTTCGAGCATAATCGAAGCCTTTGTTAACTCCAGGAGCTTCCTGAATAAAAGTTGATGTTTGGTACACAGGTACCGAAATGGCTCCAGTGAGTGGATCACTTGGAATGGAATGAATAATGTTTGTTGCACTCATTTTTCTAATTTTTTTGAGTTAATAAATGATTAAACCAAAAGTCAAATGCGTCATTACTGACGTACCTAATAGAAAAATGTTAAAAAGAAAAACGCAATTTCAGATGAGAAATGACGTGTAGTTATCTATCCAAATTCTCGATAAATGAATCGAGTTTTTAAGTAGAATTTAGCACCTTCTTGTTTCCACTAATACAGCGTAATGACAAGGGTTGCTAAGGCTTCAAAGGGTCTATTCCCTCCACCTTTCTTGATAACATTTCAGTAAGTTTTTGAACTTTGTGAGTGCAAATATTGCGATAGAAAAATTAAAAAAACAAATTTATTCTTAAAAAAAGATAAAATAATTTGCGTTCCATTTAATTTTTTTACTTTTGTCACTATAAAATTTAGAGGAAAAATTTGTCTGATTGCAACCTCATTAAAAAAATGCTAAAGCAGTAATTTTATACTTCTATAGCGACGAGCAATCTCATTTTTTTTCCTTAATTTAACCACAATTAAAGTAGGAATTTATGCCATATTTATTTACTTCAGAAAGTGTCTCTGAAGGCCATCCAGATAAAGTAGCCGACCAAATTAGTGATGCTTTAATAGATCACTTTTTAGCCTTTGACAAAGACTCAAAAGTAGCTTGCGAAACGCTTGTGACTACTGGTCAAGTTGTTCTTGCAGGCGAAGTAAAATCGAACACCTATTTAGACGTTCAAAAAATTGCGAGAGATACTATTAACAAAATAGGTTATACCAAAAGTGCTTATATGTTTGATGGGAACTCTTGTGGTGTATTTTCAGCTATTCATGAGCAATCCGAAGATATAAATCGAGGTGTTGACAGAGCAAACAAAGAAGAACAAGGTGCTGGAGATCAAGGCATGATGTTTGGGTATGCAACGCGAGAAACAGATAATTATATGCCTTTAGCTTTAGACTTAGCGCATAGAATTCTTATAGAATTAGCTGTATTACGAAGAGAAAACAAAGACATTACCTATTTAAGACCCGATTCTAAAAGCCAAGTAACTATTGAATATAGTGACGATAATATTCCGCAACGTATTGACGCGATTGTGGTTTCTACACAGCATGACGATTTTGATACAGATGATGCGATGTTAGCAAAAATCAGAAAAGATATTATTGAAATTCTTATTCCACGTGTTAAAGCATCACTACCAGAACATATTCAGGAATTATTTACTGACAATATCAAATACCATATCAATCCAACAGGAAAATTTGTGATTGGTGGACCACATGGTGATACTGGACTTACAGGACGAAAAATCATTGTAGATACTTATGGTGGAAAAGGTGCTCATGGTGGCGGCGCTTTTTCTGGAAAAGATCCAAGCAAAGTAGATAGAAGTGCTGCGTATGCCACGCGACATATTGCAAAAAATCTTGTTGCCGCAGGTGTATGTGACGAAATTTTAGTACAAGTCAGTTATGCTATTGGTGTTGTAGAGCCTATGGGAATTTATGTAAACACCTACGGAACTTGTCCTTATAATTTAACTGATGGTGAGATTGCCGAGAAAGTTTCTGAAATTTTTGATATGCGACCTTCAGCTATTGAAAATCGTTTGCATTTGCGCCAACCAATGTACAGTGAAACTGCTGCTTATGGTCATATGGGGCGAGCTAATGAAACCGTTACCAAAACATTTTCGCAACCAAATGGTGATGACATTACTTTGGATGTTGAGTTGTTTACTTGGGAAAAGTTAGATTATGTTGATACAGTACAGAAAGCTTTTGGGTTGTAATCAAAATAACTTTATACAAAAAGACCTTTCAAATGAAAGGTCTTTTTGTATTTATTCGTGGGGAGAGCAGGATTCGAACCTGCGAAGACGTAGTCAGCAGATTTACAGTCTGCCCTCGTTGGCCGCTTGAGTATCTCCCCAAAACCGTCGGCAAATATATTATTGTTTTTTAAAGTTTTTGAACAAAAAATTCACTTTTTTAAAACCCTTTTGTTTTAACCCTGAAAACAAGCAAATTAGAGCGAATAAATTAATCGGAACGTCACATAAAGCGGTTGAATGTAATATTCTGTAGCACTTACTGAAATATTGCTGGTATTACTTTGGTTTTGTGATTTGGTATTCAATAAATTGGTGGCTTTTACTTCATACTCTAATTTGGCATCTTTATCTTTTCTGTAAGATAAGGAGGCATTCCAAAATTGATAATCATTGATAGTGCCATTGTTGTCACTAAAATTATTATAGGTGTAATCTGTTTTAAATGTCAATGTTTTCAATAACAGTGCATCAACATCTATTGAAGGGGCTTTGGTGTAAAATTTACTTCTTGAAGTACCTTGGTCATTATCAGAAATTGAATAGCTATAACCAAGTTCTACATTTGGTGCTTCTTTAAAATTAGTTCGTAATTCTGCCCTATAGGTTTGAGAATAGTTTTCATTAACTGAACGTTGATTTTGGATAAATTGATTAAATTTTGAATAATTAAAGTTTCCATTTACGCTTGCTTGCAGTTTTCCGAAACGTCTTTGAAAACGTCCAAATGCTGATAAAGTCTCATCTGCAAAAGCCGAATTAAATGGCGAATTGGTTCGGATAACACTTTCAAAGTTTGTTAAATTTCGTATTTGGTCTATTTTTTTGCTGTAACTAATATTTGCAAACACATTGGTGTAATTAAACATATTGAAACTAAAATAACGCAAACTTATATTATGTGCCAACGCATTATCTAAAGTCGCATCACCTGAAAAAATAGAGTTGTAATTGTTAAGCACTATGCCTTTTGCCAAATTATTAACATCTGTAAATTGGGTTTGCATCGCATAACTGAGCGTTATTTGTTCGCTCTTTTTTAGTTGCAATCGCATATCAAAATCTGGCAAGAGTTTAAAAAAGTTGTTTTTATAGGTTGTATCAAACTGTGTGTTTTTAGAACTGTAAGCATGAGCTGAAACGCCTGGAGTAAAGGTAAAAAGTCCTGTTTTAAATTGATAATGAGCTCCTAAATACACATCACTAAAATTATAATTGGTGTTGTTTGTATCTAAACCATCATTAAAGGTTGGCGACGGATCGAACTCCGAATTATCATCTAAATACTGAAAGATTGCTGAATTAAATTTTTGATGGCTCAAAATAGTTCCAAGGGTAAAGTTGATATTGCTTTTGGCATTGAGCACATTCCAATAATCTAATTTTGTGTCTAATTGATTGGTTTTAACCCGCTTGTTTTGAGCAATATTATAATTTAACTGATTTGGATCTAAACCTAACCCATCTGCTGTATTTTGATAATTGGCTTTTTCTTCTATGATTGCATTATAAAATGGATCTTCGTCTTGCAACAAATGTTGTGCTTCAAAAGCAAAAATATTAGTATCATTAAGTGTGTAATAATAATTAAGGTCTTGACTAATGCTATATGGTTTTGAATTTTGAAATTGTCCAATAGAGCCAATAACTGACGAAAAATAATTTTGATCTTGCGACTCTTTTGAAAGGCGTCCTAAAATATCATAGTCTAATTCATTATTTGTGTTTGGTTTGTATTTAGCGCTTAGTTTTAGCATGCCTAAATCACTACGTTGTTTGGTATCACTCTGTGTGTTTTCATTAGGAATTCCTAAATTTTCATCAGTATATTGTACCGAATTGTTTTCTTGCAGATTGGTTCTACTACTCGAAAAGATAGCAAACCCACTTAAATCTAATGTTTTATTAGGTGAATAACTGAAGTTTGCAGCACCAAATTTGGTATTGATGTCTTTGGCTTTATTATTTTGAAGTGTTAAAAAACCAAGGTTATTATCGCCTAAATTAATGTTAGTTCCACTTTGTCTGCTTGGAGCTTTAAAACCACCTGAAAAATTAAAATAATCGCGACGTGTAAAAGCCACTTCGCCAATATTATTTAAATCGCCAATAAGATTAATGCTGTATTTTGGGCTGTAATAAAATAATTTAGGTTGTAATAAATAGAGTGCATTGTCTTGAGAAACGCCTCCACCAGCTGTAATATCGCCAAACCAAAAATTAGTTTTTCCTTCTTTGAGTTTGATATTGATAGCCACATTATCTTGGTTGTTGGTAACACCACTTAACTGACCAACTTCGGCATAATTTTTTAAGACTTGAACTTTGTCAACAGCATTTGCAGGAATATTTTTAGTTGCTAATTTAGAATCGCCATCAAAAAAATCTTTTCCATCTACCATTACTTTACTCACTATTTTGCCTTCAATTTCAATTTGACCATCCGAATTTATTTCAACACCAGGCAAATTTTTAAGCACATCTTCCAGCTTTCGTTCTGTTCCTTTATTAAATGAATCGGCATTATAAACCAACGTATCTCCTTTAATAGTTACAGGCATTTCATAAGTAAGCTGAATTTCATCTAAGGTATTATCTTGTTGTAACGAAAAATCTTTAGTTATGCCCACATCTTTGGTCGTTATGGTAGCATCTAAGGTTTTCATTCCAATATAACTCACTTGTATATTATACGTTGTGTTTTTGCCCAAACTCAATTTAAAATAACCTTTATCGTTAGTAATAGCATATGATTCTAAAGCCTTCGTGTTTTGATTAATGGCAATAACATTGGCAAGTTCTAAAGGTGTGCCTATACTATCTTTAACAACACCTTCTAATGCAACTTGTGCAAAAGTATAGTTTACTGCAAGTAGCAGTATTGCGATGCTTATTTTTTTCATTGAATGGTTTGTTAGTTTAACTCTTCGGAAAAGGTTTTGATTGTATTAATTACGACGCATACCACTACGACGTCCACCATACATTTCTCGCATTTCTTCAATTTTGGCTTTCATAATGTCGTTGTATTCTTTTTTGGTCACTTCTTTTCCTTTGGTAGGTGCTTTAATTTCAACCTTATCTTGTGGGTTGATAACTATTTTAGTGCATAAGATAACGGTTTTGCCAGAATTGACTTCGAGAATTAAACCTGGAAGTCCCCAAAATTCTCCTGGTCCTTGATTTACAGGAATTTGTGGTGTGTACCAAGCTGTAACTGTAATTTCTTTTGGTACTTCAATAGCGTCTAATGGATTGTTTGTTTTGGTTGAATCTTTAATTTTATCAGCTTCAGAGGTTTCATCAGCATCTTTGTTACGTCGTCGCATATTCAAAAAATCCATGTCATCTACTTTTTTAACAGCTGTAGCTTTAAAACAAAGATATTGCCCAATTTGTTTGGTTTCATTTTCCATTTTCCATTCTAATTTTGGCAGCGAATCTTTAATTAAAAACTGCTTTCCAAAAAACTCTTGATCTTGCATAAGCAGCTGATCTTTTACATTTTTATACTCACTGCCTCCTGTAAAATTACTCATCATCATTCTAAACCCTCCTCCTTGTCCTGGTGTATCCAATTTTTCTTCTTCTTTATAAATAGATTCCATCCTATTAAACGTTAGAATATAAGTTTTTTCTAACATGCTTTTCATACGTTCTGCAATTTGCTTTTTTTGCTCTTCGCTCATTTGTCTGCCTCCAAAATTAGACATATCCATAGTGGTTTTAGACTGATAATAGGCAACCCCTTGAAAATCTTGTGCAGATAGTGTATTTCCAATTAATAAAACAAAAGCAATACAAAGTTTGATTGAAAGTGATTTCATGTGTTTAAAGTCTTGGTTTAATTAAGTTGTTAATTAGACTTACAAAACAAGCATTAGTTAGGTTTTTGAATGTTAAAATTTTCATAAAACAATTTATTAATACTGACGATTCAAAACGTTAAATACCGTTAATAATTTGCTTTTCTCATAATTTTTATTACATTATAGGTTATGGTTTACACAGACAAAGCAAAATATTCAGACATTTTAAGTAACTCATTGGCTTACTTAGAAAACAGTGGTTTTGAAAATATCAAAGCTGATATGGAAGGTTATGACACTCCTAAATCCTATCATAAAGTTGGTAGCGATATTGATATTACACCAGATATTGTAGCTGAAAAAGAAGGTAGAAAACACTTTTTTGAACTCAGTTTAAAATCGGATGAGCCAAACTTATTAAAATCTAAATGGCTATTTTTAAATACGTTAAGCAATTTAAAATCACATCGTTTTAAAATTATTACCACACGTGGTCACTACAAATTTACCAATGAAATGTTGAATGATATTAACCTTAACGATAAAAAATTAATTAAAATTTAAATCTTTTGTAACATTTTTAGTGTTTGTTACGTATAACTACTTAGTAAAGTAATATTCACTTTAAAAAAAGAGAAAGACATTTAGATGAGACAACTTAAAATCACGAAGCAGGTAACCAATAGAGAAACTGCTTCGCTAGACAAATATCTTCAAGAAATTGGAAAAGTTGACTTAATTACCGCAGACGAAGAAGTAGAATTAGCACAACGCATCAAAGCTGGTGATCAACGCGCTTTAGAAAAATTAACCAAAGCAAATTTACGTTTTGTAGTTTCGGTAGCAAAGCAATATCAAAATCAAGGTTTAACTTTACCCGATTTAATTAACGAAGGTAATTTAGGCCTTATAAAAGCGGCACAACGTTTTGATGAAACACGTGGTTTCAAATTCATATCGTATGCCGTATGGTGGATACGTCAATCCATTCTTCAAGCATTAGCTGAACAATCGCGTATTGTACGTTTGCCATTAAACAAAATTGGTTCTATTAACAAAATCAACAAAACGTTTGCGTTTTTAGAACAAAGTCATGAACGTCCACCAAGTGCAGAAGAAATTGCAAAAGAGTTAGACATGACTATTAATGACGTAAAAGAGTCTATGAAAAACTCTGGTCGTCACGTCTCTATGGATGCACCTTTAGTTGAAGGTGAAGATTCTAACTTATACGATGTATTACGAAGTGGAGAATCGCCAAATCCAGACAAAGATTTATTACATGAATCATTACGTACAGAAATTGAAAGAGCTTTAGAAACCTTAACGCCACGTGAAGCAGATGTTATACGTCTTTATTTTGGTTTAGGCGACCAACATCCAATGACATTAGAAGAAATTGGTGAAACCTTCGATTTAACTCGCGAACGTGTACGTCAAATAAAAGAAAAAGCAATTAGAAGATTGAAACATACTTCAAGAAGTAAAATATTAAAAACATATTTAGGATAGTAATTCCCAATAATTACGACTAAATTAACGTAACAAACAGTTACAACATAACTGTTCGTTTTTTGATTGATGAAAGAACCCTCGGCTGATTACCGAGGGTTCATTTTTTTGCCTACTTTTGCAACAACAAAACAACAACACAACAAATGAGTTCTAAATTAATAGCACCTTCAATTTTAGCAGCCGATTTTGCCAACCTTCAACGCGACATAGAAATGGTCAACCAAAGTGAGGCTGATTGGTTTCATATAGATATTATGGATGGTGTTTTTGTTCCAAATATTTCGTTTGGAATGCCTGTTTTAAAAGCCATTTCAAAACATGCCAAAAAACCTATTGATGTGCATTTGATGATTGTAAATCCTGACAGATATATCAAAACTTTTGCCAACTTAGGAAGCAACATTTTAACGGTTCATTACGAAGCTTGTACACACTTACACAGAACCTTACAAGCCATTAAAACTGAAGGTATGAAAGCAGGTGTTGCGTTAAACCCACATACCAATGTAAGTTTGTTAGAAGACACGATAAATGATATTGATTTGGTATGTATGATGAGTGTAAACCCAGGTTTTGGCGGACAAAGTTTTATTGAAAACACTTATAATAAAGTAAAACAATTAAAAGAACTCATTCATAAAAAAGGAGCTTCAACGCTGATAGAAATTGATGGAGGCGTCACTAATAAAAATGCAAAACAATTAGTTGAGGTAGGTGCAGATGTATTGGTAGCAGGAAGTTATGTTTTTGGAAGTGAAAATCCGATAGAGATTACAAAAGATTTAAAAGCATTAGCTAATGCGTAATCAATAACCAGCAAAATTAAAGTTGAGCATCTGCTTGGTCTTTGTGTAAATATCAGGAAATTGTGCCCTAAAATCTTGAGGTTTTTCAATAAAAGATTCTATTATGACTGCTAAAAACTCGTACTGATTGGTGTACGCGTAATCTCTAAAATAGCGAGAAGCTATAAGGTTTTTCCTTAAATCTTCATGGTTAGACAATAGTTCTGTTATCTCTTTAAATGAATCTGAAAAAATAGTAGAGCTCACATCATTTTCTTTTATACTATTAAGATGAATGGCATGTGCAAACTCATGTATTCCTAAATTAATCTTGTCTTCTTTGGTTTCAAAACCACTTTTAAAATCTTTCCAAGACAAAACCAATGTTTCCATTTTTGGATTGAATTCACCTTTATGATATTCGCCATTTATGGCAGAATAAAATTCATCAGGATAAATAAAAATTCTGCTAAGCAATCCAATATAAAAATCTCTAAACCCAAAAGTAAGCATCACTGCAGTAGCTGAAACTAAAACTCTCATCTCATCTGTTATTTGCAAACCTTCTCTTCCTATAAATTGCTTGTCATTAATAAAAGAAGCAACACGATGTTCAAAATAACGTTGATGTTTTGTGGATAACTTACTATAAAATGAAAATTGATTTTTTAAAGTGGAAAGTTGTTGATTTTTTAGCCGCTTCAAAAAAAATGGGAAATACACAAAATATGGCTTTTTGTGTTTCATCACATACCCTAATTCTATCATTCGCAACGAATAATTAATCATCATCAAACACAGAATAGTTAAGAAAATTCCAAGAATAATCTTACTTGATAATGAAAATTGTTCTATGAGTAGCATGAATATCACCTTTCACTAACGTTATTTTAAACAATACATTGTGAGGGAGTTATCAAATATAACAAAAAACGCTTATCTTTTATCTTTTCAAAGTAAAATGGGCTTTAAACTCTTTTTGTTGATTGGTTGTTGGTTCTACATATTCTACAGTAAACCAATAATCACTCGATGGCATCTGTTCTCCATTATAGGTTCCATTCCATCCTTGGCCTGATGGACTTATCTGCTTGAGTAACTTTCCAAATCTGTCAAATATATAAATTTTTGCGCTAGGTTGGCCTGACAAACCAACAATGTTCCACGTATCATGGTAACCATCGCCATTGGGTGTGAAGTAATGTGGGTAATCCATTACAGTCACTGTCGTGCTTGCCTCGCCACAGCCTTTTATGTCTCGTGCTCTTATAGTGTGCTCACCAAAGGTCACATCACTAAATGTGCCACTGCTCTGCCAAGCGCCATTATCTAAACTGTATTCGTAATCGCCTGTTCCTGTCGCTACTGCTTCTATAACGTGGATTTCTGAAAAAGCTTGTGTGCTTACTGTTGCAACTACTGTTGGTGGGGTACTCGCTATCACTTCCGCACTGTCGGTATTGCTACAGCTCGTCGCTATATTGGTGACCTCGACACTATAGGTTCCTGCTTGGGTGGCTGCTAAACTTGAGCCTATTTCTGTTGGTAACACTACCCCGTCTAAACTCCATTCAAAGCTGTAGTCTGATGCTGAAAGTCCTGTATCTAATACTGGTGGATTTACCACTTCGGTGCCGTTGGTATCTAAACATAATATGTAACTGTCTTCCAAATCAAATATTGGTAATAAATCTACTTGTAGGGTCAATGCTGCTACATCAAAGCAGATGGAACTGTCTTGACCTAAACCATTGGGGGTATCGTTGTCAACACGAACATAAATAACTTGGGGGTTTTCTATGTTTTCATATAGGGTTGGTATGGGGTTCACCCCTAACATCGCATCGGCATCCGATGCATAGTATGTTACTATATAATTGGATGGGTCTTGACCGCCTAAGACTTCTGCGTTCTGCGTCGTGAGATCAAACTGTGCAAAACCGTCGTTATCGCCTGTCGTATCACATATCTCATAAGGAGCTACTGGGGCGTTGGCCACTGCGGCTTCTTGTACTTCTATATAAAAACTCTGTGTGCTGATGGAACAGCCTGTATTTACATTGGTGATGGCTACAAAGATTTGCTGTGGATTGCTGGTATTGGTATAAGGACTTACCAAAGCATTCATCAGGTCATCGGCATCGGCCTGCGTTGCATGATAGCTCACGTTGAACATTGTTGGGTCTTGACCATTTAATACTTCTGCATCTTTGGTAGTGAGGGCAAAGCCTGCTGCTCCATCGGTATTGAGTTCACAGATGATATAATCGGTCACAGCTACAACTTCTGGTAACGGATGAACGCTAATGTTAAAGTTGACGATGGTGTAACAACCTGTAATGTCATTGGTCACTCGTACATAAATGGTTTGTGCACTATAATCGGTGTTCGTATTGGTGTACTGCGTTGGATCTGATATGGCATTGGTGCCTTCTTCTGCATCTGATGGTGTTTCGTAATAGCTCGCTGTTACACCTGATTCGCCATTGATGATATAGGCTTCATTGAGGGTCAAATCAAAAACTTCTTGCCCATCGCCTGTATTGATGTCATCGCATAACTCCAAATCACTCGGATCTAAACTTGGGGTTGGGTTGGGTAATACACGGATGGTCAACGTCGTAAAATCGGTACAGCCTGTATCGGTATCGGTTACACGTACATATAGTGTTTGGGGATTGGCAGGGTTGCCGTTTACGGACATATTGGTATAGGCTGTTGCTGGGTCTATGGCATTGGTGTCTGCTTGGGCGTCTGCATTTGTGGTATAATAGCTGGTGCTCCAACTGGCTTCGCCTCCTGTAATCTCATTGTCTTTTATGGTCAAATCGAACATTGTTATCTCATCGGCTACATCATCATCGCATACTTGTAATGGGGTTGGCTGTACGGCTACTGGTGGCAATTCTACACGGAGGTCAAATGCGCCTGTTGTGACACAGCCATTGGCTACGCTTTCTAAGCGTATATAGATGGTCTGTGGGTTGCTAATGTTGGTGTAGTTCCCTACGTTTACTATCGGATTGGTCCCTGCATCGGCATTGGCTTGACTCAAATGGTAGGTCAATGTAAAATTGCTTGGGTTCTGTGTCCCTAAGATTATGGCATTTTGTGTGGTCAAATCAAACTGAGCAATGCCATTGCTGTCGGTGTCACAAACAACATAGTCAGCCATAGCTAACGGAACTACTGGGGATGGGAGGACGTTCAGCTCTAATGCCACTATACTATAGCAGCCTGTTACTGTGTTTTCTGCGCGTGCATAAACGGTTTGGGTGTTTGGAACGATGTTATTGTAAGGACTCACTAATGGGTTTTGTCCTGTATTGGCATCATCCATGGTTTCATGGTAGGTGATGGCAATATCTAACTCTCCATTGATGATCTCTTGGGTTCTGGTCTCTAAGTCAAAGCTTGCATATCCATCGTTGTCTTCATCGCAGACTTCTATGGCTGTCGGTGTGGCTGGGGATGGTACTGGGTTGACTCTCAACAGTAAGGTAATGGTGCTCATACAGCCTGTGCTGTTGTTTTCTGCACGTACAAAAACAGTCTGTGGATTGACCGTATTGGTGTATGGGCTGCTTATGGAATTGCTCCCTGCATCGGCATCAGCCTGGGTCTCGTAATAGGTTAATGTGATGCCTGTTTGTCCATTGAGAATCTCGGCATTGGCTTCTTCTAAGGTAAAGGCTTCCATCTCGTCGCCTGGGTTGTGGTCATCACATAGTTCTAATGGGGTGGGCTGTACCAATACTGGTAGGGCGTTTACTATTAAATCTAAGGTTGTGAGTTTATAGCAGCCGTTGCCATTATCGTCTACACGTACCCATAGGGTTTGGGTGAAAGGTACTGTATTGGTGTAGTTGTTTGGGGTTGCTATAGCATTGGAGGCCATCGCTGCATCGGCTTGGGTCGCGTAATAGCTTACTGTATATTGGCTCGGGTCGGATAGGTTTTGTAATATCTCTGATTCTTTGCTGGTTAAATCAAATTGGGCTATCCCATCTGCTGAAATATCATCACAGACTTCTAAGGCTGTTGGGGCTACGCCTAATTGGGGTGTTGGGTTAACAATGAGCACTAAGGGTACTATCGTGGCACAGTCCGTTGCTATGGTGGCACTCTCCACGCGTGCATAGACGGTTTGGGTGTTGGCTACGATGTTGTTGTAGGGACTTATCAAGGCGTTGACGTCGTTCTCCGCATCAGCCATGGTCTCATGGTAGCTGACCGTCAAACCGGCTACACCGCCTGTAATCTCTGTATCTACATCGCTTAGGGTAAATACTCCAAAACCGTCACTGTCTGGATCACAGTACGCTAATGGTGTCGGTACGTTCGCTACGGGTGCTTGCTCTACCTCCAAAGTCAATACTGTGGTGTCGTAGCAACCTGTAGTGCTGTTCTCTACCCGAACATAAACTTGTTGTGGGTTGCTTGTATTGGTGTACGGAATTGCTAAGGCATTGCTGCCTGAATCTGCTTCGCCTTGCGTTACATAGTAACTCACATTATAGGATGGATTACCACCACTGATCTCTACGTTCTTTATGCTTAAATCGATACTCGTTAATCCATCTGGTACGTTGTCATCGCATACTGCTAAGTTTGTCGGTGCTATTACCGTAGGTAAGGGGTTTACCGATAGATTGAAGGTGGTGGTCTCAAAACAGTCTGCATTAAAATTGTTTTCAGCGCGCACGAAAATAGTTTGAGGGTTACTAATATTAGTGTAGGGACTTATCAAGGCATTACTATTCGTATCTGCATCTGCTTGAGATAAGTGATAAGAAATAGTAATATCTGTTGCTCCTGCCAACAGTATTGGCGTTTGAGAATTTAAATCAAATTGTGCTATTCCATCATTAGTAGCATCATCACAAACTGTAAAAGATTGTACCGTTCCAATAGTTGGTATATCATATACTACTAAATCTAATGCAACTACCGAGTAACAATTTGTTGTTTGAGAAGATACTCTTACAAAAATTGCTTGGTAATAAGGGGTTGTATTTTGAAATGTGGTAAAATCAGTTATTGGGTTTGCATTATTTTCAGCATCATTTAATGACAAGTGATAAGATACAGTAACGGCTTGGGTATTTCCAGCCGTAATCTCAGCCACGGCTTGAGACAAATCAAAAGTTCCATAACCCTGACTCGCAGCATCACAACCCACTAATGGCGTTGCAACATTTGCAATTGGCGCATCTATAACTTGCAAATTTAAAGTAGTATATGCAACACAAGATTGAGCGTTTTCAACTCTAACATAAATAGTTTGATTGGCAGATGTACTATCATAAGGTGATAGCAATGCATCATTAGGATCGCCTATAGTTGCCAATGCCATCGTTTCGTAATAACTTACCGTAACATTAGGATCATTATTAGAAATAGCCGCACTTTGGGCGTCTAAATCAAAAGGTGCCGAATTTGGATTTACACCATTGTTGCATTCAAATAATGGATTTGGAGCAACAACTGTTGGTAAAGGGTTAACTGTTATAGTTTCTATACTACCTATTTGTGTCACACAAAATGGAGCTGTTGCACTAGTTACAGACTCAATAGTAATTACTGTCGTTGTTGTTAAACTTGGCAATGTTAGAGTATATGCGCCTGTGGCATCTAAATTAAATGTTGCAGAAGCACCATTATCAATAGAATAAGTTATTGTAGCATTTGGGTCTCCACCTGTAAATTCTAATGTTCCATCTTCGTCTTCACAAACTGGTGAATTGTTAGTAATTGCAGGAATTGTATTAGTAGTTACAGTAACTGCTGCATCTACATTCAAATTTTGCGAACATACCACTTGATTCGCTCCATTTAATATTTGGGCAACCTGCAAGTCTATTGTTGTATCAGTAGTTAATGTTTGTATGATAGTTGCTATTCCTGTAGCATCTAAAAGAATTGATTGTGTCGCACCACCATTGATGGTATAATTTACATTGGCATTGGGTGTTCCTGTAATTGTAAATGTGACATCCTCACCAGAACAGATAGCTGTATTAGAAGCCGAAATTGAAGCATCAGGAATAGGAGTAACAACCAAATTAAAATCAACTAAGCTATAGCAATCTGTACCATAGGATTTTACTTTTGCATATATCTGTTGAGGGTTGGTGGTATTAGCATAAATTCCTGGTAAAGGATTAATACCATCTACAGCATCAGCTAATGAAGCGTAAAACTCAATGGTATTATTTACTAAATCAGGATTGATACTACTTTTAATACTATTTAAATCGAAAACAGCAATATTTGGTGTGCTACTGCATTGTAATAAATCGTTTATTGGTGTTGCATCTGGAGGCGAAGGGAAAGCTCCATTTCCTGCAGTTGCAGTACCAGTCCATTGTATTTCAAAACCTCCATCGCCTACTGGTCTATCTATTGCTATATAATAAAATTCTCCTGCAGTCACATTAAGCCAATACACATATCCATTACCATTAGCTCCAGGGCCTGTTTGTGTTAAAGTGGTTGAACCATTTATTCCTGTATGGTTATTAGGTAAACCTGCTGCATTAGGATTGGTTGTTGCACAACGAATTGGATTTCCTAAATTAGAGCAAATTCTATTAGGACCATAAACCCAAAAATCATAGTCTACCAGAATATCTGGATCTGAAGGTATTAAATCAAAGCCCAATGTACCAGATTGTACAATATTTATTCTTAACCAAAGTGAGTTATGCTCAAAACCTCCACAGCCTGAAACTTCTTGTATATTACCTATACCACTCGCATTGGATTGAAAATTGCCATTACCACAAACTGTAACTGCATTAACACAATCATTAGGTTCTTGTGCATTAGCTTTCAATAAGAACAGTGAAAAAAAGCTGAGAATTACTAATTTCTTCATTTTTATGACTTGATAATTAAAAACTCTAATAGTCAAACTGTCAATAATGCAGTTTGACTATTAGATGATTTTTGTATTTATTGCTAATAGACTCATTGTAAAGACTAAAGGCAATTATATTTTTTATACTTTTTAAAAATTACAAAAGACATGAAATTTCAATTATATCTATTGTAAATATGACTTATAATTGCTATATCTATAACATTTAAAATTGACTAATACCTACCCATTATTAGCCTTTAAGTTATTTGTATAATCAAAAAAGTGTTATTTTTTAACAATTAAGAACTCAGAGCGTCTATTTTGAGCATCTTCATCTGGTGTACAGTTAGATTTGCAATCTATTTTTGGTTCAGAACTTCCAAGGCCTTGACCTGAAATTCTATCTTTACTTATCCCTTTTGAAATTACATATTGAACGGTTGACTGAGCACGTTCATTAGATAATTTAAGATTATAGTCATGGCTTCCTTTAGTATCTGTATGTGATTTTACTAAAATAACCATATTTGGATAATCTTTCATTATTGATACTAACTTATCCAATTCATTTGCACCTTGCTGTGTAATATTACTTTTGTTAAACTCGAAGTATATGTTTTTTAATTTCACTTCTGTTTCAGTAATCATTTCATTAATTGGGTTTAAGGCAACTGCTGCTGTAATCATACCTCCTTTAGATGGTTCTACAGTATAAGAAGTTGTTTCGTAACCTTCTTTTGAAACATTAAGCACATAATTAGTTTGACATTTTATATTAAATGCGGTGTTTCCTTTGGTATCTGTTTGTTGTGTTGTGATGAGATTATTTTTATCATCTAAAATAGACACCTTTGCATTAGCCAATGCAACTTTGGTTGTTATATCAGTTACTAAGGCGGTTAATTCTGATTGACAAATTGGTAGTGCCATATAGATATTATCAACTCCTGATCTGTTTGATGCAAAATACCCTACATTTTTTGTTGTGTTAATACTAAAAGAGAAATCATCACTTTTAGTATTTATAGGCTTTCCCAAATTTACAGCGTCTTCATTAGTATTTAAATCTACTTTAAACACATCAAAGCCACCAAACCCTTGTTTTCCGCTTGACGAATAATAAAGTATATGATTTTTACTAATGAAAGGGAATCCTTCTTTCCCAGCAGTATTGACGTTTGGCCCAAGATTTTCTGGTGTTCCAAACTGAGTTCCATTGACCGATACTTTCCAAATATCAGTATCTCCTAAGCCTCCAGGCATATTTGAAGCAAAGTATAGTGTTTTACCATCTTCGCTTAAGCTTGGATGACTTACTGAATAGTTGATGCTATTAAACGGCAAAGGTGTAATATCAACCCATTTACCATCACGTTTAGTTGCTTTGTATAAGCCTTGTTGTGCAATTTTTACATTGTTTTTTTTGTCTTTTTTGTAATGACCATCACTATGACCATCACGAGCAAAAATAATGGTATTTCCATCGGCACTTAAGGTTACTGGACCATCATGGTATGGTGTGTTTAAGTCAGTTGCTGGTGTTGGGTTAGATAAAGTGCCATCATTATTTCTAACAGATTCATAAATATCTAAATAAGGTTTGTTAGTCCATTTATCTTGCTTTTTTGAAGCATTTCTTGAACTTACAAAATATAAAATGTTGTCGTTAGATAGGATGGCTCCAAAATCACTTTGTGCTTTATCGTTGATAGAAATTTCTTCGGCATCAAATAATTTATCTTTATCTGCCAAACGTGGAATATAATTTGGATTTGCTAAATGATTTTTTGCGCGTTGATCGTTAGGTTTCATTTTTGAAAAAAGATCCATTTGCTTGTTGGCTTCTTCATATTTGCCTTCTGTTTTTAAACATTGTGCATATTTAAAGTACACTTCAGCATCTTGTTTTGACTCTAAGGCTTTGGCATACCATTTGGCAGCTTCAGTGGTATTAAACATATGGTAATAGCTATCTGCTAATTGTTTGTACACGTAAGTGTCGGCTTTTTTATCATTGACTATTTCCAAATAAGCATCAATAGCGTCCACATATTGATAGGTATTAAATAGCTTATCAGCTTTTTCTGTGTGTTTGTTTTGTGAGTAGCTAGTATTTACTATAAAAAATAAGCTAGCAACTATATATATTATTTTCATTTTTTGTGGCTTTTATGTTAGAAAAATCTTGGTGATATAGATACTTTTTTAGGTGAATTTAAATCAAACAATAACATAAACTCATGTGAGGCTGATGTTCCTGCATTTAAATCGGATATAATATGGTCATAAGCATAGCCTACGCGTACACCTGGAGTGACTTCAAAATTAACCAACCCTCCAAAAGAATCGTCCAATCTATATGTTGCTCCAAGTTCAAAACGGTTATAAAACAAAACGTTTGCGGACAAATCAAATGATGTTGGTGCATTAAATGCTGATTTTAACATAAACGATGGTTTAAATTTAGTGTTCTCAGAAAAATCAAACACATAACCACCTGTTAAGAAATAATGCTGTGTTTCTGAACCAAATTTACGCTCATCACCATTATTTGTAACATCCAAATGGGTATTGCTTAAAAAGTTTGGAACTGAAAATGCAAGGTAATATTTTTGGGTGTAATAAAAGAAACCTGCTCCAATATTTAAATAGGTATTAGAGGTGTTTTCACTAAAGGCAGTATCATTACTATCTGGTACGTACCCATTACCAATGTCACTAAACAATCCTATTTTTTGAAAGGTTGCTCCTGCTTTTAAACCAAAAGCTAATTTGTGTTCGCCTCCTAAATTTAAGGTATAAGAAAAATCGGCATAAACATTACTTTCATCTACAGGTCCAATTTTATCAGAAACCGCCGAAAGTCCTAATCCAACTTTTTTCCCTACTGGACTGTGGATTGAAAATGTTGCGGTTTTAGGTGCTCCATTAATATTGACCCATTGTGATCTATATAAGAGTCCAATTGATAAATTTTCTTTAGAACCTGCGTAAGCTGGATTTATAACATTCATATTATACATGTATTGTGTATAATTAGGGTCTTGCTGTGCTGTAGCACTCATCATAATCATAAGTGCAAAGGCTAGTGTAAAATATATTTTTTTCATTTGTAGTATATATTGCATTTTAGTTCGTTAACAGCCTGCTAAATTATTAGTAAAGCAGACTGCCTTTGTTTTATGATTAATATTCTCTATTTATATAAATCCATCCAGTAGCCGAACTACCATCTTGCTTTTGTAGTGTATAGAAATATGTTGCAGATGGTAAATCTTCTCCGTTTTTGGATTGTCCATGCCATTGATTGGTATAATTACCTTTATAGGCAAACACTTTTGTACCATAGCGATTAAATATTTCAATAGTAACAACACCATAACCTGTTAGGTCTAAGGCATCATTTTTACCATCACCATTTGGCGAAATACCTCTTGGTATAGCTCCACATGACAATCTGTTTACAACAATTGTTGTCATTGTAGAACAGCCACCTAAAACAACTTCCACTTTAAATGTTGCAGGTGTAACCGCATTTGGATTAGCATTTGCATAATCTGTTAAGTTTAATGTTGCTTCACTTCCTACTTCATTGTTGTTTGCATCAAACCAAGTGTATGTAGCATTAGAAGCATCAAATGAATTATTTAATGGTGAGGCTGTAAGGGTAGATTCTCCATCAACACAATCTTCTTCAATTGAAACAGCAATAGAACTCAATATAGAAATTGACGTTGATCCTTGACCAGC
Organism: Gelidibacter sp.; assembly: GCA_041391965.1. Lineage (GTDB taxonomy): Bacteria > Bacteroidota > Bacteroidia > Flavobacteriales > Flavobacteriaceae > JAWKMZ01. The sequence goes on along the minus strand of JAWKMZ010000002.1, from coordinate 385,630 downwards.
TAAAACACAGTTTGTGGCATCATTAGATACAGTATAAGTAATTGTATAATCTCCAGAGGTACTTGCATTGACATCTATTTCTCCAGTTGTAGCATTGATGACTAAACCAGCAGAAGAGCTAAACTGTCCACCTTGTGTAAATCCTGTTGCTAAAATTGGTAATACACTACCATTTTCTGAACAATAAATATCATTTTCATAACTGAAATCTGTGACAGCTGCATCGCCTGCAACAAAATTAATTGTAGCTGTATAGGTTCCTGCATTAGTACATGTTGTTTCATCAGCATTATAAGTATATACGACTTGGTGAGCGCCTTCAGTAGCAGAGGTTATGTCTATTTCTCCAGTTGTTGGATTAACGGTTAAGGTTGTAGAACTAAACTGTCCGCCTTGTGTAAATCCTGTTGCTAATTCTGGCATTATATTACTTGCATCAACTAAGCAGTAGTCTGTCTGCACATAACTAAACATCGTTACAGGCGCAACAGCATCTGTAAAGCTAATTGTAGCTGTACTTGTTCCAGCTGCAGTACATGTTGTTGCATCTCCAGCATAAGTATATAAAATATCGTGATTGCCTGCTGTTGCAGATGCCATGTCAATTTCTCCAGTTGCAGCATCAACAGTTAAAGTTGTTGAGCTAAAGACACCTCCTGTATTAAATCCTGTTGCTAAGTTTGGTGTCAAATTTGTAGTAGATAATACACAAATAGCATCTGTACCATAATCAAATGTAGTTATAGGGTTAGCCGCTTGTGTAAATTGGATGGTTGCTATATAGGTTCCTGAAGCTGTACATGTTGTTGCATCTCCAGCATAAGTATATGCCACTTGGTGCTGACCTACAGTTGCAGATGCCATATCAATTTCTCCAGTTGTAGCATCAACAGTTAGTGTAGTAGAACTAAAAACACCTCCTTCTGCAAATCCTGTACTGAATGTTGGCACAGGGTTTTCTGTCGCTATTTCGCATGTTGTTGGATAACTAAAGGTAAGCTCAGGTGTAGCTAAAGCATTAATGATAACATTAATTTCAGCACGAGGGCCTTCACATCCATTAGTATCTACATTTGCAACATAATATGATGTGCTTCCAGCTGTAGATGTGTCTGGTGTTGGTGCTGTGGTGGTTCCTGTTCCTCCTGTAGCTTGCGTGTACCACATTAAAGTGTAGCCTCCTGTTGGCGTTGCTGTTAGTGGTTGCGCTGTGGCATTTAAACAGTATTCAACTGGTGTCTCTACTGTAGGAATATCAGCAATACCATCGTAAGTAATAGCTATAGTATTTTCACAATAACGTGTTTTCCATGTAAAGGTGTAAACACCTGGTTGTAAGAAATCTGTTATTGTTGTCGTGTTACTATTTGGATTTGTAATTGTTACCACACCTGGATTATTCGCATCTGCAATCCATGTTCCTGTACCATTGGCTTCTACAGTTGCAATAGGGGTATTGCAATCAACTAATAATGGCTGTGTTATTATTTCATTATTTGCTACAAAACGAACATCGTCTAACAGGTTTCCAATATTATCTGATCCGTTTGCTCTAAAGATAAATCTTGTAACATCTTGTCCATCAGGAACTACATAACCTCCAGAAATAATTCGCCATTGTTGGTCTCCAAGATGTTCTGTCACTAAAGTATAAGGGCCTCCAGGAGCACCAGCATACAACTGGATATTATTACCATTAAATCTTGAATTGTGAGCAAAACTGTAATTGTACAAAGTGATTTCAGATGTATCAAAATCTCTATAATAACCTTTGATGTTTGGGTCATTTGGATCAATAGGAACTCCTTGGTCTGTACGAAGTTGCGCTACTTGACCACCTTCATAAGGCGTAAACCCTGGAGCGTTTAATGATTCCCAAATAAAAACAGTATTATTTGTTTCTAAATTTAAGCGCCAACCTGGAACAGTTTTCATAGAAATAATAGTGTTTACTCCACTTAAACCGCCTAAAACAGGCACTTCAAAGCCACCATTTACCGCCACATTAAAATCACAAAGATTTTCTGGTGTTGTAACACATAAACTAAATGTGTATTCATTAGTTTCTGTTCCATTTAAAGTCAATCGTAATTTATAATTATCCCCAATTACTAATTCAGAAGAGTACATTGCTACCAGCAACTTGTCATAAGTACAGGACAGTTCCTCAAGGCCCCCAGCACCATTGTCTTTATATAAAGTCATGATAATATCAGGGTATGGAGGTTGTCCATTGTTTGCGCCACGAAAATCACCTGTAAAATTATTGATTTCAAAAATATGAATTAATGATTCTGCAGTGAAGTTAAACCAGACATCTCCCGCATTTAAACCATCGCAACTCATAGTTTCTGAAGAAGCTGTTGCATGGATAAAAGAAACATCATTACTTGAAACATTGCAAGACTCATCAGAATTTATAGGCAATGTTACCGCATTAGACACATCATCATTCCTAACAAATACATAAGGCCCTGTCCAGTAACTTTCGTCATCTGTACCACAAATAGCTCTTACAAAGTACTCATAAGTTGCTGCATAAGGATCAACAAAATCTGAAGCTGTAGGCGTGTAGGAGTTTGTGGACACTATAGTACCCGATTGTGGAATGGTACCATTGCCAAGAGGTTGAATGGCCACTTCCCATTGAGACTCACTACCTCCAGGAGTCCATGAGAATACAGAAGTTTCACTAACTGTTAAATCTGTAGGAGCTGGACATGTAATATTTCCACAAGTAGAATATCCTGTATAAACAGTGGTTCTTGGTATTAATCCGTTTGGACTTGAATAAACAAGCATGCCATCTGCATCACGAATTTCAAAAGTATAATTAGCATATTGTGTTGCATTAGTACCTATTGTATCAAAATATAATGAAAATTGAACTCCACTACAAAGCAACACAGGAAACTCTTGAGCATCTTGGCCTTCAAATGGAAAAGATTGTGTTATTTGATTGTTTTGTGATAATACCAATTCAGCAGATACGTCTGAATCACTTGTAAGATATAGTGTATATGAGCATAAGTTATCAAAACTACACAGTGTTGTTATTTGTATTGGTCCTGTCCACTCTCCTTCACCTGAATCGCAAGCTGATCTTACATAAATATCATACATGGTTGATGCTGTAAGTCCTGTTACAGTAAAAGGATTTGTGGAGGCATTATACAAATAATTAGGATCTGTATCTCCTACAGGTGCAGGTGTGCCAGATGGCTGTACTGAAATTTCCCATGGAGAAACTGTTCCATTAGCATCCCAACTAACTTGTACTTGTGTATCTGTAAGGTTATTGGTTTCTACATTTATAATTTCTGGACATGCTGGAATATCTTCAACATTGACATTATCAATTACTAAAGTTTGTCCTCTGTAAGGTCCTGTACTTGCAAAATAAGGGACGTGGAAAGCGATATTGACATTTCCGGTAATACCTGTTGGGAAATTAATTATTTTAACTTTATACTCTTCATTATTAATCAGTACAGGATCATCATCTGAATCATATAAAACAGTTGTAAATTGGTCTAAACCAGTTCCATTTGTTGATAATAACACTTCTAAATCTTCAGTAAAAAAACTATCGTTTACACGATAATAATAACGCAAACGTTGATTTTCAGAAATGGTAATCGTAGGAGAAATTAACCAATCCTCATTTTGTCCATTATGTCCTGTAAACATTGCTGCTGCTTGGTCGCCTTCATAAGCAAATACGCCACTATTTAATTCCCAAGTATCCAAATCGGCATTATTATCAATTACTTTCCAACAGCTTTCAGACATTGAGTCTGAATTAAAGGTTTCTGTAAATGGTGTTGTAAATGGCGAACACAGCGTTCTAAATGTTACAGGGCCAAACCATTCGCTAGTATCACTACCACAATTAGATTGTACGTAGCACTCATACTCTGTATCTGGTGTTAAATCTGGTGCAGCATAATTACTTGTTGTTACAGCGACACCACTTCCTGTAGGTATTCCTGTTCCTGCTGGTTGAACAACAATGTTCCAAGCGGTTTCTTGATAGCCAGCAGACCATGATACATCTGCGCCAGTTGAAGTAACAGTATTTACTACTAAGTTTGAAGGAATTGGACATGGAGGAGCATCTGTAATACTGACATCATCAATGTCTAATTGTGACGAAGGCCCCGTAAACTCTGGAGGAACTCTAAAAGCGAGGTAAATAGTACCACTACCTTCTATAATTACTGATTTTTCAATAAAGCCAGAATTTGTAAAGGTCTCAAAAGGAACGACAACAGTATTAAAACTTGCTGGATTATTAGTTGTTGTTGACATTCTTACCTCCATACCATAACGAGGTGGAATAAGATTTCCAAAAATAAATTGTATTTCAGCTCTGTATTTATACTTTAACTCTTTAACTCCATCTATATTTATGGCTGGAGATATTAAATAAGAATTAGTACCACCACTTATTTCGGCTTGGGTTTCTGATATAGTCCATCCACCATTATTTGTGTTCCAACAGAATTTTTGAGTGTTTGTATCATCATCATTAAAACTTTCATAAAATGGGGTATCATAAGAGCCACAAAGGGTTGTAAACGCTACAGGACCAACCCATTCGCTTTGATCATCAGCAGCACAATAGGCTCTTACATAAAATTCGTACTGATGCCCAATTGTCAAATCTGTAGCCACATACGGGAAGTTGCTTGTAACTAAAAGTCCATCTCCTGTAGGAATTCCTGAATCTAAATCTTGAATGGCTACTTGCCATTGAGTTTCACTTTCTCCTGGATTCCAAAATAACCACGCAGATGTTTGTGTTACGTTTAAGAAAAATGGTGCTGTTGGGTTTGGACAGCTTGGTTTATCTTCAATTACTACGTCATCAATGGAAAATCTTAGAGCATTTTCTGTAGTATTTGGTTCAACAATCCAAGCAATATTAACATTCCCTGTTATATTCTGAGGAATATCAATCGTTATTTCTTGAAAGCCCGTATTATTAACTTGTGTTTCTGGTAGTATAACGGTTGTAAAATTGTCAACACCTACACCAGTTGTTGATAATTTTACTGTATAAGTAGAGGTTCCTTGTGTTGATCTATATTTGTATCTCAATCGTTTTTGTGTCCCATCAAAATTAATTTGTGGTGATATATACAAATCATTATTCTCATAACGTGAAATATCTGTTCTTACTGTAGCATAACCACCTATGAAGGCCCAAGTATTACCATCTCCGTTTGCATCAATTGTTGTCCAACATGGCTCAGGGTTTGTATTGGTTGCTGTAGAAAAATCTGTTGAATATGGTGTGTTAAAAATAGTACATTGTGTTGTGAATGTATAAGGATCACTCCAATTTCCTGGTGTACCACTACATACAGATCTTACGTATAAATCATACGTTGTTCCAGGGGCTAAACCTGTATTTATAAGGTTGGCTACATTAGTATTTGTAGAAGTCCCTGAACCTGTTGGTTCACCTGCTCCTACTGGTACTACAGCATATTCCCAAGAATCTGAAAAACCTCCTATATTGTCCCAAGAAAAGCTTACACTATTTTGAGTTAAATCATTATAAGAAATATTACTTGGTGCTGCACAAGTTGGACTCGAAATTTCTAATTGAAAACATATTCCTGCATCTGCTGGAAGTTGTGAAGAAACCACGATTATATATGTTTGATTAGCTTGTACCAATAAATTAGAAATCGTTCCAGGAACATTGCTTGTTGTAGTTAAAGCTCCAGCAAAACAATTAACTCCAACATTATTACACCCTTCATATACAAATAATGAGCTTAAAGCATTGTAGCAATTATTACCGCCACCACCACCTACAACTGAGGTGGTTTGAGTCAATGAAATTAAACCATCTTGTGTTGGTGTATAGGATAAGAATATTTTATTCCCATTTAAATAGTTAGCTGTTGAAGTTCCTGAGATACAATTAGAACCTTGTGTAGAATAAACTACGTCTGGATTTGCCCAATTGGCTAAATTATCTATTAACACATATGGTGCTGTTGTTATGTCTGTAAGTACTATAGGACTATCACAAGAAAGACCATACTTAAGTGTTTTAAAATTAAAGGGACCAGAATATTCACTTATAGTATTATTACTGCAAATAGATCTTATATAAATATCATAAGAGGTGTCTTCATCTAAATTGGATAATGTATAGGAGGTTCCAGAAACAGGAATTCCTGATCCAGCTGGTGTACCTCCTTCTGGTAACACTTGCAATTCAAAATTAGTGGCTTCTGGGTGTGACCATGTTAATTCTGCACCTTCAACTGTAATATTGTCAATGTTAAAATCGGTATCAGCAACTTCAATACAACCTGTTAAGGAGGACACATTATCAACAAACCATTCATCGCCTGTTGGTGTTGCGCCATTTTGGGTATTAGTAGCCACAAAAGCAATATATATGTTTAATCCTGCTGGAATTGAAGATGGTATCTCAACTACCTTTTCTTCATAAGTGGTTTGCGAACCAATATTTAAGTTGGATTCGGTATAGGATTGAAGAATTACATTAAAACCATTAATATCTGGTTGTGCTGCTGTAGAAAGCCTAATTTGGTATTGAGTTCCATGGTCTACTTCACTTCCTTGTTTTGTATAAAAATGGATTTCACCATTTTCTGGCACAGGAAACTGAGGTGTTACCAAAAAATATTGTGCCGTATTTTGGTCGCCAATATTATCCAAACTTGGGTTAATTGACACGGCATTAGATCCTAAATATCCATCAGCTGTTGGCAACCATGTAGTAGAGGTTCCTGCACCATTTTCAAAAAGCGTCCAAGTGGCTGGAATACCACTTTCAAAAGTTTCGTTTGCTAATTGTGAAAATCCTTTGGTTGTCAAAAGAAAAAATAATGCTGTCATGCATAATGCGCTTATTTTAAATTTTGATTGAGTTGATTTATGAGATTTTAAAGAAAATCCACAAACAGCTTTTAGGCTTAAGAATGCATTAACTAAAAAAGTTAATTGTAATTTTTTTCTCATTGTATTGCATTTCAGTTATTAATTCTGAGTATAAACTTAGTGCTATATTATCATTATATCAATACAACGTCTTTAGCATTTACTGAAATTTGAAAGATGTTTTACAGATGCAAAACTATGATTATCAATGACTTAACACAAAAAAAAACAAAACCATCATCCTAAAATATTAGATTTTTGGTTTTTGAAGAGCATCTATGTTTTGCTGAAGTTTTTTAAAAGTCTTTTTGGTTTTTTTATCCATAATTACAATAAAAATTATAATTAATATACCTACCAAAATGAGAATTTCTATACGGTTTTGAAACTGCTTTTCAATAAGGTTGAGTTTTTCGTTTTGAATATTTGTACTTTCATCAATAGAATCACTTATGGAATTGCGTTCAGAAATTTTAATATCAGATTCTGTTTTTAGAAATAACTCATAATATTTTTGATATTCATCCCATTGGTTGAGAGACGAATAATTATCAAACATCCCTTGATAAATGGCACGATTTAAAACAAGGTCTCCAACATTTTTTGATAATTTTAAAGCCTTTTGTAGTAAGTTTACGGCGTCTTCATGTTTTCCTTGAAACATATAAACATCAGCCAATCCTTTTAAAGCAAAAGACTCTAAACTATTTGCTTTTTCTGATTGCGCAAGCGCTATGGATTTATTAAAACTTATGATTGCGTTGTCATAATCTGAAGACATGGTGTAGCAGTTTCCTTTGTTATAGTAGGCAATACTTAAATTGGTATTATAAAAATTACCTTTAAGTTTTTCATATTCATTAATTCCTTTATCAAAAAAGCTCAGAGCTATATCACAATTTAGATTGTCTTTATAAATAAACCCTTTAACAATGAAGGTCTTTCCTAATAAACTTCTTACAGAATCTCTTACAGAATAAGCTAAACACAAGCGTTCAGATTTATTTAAAACTTCCATCGATTTATCAAATATCTTAAGCTGTTGATAAAGAATTCCTGTTCTTGTCAATATTTGAATATTTAACAATGGGTCATCTAATTTCTCACTAAGCTCATTCGCTTTTATGATATATTCCAATGCTTTTTGATAATCTCTTTCAGAAGAATACCCTAAAGATACCAGCATCAACCCTTTAATTTTTAATTTAGTGGAATTATCGTCATTTTCAAACACAGACAATCCATACTTTATAGATTTTTTAGGGTTTTCATAAACCTCATTCGTACTTGCTTTTAATAGGCTATCGACCTGTTTTTCAGTATTTAAAGGACTACCAAACAGGTAACCGCTTTGAAACAGAAACATATAAAACAGAAAATAATAAAATTGGTTTTTTTGATACATTAACACTTAATTGTTAGTTGCTCTTATTAATTTTTATACAAAAGCTCATTAGGCTAAAAAAGACCTCTAAAATTAGTAAATATAGTACAATTTATGAGCGTAAAGATACTGAATTGCTAAATGAGGATACAACTTCTGTAACTGATTTAATCAAATTAAAGTTGATTACTAACTTTATTCTAAACAAAGTTAAAACGCATAGACCGTTTAATTAATGCTTGGTTAAGCATTGTTGAGTAATTATATAATGGGTAGGTAAAAAAATTTGGGCAGCATAATAATCATGCTGCCCAAATTAAAAATTGCTATTAACAATATAGAGGTTCTAAAAATTAGTTTTTAATAACCTTAATCGTTTTTTGAGAATTATTGATAGTTACATTTACAAAGTAAACCCCATTTTCTAATTCATTCATATTAATTGTAGTGGATAAATTATTTGGAGTTAGCCTTTTTACTTCTTGACCAACAAGGTTATAAACACTGATTTTTGAAATAACTTTTCCTGCTTCAATAGTTAAGTTATTAGCTACTGGGTTTGGATAATATTTAAATGTTTCAAAGTCATTAGCCACAATACCTAATGATGGGTCTGGGTAAGCAAACATTGTAAAGCCAGAAGCAGTATTAGACGCATGTACACTTATTAAGTAAGTATTCCCAGCAACCAAATTTCCTGTTTTAGAACTACTATTATTACAACTGCTAAAACCAGGCACATAACCTGCAGTTGTTGCATCGGCACAATTGTCTGTATTAAATACAGCATAATAAGCATTACTACCAGAAGATCTTGTAAACTCAAAATGATACATTCCTGTATAAGTTGGTGTAAAACTATACCAAACACCAGCACTTGTTGAGCAATCTTGAGGAGATGTATAAGCTCCTGTTAAAAATGTTTCTGGAGTAGCATTGTTACCATTAGAATCAGAAGATTCAAGTAATACAGTTGCTGAAGAACAATCGTTATTGGCTGCAGCATCAAGTAATTGATACACACATAGGTCAAAGTCTATTCCAGGACCATTTTGACTACTTCTTACAGCTACATAGTATGTTTCTGAGCTGTCTAAACCATAAACTCTATCAGCATATGAAGTACATGAACCACCTAATGGAGATAAAGCACCACAAGAACCACTATAAACCGAGTAATAGGTATTGGTTGTTCCATTTTTTACTAAATGAAAATTATATGAACCTGAAACTGTTGGGTTTAATACATACCAAACATCATTATAAGTCCCACCACAAGCATCGTCCATAGATGCTGTAGCACCTAAGGTAGAGCCCGATATTTGATTATTGCAGGTATTGTCTGTTGAAACTGTTAATGTAGTTGCATTTGCGCAGTCATCATTTGCTGGAGGTGCTGGAGGTGTTTTTAAACACACATCAAAACTTTGAGCATAGTTTACATTTGCATTATTTGTAAAGTTGCGTATGTAATAGGTATTATTAACTGTTAAACCACTTAAAGTAACATAATTTGATAGAGACACAGAACAGCCTAAGCTATTAAGACTTCCACATGTTCCTTCTAATAATTCTGTAGCCATAATAGACGCTCCAGGGTCAATTGCATCTGTCACATTTAGATATTCTAAAATTAACGTTTCATTGGTTGCTACAAAGCTAAACCAAACATCATTTCTATTAGCTGCAGTACAAGCACTCGCATCTGCAGATTGTGTTGCACCAGCATTGGTAGCAGAAGTTACGACTGTACAACTACCATCTGTATTAACAGTTAATGGCATTGGATTACTACATTCGTCATTTGTTGGTGGGCAAAAGTAGTATGTAGAATCTGCGTAATCACAAGCACCATCTTGTTCATTAATTAAAGTAAGGTTTGCAGTTGCACCACTTGCATATGGTCCAATATTAACAATCCCTGTAGAAGTTATGTTGCTTATTGTATTTACACCATCTGTTAATGTTAAAGATGTAGCACTTCCTAAATAAGTGATATTAGCATCTACATAGAATTGACCATTACCACAATCTGGAGCTGGAGTTAAAGTCATTGCTGGTCTTACACAACTGTTTTGGGTTATTAATAAATTGTAAGTGTAAACTCTGCTATTGCTATTACTACTTAATACAACATAGTAAGTATTACCTGCTGTTAATACAATTTCGCTTAAGTTTAAATTTGTGGTTGAAGAAGACCCATTACTAACATATCCCAAACATTCTGTTGCAGCGTCAATACATCCTTCAACAACATGAATACTTGCACCACCTCCAGAAATATTTACTAAATCAATATTAATAGAAATATCTGCAGTAGGTGTAATTTTATAAAAAACGTCTTTTCCGCTTAAGTAATAATTACTACAAGGGCTTGAATCATAAACATCTTCATAAAGATCTGTATTACTTGATGTAGCATATAAACCACCTGAAAATGTCACATCAAAAGCGGTATCGCAACTTGCGCCTGTAATTGGTTCTACACGTGTTGTAAAACTTTCTTCTGTACAGCCTGTTGAAGCATCTCCATTTGAGTTAAAAGGAATAATATTTACAAAGTACTGTGTTGCATAATTAAGCCCAGAAAGTGGATAACTTGTGTCTGTAGTTGTTGCGGCATTAACAATATCTGTACCTCCAGGCATTGTTCCCACAGAAACTTTATAGCCTGTTGGAAAACTTGTAGCAGCTTGCCAAGTTAAGTTAACTGTTGGGTTAGCAGTATTTGAGCCATTAGCTGGAGAAATTAATGTAGCGTCACAGTTTGGTGGTGTATTTGATACTTGAACAATAGAAATATTGTCAAATGAAAAAATAATACCACCAACAGAAGCATTAGTAGCTACCAAACGTGCTTGAAAATCGCTTCCATCTGCAATAACACCTGCAGAAATACTACCTGAGTTAGAACAGTTATTTGTTGCTCCTCCATAAGTATAATCAGCATCTGTAATGGTTGTAATATTAGTCCAATTTGCACCATTATCTGTTGAGTATTCCAATTCTATAGTTCCCCAACCAGCTGGTGGAGCTTCTAAAGTACCAAAAGTAAAAATGTTATAGTCAAAACTAGCAGTTAAATTAGTACCATTAGAAATAGCTGTGTAGTTTGGTGTGGTTAATGTTTTTGAAGACCCTGAGCTTATATTTGCAAACACACCTAAACCGGTTCCACCACAACCTACAAGATTATTAGGTGAATAACCGCCAGAAGTCCAATTAGATGGGATGCCACCATCAAAGTTTTCTACAATCTCTACTTGAGAGAAGGCTGTAATACTGATTAGCATCAATAAACAAAATGTAATTTTTTTCATTGTTTTGGTTTTAAATTAATTAGTAGTATTTTATTTTGTTGGCTATTTTATGATACCAATGTATGTATTAAAATACTATATATGAAGTTTATGATTTTTGCTTTTACCGAAATTTGAAAGTAAAAACTCTTATTTAAAAACTTGATTTTCAGTTTTTTAAAACAAAATAAAGCAAAGAGTCAAACTAATTATTTTAGATTGGTATTTTAGGATGTTCTATCCTTATTTTTCTGTTATTTACAAAATGACGTTCTTAAAAATTTTGTAAAAAAGAATTCGAATAAAAAGAAGTGAATCCAGTAAAACTTATTTTTTGAAATGTTTTTACTGAATATAATTGCTTTTAATAGGCGATATGTGATGTGATTTTTTAAGCAGATTTTTCTCTTTCTTCTCTTAAAAGATCTATAAATGTTCCTGGTGACATTCCAACAATGGTTTTAAATATGGTTGCAAAACTGCTATGGGATGAAAATCCGCTTTCTTCTGCCAAGAAACTAATTTTATAATGCATATAATTGGGGTCATTCTTTAACTTGTCAATTATAAAATCAATCCTTAATTTATTGATAAATGTATTAAAATTGTCATGGTAATGCTTATTAATAATTTCTGACAAGTATTTTGTATTAGTTTCAAATTGCCCAGACAAAACAGCTAAAGACATATCTTTTTGAAGGAATTTTTTTGAATTTTCGAAGCGCTTTAGCTTAGATAATATGATATTTTCTGTTTCTTCTGGAATCACTATCTTTTTTGTGGTAGATACTTTAGAAGGCTTCATATTAACAAAATTACTTCTGCTAATTTCAAGATATCTGATAATTTCTTTAAGCCGTTTTTTACGCCATTGGTTTTTTACAAAAACCAAAAGTCCAACTAAACCAATCAACAAAAGACCAGCAATAACAAAATAGACAACCGTATTGTTTCTACTTTCTTGCTTTAATAGAGCGTTTTCATTTTGTTTATTAAGCACATTAAAAACATTATTAACAGCCTCTTGTTCCATTAATTTAACCTTTCTGTTTAAGGTTAAATATTCATCGTTATATACTTTATGCTTGCTTTTGTAGTCTGATGCTAAATAATTAATGGCTAAATTTTTGTTAATTTGCTCTAATAATAATGGGTTATTAAGTATTCCTGCATAACGCAAAGCAATAAAAAGCATTTCTTCACTTTTCTTAAACTCTTTTTTTTGAATGTATAATTGGCCAAGTTCATTATAAACAAATGCTTTATCTAACAAGTTATTATTAGTTTCTAACCTTGATAAGTTTTGCAATTTATCCATACATACGTAAGCTGAATCATACATTGAAAGCTTTCTAAACACGTTAGACTTTGCAATAAACAAACGTTCATTTTCTTCTGAATGAGTTTCTAAAAAAGCATCAAATTGCTTATTGGTGGTTCTAATTAAGTCTAAGGCTTTTTGGTTTTCATTTTTATCTAAATACAAATTGACAAGTGTCAAATGAATATTACAATTTAATGAATCTCTAATGCTTTTTAGCTTTAAATTTGGCAGACGTTCTTTAGCTAATTCTAAATATTTTAAAGATTGGTTACTCAGATAAAGAATTCTTAAAAGCTCTGATTTTAAAAGATTAATTTCTATTTGTGTTTGTACATCAATATCTGACACTTGTTTACCACTTTCAAACGCAAAGGTTATGGCTTGGTTGTAGTCTCCTTTTGCAAGATAACTTTTAGAAATCATTAAGTTAATTGGTGCTTTTGCATCTATTTTGGAAGTCGATTTTAGAATATGCTCTCCTATTTTAATTGCTTCGTCAGGGTTTGAGTAAACTAATTCGGTTGCTTTTTTAAACAAATCGCTGTTTTGAGAACAAACAAAGTTTCCAAAACAAAAGGCTATAAATAAAACAATTATAGTTTTGTTATTACATAAATATGTGCAACATAGCCTCATTTTTTTAATCACATTGTTATTAGTAAAATTTGATAAACACAAATATAGTTTTTAAAACTCAAATAAAAGACTGCAAACGCCTTGAAGATATTATACTATAAGCGCACCAACAAAATAGTGTTATAATGAAAAACAAAAAAACCTCTTAATTGCAAAACATGCTGTAAGAGGTTTTTTAGTGACTGCGATAGGAGTCGAACCTACAACCGCTGGAGCCGAAATCCAGTGCTCTATCCAATTGAGCTACGCAGCCATATTCCTACAAAGGCAAGAATCTATTTTAAGCTAATTTTGCTTTTACAATAGTAGAAATGGTTTTTCCATCTGCTTGTCCTGCTAATTGCTGGTTGACAATACCCATCACTTTCCCCATATCTTTCATACCTTGGGCGCCAACTTTTGTAATGGTTTCTAAAACTACTTTTTCAATTTCTGCTTCAGTTAATTGTGTTGGCAAAAACTGAGCTATTATTTCTGCTTGTGCCAACTCTGGCTCTGCCAAATCTGCTCTGTTCTGCTCAGTAAAAATGGCTGCGCTATCCTTACGCTGTTTTACAAGTTTAGAAAGTATTTTTAGTTCTTGCTCTTTAGTGATGTCTTCTTTAGAACCTGTTTCGGTTTGTGCCAATAAAATCTCAGATTTTACTGCTCTTAAGGCAGCTAATGCCATTTGATTTTTATCTTTCATGGCTGCTTTCATGGCAGTCATAATATCGTTTTGTAAACTCATAATCGGTTTCAATTTTATGAATGCAAAGGTAATAGAAAAAAAAGATTCCTTTCTTTAAGAGAATGACAAATTTTAGTTCCTAAAAAAACCCGAAAAAATGTTACTTTTTTCGGGTTTAACAAGTGTGAAACACTAAACTAAAATTCGCTATTAATCTACGTTGTCGTGTAAAAATGAATTGTTGCTACGTAATTGAATGTCATCGTTGTCGTCAGTGCCAACGGACATTCTGGAAGCATTCATATCTGAAGAATGTTTTTTATCTTCTAAGTTCACACCTTGTCGTTTATATGCAGGTTCTTTTTCAATTTCGTCAATTTTTGCTGAGCTAAACTTGTAATTGAAGTCTTTCATTTTACGACGTCTTTCGTCAGCACGTTCTTTGAGCAAATCAGAAATAGGGCTTGTCATTGGGTCTATTTCATCAGTTTCAACTGCTTTTGTGTCTTCTGAAGCAATTACTTTTTTCTCAAAAACAATTTCTTCTTCTACTTCTGGCTGCTTTGCTTTTGTTTTGTTCATGGACGATTCATAGCTCATAAAATCATCTAAAGCATAACGCTTTTCGCCTTTTTCATTCGCTTCAGTTACTGGAATAATTTCTATATGGTCATTTACTTTTAAATCTTTGACCTCATCTTCCAATTCGAAAAGGATTTTTTCATCGGTTGTTTCTTCTTCATCAAAACTTTGTGATGATAACGGAAAATCGAATGTTAAGGTTACTTGCTCCTCATCATCAAAAGTATCAACCTGTTTTTCTTCTTGCTGAGTTTGCTGAATTGGTGTGATGACAAAATCATCATCTTCATTATAATCTTCAATTAAAACTTCATCATAAATAACATTCAAATTTTTGATGAATTCTGTGGTTGGAATGAGTTCCATTTCAATATCATCTTCCGTTTCATCTTCATCAACCAACGTATGAACCACGACGTTTTGTTTTTCTTTTTCAAGTACAATATCTGGTGTGATGATTGCTGGTTCGCGTTCTTTTACATGAACATCAGTATTTTGGTCATCTTCTAATGCGTGGATGACTTTTTTTACTTCAGTATTTGAAATTTCGTCTTGTTGTTCCACATCAAACCCAGTAGCAATGATGGTTACAGAAATAGATTCTTGCAAAGATTCGTCTTCGCCAACTCCCATAATAATGTTAGCGCCATGACCAGCTTCGTTTTGAATATGGTCATTGATTTCTCCAATTTCGTCAATCGTAATTTCTTGTGCGCCAGAAACGATTAGCAATAATACGTTTTTGGCTCCAGTAATTTTATTGTCATTTAATAATGGCGAATCGAGGGCTTTCATTATGGCTTCTTGAGCACGTGTTTTGCCAGAAGCTGTTGCAGATCCCATAATAGCTGTTCCGCTATTGCTCAACACGGTTTTGGCATCACGTAAATCGATGTTTTGTGTGTAGTGATGTGTAATCACTTCCGCAATCCCTCTTGAAGCTGTTGAAAGGACTTCATCGGCTTTTGAGAAACCAGCTTTAAAACCAAGGTTTCCATATACTTCTCTTAATTTATTATTGTTTATGACTATCAGAGAATCTACATGACTTCTAAGTGTTTCAATTCCTTTTTGAGCTTGTTCGTTACGCAACTTTCCTTCAAACTGAAAAGGCATAGTTACAATACCAACCGTCAAAATATCTAATTCTTTAGCCATTTTTGCAATGATTGGAGCGGCTCCAGTACCAGTTCCTCCACCCATTCCTGCAGTGATAAATACCATTTTAGTATTGGTATCTAACATTCTGCGAATATCTTCTAAACTCTCAACAGCTGATTGCTCTCCTACTTCTGGATTTGCGCCAGCTCCTAAACCTTCGGTTAAGTTTACACCAAGTTGGATTTTGTTTGGGACGCCACTATTTTGTAGTGCTTGAGCATCTGTATTGCAGATGACAAAATCAACACCTTTAATGCCTTGTTGAAACATGTGGTTAATGGCATTGCTTCCGCCGCCGCCAACACCTATCACTTTTATAACGTTGGATTGGTTTTTTGGCAAATCGAATGCGATGTTTCCAATTTCATTTTTGTTGCTCATATAATTAGTTTTTACTGGATTTTTAATTAATTTATTCTGCGTTATCTAAAAAATCTTTAACGCGTTCCGTTAGTTTGTCTAAAAACGATCGGCGTTCTTTTTTTGGTGGTGCAATTGTTTCTTCTTTATTTATTGTTGGCTCAATGGTTGTTGCGGTTTCATTTTGTTTTTCTTTTTCAACAGTTTTTTCAATACGTTTTCGTTCTTGGCGTTTTAAGCCATCCATAACCAAACCAACGGCTGTTGCAAATAAAGGGCTTGCCACTTCTTCATCACTATCTCCTGCCAAATGTTCATTAGGATACCCAATTCTGGTATCCATTCCTGTAATATATTCTACCAATTGCTTTAAATGTTTGAGCTGTGCACCACCACCTGTGAGTACAATACCTGCAATTAGTTTCTTTTTTTGCTCTTCGTGACCGTAATTTTTAATTTCTACATATACTTGTTCTACAATTTCTACGACGCGAGCATGTATGATTTTTGAAAGATTTTTTAAAGTGATTTCTTTAGGTTCACGACCTCTTAACCCTGGTATAGATACAATTTCGTTATCTTTATTTTCTCCGGGCCACGCTGAACCAAATTTTATTTTTAATAATTCTGCTTGTTTTTCAATAATGGAACAACCTTCTTTAATATCTTCAGTAATCACGTTGCCTCCAAAAGGAATGACAGCAGTATGACGAATTATGCCATCTTTAAAAATGGCTAAATCAGTGGTGCCACCTCCTATATCAATCAAAGCAACACCTGCTTCTTTTTCTTCTTGACTTAACACTGCATTTGCCGAGGCTAACGGTTCTAAAGTGATATTTTCCAACTCCAAACCAGCACTTTTAATACATCTTCCAACATTTCTGATAGATGATACTTGCCCAACCACCACATGGAAATTGGCTTCCAAACGTCCACCATACATCCCAATTGGTTCTTTTATTTCTGCTTGACCATCTACTTTATACTCTTGTGGCAGTACATGAATAATTTCTTCACCAGGCAACATTACCAATTTGTGAACTTGGTTTATCAAACGGTCAATATCATCTTCGTCAATAACCAATTCAGAATTTGGCCTCGTAATATAATCGCTATGCTGTAAACTTCTGATATGCTGTCCTGCTATACCAACAGTCACTTCTTCAATTTTTAATCCGCTTTCCGCTTCTGCCTCTTGAACCGCTTGCTGAATGGATTGAATAGTTTGTGTAATATTGTTAACTACACCTCTATGCACACCTAAACTTTTGGATTTACCAATACCCAAAATTTCGGCTTTGCCATATTCGTTTTTACGACCAATCATTGCCACAATTTTAGTGGTTCCGATATCTAATCCTACTGAAATTTTATTGTTTTCCATCGTTTACTTTTTGGTGCAAATGACTTGTTTATCAAACCTTAAGTTCACTACACTATAACTATTGAGGGTTTTGTCTCTCATTGCTTTTTGATAAAAGACTTTGAGATTATTTATTTTTTTATTTAGCTGATTTAAAGCACCCAATTGAATTTTAAAATCATCCGTTCTAAATTTCAAATCGATGCTTTTATTTTCGTTTTGATGAATTTCTACAACATGCGTTTTTAAAAACTCATCATTTTGAACTTTTTTTGCAATAGTGTACACATTATGCAACTCATTTTTGTTAATAAAACCAGTTACTAATGGCACTCGTGCCGAATAATTTGTTGATAACGGCATATATGAGCCATCATCATCTACGTAATAAGACGCATTTGTACTTACTCTTGCTATAGGTTTTTTTTGCACGACTTCAGCGGTCAAAGCACCATCAACATTGATGTACACTTGTGCCTCTTTAATCATTGGATTGGAATTTAGGGCAGTTTCCAAAATGTTCAAATCTATAATTTCTTTAGGCTTATTTGCAACACTCTGTTGATTTTGTATTAACAATTTACTAACAGTTTCATGTGTGATAAACAAATTATCTTCTCCTATAAACTCAATTATTGGCACACTTACTTTTCTTGCCGAATTACGAACTGTAGAAAAGGCACAAAGAAAGATTACCAAAAATAGTAATGCTATGATTTTTATATAGTTATAATTAATACGCAACGCTTAACGCTTCTTTAATATGTTTAACTTCTTCTCCAATATCACCTGCTCCAATAGTTAAAACCACCTGAGCTTTTGATTGTTTTATATTGAAAATCAATTCACTTTTTTGAATCAGCTTTTTATTGTTATTCTGTATTTTATTTAATAACCACTCAGAAGTAATTCCTTCTAATGGCAACTCTCTTGCTGGATAAATATCAAGCAACAAAATCTCGTCAAATTGCGAGAGGCTTTTTGCAAAATCATCTGCAAAATCTCGTGTTCTACTAAATAAATGTGGCTGAAAAATTGCCAACACTTTTTTGTTTGGGTACATTTCTCTTATTGCTTGATGCACTGCATTGATTTCTTGTGGATGATGTGCATAATCATCAATAAACACCAAATTATCGGTTTTAATTTGATAAGAAAATCGTCTTTTAACTCCTTTGTAAGATGCTAAAGCTTTGGCGAGCTGTTGCTGAGGGATGCCATATTGTACAGACATCGCCAAGGCTATTAATGCATTCGACAGATTATGTCTACCAGGTAGGTTAAATTTGAAATTGTATAGCGTTTGTGTTGGTGTTTTCACATCAAACACATAACTGCCATCGATTATTTTTATATTTTGAACGGAATAATCAGAATCGTCTTCTATTCCGTAAGTAATACCTTTAATTGGTAATCCGTTTTTAACGAATAATTGTCCGTTAGGCTTTAATTTTTTTGAAAATTCAACAAACGTTTTTTGGAGTTCTTCTGTTTTGCCATAAATATCCAAATGGTCAGCATCCATTGAGGTAATGCAAGCCATATCTGGTGACAAGGTTAAAAATGAACGATCAAACTCATCGGCTTCTACAACAGTTACTTTTGTGCCTTTGCTGATAAAATTTGAATTGTAATTTTCGCTAATGCCACCTAAAAATGCTGTCACTTCTACATCACTTTCATTCAACAAATGACCTAAAATACTTGTGGTTGTGGTTTTTCCATGCGTTCCAGCAACTGCAAAACAAAAGGTATTTTTTGTGATTTCGCCTAAAACAGCAGAACGTTTCATCACTTCAAAACGGTTGTTCTTGAAGTAATTTAATTCTTGATGTTCTTTAGGAATTGCAGGCGTATAAACTACCAACGTGGTATCAGCATTCAAAAATTGAGCGTTGATATTTGAAATAGCATCTTCAAAATGCACTTTAACACCTAAACTTTCAAGACTTTCGGTGATATCCGTTTTGGTTTTATCGTAACCAGCCACCACTTTGCCATTCGCCACAAAATAACGTGCAAGCGCACTCATGCCAATGCCTCCAATGCCAATGAGATAGACGTTATGTATTTGGTTTAGGTTCATTTCTTTTTTAATAATTTTTCTACTTCATCTGCAATGTCTTTGGTTGCATTTACTAAAGCGAGTTTTTTTATGTTGTCGCCTAAACGTTGTTGTTTTTCTGTGGATGCTACTAATTGCCCAAAACGGTTTTCAAAATCAATTTCTAAATCAGATTCTTTAATCAATAATGCTGCGTCTTTATTAACAATTGCCATCGCATTTTTAGTTTGATGGTCTTCTGCTACATTTGGTGAGGGAATAAAAATCACTGGTTTTCCAACCACACATAACTCTGAAACAGAGCTTGCTCCTGCTCTGGATATAATAAAATCGGAGGCTGCATAAGCAAAATCCATGTTATTGATAAAGGCATGAACTTGCACGTCTTCCATCGTATTATAATGCTTGTATTCATCAAAATACAGCTTTCCACATTGCCAAATAACTTGTACATTTTGCGTTTGAAAAAACTCTAATTCTTTTTCGATTAACTCATTAATGCGTTTAGCCCCAAGGCTTCCACCCAACACCAACAAGGTGTATTTGCCGTGTTTTTGTTTAAAAACATCTTTAGCTTCAATCGTTTTATTATCTATTTTTAATAAGTCTTGACGAATTGGATTACCTGTTTTAATCAATTTATCAGCTGGAAAAAAACGCTCCAAACTATCATAAGCAACACATATTTTATCTACTTTTTTTGCCAATAATTTATTGGTGATGCCTGGATATGAGTTTTGTTCTTGTATCAAACTCGGAACTCCTTTAGCAGTCGCCATTTTTAATAAAGGACCACTTGCAAAGCCACCTGTTCCAATAGCAACATCTGGCTTAAAGGTTTTTACAATTTTTCTGGCTCGCAACAAACTTGCCATCAACTTAAAAGGAAATGATACATTTTTTAAGGTTAATTTACGTTGTATTCCAGAAATCCAAAGACCTTCAATTTCATATCCAGCTTCTGGCACTTTTTCCATTTCCATTTTGTCCATAGCACCAACAAATAAAAACTGAGCATCTGGAAATCGAGATTTTAACTCATTTGCAATGGCAATGGCAGGATAAATATGTCCTCCTGTTCCTCCTCCAGATAATATAATTTTATATGTTGCTTTTTTTACCACAAATACACGAGTGTTTGCTAATAAATTTCAATTAAAAAACTCCAAATTCCAATCATTCCGATATGAGCCTTTGGTCTTTTCACTTTATTCTTTATTTTTTTCTTTTGTCTCAATATTCAACTTCTTATAACTTAAAGTGCTTCACTTAAAACTTCCAATGGGTTGTCCATACTTTCTTCTTCCTTTATCATTTCTTCGCGTTTTGCACTTACACTTAAAATAATACCAATGGCTAAACAAGTCATCCAAATAGAAGTCCCTCCACTACTAATTAAGGGTAAGGTTTGTCCTGTTACAGGAAATAATTCTACAGCGACAGCCATATTTATAAATGCCTGAAAAACAATAGGCAAACCAACACCTAACACGACTAATTTTCCAAAAACAGTATCAGCTTTTTGCGAAACGATTACAATACGAAACAACAGCCAACAATACATTACCAATAAAAATAAACCACCAATCAATCCATACTCTTCAACAATGATGGCAAAAATGAAATCGGATGATGATTGTGGCAAAAAGTTTTTTTGTACACTTTTTCCTGGTCCAACACCTTGAATTCCTCCTGAAGCTATAGCTATTTTTGCTTTTTCAATTTGATAATCGGCTTCCGTATCTTCGTCATTTGAAAAATTTTCAACACGACTTACCCAAGTATCAATTCTATTAGGCATCAGTTTTGGAAATGCTTTTGCAGCCAATACAAATAATAATAAAGCCACTAAACCAGTCCCTAAAATAACCGCTAAATATTTTATAGGATAACCACCAATAAATGTCAACATCATTACCATAACAAATATGATGGCTGTGGTTGATAAATTGGCTGGAAGAATTAAAATCAACACAAAAAACACAGGCAACCATAAAGGCAAAATTGTTTCTTTAAATGTGATGTCTTTATCTTGAATTTTTGATAAATAGCGTGCTACATATACCATTAATACCACTGCTGCTAATGTTGATGTCTGAAAAGACATGCCTACAATTGGTATTTGAATCCATCTACTTGCATTAGCACCATCAATAGTAGTACCTTGCAACATGGTTACAATAAGCAATACTAACACAATAGGAATCATCACCATTGATAAGCCTCTGAAATAACGATAAGGCACACGATGTACGCCATAAATAATCATAAAACCTAAAAACAAGTGCATAAAATGCTTCACAAAAAAGGAAAAAGTGCTTATTGAACCTCCAGAATATGCCAAATTACTGGACGCACTATACACAGGAAGAAATGAGAAAATTGCTAACAATGCCACAATTGCCCAAATTAACCTATCGCCTTTTATGTTTTTTAATACATTTTGCATTATAAATTTCTTACAGCGTCTTTAAATTGACGTCCTCTATCTTCGTAATTTTCAAACAAATCAAAGCTTGCACAGGCTGGAGACAACAATACATTATCACCAGCTTTTGCTATCTTATAAGCTATTTTAACTGCTTCACTCATAAATTGAGTTTCAACAATAACATCAACCATGTTACCAAAAGTTGCCAATAGTTTTTCGTTGTCAACACCTAAACAGATAATAGCCTTCACTTTTTCATTAACAAAAGGAAACAATTCATTGTAATCATTGCCTTTATCAACACCTCCAACAATCCAAACGGTTGGTGCATCCATACTTTCCAATGCGTAATAGGTAGCATTGACGTTGGTTGCCTTAGAATCGTTGATGTATTGTACTTTATTGATTTTCAATACATGTTCCAAACGATGCTCAACACCTTGGAAATTTTCTAAACTTTCACGAATGGTTTGCTTTCTTATTTTTAGCAAATGTGCCACTGTTGATGCAGCCATTGCGTTTTTAATGTTGTGTTTTCCTTCTAAAGCTAAATTTGCTGTTGGCATAATTATTTGGTTGTTATTTAGTGTTATTTTTATATTCTCATTATCTAAATACGCTCCATTTTCAATAACTTTTGTCAAAGAAAATGGGACTAATGTGGATTGAATTTTATGTGATTTGAGCCAGTCATTAATCACCTCATCGTCGGCATCATAAATCAGATAATCATTTTTGGTTTGGTTCATGGCAATTCTGAATTTTGAATTGATATAATTTTCAAATTTGTAATCATATCTATCTAAATGATCAGGTGTGATGTTTAGCAAAACAGCAATATGTGGCTTAAACTCAATAATACCATCTAACTGAAAACTGCTAATTTCTAACACGTAATTTGGATAATTGTACTCCAAAATTTGGTTTGCAAAACTTTTTCCAATGTTACCAGACAAACCAACCTCCATCTCTTGTTTTAAAATGTGATGTGTTAATGTTGCTGTTGTTGTTTTTCCGTTACTCCCAGTGATTCCGACAATAGTAGCATCTGTAAATTTTGAAGCAAATTCTATTTCCGAAATCACAGGAATATTGGCTGCTATTAATTGTTTTATTAAAGGTGTTTTATCAGGAATTCCTGGACTTTTCATCACAAGATTTGCATTCAGAATTTTTGATTCTGTGTGCTGATTATCTTCAAATTCAATCTCATTATGTATAAGAACGTCTTTATATTTTTGTTTGATGGTTCCTTTATCAGAAACAAATATTTCATATCCTTTTGCCTTTCCTAAAAGTGCTGTTCCCACACCACTTTCGCCTCCACCAATAATCACTAACCGCTTCATTCTATCGTATTTTCAATGTTACAATTGAAAGAATTGCTAATAAAATTCCAATAATCCAAAATCGTGTGACTATTTTACTTTCGTGATATCCTGATTTTTGATAATGATGATGCAATGGCGACATTTTAAAAATGCGGCGTCCTTCGCCAAATTTTTTCTTGGTATATTTAAACCAACTTACTTGCATTACTACTGATAAATTTTCGGCTAAAAAGATGCCACATAACACAGGAATTAACCATTCCTTACGAACTGCAATAGCAATCACAGCAATAATTCCTCCAATGGTCAAACTTCCTGTATCACCCATAAACACTTGTGCTGGATAGGTGTTGTACCACAAAAACCCTATCAACGCACCAACAAATGCTGCAATGTATATGGTGATTTCTTCTACTCTTGGGATGTACATAATATTGAGATAATCAGAAAAAATGATGTTTCCTGAAACCCAAGCAAAAATGCCAAGTGTGAGTACAATAATTGCCGATGTTCCTGCGGCTAAACCATCAATACCATCCGTTAGGTTGGCACCATTGGATACTGCAGTGATGATAAAAATGCTTACCAAAATGAAAATAATCCATGCGTATTTTTTGAATTGTGGATTAATCCATGTAATCAATTCGGCATAATCAAATTCATTTCCTTTTACAAACGGAATGGTTGTTTTAGTCGATTTTACATCTTCTTTAAAAAACTTAGAAGGTGACACATTTGGATTATCTGCCAACATTTGTTGTTGTACGTGTGTTGGCACTTTTTCTTTAATAGTCACATTAGGATTAAAATAGAGTGTTGCACCAACAATAATTCCGAGTCCAACTTGACCCAAAACTTTAAATTTTCCTTTTAAGCCTTCTTTATCTTTTTTGAATTTTTTGATATAATCATCAATAAACCCAATAGTTCCCATCCAAAGAGTGGTTACAATTAAAAGAATAATGTAGATGTTCTCCAATTTTGCCAGCAAAACCACTGGAATAAGCGTTGCCAAAATGATGATAATTCCGCCCATTGTTGGTGTTCCAGCTTTTTCAACTTGACCTTCTAAACCTAAATCTCTAATAGTTTCACCAACTTGTTGTTTTTGTAAAAAACGAATAATACGTTTACCATAAATAGTTGAAATGAGCAGAGACAGAATAATAGCAACAGCAGCTCTAAAGGTGATAAACCCAAAAAGCGATGCGCCAGGAAACTGGAAATGTTTTTCTAAATACTCAAATAGGTAATACAGCATTTATTAGTTGTTTTTATTCTTATTTATTATTCTTGTTACTTGATTCTGAACTCTATTTTCTTTCTGTCTATTTCTGCAACTGCTTTAAAAATTCTTTTACTATTTTATAATCGTCAAAATCAGAGCGCTTACCTTTAATTTCTTGATACGTTTCATGGCCTTTACCTGCAATTAAAATAATGTCATTAGGTTGTGCCATTTGACAAGCTGTTTTGATGGCTTGTTTTCTATCAACAATTGAAACTGTTTTTTTAAAATTTTGTGGTTCAACACCTTTCTCTATCTCTTCAATAATGGTTTCTGGCACTTCACTTCGTGGATTATCACTCGTAAAAATGACTTTGGTACTTAAAGCAGAAGCAATATGTCCCATTTTTGGACGCTTGGTTTTGTCTCTATCGCCTCCACAACCAACAACGGTTATGAGTTGTTCGTTTTTTGTACGAATATTATTAATGGTTTCTAACACATTTTGCAAAGCATCTGGTGTATGTGCATAATCAACAATTGCTGTAATTTTTTGGTCAGAAATTAAATATTGAAAACGTCCATTAACACTTTCCAATTCACTTATCAATCGAAGGTTTTCAACTTTTTCAAGACCTAAAAGTTCAGCTGTTGCATAAATTGCTAAAATGTTATAGGCATTAAAATTGCCAATCAACCGTGTCCACACTTCATTATCATTAATCTTAAGCAACAAGCCTCCTAATTGGTTTTCGAGTATTTGCGCTCTATAATCGGCATAGGTTTTTAAGGCATAGGTAAACTTTCTTGCTTTTGTATTTTGTAGCATGACCAAGCCATTTTTATCATCTACATTGACTAATGCAAATGCTTTTGGAGATAAATTGTCGAAAAACGATTTTTTGACATCTCTATATTCTGCAAAGGTGTTGTGATAATCTAAATGATCGTGTGTTAGGTTTGTGAAAATGCCACCTTCAAAATGCAAGCCTTCGGTTCTGTTTTGATGGATGCCATGAGAGCTCACTTCCATAAAACAAAATTCGATGCCTTCGGCATTCATCCTATTCAAATAGTTGTTGATGGTCAACGAATCTGGTGTGGTATGAGTTGCCTTATATTCTTTTGTATCAACCATAATTTTTACCGTAGATAGCAAACCAACATTAAAACCAGCTTTTTTAAACAACTGATACAAAAGTGTAGCAACCGTTGTTTTTCCGTTGGTACCTGTAACACCAATCAATTTTAGATTTTCTGAAGGATTTTTATAATAATTAGAAGCCATAAACGCTAAGGCTTTACTAGCACTTTCAACTTCTATATAAGTAATTCCGTTTTGTAAATTATCAGGAAGTTGTTCACAAACCACAGCAACAGCTCCATTTTTGATAGCAAGGTCTATAAATTGATGCCCATCAGAAATACTCCCTTTAATAGCAACAAAAACATCTTTTTTAGTGATTTTACGCGAATCAAAATCAATAGCATTTACCTGCACACTTGTACTCCCTACAACAGCATTGATGGTTACTCTATATAATATGTCTTTTAATTCGGTCATTAAATATCTAAAACAACAATTTCGTTCTTTTTTACTTTTATTCCTTTTTCAATAGATTGTCCTTTGACAACACCAACACCTTCTATCTTAACTTTTAATCCCATATTTTCTAAAAGCGCAATGGCATCCATAGTTGGCATCCCAGTTACATCTGGCATTATGGTTTTATAAGTTTCTGCAACGTCATAATAGGTGTCAAAATCTTTTTCGGCAGTTGTATTAACAAAATCAAGTGATTCTACTTCATCAATTAAAGGCGTATCCGTAAATATTTTTTGGGCTATGGCTTTAAAAACGGGTCCTGAAACATCAGCTCCATAAAATCCTTTTTCGGTACTTGGTTTATTAATGACTACAATGCACGAATATTTAGGGTTTTCTGATGGGAAATAGCCAGCAAAAGAGGAAACATATCTTTTGTTTTCGCTCCAATCTTTCATCCAATATTCGGTTTGTGCTGTTCCTGTTTTTCCTGACATTGAAAAAGTTTCTGAATACAGTGATTTTCCTGTACCTCTAACCACAACATTTTTTAAAATTTCTCTAAGCTCTTTAATGGTTTCTTCGCTACATATTTTAGGGTTGATAACTGTTTTACTGAAATTTTCAATTTTGTTATCAAATTCTTTTACTTCTTTTATAAATCTCGGTTTTACCATTTCGCCATTATTGGCTATTGCATTATAAAATGTCAAGGTTTGCAAAGGTGTCAACTTAAGATTATAACCATAAGCCATTGATGGCAAAGCGTTTTTACTCCACACTTTATCTCCTGGCTCAGGAATAACTGGCTGTCCTTCGCCAACAATTGAAATTCCTAATGGTTTGTTTATATGCCAACTTTTGAGTCTGTCAATAAATTTTTTAGGGTTTTTAGAATAATGGTCATCAACCATCGTAGCAAATCCAATGTTTGAGGACACTTCTAAAGCTCTTGCTATAGAAATTTTTCCAAAACCACCTCTATGTGAGTCATAAATATTTCGACCATAAAAACGTTTAACTCCTGATTTTGTATCAACTACTGTTGATGTATCTATCACTTTATCTTCAAGCGCAGCAGCTAAAGCAATGAGTTTAAATGTAGAACCTGGTTCTTGCGATTCTCCAACAGCATAATTGAGTTTTTCGTAATAAGTTCCTTTTGAAGTTTTTCCTAAATTTGAAATTGCTTTTACCTCACCTGTTTTTACATCCATCACAACCACACAACCATGGTCTGCCTCATAATATTCGAGTTGTTTTAAAAGTGCATGATGCGCTATATCCTGAATATTAACATCAATCGTTGTATAAACATCATAACCATCTTGTGGATCTACCTCATTATAATCTGTAATAGGTTTCCATTGTCCATTACCAATATTTTGTTTCCACCGATGACCATCCGTTCCACGTAAATATTTGACACCAAAAGCTCCATCAATACCAGCTCTGGTAACATTGCCATCCTCATCCACACGTTCATAACCAATACTGCGCTGTGCTATTTCTCCCATTGGATGCTCGCGTTTGGTGGTTTGCTCTACAATTAGGCCACCTCTATAAGCTCCAAGATTCAATAATGGAAAATTCCGGAGGCGTACATAGTCAGTATAATTGATGTTGCGTGCAATAAGATGATACCTGTTTTTATTAGCTCTTGCTTTTCTTAACTCATTTTGGAAATAGCCCGAAGATTTTCCTGAATAAACCGCTAACGAATCACTTAGTGGCTTTAAATATTTTTCAAATGTTTTTGTAGAAGGTGTCAAAGCATCAAAACGAATATCGTATTTTGGAATAGATGTTGCCAACAAGCTGCCATCTGACGCATACACATTGCCTCTATTGGCTGGAATTGTCACATTTTTAACGCTACGTTTTTCGGCTAAATCTCTATACTTATCACCTTGAACAAACTGAATATCAACAAGCTTATACACTACAAAAAAAGCAAAAACAAACATACAGCCTGCAACAAAGTACAATCTATTCAATATGCTTTTTTCGGTTACTGACACGACTTTATTATTGTTTTTGGGTTTTTACTTTTATTTTTTGAGGCGGAATTACAGATGGTGTAATTCCTTTTTCTGCCATTTTGTTTATGATTGTTGACTCCATTTTGAGCCTCATCAATTTTGAACGTCCATCTACAAAAGCTGAACGCCATTCTTTTACTTCGTTGTTTAATTGAGCAATTTCGTGCACTTTTTTATCAGCACTATGTGAACTTGCTATCATGATTATTGCTAAAACAGAAATAAAAATGATGACTCTCCAGTTTTTAAAAGAATCATCGCTGATTAAAAATTTACCTTTTAATATGCTGTAAATGTTTTTCTTCATTTTTTAGCTATTTTTTAAAATACAATGCTTTAAAGCTTTTCAGCGATACGCAATTTTGCACTTCTTGCTCTGCTATTTTGTTTTATTTCTTTTTGATTTGGAACAATTAAGTTGCCCACTTTTTTTAGTGGCACTTCATAATTCCCAAATACATCACGTTCTGGTTCGCCTTCAAACATGCCATTTCTTATAAAGCGTTTTACCAATCGGTCTTCTAAAGAATGGTACGAAATACAACTTAAACGACCTCCTTTTTTTAAAACCTCTGGTGTTTGCAACAACAAGTCTTTAAGAGCTTCCATTTCCTGATTTACTTCAATGCGAATGGCTTGATAAATTTGAGCCAGCATTTTATTTTCATGTTTGTGTTGCAAAAAACGCTTTAGCACTTCTTTTAAATGTTCACTCGATTTGATCTCACCATGTATGCGTTCTTCAACAATAGCTTTTGCCATTGCAGGTGCTAACCTTAATTCACCATAATGAAAAAACATGTCTTTTAATTGTGTTTCATCATAAGTATTGATAACCTGAAATGCCGATAGCGCACTATCTTGATTCATTCGCATATCTAAATCAGCTTCAAAACGTGTCGAAAACCCACGTTCAGCAACATCAAACTGATGAGATGACACACCAAAATCAGCCAAAATACCATCTACCGCTTTTACACCATAAAACCTCAAAAAACGCTTGATATATCTAAAGTTTTCATTGATTAACGTAAATCGCTCATCATCAATAGCATTTGCAAGCGCATCCTTATCTTGGTCAAACGCAATCAATTTTCCATGAGTGCCTAATCGTTTTAAAATTTCACGACTATGACCTCCACCACCAAAAGTGACATCCACATAAACACCATTAGGCATCACATTTAAGCCATCTACTGTTTCAGTCAGTAAAACCGGATTATGATACATCATGGCTATCATCATCTTGTCCCATTACATCTTCAGCCAAATCAGCAAAATCAACTGCAGCATCATCAATAGCCTGTTCATACTTCTGTTTATCCCAAATTTCCACAATATTGATAGCAGAAGACACTACAATATCTTTACTGATGTCTGAAAACACCATCAAATCTTTAGGAATCAATAAACGTCCTGCAG
Organism: Gelidibacter sp.; assembly: GCA_041391965.1. GTDB lineage: Bacteria > Bacteroidota > Bacteroidia > Flavobacteriales > Flavobacteriaceae > JAWKMZ01. Next base: position 355,853 of record JAWKMZ010000002.1, on the reverse strand, counting down.
CATCTACCTCAACCATTTTAACTCCTGCTGTAAACCGTCGAATAAAATCGTTGTTTTTCTTTTTGAAACGATTGAGTTTGTTCATTTTTTGCATTAATATCTCCCATTCAGTCATTGGATAAAGCTCCAAACACTGCTGAAAAACTGCACGCTTTATAACAAACCCATTTTGAAGCACAGGCGACAACTGCTTCTTGATAGAAGCAGGCAGCATCAGCCTTCCTTTGGCATCTACTTTACACTCGTATGTTCCTATTAATGCGTTCAAACGGGTTGTTTTATGTAGCTAACGACTACGATTCAAATATATTGAAAATATTACCACAATTTACCACAATTTACCACTTTTGTTGATAAGTTTTTGATTTTGAAGTAATTTTTCGATAAAATGCACACAACCTTATTGATTAAATACTTTATAATCAGCGTATTAAAAAGTAGTCATTTATAATTGATTTTATTGTCAAAAACAATTAGATAACTATTGGTTGATAGTCTTGTGAAAAAGAAATAAAATATGAATGAATTAACTATATTTGTTTTCTTAGTAAAATGACCAACTCATACATGAAAAACCTTTTAAAAAAAGAAAAAAATTACAGCTATATTGAAGTAGGTGAAGGCAGACCAATTGTTGTTCTTCACGGATTAATGGGGGGATTGAGTAATTTTGATGCTGTTTTACAGCATTTTGGCACAAAAGGATACAAAGTCATCATTCCTGAACTTCCAATTTATACGATGACTTTATTAAAAACCAATGTCAAAAGTTTTGCAAAATATTTGCACGATTTTATTGCTTTTAAAGGTCTTGAAGACGTTATTTTATTAGGAAATTCACTTGGTGGTCACATAGGTTTGTACCACACCAAATTATATCCTGAAAAAGTAAAAGCCCTTGTAATTACTGGGAGTTCTGGGCTTTATGAAAGCGCTATGGGTGGAGGCTACACCAAACGTGGTGATTATGAAGTGATTAAAAAAAAGGCTCAAGAAGTTTTTTATGATCCAGCCATTGCCACCAAAGAGATTGTGGACGAAGTTTATGAAACCGTAAACGATAGAAACAAACTTATAAAAACTCTTGCCATTGCAAAAAGTGCTATAAGACATAATATGTCAAAAGATTTGCCTAAAATGAAGGTGCCAACCTGTATTATTTGGGGCAAAAATGATAATGTAACACCACCTGATGTAGCAGTAGAATTTAACGAGCTATTGCCAGATTCCGATTTGTTTTGGATTGACAAATGCGGTCACGCAGCCATGATGGAACATCCTGAAGAATTTAATTCTATTCTTGACAAATGGCTGACTGATAGAAAATTATAAATTATGCTTATAAAAACTGCCGAATTTGTAATGAGCAATTCTGAAGTGGCAAAATGCCCTAAAGATGTGCTTCCTGAATATGCTTTTATTGGCCGAAGTAATGTTGGAAAATCATCATTAATCAACATGCTAACCAATCATAAACATTTGGCAAAAACATCTGGACGACCAGGAAAAACACAATTAATCAATCACTTTTTAATCAATAAAAATTGGTTTTTGGTTGATTTGCCAGGTTATGGCTACGCAAAAGTATCTAAAACTGTAAAAAAGAAATTTCAGAAATTTATTACTGATTATTTTGAAAAACGCTTACAATTAGTAGCTGCATTTGTATTGGTTGATATTAGACATGAGCCACAAAAAATAGATTTAGAATTTATGGAGTGGATGGGAGAACACGGGATTCCATTTTCGATAATTTTCACCAAAGCTGATAAGTTAAAACCAAAAGCCATTGAGCGAAACGTAGAAAACTATACTGAAGCGTTGCTAAAAACTTGGGAAGAAACACCAAAACATTTTATTACCTCGTCAACATCGTCTATTGGAAGAGACGAGGTACTACAATTTATTGACGATACCAATACCGAAATTAATGCACTTAGAAGCAACTAATTAATCAACTTTTTACATCCAAAGCATCTCGTAACGCATTGCCAATAAGCATAAAAGCCATCACTAATAACATGATACACAATCCTGGGATTAAAGCTAAATAAGGTTTTCCGAGAATAATATAATTGTAATGGTCTTTAATCATGGCTCCCCAACTTGCCATTGGTGGCTGCGCTCCAATACCCAAAAAGCTCAATCCGCTTTCTATTAAAATGGCTGCAGCAAAATTAGCAGCCGAAATAACAATTACAGGTGCCATAATATTGGGCAAAATATGTTTAGTGATAATTCTATAATCATTAAACCCAAGTGCTCTTGCTGCAGTAACGTATTGCATTTCTTTAACACTTATAATCTGTCCACGCACTACTCTGGCTACTTCAACCCACATGGTAAGTCCAACTGCAATAAACACTTGCCAAAACCCTTTACCTAAAGCCAAAGTAATGGCTATTACCAAAAGCAAGGTAGGAATTGACCAAGTCACGTTAATAATCCACATAATAAACGCGTCCAGTTTTCCGCCAAAATAACCTGCAATACTTCCCATAAAAATGCCGATAATCAATGAAATAAAAACGGCTACAAATCCAATAAAAAAAGAAATTCTGGAGCCAATTAAAATACGACTCAAGTAATCACGTCCATATTTATCGGTTCCAAACAAAAAGGTTTTTTGTTGAATAAATTGCTGATAGTTTTGGTTGGGAAAGCCACTCAAACTGACTTGTTTGGTCACACCTTCCAAACCATCGGAAGCGTATTCGGTGTAAATCAAATTATCGTTTTCAACTTTATAATTGCTAATTGGAATTTCTGTATCTGTGTTTTGTGTTCCAAAAAACAATTTTGAAAAAGCGGATTGGTTATTTTTTAATTGTGAAGGAATCGTTAACATTTGCACTTTAAATCCAGGTTTTTTTGAGTTGATAGACAAGTGCATTTGATTAGCGTTTTGAGAATGATCAGGTGCTAACACATAGGCAAAAACTGCAACAACACCAACAACACCTATAATCCACAAACTTAAAACGCCCCAAAGGTTCTTTTTGAACTTTTGGAGCGCTAATTGTGATAATGAGTTGTTGTGCTGACTCATTTAATTTTTAATCTTTTACGTTTGTTGCTACTTTTTGTTTTACAGCATAAGACATTTTAAGATCATTTAAAACATTCAAAGCTTCATCTACATACACATCTTTACTTAAACTTTCATGCCAACGCTCACGTTTTTGTTTTAAAACACTATCGTTTTCCATCAATTTTATTTCATAAGGTAACGATGTAAATGTTAAATTAGATTTATAATCGGATAATTTTTCAAAGCGTTTGGCTTCTTCTTCATTCAATTTTAAAGTTGCTTTATAATCATCATAATTTAGAGAATACTCATTTTTGTCTCTAATTTGTTTTACCCATTGTGCATTTTGGTCAATCAGTTTTAACTGCTCATTATGAGCCATTCTCTCTTTACTTTTATTGATAGCATCTTGATAATCAAAATAATTTTCCCAAACGTTATAATTTGCTGGTTCAATTTTATCCCAAGGTAAGGGGTTTTCATTGTCTTTTTCACCTACATCAATATAACTGTAACGATCTGGAACTACCACATCACTTTTTACACCTTCAAGTTGTGTAGAACCTCCATTGATTCTGTAGAATTTTTGCGTCGTAAACTTTAAAGCTCCCATGTCACCTTCGCTGTTATTTCTTACCATTCTGTTTAAATCTAACACATTTTGAACCGTTCCTTTTCCGTAGGTTTGTTTGCTTCCAATAATAATAGCGCGTTTGTAGTCTTGCATGGCGGCTGCCAAAATTTCGGAAGCTGAAGCTGATAGTTCGTTTACTAAAATTACCAAAGGACCATCCCAAACAATAGATTTATCTCTATCATTTAATACTTCTTTTGGTTCTCCAGCGGTTTTGACTTGTACAATTGGGCCATCTTTGATAAATAATCCTCCCATATCAACAACCGTTTGAAGTGATCCTCCTCCATTATTTCTTAAATCTAACACCAAACCTTCAACGCCTTGTTCTTTTAGTCGTTCTATTTCTTGTTTGATATCTGAGGCTGCATTTCGTTTGTTGTAATCTTGAAAATCGACATAAAATTTAGGTAAATTAATCACTCCAAATTTCTTACCATCTTTGATAACGGTTGATGATTTGGCGTAGGTTTCTTCAAGTTCAACCACATCGCGCATTATTTTTAAATCTTCAATAGTGCCATTTACTTTTTTGAGTGTTAAAATAACATTGGTTCCTTTTGGTCCTTTAATCAATTTAACAGCATCGTCCAAGCGCATTCCAACCACATTAACTGCAGGTTCACCATTGTCTTGTTTTACTTTCAAAATTTGGTCTCCAACTTCCAATTCATTTTGTCTCCAAGCTGGTCCACCACTTATAATTTCATTAATGGTAATAACGTCCATTTTCTTTTGCAAACGCGCTCCAATACCTTCAAAATTGCCAGACATAGCAACGTCAAAACGGTCTTTATCTTCTGGTGCAAAATAGAATGTGTGTGGATCAAACTCTTCAACAATAGCATTAATATAAACTGCAAACCAATCTTGTTGCTGTCTTTCGTCAATAAAATCATACAACTCATTTAAGGATTTTAAAGTAGTGGCTCTGGCTTCTTTCTCTAATTCTGCAGGTGATTTTTTCTCAACAACTTCTTTTTTTGGAGCATCCTTATCAAGGATAGCTTCAGGATCAATTTCGCTTGCTTTTTCTAAACTTTTTTTATCAGAATAGGTATGGTTTTGCTGCGACATCAAATCGTCATAATTAGCAATGGTCGAAAATTTAAGCTGTTTTCTCCATCGTTCTTTCATTTCTTGCTTGGACGACACATAAGGCAAATTATCATAATCTGTTGAAAATTCTTCTTTTTTACTGAAGTCAAAAGGCGTTTCTAAAACATCTTTATATAAAGTTTCAGATTCTGCTATACGCTGTAATAAACGTTGATGTGTCAAATTAAAAAATGAAATATCTGAGGCTTTAATCTGATCATCTAATTCATCTTTGTAAGCCTCAAATTCTTTAATATCTGATGCGTAAAAATAACGTTTAAACGGATCTAACTGCTTTAAATAATCATTAAACACTTGCTCAGAAAATCCATCATTTAAGTCTCTTGGACTATAATGTCCTTGATCTAAAACATAAGTGATTAATTGAATAAGAAGTTTGTCTTTATCAGGATTTTCAAACTTTTTTGAAGTAAAGCTGCAAGATGCAAATGCCAACATGAGCACTAACAGTAATAACTTATAATTCCTTTTCATAATTCTGTAAAATTGCATGATTTATTTTTCACTAAAGTAAAAGAAAAAACCATGCCAATAAAACCATTCGCTACTAATTTTTTGTTAAACCTCTCAGAACCGTTAATTAAAACCTAATTTATGTATTTTAGTGGTCTCAAAAATTAATATGTTTATGACTAAACGACCACTTATTTTAGTTACCAATGATGACGGTATTACAGCACCTGGTATTCGTGCTTTAATTGAAGTTGCTAATACTATTGGCGATGTGGTAGTGGTGGCACCAGACAGTCCACAAAGTGGAATGGGTCATGCTATTACAATAAATTCGACCCTTTTTGTTGAAACTGTAACCATTAGCAAAGGCAAACAAAAAGAATACAGTTGTTCTGGCACACCTGCGGATTGTGTAAAATTGGGAATAAAGCAAATTTTGAACCGACGACCAGATTTGTGTGTTTCTGGAATTAACCATGGCTCCAACTCTTCAATAAATATCATTTACTCAGGCACCATGAGTGCTGCACTTGAAGCTGGTATTGAAGGCATTCCTGCCATTGGGTTTTCGTTATTAGATTACAATTGGAATGCTAATTTTGAAGCTGCAAAACATTTTGCAAAAATTATTATTGAAAATGCGTTGACCAATGGTTTACCAAATGGGATGGTCTTAAATGTAAACTTCCCTAATCTTTCAAAAAAAGAAATTAAAGGTATCAAAGTTTGCCGACAAGCTAAGGCCAACTGGGAGGAAGAATTTGACAAACGCAAAAATCCGCAAGGACGTGATTATTATTGGCTTACTGGTAAATTTGTAAATTTAGACCATGGTGAAGATACCGACGAATGGGCTTTGGCACAAGGATACGTTTCTGTGGTGCCTATTCAATTTGATTTGACAGCACATCATTATATACAAAACTTAAACTCTTGGAAATTAAATGATTAAAAAGGAAGTATTTATTGGTTTTTTGGTTGGTCTTATTGCCAACGTTTTAGGATTACTATTAGCCATTCAATTTTTTGGAAATGGCGACGGCTTTGAAAGCAGTATAAAAAGTGCTCTTGCCGAAGGGTTTTTTGGGAAGCTTTTAAGCATAGGTGCTATTTTAAATTTAGCCGCTTTCTTTATTTTTATCAAAAAAAAGCAAGACTACAGAGCCAGAGGTGTACTTTTAGCAACCGTTTTTGCGGCTGTTTGTACTTTTGTTATTAAATTTATATAGTTCAAAACTTATAATGAAATATTACATAATTGCTGGCGAAGCCTCAGGAGATTTGCATGGTTCTAACCTAATGAAAGCATTACAAAAACAAGATGTAAACGCTAATTTTAGATTTTGGGGAGGCGATTTAATGCAAAATGTTGGTGGTACTTTAGTAAAACATTACAAAGAATCAGCTTTTATGGGTTTTGTAGAAGTCTTAAAAGGGATTAGAACCATTTTTAAAAATATTGCTTTTTGTAAAACAGATATTGAGCATTACCAACCAGATGTCATTATTTGTATTGATTATTCTGGATTTAATTTGCGAATTGCAAAATGGGCCAAACAAAAAGGCTTTAAAACCAATTACTATATTTCGCCACAAGTTTGGGCGTCACGAGCCAAAAGAGTACATAACATTAAAAGAGATATTGATGCCATGTATGTGATTTTGCCCTTTGAAAAAGACTTTTACAAAAATGAATTTCAATATGACGTCACCTTTGTTGGACATCCTTTAATTGACGCTATTGCCAACCGAAATCAAGTGGACGAATATGAATTTAGAGCCAACCACGAACTATCTGACAAACCAATTATTGCTTTGCTTCCTGGAAGTCGAAAACAAGAAATAACCAAAATGCTTTCGGTCATGCTCAGTGTGGTGAAGTCATTTCATAAGTATCAGTTTGTAATTGCAGGTGCTCCAAGTCAGGATTACGAGTTTTACACATCATTTATCAAAAACAAAAATGTAGCTTTTGTGACTAATGAAACTTATGACTTATTAAGTATTTCTACAGCTGCTCTGGTCACTTCTGGTACTGCTACCTTAGAAACCGCTCTGTTTAAAGTACCACAAGTGGTTTGTTATAAAGGCAGTTGGATATCTTATCAAATTGCGAAACGCATTATCACCTTAAAATATATTTCGTTGGTCAATTTAATTATGAACAAGGAAGTGGTTACAGAATTGATTCAAAATGAGTTCAATACCAAACGTTTAAAAACAGAGCTCGACCGTATTTTACAACCAGAAAACAGAAGCCAAATGTTTATGGATTATTTTGAACTCGAAAAATTACTTGGTGGCAAAGGTGCCAGTGAAAAAGCTGCAAAATTAATTTTCAATAGCTTAAAAGCCCAATCGTAATGATGAAAAAAATTATTGTAATTGTATGTGTGCTTTTAAGTTTTAGTAGCTGCAAATCTTCAAAACACACTAAAAAACAATCAAAACCAACAATTACACAATCAAAATCTGATAAAAGAGATGACATTCATAAAGACACCACGCATACAAACATTTCAAATCCTCAAAACAGATTTACGCCAGAAAAACGCTCTAATTTAGCTTCTGAAATTACAGATTATGCCAAACAATTTGATGGTGTCCGTTATAAATATGGTGGCACTACAAAATCTGGAATGGATTGCTCTGGTTTGGTTTATGTGTCTTTTAAAGCTTATGACGTTAACTTGCCACGAGTGTCCAGAGACATGGCAAAACAAGGTGTAGATGTTACCATTGAAGAGCTCCAAGAAGGCGATTTATTGTTTTTTGAAACCAATCCAAGAAAAAAAGAAATAAGCCATGTTGGATTGGTAGTTGCAGTACGTCCTGGTTTGGTACAATTTATACATGCAACCACCAAAGGAGGCGTTTTAATATCATCACTTGCTGAGCGCTATTGGTACACCTCTTTTGTAAAAGCCAAACGCATTTTATAACACTAATTTTTAGTAACTTAGAGTTATGAAGTTACTAAATTTTGCCATCATAAAATTAACCCTTTGTTTAGTTGCTGGTATTATTATTGGCACTCTGTTTAATGTTTCTTTAAATCTTAGTTTAGAACTTACTGTAGGATTTATTTTTTTACTTTTTATTGTTTTATTGCTAAGCAAAAATCAATTTCAAAAAACGATTTGGTTTGGTATTTTGGCTTTTATTACTACTTTTTTTGTAGGAATTTTAACTTATAATTTTCACAAACAAACTAATTTTAAAACCCATTACACACATAGTGTTAGAGAAAATAACCGTATAAAAACCATCACTTTTAAAGTGACAGAAGTGCTAAAATCTGGTAATTATTACGATAAATATATTGTCGATATTTTAAAGATTAACCAAGTATCTACCTCAGGAAAAACATTGCTAAACCTTCAAAAAGACAGCACACAAACATCTTTAAATGTTGACGATGTTTTGGTAACAACTTCTGGTTTAAAAGATTTGATTCATCCACTAAATCCTAATCAATTTGATTATAAAAATTATCTTGAAAAACAACATATCTATCATCAAATTTTTACAGAATATCGATTTTTATTGTATGCCAAATCAAGTACAAAAACCATTTTTGGCATTGCTGCAGATTTGAGAAAAACCATCAACAACAAACTTAAAACTTACCATTTTAAACCTGATGAATTAGCACTCATAAATGCACTTTTATTAGGACAACGCCAAGATATTAGCGCAGACATTTACAACAGTTACACCAAAGCTGGAGCTATTCATATTTTGGCAGTTTCGGGTTTGCACGTTGGTATTATTTTATTGCTGCTCAACTTTGTATTTAAGCCTATTGAATATCTAAAACATGGAAAAACAATTAAAATCATTCTTGTGCTTTTGTGTTTATGGTGTTTTGCCATTATTGCTGGCTTGTCGGCTTCTGTTACCAGAGCGGTTACCATGTTTAGCATTGTAGCCATTGGAATGAACCTAAAACGTCCAACCAATATTTATAACACGCTTGCTATTTCTATGTTTTTGCTGCTTTTGTTAAAACCTATGTTTTTATTTGATGTCGGATTTCAAATGAGCTATTTGGCAGTGATAGCTATTGTTACTATTCAACCTATGTTAGTCAAACTATGGACTCCAAAATGGAAACTACAAACATTGTTTTGGGATGTTTTTACAGTTACCTTGGCTGCACAATTTGGAATCATACCCATTAGTTTGTATTACTTTCATCAGTTTCCTGGACTGTTTTTTGTTTCAAATTTGGTCATTATTCCTGTTTTAGGAGTTATTTTAGGTCTTGGAATCATCATCATTGTATTAGCTTTAACCCATTTACTTCCACAATGGTTAGCAGATATTTATGGGTTTATAATAAGCATCATGAACGATTTTGTCCGCTGGATTGCGCAACAAGAACGTTTTTTGTTTAAAGACATCGCCTTTAATATGTTGCAAGTTGTAACGGCTTATTTAGTGATTATTGGTTTGGTAGCAGTATTTAAAAAAATAAATTTTCAACGTTTGAGTTTTTTATTAATAGCCATTTTATTATTTCAATCTGTACTAATATTTGGCAAATATCACAACAAAACCAATGAATTTATCATCTTTCATAAAAGTAGATACAGTTTGATTGGCAATAAAACAGATGCAAAATTAACCATTGCAAGCAATTTTGATAGTTTGGCGCAAAAAACCGATAACATCATCAAAAATTACAAGGTCGGAAATGCTATTACCAAAGTAGATATTGATACTTTAAAATCTGTGTATCAAATTGGGACTAAGCATCTTTTAGTGATAGACAGCTTTGGTATTTACAACATAAAAACTTTTAAACCCGATTATGTTTTGCTCACAAATACACCAAAAATAAATCTCAGCAGATTGATAGATTCCTTAAAACCTTCCATGATTATTGCAGACGGAAGCAATTATAAATCTTATTTAAAACGATGGGAAAGTACCTGTATAAAACAAAAGATCCCTTTTTATCAAACTAGTAAAAAGGGAGCTTTTATTTTTAAATATGAAACGTATTAGCCTTTAAATTCGGGCACAAAAGCAGTATAGTAAGCATTAAAATCTTCTTGTTTTTTCATATCCTTATACTTATCACTCACAAAAAGTTTTAAGTAAAGTTCTAATTGCTGCGGATTTTTATACCCAACAACTGGTGAAATAAGTGCGCCTTTTTCATCAAAAAAAGCAATTGTTGGATAGGCTGAAACTTTTAAGTAGCTTGTTAATTGATGTACACTATTGCGTCTATTGGCAAGTTCAGGTTTATAATTAGGATTTGTAAATGTTTTTCCATCAAAATTTACAGTTTCATTTCCTTCGGCATTAAACTTAACGGCATAAAAGTTTTTATTAACATAAGCCACTACATCAGGATTGTGAAAAGTATTTTTATCTAACATTTTGCATGGACCACACCAATTAGTATGAATATCCATCATAATTTTTTTAGGCTGCTTTTTTTGAAGTGCTATGGCTTCATCTAAAGTAATCCAATTAATTTCTTGAGCAATGGCTGTAACTGATGTTAAAACAGTTAGAGCTATGATTAATCTTAATTTTTTCATCTTATATATTTCTTATAATAACTCGTTTCTTAGGTAGCAAAAGTTATTTCGAACTTACAAAAAATGCTCTAAGCAACTGGTATTTTGCTTTTATTTTAACTATTTAATCGGTTATCTAACATTGTGCATGAGTTTTTTCAAGAGTGGGTTCATTAACATGACTAACACGCCTGCAGCCGCTGGAATAGCAAAAAACAACAAAAAGAAGGTTGACAATGAGTATTCAGCAGTTATAGAATCAATCATGCCACCAGTACTTCCTGCAAGTTTATTTCCAATTGCAATAGCAAGATACCAAACACCATACATCATGGCAATCATACGACCTGGCACTAACTTACTAACATAAGACAAGCCTACTGGCGATAAACATAATTCGCCCATTGTATGGAAAAAATAAGCAATTATTAACCAAATCATGCTTACTGCAGCAACTTGAGCCCCTTGAGGAATATCTGAAGCGCCATAAGCTAAAGCCAAAAACCCAACACCCAAAAGGATTAAGCCTAATCCATATTTAACCGCAGCACTTGGGTTATATTTACTTTCCCAAAGTTTTGAAAATAGTGGTGCAAATACAATAATAAATAAGGAGTTCAGTACACTAAACCACGATGCAGGAACTTCAGGCGACTCGGAAGAGTATTGTTGATAAAGCATGGTTAATACCAAAGCCCAAACAATAATAAAACTTGTTGCAAGAAAAATATTTCCAAGAGCGAATTTTGAGAACGTTTGCTTAAATAATTTCCAAAGCACCCAAGTAATAACACCTAATGGAATGATAGTAATTAAAGTATTGGCAATTCTAAATATATTGGCTGAACTTCCTTCTAAAACGCGGTCTGTATAATCACCAGCAAAAATAGTCATTGAACCACCTGCTTGTTCAAAAGCGGCCCAAAAGAAGATTGTAAAAAAAGCAAAAATTGACACTGCAATCATTTTATCTCTGACGACTTTAGTGTATCTGACAATTCTTGAAATAATTAATATTAAAAATAACACCAACGCAAAAAGAATTGCAAAATTATCACCAGACAAAGCGCCTACACTAAAATTAAAAATGTTAGAGCCTCCAATTTTTGAAACAGGATCGTTGATAATCCAAACCAAACCAATAAGGGCACAGACTACAATTAATATCTTATCAAAAGTGAGAAATGGGTTTAATTTATCAGTAACTGTTTCAACTGATGAAGAATCCGTTTCTTTATTAGGTTTCAGTCCAATAGTTCCAAAAATACCTTGTGCAAAATAAAATTGTAACATCCCAAAAAACATGAATATTCCAGCCAATCCGAAGCCCCAGCTCCAACCCCATTCTTCACCAAGATAGCCACATAACAAGATTCCTAAAAAAGCTCCTGCATTAACTCCCATATAATAAATGGTAAATGCGCCATCTTTTTTATGTGAATGGTTTTCATACATTTGTGAAATAATTGATGTCATTGTTGGTTTAAAAAATCCATTTCCAACCACTAAAAGAAACAACCCTATATAGAGTGCTAAATGTGTATCCACAGCCATAGCGGCATGCCCTAAAGTCATTACCAATGCTCCTACTACAACAGCCTTTCTATATCCTATTATTTTATCAGCAATATGGCCTCCTAAAATTGGTGTCAGATAAACTAATGAAGTATAGGTTCCATATAATGCTAAAGCATGTTCTCTTGGCCAAGCCCAACCTTCATCAAAAAGTGACGAGGTTAAAAACAATACTAAAAGAGCTCGCATACCATAGTAAGAAAAACGTTCCCACATTTCGGTAAAAAACAATACAAAAAGACCAGCTGGATGTCCAATGACTGGATTTTCAAAAAATTGCTCGGTTGAATTTTTACTCATGTCTATCTATTATAATTCTAAAAAAAGTTTTAATTATCAGCTAATTCAAAACCTTCTGTTTCATCACTGTGCATCATACGTTCATTATCTTCAGCACCATGAGTTAAACGTTTAAGTGGTTTAAGTAGCAAAATCACTAATACACCAAAAACAACAGTAAAAATTGTGATTCCTGAAAATATGGTATATTCACCAAATTCTGATGCTTTTTCTCCTAAAACACCAGCCACTTTATTACCCAATCCTGTGGCTGCAAAATAAACACCCATCATTAAAGAAGCATACTTAGCTGGTGCTAACTTAGTAATAAATGATAATGAAACTGGAGATGAACATAACTCGCCAATTGTATGAAATAAATAAGCCAAAATAAGCCATTGCATTCCAGATGATCCTTTGGAATTAAATTCAGAGACTGCAAAAATCATAAATACAAATCCAAGCCCCATAATGATGGTTCCTATTGCCATTTTAAATAATGAGGAGCCTTCTTTCCCTTTTAATTTTCGTTTTGCCCAAAAGCCAGCCACTGCAGTTGCAAATAATATGATAAATCCTGCATTCAAACTTTGAAACCAAGTTGCAGGTATTTCCCATCCAAACAACATCCTATCTGTGTTGTTTTTGGTATAAATACTCATCAATCCACCAGCTTGTTCAAAAGCCCCCCAAAATACAATAACAATTATAAAAGATAGCAATAAAACCATAAATCGATCTTTCATGACTTGTGTGTTCAAGTTTTTATAAATCATCATCATAACACCTGCAACTAGGGCTATAAAAATATATAGTCCAGTATATGCCCAATTATCTAACCCTTCATAGGTTAAACCTGCATAAACACCGTAAGCTACAATTAGTCCTACAATAATTAAGTGTAGTGGTGATTTTGATAAATCAGCAAATAATTTACCGATAGACACATCGTCTTTTTTATCTTCTTCAGTTGGTTTATTTCCTACTTTAATAAGGTATTTTTGGCCATACATATAAACCATTAATCCAAAAAGCATAGCAATACCTGCTAATCCAAACCCATAGTGCCAACCTACTTTCTCACCGACATAGCCTACAATAAAAGTTGCTAAAAAGGAGCCTAAATTAATACCAATATAAAATATACTAAACCCTTTATCACGTCGTATATCACCTTCTTTGTACAAACCTCCGACCATAGTAGAAATATTTGGCTTTAATAAGCCTACGCCTAAAATAATAAGGGTCAAGCCTAAATAAAAAGTCCACATCTGATCAATGGCTAAAACACCATGACCAGCTACTAATATCAAAGCACCATATAAAACCGCCTTTTTCTGACCTAATACTTTATCAGCAATCATTCCTCCAGGAATGGACATTACATATACCAACATAGTATACCAACCATATAGCATAATTGACTGAGAATCTAACCATCCTAAACCTGGATTATCATCAGTTGTCTTTTGAACTAAATAAAGTGTCAATAAAGCTCTCATCCCATAATATGAGAAACGCTCCCACATTTCTGTAAAGAATAATATATATAACCCTACTGGGTGACCCCAAAGTTCTTTTTGATGCGGTTTTAATGTTGTACTTGACATAGTTTAAATATTAGTTAGAATTGTTAAGGTATTGTCTATTAACTTCAATGCTAATTCTTGACAAAATAATGCCAAGTTTACTAAAAATAATGCAAAAAACCCTAACTATTAACAGATAAAAAAGCATTCTTTATATTTACCAACCAATATTAATGCCAAGATACTATCTTTGTAAACCTAAATAAAAGTTGATGAGTAAGCATATTGATGGGTTTTCTAAATTATCTAAAACTGAAAAAATTGATTGGATTGTTGCTACCTATTTTTACAATAAAAAGGAAGTCAAACTCCTTTTAAAACAATATTGGAATTCTGACCACAAACTACAACAGCTTCATGATGAATTCATTGAAAACACCATAACCAATTACTATCTCCCTTTTGGTGTCGCTCCAAATTTTTTAATTAATGGCAAATTTTATACCATTCCAATGGCTATTGAAGAAAGTTCGGTTGTTGCTGCTGCAAGTAAAGCCGCCAAATTTTGGAAAAATAGAGGTGGATTTAAAGCAACCGTTATCTCTACCACCAAAATTGGTCAAGTGCATTTTATGTTTGATGGCGATGACCAAAAACTACAGCAATTTTTCAACACGATTAAGTCAAAACTCATTGAAGCTACAAAACACATCACTAAAAGTATGGAAAAACGTGGTGGTGGTATTATAGATATTCAACTAAAAAACCAAACCAAAAAACTTAAAAACTACTACCAACTCCACACTACTTTTGAAACGCTGGATGCTATGGGAGCCAACTTCATCAATTCGTGTTTAGAACAATTTGCAAAGACTTTTAAAAATGAAGCTCAACATTTTGAATTATTTACTTTAAAAGAAAAAAACATTCAAATAGTGATGAGCATTTTATCTAATTACGTTCCAAATTGCATAGTAAGAGCCGAAGTAAGCTGTAAGGTTGACGATTTGAACGAAGACCCATCAATTTCTGCACAAGATTTTGCTAATAAATTTATACAAGCCATCAAAATTGCAGAAGTTGAACCTTATAGAGCTGTAACACACAACAAAGGAATTATGAATGGCATTGATGCCGTTGTTTTAGCCACAGGAAACGATTTTAGAGCTGTGGAAGCTGGTGTGCATGCCTATGCTTCCAGAAATGGAACTTATGGTAGCCTAACACACGCTGAAATTAAAAATGGTGTTTTTAAATTTTGGATGGAAATCCCTTTAGCCTTAGGCACTGTTGGCGGATTGACCAGTTTACATCCATTAGTAAAAATAGCTTTAGAAATGCTGCACCAACCAACCGCAAAAGAGCTAATGCAAATAGTTGCAGTAGCTGGATTAGCTCAAAATTTTGCCGCTGTACGCTCCTTAATCACCACAGGAATACAAGAAGGTCATATGAAAATGCACTTGATGAATATGCTCAATCAACTTGAAGCTACCCAAACAGAAAAAGACCGTTTGACTACCTATTTTAAAACTAATACAGTAACTCATAGTGCTGTTGTAGACGCATTATCTGAATTAAGAGCTAAGTAAATGCAAAACTTTTACAGCAACGGAAAGCTATTACTCACAGGCGAATATGTGGTGCTTGATGGCGCTTCAGCCTTAGCAATACCAACCAAACTTGGGCAATCTTTACGTATTGAATCTATTTTTGAAAATAAAATACTTTGGAAAAGTTTGGATGAAAAAGGTAATATTTGGTTTGAAGATGTTTTTTCTTATGATGAAATTGTTACTGATTTTATAAATAGTGACACTACAATTTCAAACCAATTACTCCAAATTCTGAAAGCCGCCAAACAAATCAATCCAAAGTTTTTAGATACTAAAAATGGTTTTAAAGTGACTACCAAACTCGATTTTCCTAAAAATTGGGGACTTGGTTCTTCTTCAACCCTTATAAACAATATTGCCAAATGGGCAAATGTAAATGCGTATGAATTATTGGAAAAAACATTTGGTGGTAGTGGGTATGATATTGCTTGCGCACAATACAACTCGGCTATTACCTATCAATTGTCTGCTAAAAACAGCGTTATTAACGAAGTAAAATTCAATCCTTCTTTTAAAAATCATTTATACTTTGTATATCTCAACAAAAAACAAAACAGTAGAGAAGGTATTGCACAATATAAAACAAATAGAGCTAACCTAACTGATGAAATTTCTAAAATCAATACCATTACTTCACAAATGGTTGATTGTAAAAATCTTGAAGAATTTCAAATACTTATAAAACAACACGAATCTATCATTTCAAAAATCATCAAACAACAACCTATTAAAGAGCAACTTTTTAATGATTTTAAGGGCAGCATCAAAAGCCTTGGTGCTTGGGGAGGCGATTTTATTTTAGTGGCTTCAAAAGCACCTATTACACCTTACTTTAAGTCTAAAGGGTTTGAAGTTGTTATTCCTTTTGAAGATATGGTTTTATAAAAAACAAAAAGGCTTTGCGTTTGCAAAGCCTTTTTGTTAATCACCTATAGATAGAAGCATTAATAAAATTTCGCTCTATTGTCATCTATATCTGCAGCATCTTTAAGTGCTGTATATACTTTACCTTGTACAGCATTAACACGTGTAGTGCTCAATCTGTTAGCCACTGGTTGGTAGTTATCCAATTTTGGAGCAGCTGTTTTTTTAGTGACTTGCACCATAAACACACCTTTAGTTCCATCAATCAATTTTGAAGTTTCGCCTTCTTTTAAGCCAAAAGCTGTACCAACTACTTTAGCTTCAACACCAGCACCAGACAAGGTTGGGTTTTTCATATTTACAGCAGATGCGCTTGAAACCGTTACATTTTCACTTTTAGCAACTTCTTCCAAAGTAGTTCCTGATACTTTTTCACGAATCATCTTTGCCTTTTTTTCTTTTCTAATTTCTGGTATTGCAGTTACTGACGCAGCTTCTGTACTCATCAAGCCTTTTTCATTAATGGCTGATACTTGAACAACCGCATAACCAACTCCAGGAATTGAAAAACGTTTTACATCACCTACTTTAGTGCCATCTTCAAAAGCCCAACGTACTATTGAACGCTGACTTCCTAAACCTGGAATGTTTTCATCCAATTCTTTAATATTGTTTACTGGTTTTACTTCTACTGAAGCCTCTTTTGCTGCATCTTGGAAATCTTTGTTTTGTACTGCGATTTCAAATTTTGAAGTGCTGTTAAACACATTATCAATGGTAGTTTCTGATGGTTCAATAGTTCGTGCTAAAGTTGCTACTTTAACAACTCTACTTTTTTCTTTTTGACCTAAAATTTCAATAACGTGGAAACCAAAATCGGTTTTAACGACACCTAAATCGCCAGTTTTGTTTTCAAATGTAAAATCTCTAAACTCAGGCACCATAGCATTATAAGCATACCAATCTAAAACACCTTCTTTTTCATTGCTTACTTTATCTACAGAAAAATCAAGTAAGTCAACAAATTTTGATCGGTTGTCTTTAATAATTGTCAATAAGCTATCAGCTGTTGCTTTTGCTTGTGCTTCGGTTTGTTTGGTATCTGCAGTAGCTGCACGAGAACCTACAAAAGGAATCAAAATATGTCTTGCTTTTACAGAATCTGGAATGAATTTTTCAGCAACCAGTTTTGTAATTTTATACATATTATTGTCTTTATATGGTCCATAAAACTGACCTACTGCTAAGTTATAAATACTGTCTTGTACTGATGTAGGTAGCGATGATTTTGGCACAAAGCTATCATTGTATTTAACATCAGAATACGTATTTATAAATTCTGCAACGTCTTTAGTGTTTCTAAACCCAACAATGGTATCATTTAATTTTGAAGTTTCATTAAACTCAACTTTAGTATCCATTAAAGCAACTACATTGTTTTTGATTGCAGCTTCGTCTTCAGCAGAAGC
Organism: Gelidibacter sp.; assembly: GCA_041391965.1. GTDB lineage: Bacteria > Bacteroidota > Bacteroidia > Flavobacteriales > Flavobacteriaceae > JAWKMZ01. Next base: position 337,747 of record JAWKMZ010000002.1, on the reverse strand, counting down.
TACTTCATTAAATTGCACAAAATGAATATCTCTTGATGCTTCTACTTCAAATTTCTTTTTGTTTTTATTAATGTAATTTGATATATCTTCTTTAGATACTTTAACCAAACTATCAGCAATAGAAGTGTAAGGAACGTTAACGTATTTTAAATCGACTGTGGCATTTTCTAAATTGTAATCTTCTTCAGCTTCAGCAAGTGTGGTGTTAACTCCAGCTTTAATCATGCTGTAATAGGCTTTTTCTTGTGCACCAAGTGCTATTGCTTTTTCATTGGTTACCCACTCGTCATAATTTAATTGAAAATTACCAAGAGGTGCTCTGTTTGGCGAAATAGCTTTTAAGTTGGCAATGAACTCATTTAGTTTATTTTCGTCAAAAGTGCCTGCTTCATTTAAAAATTCTGGATAGCTCGAAAAGCTTGTTTTCAACAAATCTCTCATTTGATCTTTTTCAACTGATAATCCTAAATCTTCAAACTGGTCTTTCATAACCACTTTTCTAACTTCTTGATCCCAAACTCTATTCATGGTTTGTGTAGAAGTGCTGTTAGGTCCCATTTGACGTTGTGTGTTTTCTACTTTTGTCATAAAGTCTTCACGACCAATCTCAGTGCCATTAATAGTTGCTATCACATTTTGTGAACTACTAAAAGCATTGTTATTTTTAAATAGGCCTGAAAGAACAAATGAAAATAATGCCAATCCTATGATGAGGATTAAGAAAAGTGAACGTTGTCTAATTTTATTTAAAATTGCCATTTTTATTGTATATGTTATAAAATATAAGTGCGCGAAAATACCATTTTCTATCAAATAATAAAAATAGATTTATATTTTATTGACGTTATGTTGATTTGTATGGTGTTTAACCTTGAATTTTGGTGTTTGTCGTTGGAAAAAGACGGATGACGGAAGACGAAAGTCGGGTGGCTGAAAATTAATCTTCTTCAAGAATTTTAAGGGCTACTAAATCTATTTTTGTGGTAGAGACTTCTAAAATGGTAAACAAGAAGTTTTCAATTTGTATTTGGTCATTTACTTGCGGAATTTCTTCGGTTTCATCAACAATTAAACCTCCTAAAGTTTCGTAGTTTTCGCCTTCTGGCAAATCTAATTTATAAGCTTCATTAATATAATCAACTTCTAATCGTGCTGAAAATTTGTAGTTGACATCGTCAATTTTTTCTTCAATAAGCTCAATCGTATCGTGTTCATCTTCAATTTCACCAAACAATTCTTCTACAATATCTTCAACGGTTATAATGCCTGAAGTGCCTCCATACTCGTCAATCACAACAGAAATGCTTTTGCGTTTTTTGGTTAGTATGTTTAGTACGTCTTTAACCAACATGGTTTCTGGCACAAACTCAACAGACATCACCACAGACTTGATGTCTTTAGGCTTTTTAAACAATTCAAAGGAATGGACATAACCAACAATATCATCTACAGTATCTTTGTAAACTAAAATTTTTGACAAGCCAGAAGCGGTAAAAAGTGCATTTAGGTTTTTAATAGAATCACTAATGTCAACTGCAATAATTTCAGTACGTGGAATCATCACTTCACGTGCTTTGACTTCTGAAAAATCTAAAGCGTTTTGAAAAATCTGGATTTCGCTATCAACTTCATCATGTTCTTCAACTGATTCCATTTGTTCTGAAATGTAGTTGCCTAATTCTACTTTAGTCATTACTAATTGCACATCTTCTCCTTGAGTTTTAAAGAATTTTTTTAGAACCATATTGGAAATCCAGATAACAAAATCTGAAACCCAAGAAAACAAGCCATAAAAAAAATAGGCTGGAACTGCTAAAATTTTGAGTAGAGAATTGGCATAAATCTGAAAAAATACTTTGGGTAAAAATTCGGCCGTTATCAAAATTAAAAGTGTTGAAATAATGGTTTGTGTTAACAAGCTCAAATCGTTGAGCATATAGTTTAAAAACGCAAAATCTGTTGGCAGCATCGTTTTAAACCAAGCTACCAATTTGTCTCCCATTAAAAACCCATAAACTACTAAGGCAATATTGTTGCCAATAAGCATGGTTGCTATAAATTTTGAAGGTTTTGCGGTAAGTTTTGTAAGGGTTTTGGCAATAAAATCGTTTTGTTTTTTGGCAATTTCTATATGTATCTTGTTGGAAGATACATAGGCAATTTCCATACCTGAAAAAAATGCAGATAAGATAAGTGTCAGAATAATAATGAGTCCATTAACATCCATGACTTATTGCTTGTTGTTATACATTTTTTTCCTAAAGTGTCTTTTGAAGAAAAACATAAACAGTGCTAAAACCGCTAAAAACAATGACATATAAGCTTTGTTAGAATCAGAATTCCAATTACTTACAGCATCATAAGCAAAAAAGATGGTTGCAGCCAAATAAGCGTATTGTATAATTTTTTGAAGCATTGTGTTGATATGAGTTAATTATTAATGACAAAGATAACTAATTATTCATCTATATACATGGTGCTTGTTATTTCTGTAATGCCATAACTTGTAAAATCTCTGTTAGAGTCGAAAGCATTTCCTGTGACTATTTTAGTAGGAGAAACGTATTTAACAGGTTTGTTAGTGAATACCCAATCGCGCTTTTGGTCATAATACAATTGCTCAGCAAAAAGGGTATCTTTAGTTTCTGTAGTAATTTTTATATGACCTCTTAGGTCTATCAAATCGGTTTCGTTGTAAACAATAGCATAATCTGAAACTATCTTGCTTTTTTTGTTTTGCTCATCAAAAAGATAGAGTGTAATGCCTTCTGGAAATTCAGAAAAAGGGAAGTCTCGATTAGAAAAATCTAACATTTTGGGGCTTAATAAATTGGCTTTTAATTTGCCTGAATCTGTATATTTTAAATTGATTTCTTCTGCAATTCCGATAGGTTCATTTTGCAATACACCAATTTTTTGAACTTCTTTAAAGTTGTTTTTACATGAAAAAAACATAGTCACAGCAATAGCTATGACTATGTTTAGTTTTAAATATGTATGTAAATGTTTCATTTATAGTTTAGGCACAGTAACGCTCAATCCTATCCAACAACCAATATTGATAGTAGTTCCTTCACAGTTACAGCTAAATATCTCGCCTCTTGATGGTGCTTTTGCTTCATAACTTGCAGCCAATTCATTAGCATATGATTTTAAGTTGGCATCTACTTTACCTGCTTTACGCGCTTCAGCAGCGGCTAACCAAAATACGGCTCTTTTATTAAAGTTAGTGTCTCCACAGCTATTGGCACTTGCTGCGTACATATTAGCAATATGAATGTAAGCTCTACCCATAGATGGACTTGTACTTAACGCATTTCTGTAATAGGTTCTTGCTTGACCGTAATTCCCTTTTTTGCGCATATTGTCACCTATTCTCATAGCTAACTTTGCTTTTTTGTAACCATCTGTTTCTAAGTTATAAGCTTCATTAAAATATTTAAGCGCTTCAGATTCTTTACCATCTTTTAATAACAAACCAGCTACAAAAACCTTAGTATCAGCAGATGGTGCAGTAGCATCATAGGCTTTTACTAATTTTATGTAAAGTGGGTCATCTGTACATTCTTTAGAGTACATTCTATTAACTGCTCGTTTTAGCCAAACAGCATTGGTTTTATTGGTTTCAAAATCTTTAGAATACAAAGGAATTAAATTTTCGCAATTAGCTCTTTCTCCTAATTTGCTATCAATACTACCAGAAACCTTATCGTAAGCATCTAAATAGCTATTGTATGAATTTTTAGCTTTTTCTTCTTTATCGGTTAAGGTTTGGCCTGCTTCTTCTTTTTCTACGAGTTTGTTTACTTTACCTGTGTAGTTTTCAATTTCCTGACCTATTTTATCAGTTAAATCATCATACTTATCAAATAATTGTTGTGCTGTTGTTTGCTTTGCATCATACAAATCAACCATTAAGGAAAAATAGGTGTATAAGGCTTTTGGGCTTGTAAAATTTTCTAAATCGGTTGTGTAAATTTTATCAAACGCATCATATAATTGTTTGTCAGATAGTCCTAACTCTTTTCTATATTGATACATTAATTGTGCTTTGTCTGTCAAAACACCACCTTTTGTATATTTATTTGAAAAGTTAAGCATGCCTTCATCCCAATTTTTCATCAAATCATTGATAAAAGCAACTTGTTCAGCTCCTGTTGAGTTTTCAATTTTATGGGTCAGAATTTTTTCACCATAATAATAAATAGCGTAATTGAATTTTGGGCATTTATTACGCACTTTCATAAATGGCTCATAGGCCTGATCATAATTTTTGCTCTTAGCATAGTCGTTCATTAAGGTCAAGTTAATCATGCACTCTTCATCTTGTTGTGCAAAACTCACATGAGCGCCTAAAAATAAAACGGCTAATAGTATAGTAATTCTCGTTTTCATTGGATTAAAAATTAGTCTGTTAATCATATTTTCGTTTTTGGAACCATCTGTCGTTTAAAGATAAACTTATTTGAAAGTTCATAAAATTTTCTTGTATTAAATTTGCATTAGTCGTTCCTCTTTTACCAAACTCAAATCCAATATTTGCATTTGAAAATAAGCCTATCACACTTGAGGTACTGCTAACTGGTAACCCAACTCCAAAAGATATGCCAAACTCTTTTATGGTTTGGTTATTGATTTCTAAACCAGTGTTTTCAAAATGAAGCCCACCTCTATAAACCACTCTTTTCCAGTAACTTGAAAACGAATTGTAATCTGGTATAAAAAATCCTCCAAATGAAAAATTTGAAGCGTTTACAAAATTGGCATTATCTATACTAAAAATTGGATTTGAAAATTTACTGGTGTTTTGTGTGGTGTATTCAGCTCCAAGAAACCACTTCAAAGGCTCTCCAACTCCTGCTCCAAATGAAAAGCGTGATGGCAAAGTTAAATCTGTCTTTTTTAGATTTTGGCTTTCTAAATCGGCATCAATGGTATTATAAGCAAATTCTTGTCCTGTAATGGTATTTATAGTAATGGTAGAGAATGTACGTTCATTGTTTGAAGTGATCTCACTTTTTGGAGAATAGGTTAATCCTGTAGTCAACTGCAATTTATCGTTTAACATCGTTTTGTAAGACAAGCCTAAGTTGAAGTTAAGACCGCTTAAATCTGAACGGTTGTTTTCTCTTGTTTGGTATTGTACCAAATTTCCATCATTATCATAGACAAATGCTACAGAACTGTTTTTTATATTACCAAAGTTATAACTTGCATCGATACCAACACTCAGGTTTTTAGTAATTTGATAACCAAGTCCTACAAAAGCTTTGTTCATACCTCCTTCACCTCTATACCTATCTTTAAGCGTATTATTTTCTACTGATTCTAACTTATAACCAACTGATGTATAGGGCATTAACCCGAAGCCAAAACCAAATTTACCCATTGGTACAGATAAGGCTAAATAATCAAACGTGGTGGTATTGGCTTTTTCACTGCCCGAATTGGCTTTGAGCTTAAGAATATTATGACTTCCTGCTACAGTAAATTTTACAGGACGGCTTTCTTCATTAAACAGTTTTATATTATTTCCAGCATAAGCCGCAGGATTTCTTAAATTAACATGGATGCTATCTGTATAAATACTAAGACCTCCCATACTTCTGTTTTCAACAGTTCCTTTAAATTTTAAACTTCCAATTCCGTAAAATGAATAGGGAGATGCTGTACCTTCTTGTGCTTTAATTTGTATTGCAAATAAGGTAATGAAAACTATAACCAGTTTTTTTATCATTAGTTTGAATTATATTCTAAAATAAAGTTTAAACCTTCTAAAAGAAAATTTGAGTTGGCAAATATGCTATTTTTTAATTGTTTTGACAAGAAATTGGCATCACCACCTGTTAAAATAACTGTTAAATCTGAATATTTTTTATAATAATCTTCAATAACACCATCAATTTCTTTTAAAATTCCAAAAACAACTCCTGAATGAATAGCTGTTTTTGTGGTAGTTCCAATGATACTTTTGGGCACTTCAGTATTTAATAACGGAAGGTTTGCAGTTAAATTATGCAACGCATGATACCTCAACCTAATTCCTGGAGAAATGGCACCACCTAAATATGACTTGTCTTGAGTGATAAAATCATAAGTAATACAAGTTCCTGCATCAATAATAAGTACATTTTTATTAGGAAATTGTTTAACAGCAGCACAAACCAAAGCTATTCTATCAACACCAAGTGTTTTTGGTGTTTGATATAAATTATTAAAAGGAAGTGGTGTTTCTGAATCTAAAATCAACACTTTAAATTTAGTTTTCACTAAATTTATTTGTTCTTTTTTCAGTTTTCCTACAGAAGAAATAATGCAACGTTCAATATTTGGATAAGCTTTGGAGATATTCTTAAATTCTTTTGAAAACAATTTTAGTTCCGCCGAAACTTTAACCAATAACATAGAGTGCTGAAAAACAGCAAATTTGACCAAAGTATTTCCTACATCAACAATTAAGTTCATAACTAAAATAAAAGCTGTAAATTTACAAAAGCAATTTTTATATATTTTATTTTTGTGAATAATAAAAAGAGTATATATTTGCAACCGCAATTAAAGCAACTGGTACCTTAGCTCAGTTGGTAGAGCAAAGGACTGAAAATCCTTGTGTCCCTGGTTCGATTCCTGGAGGTACCACCAATTCAAAACCCAATCTGAAAAAGATTGGGTTTTTTGGTTTTATTAATCTTCAAAATTTCTAATTACTCTACAAAAACTGTATATTAGCTTGTTTGATTTTTATCTTTCTAATCATAAACCAATAGTAATTTCAACAATGAACAACAAAAAACAATTCATGCAAGAAGCTGTAACAGCAGCTTTAAAAGGCATGCAAAATAATGAAGGAGGTCCTTTTGGATGCGTTATCGTTAAAGACGGAAAAATTATAGGACGAGGCAACAATAAAGTCACATCAACCAACGATCCAACAGCACATGCCGAGGTTACAGCTATTCGTGATGCTTGTAAAAACCTGAATTCATTTCAGTTAGAGGGTTGCGAAATTTATACCTCATGCGAACCTTGTCCAATGTGTTTGGGTGCTATTTATTGGGCACGTCCAAACAAAGTGTATTATGGAAGCAATCAGCAAGATGCAGCCAATATTGGTTTTGATGACGAATTTATTTACAAGGAAATTCCTTTGCCTTACGAAAAACGCAGCATCCCTTTTGAACAATTAGGACGCGATATCGCTTTAGAGCCTTTTCAAAAATGGAGTGAAAAAACAGATAAAACTGAATATTAATAGCCTTATGATTCAATTCATTCTCAATAATAAAATCATAAAAACAACCGCAAATTCTGGGATGACCTTGCTCGATTTTGTACGTTATGAACAACGATTAACAGGCACCAAAATTGGGTGTCGCGAAGGCGATTGTGGTGCTTGCACACTCTTGGTTGGCACGCTTGACGAGAATGAAGATATTGCATACCACAGCATTACGTCTTGTATTTCACCACTCGGAAATGCTCACGGAAAACACATTGTAACGGTTGAAGGTACTAATTTGAAAGACAAATTAACCACAGTTCAAAACGCCATGAAAGACAATTACGCTACACAATGCGGCTTTTGTACTCCAGGTTTTGTGGTTTCCTTAACAGGGTTTGCCTTATCAAATTCTGAAAAAAAATACGATACCGCTTTAGATACCATTAGCGGAAATATTTGCAGATGTACAGGGTATAAATCTATTGAAAGAGCAGCGCATCAAGTTTGTGAAAAACTGGAATTTTCAAACACAAAAATGCCGTTTACATGGTTGGTTAAAAACAACTTTATTCCTGACTATTTTATGGACATTCCAAAACAGCTCAAACAATTACATACTGAAAACCCATCCAAAAAAGGCATAAAAATTGTTTCTGGAGGCACCGATTTATATGTTCAAAAAGCAGATGATCTTATTGAACACAATGTGCATTTGATTTCAGATAACAACGCTTTAAAAGGCATTTCAATTAAAGGAAACATCTGTACTATTGGTGCAGGAACAACGGTTTCAGAATTGTGGAACCACACAGAATTAAATACCTATTTCCCAAAATTAAAAACCCATTTAAAACTCGTTTCTTCTGAGCAAATCCGAAACATGGCATCTTTTGGAGGCAACTTCGTCAATGCCTCACCTATTGGCGATATGACCATTTTCTTTTTGGCATTAAACAGCGATATTACCATACTTAATTCAAACGGAAACGAACGAACTCTGGCTTTAAAACATTTTTATAAAAGCTATAAAACTTTCGATTTACAAGAAGATGAGCTCATAAAAACCATCCGTTTCAAATTACCAACAAGAGCATCGCATTTCAATTTTGAAAAAGTGAGCAAACGCACCCATTTGGATATTGCTTCCGTTAATTCCGCTGCGCATATTTCAGTTGAAAACGGCACGATTTCAGAAGCGCATTTCGCTTTTGGTGGTGTTTATGAAATTCCGAGATATTTACACAAAACCTCTGAGTTTTTAAACGGAAAATCGTTAACACCAACAAGCATTCTCCAAGCCCAAGATGTAATGCAAGACGAAATTTCACCAATCAGTGATGTTCGCGGCAGCAGCGATTATAAACGATTGCTCGCAAGACAACTGTTCTTCGCTCATTTTATGGAGTTATTCCCATCACAATTCACGCTTAACGATTTTATTCAACATGCATAAAAACAAATCACATAGCGACTTAGATATCAAGAAATCGCAAGTAAAGGCATCGCTTAAACAAAGCGTAAAAAACATCGATTCTTATACACATTTGCGTGGCGAATCGTTGTATGTGGATGATGTAAACGTTCGTGAAGGCACTTTTTTGGCAGTGGTTTTTGATGCGCCAATTGCCCACGGAAAAATAAAAAGCATTGATTATTCCGAAGCCGAAGCATTAGCAGGTGTCGAACGTATTTTTACTTATAAAGACATTCCTGGTGATAACCAAATAGGTGGTATTATTCAAGATGAACCTCTTTTTGCTGAACAAGACATTCATTTTTGGGGACAACCTATCGCTTTAATTGTTGCCAAAACCGAACTTATTGCACGTCAAGCACGACGATTGATAAAAATAGACTTCGAAGAATTACCAGTAATTACAATGGCTAAAGATGCCAAAGACAAAGGAAGTTTTATCAATGCAGCACGTTCTTTTAATTTGGGAAATACCGATAGGGCTTTTGCAAATTGCGACTATATTTTTGAAGGCGAAACCTTTTCAAACGGACAAGAACAACTTTATATTGAAGCACAAGGCTCTTATGCTGAACCTCTGGAAAATGGCACTATAAAAATTATCTCGTCAACACAAGGACCAACAGCAGTTCAAAAAACAGCTGCCTCGGTTTTAGGTTTACCAATGCACAAAATTGAAGTGGATGTGACGCGTCTTGGTGGTGGTTTTGGTGGAAAAGAAGACCAAGCGACACCTTGGGCTGTGATGGCTGCTTTGGCAACCTATCATTTAAAACAATCGGTGAAATTGGTTTTGAATCGCCATGACGATTTACGCATGACTGGCAAACGTCATCCTTATGAAAGCACTTATAAAATAGGGCTTTCTAAAGATTTGAAAATTTTGGCTTACGAGGTGGAGTTTTTACAAAATTCTGGCGCTGCAGCCGATTTATCGCCTGCCATTGCTGAGAGAACCCTGTTTCACGCTACCAACAGTTATTTTGTAAAAAACGTCAAATCGACCGTTTATAGTTGCAAAACCCACTTACCTCCCAATACCGCATTTCGTGGGTTTGGTGGTCCGCAAGGAATGTTCGTTATTGAATCTGCCATTGCTAAAGCAGCTTCTGAAATTGGCGTTTCGGCACGAAAAATTCAGGAAGCAAATTTACTTCAAGAGAATGATGAATTTTCGTATGGCCAAATTGCTAAACAAGTTGAAGCTCAAAATTCTTGGAATGCCGCTAAAACCATTTTTAATTTAAAAGAACTTGAACGCGACGTTGAAGATTTTAATAAAAACAATAAAGCTTTCAAAAAAGGATTGGCTTTAATGCCAATTACCTTTGGTATTTCGTTTACCAACACACAAATGAATCATGCTCGTGCTTTAGTTCATATTTATCAAGATGGCAGCGTTGGTGTTAGCACTGCTGCTGTTGAAATGGGACAAGGTGTCAACACTAAAATGCTGCAAATTGCGGCACAAGTATTTTCAATAGACAAAACCAAAGTGAAAATTGAGACCACCAACACCACACGCGTAGCAAATACCTCGCCTTCTGCTGCGAGTTCAACTGCAGATTTGAATGGAAAAGCCACCTTAAAAGCTTGCGAACTATTATTGGAACGCTTAAAAGAAGTAGCTTCAGAGGACTTAAAGGTTTCCAAAGAAACAATTACCTTAAAAGAGGAATATGTATATGTTGATGCTAAAAAAACAGCATTAACATGGACAGCACTCATCTTTAAAGCGATGGCAAAACGCGTAGCTTTAACAGAAAACGCACATTATGCCACGCCAGAAATTCATTTTGATAAAACCAAAGAAAAAGGCCATCCTTTTGCCTATCATGTATATGGAACAGCCATTGTTATCACAACGGTTGATTGTACACGTGGCACTTACGAATTTGATACTGTAAAAGTGGTACATGATTACGGAAAAAGTATGAGTGAAGGCATCGATTTGGGTCAAGCCGAAGGTGGCTTGGCACAAGGTATTGGTTGGATGACCATGGAAGAAATTGCTTATAACGACAAAGGAAAACTGCTATCTAATGCCTTGTCAACTTATAAAGTACCTGATGTCTTTTCAGTTCCAAAAAATGTTGAAATTTTACCTTTGGAAACCGAAAGTAGCGAGTTGGCTATTTTAAAATCGAAAGCCGTTGGCGAGCCTCCATTAATGTATGGTATTGGAGCTTATTTTGCCATTCAAAATGCCATTAAAGCCTTCAATCCGAATTATAAATTAAAGTTTCATGCACCAATGACGCCTGAAAAGGTGTTGATGAGTTTGTATGAATCATAGAACACAGCTGATGCTGGTTTTTTATGATATAATTTGATTTTTTATCTGCGTCAATTATAAAAAAACTTTATTATCAACGTTCCAGCGACCAAACCAAAACTATAAATGACTGAATTTTTAATCCATAGCAAGCGTTGCTTCATCGACAAAACCTTTAAAGAGGCGACACTTCATATCAAAAATAAAATTATATTTCAGGTTTTTGAAGGCTCGCATCCTATTGAAAGCATCCCGTTTTTAGATTACGGAAATTTAATTGTGATGCCAGGAATTATCGATGCTCACGTACACATTAACGAACCTGGACGAACCGATTGGGAAGGCTTTGACACAGCCACAAAAGCGGCAGCTATTGGAGGTGTTACCACACTTATTGAAATGCCTTTAAATGCAAGTCCAGTAACCACAACGGTTGCTGCTTTTAATATCAAACAAAAAGCAGCAGCGCAAAAACTTCATGTCAATTGTGGCTTTTATGGCGGCATCATTCCTTCAAACGAAAAGGACATTGAAGCTTTGATAAAAGCTGGAGTATTTGGCATCAAAGGGTTTTTAACCCATTCAGGTATTGAAGAATTCCCTAATATTACAAAAACAAATTTAGAAGCCATTGCTCCCATTCTGAAAAAATACGATATTCCTTTACTTTTACATTGTGAGCTGACTGACGATAAGGTTCCTAAAGTTGTAAACCCAAAAAGTTATCAAGAGTATTTACATTCCAGACCGCAACATTGGGAAACCAATGCCATTGATATAGCCTTAAATATTCAGCAACGTTTTGATATCAAGGTTCATATTGTCCATTTATCGGCTTCTGAAGCTATTGAACGTATTAAAAACAGAAAACAAAAAACCAACAAATTAACGGTTGAAACTTGTCCGCATTATTTATATTTTAATGCCGAAACCATTCCTGATGCTTCACCAATTTATAAATGCGCACCTCCAATTCGCGAACAATCAAACAACAAGTTGCTTTGGAATTTTCTTTTAGATGATGGTTTTAATTTTTTGGCATCGGATCATTCACCTGCACCACCAGAACGCAAACAATTGGAAGAAGGTGATTTTTTTAAGGCTTGGGGAGGAATTTCTGGATTGCAATTTACCTTGTCTATCCTTTTTTCTGAAGGTAAAAAAAGAGAATTATCCTTAGAAAAATTGATTCCGTTACTTACTCAAAATCCTGCGCTGTTTTTGGGATTAGAACATCAAAAAGGGCAGCTTAAAAAAGGTTTTGATGCTGACATTGCTGTTTGGGATGACACTAAACACTTTCAAATTTTAGAAGAAAACATACAGCATAAACATAAAGCGACACCTTATTTAAATGCAATGGTTTTTGGCAAAGTAATTCATACATTTGTAAATGGCGTTCAGGTGGTTGAAAATTCAAAATTAAAAATCTTGAAGGCTGGAAAATTATTATTAAAAACATAAAATTGGAAAATAAACTAACTACTTATACAGATCTCGCTTCAGATAAAATTGGCGGACAAGTGTTATACTGCACAGACGATTTTTTTGCAGAAAAAGAAAACCTCATCAAAGAAGGGCGTGGCATTTTTATTGCCGACAAATATACCGATCGTGGCAAATGGATGGACGGTTGGGAATCGAGACGCAAGAGAACTTCAGGTCATGATTGGGCAATTCTAAAATTAGGAGCCAATGGCATCATTAAAGGCTTTGACATTGACACCAATCATTTTCTTGGAAATCATCCACCTTTTGCTTCGGTTGAAGCCATTAATTTAACGAAAGATCTTCAAGATTGGAGTAAAGCAGACGATTTAACTTGGGACGAAGTTTTATCAAAATCACCACTAAATCCTGGAAGTCAACACTTTTTTGAAATTAATTCCGACAAAATTTACACACATATTCGTTTGCACATTTATCCAGATGGAGGTGTTGCTCGCTTTAGAGTATATGGTGATGTTGTAAAAGATTGGTCAACTGTAAAAGACGATGAACTTATTGATTTGGCTTTGGCAAATAACTGTGGAAAAGCTTTGCATTGCAACGATATGTTTTTCAGTAAAATGGACAATTTAATTTCGCCAACTACAGGAAAAAATATGGGAGATGGTTGGGAAACCAAACGCAACAGAACGCCAAATAATGTGGACTTTGTAATTCTGCGTTTAGGACATTCGGGAATGGTTAAAAAAATAATTGTTGACACAAAACATTTTAAAGGCAATTATCCCGATTCGTGTGCTATCGACGCCTGTTATTGTGACAATGATTCTGAAGTTTTGCAAGAACAACATCATTGGACAACCTTGCTTCCGCAACAAAAATTAGAAGCGCATAAAGAACATCATTTTGAGCGTGAAATTATAAATAACAAGCAACCTATCACACATATAAAGCTAAAAATTTATCCTGATGGTGGTGTGAGCAGATTGCGAATTTTAGGAACTCTAAAATAAACTGAATGACAGAGATAATTTTACTTGTAGCGTGGCTTGTTATTTTTACAGTAATAGTTGCTGCTACCTATAAAATTCGTCAATTAATTCAAGACCTAAAAGTTGAAGGTGATGATGAAAAAGCCGACTCACTTCAAACGGCTCAAAACTGGTTTTACGCTTTAATTGTTATCGCTTCCGTTTGTGGCATAGGCATTTTATACCTCTTTTTAAAAGGTACCATTTATGAAAGTCACTTTTTTGAATGGCTTAATTTAACTGTTCGGCTCATCCATATTACTTTTGGAATTGCCTGGATTGGCGCCTCCTTTTATTTTGTGTTTTTAGAAAATGCACTCAACCGAACAGAAAACGTTCGCGATGAATTAGCAGGTAATCTTTGGGCTGTCCATGGTGGTGGGTTTTACTATCTTGAAAAATACAAACTGGCTCCAAAACAAATTCCTAAACATTTACATTGGTTTAAATATGAAGCATATTTTACGTGGCTATCAGGGTTTTGTTTACTTTCTATTGTCTATTATTTTAATGCGAAATCGTTTTTAATTGATCCCAACGTTTTAGATATTCAACCTGCAACAGCCATACTCATAAGCCTTACATCATTAATTGTTGGATGGTTACTTTATGATCAAATTTGCAAAAAACTGAACAATAATAAAGTGGTTTTTACCATAGCCATTACAGCTTTAGTCGTTTTGTTTGCATGGTTTTATGCGCATATTTTCAGCGGAAGAGCTGCCTACATTCACTTTGGTGCCTTTTTAGGAACTTTAATGGCTGCCAATGTGTTTTTTGTAATTATACCTGGGCAAAAACGCATGGTTGCTGCTGCAAAAAAAGGACAAAAACCAAATCCAGCTGATGGCAAAGCTGCTTTTTTAAGGTCGTACACCAATAATTATTTTACGCTTCCAGTGTTGTTTGTGATGATTAGTAATCACTTTCCAAGCACATACGGAAACACATACCAATGGATTATTCTGTTGGGTATTACATTTGGAACTGCAGGTGTTAAACATTATTTGAACATTCGCGAAAAAGGACAACTTTCTGTTTGGGTGATGCCAATTTCTATTGTACTTTTATTGGGTATGGCGTTTATGACTGCGCCTGCAAAACCTAAATATGAAAATTGTACTGAAACGGTCTCATTTGCTGAAATTCAAACCATTATTCATAATAGATGTATCATGTGCCATTCATCACATCCAACAGATGCTGTTTGGAAAGTCGCACCAAATGGGATTAAATATGATACAGCTGAACAGATTTATAATTTAAAAGACAAAATTTTTCAACGTGCAGTAGTGAGCAAAAATATGCCTTTTAACAACAATCAAACTGGGATGACTCAAGAAGAACGCGATATGATTAATTGTTGGATCAATCAAGGTGCACCAAAATGATAGAGCATTGTTGTTGCTGATTTATTTACGGAATGAATCATATTCAATCATAAAAAAACCAGTATCATCAACGTTCAAAAAAAAATGAATTATGACATTAAACCAACTCAATTCACTTTCAGAACAAGAAGCTTTTGCACAACTTGAAACCTGTTGCGTATCAAAAACTTGGATTTCTAAAATGGTGGGAAGCAGACCGTTTTCATCCGAAGAAATACTGATAAAAAAAGCAGCTTCTATTTGGTATAATCTATGCAATATTGAAGATTTTAAAGAGGCGTTTACTGGTCATCCAAAAATTGGAGCTGTTGAAAGTTTGCAACAAAAATTTGCACATACCAAAGATTGGGCAAATAATGAACAAGCCAAAGTTGCTGAAGCAACCATGGAAACCATAGAAGCTTTAGCAAAAGCCAATCAACATTATGAAGACAAATTTGGCTACATTTTTATTGTGAGTGCCAGCGGAAAATCAGCCGATGAAATGTTAACTATTGTCAATACAAGATTGCATCATCAGACGGAAGATGAAATTTATGTAGCTATGAACGAACAACATAAAATAACGGTAATTCGTTTAGCAAAACTTATTGAAGGTTTGCCTGAAAAAACCAATTTATCAAGCCATCTTACAACACACGCTTTAGACACTTCTGTTGGTATACCAGCAAGCCACATGCTTATCACTTTAAAAGGATTACGAGACAACCAATGGAAACCTATGAGTGTTGGCATCACCAATAACGATGGCAGAATTGCTGATGTATTGCCTCCTGGAAGATTATTAATTCCTGGTATTTATACGATGACATTCAACACAGCACATTATTACAAAAACAAAAATCAAAACGGGTTTTATCCAGAAGTTTCTATTCAATTTGAAGTGACTGATAGCAGTCATTATCACATCCCATTATTGATAAATCCGTTTGGGTATTCAACCTATAGAGGAAGTTAAACATAGAACATCGATTGAGCAGATTTTCACTGATTTATTTGCGAAACCAATCCTATTAATCATAAAAAATCAGCATGCTATTAAAAGATAAAAACAATGAATTTAAGTATTTCAGAAGATAAAAAAGCCACTATTTTTAAAGCTTTAAGCACAGCCAATCAAGCATTTAACAAAATTTATAGAGGCGATCGTGAAGACCGTCAGCCTATTCATACGGTTTATGGAGGCGCAAACTTATTCAAATCGGACACCACACAAGTTTTAGGTGAGATTGCTTTGAATTCTCTTTTACATTACGCACCTAATTTTATAGAATTTGGAAAAGCGTTTCAATTAAAAGGAAGTGATACATTTCCTTCAAATAAAAAAGAGCAACAAGCGCTTGCCAACACTTTAGAAGGGTTGTCAAAAGCTGAATTAAAACAACATCCAGCAGGTTTTTCTTATACCATTTATCATAAAGTCATTGCCAAACTAAAAAATGAAGGTGTTGAAGATTTTAGAATTGATTTTGAAGATGGTTTTGGAAATCGTTCCGATAAAGAAGAAGACGAAACAGCCATTTTTGCTGCAAAACAAGTTGCAAAAGGCATGCAAAACAACACATTATCACCTTTTATCGGCATCAGAATCAAACCATTTACCGAAGAATTAAAAGAACGTGGTTTGCGTACACTCGATTTGTTTGTAAGCACATTACTCACAGAAACCAAGGGGAAATTACCAAGTAATTTTGTTGTCATGCTCCCAAAAGTGACCATTCCAGAGCAGATTATTGCTTTAATCTCATGTTTTGAATTAATTGAAGACCATTTCAGTTTAAAAAGTGGTGCTTTAAAAATGGAAATGATGGTTGAAACTACACAATCTATTATGGATCATAATGGCACCAATCCGTTGTACCGCTTTATCCTTGCAAGCAAAGGACGTTGTATTGCGACGCATTTTGGCACTTACGATTATACAGCTTCCAATAACATCACAGCCTCTTATCAAGAAATGGATCATGATGTCTGCGATTTTGCACATTACACTACCAAAGTGGCTTTAGCTCATACAGGAATTTGGCTATCTGATGGCGCGACCAACACGATGCCAATTGGGCCACATCGAGGGAATTTGACCAAAGCCCAAGAACAAGAAAACAAAGATGTTGTACACAGAGCTTGGTTAAAAGGCTATGGACATATTCGTCATTCGCTTTACAAAGGTTTGTATCAAGGTTGGGATTTGAATCCTGCGCAATTACCAATGCGTTACGCAGCCGTTTACGCTTTCTTTTTAGAAAGTTATGATGATGCTGTCATCCGTTTAAAAACTTTTGTTGAAAAAGCAGCACAAGCCACGTTAATTGGCGATACGTTTGATGATGCCGCCACAGGACAAGGCTTATTGAATTACTTTTTAAAAGCTTTAAATAGTGGTGCCATTACCATTGATGAGGTTTTAGCAACTGGTTTAACATTGGATGAAATTAGAACACGCTCATTTGCTAAAATTTTAAAAGATAGACGTGCAAAGTTGAAATCATAGATTGCTTCAAAAGCAAGAATCTTAGTAATTGATTTGTTCTAAAGCTTCTTTTTTAATGACTGAATATTGTGAGATGTTATAGTGTTTAATAATCTCATTAAGTAATGATGCTCTAACAACAAGTATTAAATGGTGCTTTTTGTCATACGCATATTTTGGAATTAATTTTAGAGCCGAAAAATGCAAGCCTTGGTTTTTGAGTTCCAGTTTTCCGAGTTCGTCAATAATTAAATAGTGACAATCCCTTTTTTCTGCGGAAGCTATTAAATAATCATTTGCTTTTTGAAAAGCCGATTTTAAAAACCGAAACGTTCCAATTTTAATTATGGTTCCGCCATCAGTTTCAACTTCAAATTCAACTTCCTTTTTGGTTTTTATTTGGAGAAAATACCGCTTTCCAAACGCATCGTCAGGACACAAAATACCATCGCAATCTTTCTGAGTTTTGGTCCAATTCAATAAGGCTGTGGTTTTTCCTGTTCTTATGTTTTCTGATAAAATATAGATCATTTTCTTTTTTTAATAGAACGCAGATGGCGCTGATTCTTTATGATTCACGCAGATAAAAAATCATGTTTTGTCATAAGCATCAGCGTTCTAACACTTCAAAATGAATACAATTAGAAATACTATTGGCTATAAAATACTTAAAGCGTGTATATCCTTTTAGATGTTTTGTTTCTTTCCAAGTAAACGCAATAATTTGTCTGAAATATGGAAACAAATCCATCGCATTGCTAATATCTTTTTGATATTCAGATTCTTTTTTGTTTAAATAATTTCGAATTAATTTCAATACTAAAGGTCCTAAAACCAGATACCAAAGCATTAAAATCAAAAAGCTGCGTAATACAATATAAATGGCTTTTTGCCAACCTAATAATGGACCACCAAAAAAAGTAAAAGCCAATACAATAACAGTTACTGTTAGCAACCAAAACCAAACAACTTTTCGTTTAAAAGACCTTTTGCTTTTTGAGTTTTCAAAGCTTAAATTATCTGCTTTTAATTCAAACGTGTGTTCTTTTTCTTGGCTTATAATTTGAATCATGCTTTTAATAAAAAATCCTGCTAAAATACCACAAACAGCATACACCAAAAGATAAATAGCAATCAAAACAGAAGTGGCAGATGTTGTTGACATAAAATGAAGTTTTGCTTGTATCCAATAGCCATAAATATCAATTGCTTTCCATAAATTTTCGCCATAAACAATGGTCAGAACAATCAATTTTTGGAGAGCAGATTCTAAAAATGTTACCAACCCTAAAACAACAATAGTCAAGCGTTTCCAAGAAAAATTGGAAAACAATAATGCTCCTAAAATTGCTTGAAAACTTACCGCAATATAAGCTGCAAAAGGCGAATATGGACTGACTCCCATTTTTATAATAAGCACAATGAGTAAGGCTTTTAAGATAGATTGCCATTTGTTTTCGGCATAAAAAGCAATTAAACTAATTAATAAAATAGAAATTCCTCCAACAATAACACCTGTAAATGGCGAGTTCAAAACATGCATAAAGCCACCCAAACCACACTCATTTAAAGCCCAAAGTGCTGTTAATTTTTCGATAATAGATTTGGTGTTTTTCATTTTTTAGAGTCTGCATGATAATGCACTTGTAATAATTGTGCAACCACACTTATGGCAATTTCTTTAGGCGTATCGCCTCCTATTTCTAACCCAATTGGGCAAACCACGTTGCTCATGCCTTCTTTTATATTCAACTCTTTAATTAACATATTGTTGAATCGTACACGTTTGGTTTTACTTCCAATAAGCCCTAAATATTTTGTTTCTTGCGGAATTGCCATTGCCATAATTTCAAAATCGATGGTATGATCGTGTGTTAACACTAAAACATAGCAATTGTTTCCCCATTTTACAGCATCTCTAAAGGTTTTGAAATCTGAAATAGTTACAGGAACTTGATGAACATGGGTTCCTAAATCTAAATGTTCAAACCAATTGTCACGAGAATCAATAAGGTTTACTTTAAATGGTGTGTCTTTTAACAGATTAGAAATTTCAACACCAATATGTCCTGCTCCAAATAAAAAAAGTTCTGGTGATTGGTTCATAGGTTCTATTATAAATTCAACTTTTCCGCCACAACATTGTTCAAATTCTGGTCCTAATGTATAGGTAGATTCTATAATTTTGTTTTCATTAATAGCAATTATGGCTTGGTCCATGGCCTTATATTCCAGTTTTCCGCCACCAATAGTTCCAAATATTTTCTTGTCTTTAGTAACAATCATTCGCGACGACACCACACAAGGTGTTGAGCCTAAACATTTGGTAACGGTTACCAAGGCAATAGGTTCTTGCTTTGCTTTAAAATCAAGTAAAAGGTCTATCCAGCTTTTCATCATATTAAAAAAACATATAAAAATAAGGCTTTTTTATAACAAGCCTAATCTATAAAGCCATCATTTATTGCTTAAAAAATTGTTTCCACATTTTGTGTTATGTTTCGCCAATAGTATCGACTTAAAACTGTATATTCATTTTTTTCGTAAGTAAATTAACAAAATAACAATACAATCATGCAAAAAACGTATTACGACCCAGCAGACCTAAAAAAATTTGGTAACATATCAGATTGGAATGAAGAACTTGGTGCAAAATTCTTTGAATATTATGGAAAAGTATTTGAAGAAGGTGCACTCACTGAAAGAGAAAAATCATTAATTGCACTTGCTGTGGCACACACCATTCAATGTCCATATTGCATTGATGCTTACACAGGCGACGGTTTGCAACGTGGCATTACTAAAGAAGAAATGATGGAAGCATTGCATGTGGCTGCTGCCATTAGAGGTGGTGCATCATTGGTTCATGGTGTACAAATGATGAACAAAGTAAATAAATTGGAAATGTGAGCAGGCTATTGATTTTGTGAAACAAAATTTTACAAATTGCTCATCCCGACATTTGTCGAGATATTTTCAAATGAATCAAAAATTTAAAAATGATTAAATCCCTACATAAGCGCAAAAGCGAATTAGCAAAAAGTAATAAACAACTCGAAATTTTATCGAATGGCATTTTTAAAAAGGGTGAATTACCCACTTTTAAAGAAAAAATTGCCGAAACTGATCAATTTCCTCTAAAGGCTAAAAAGCTTGAAATTCTTCAAATAAATGTAGGCTATATGTGTAACCAGGTTTGTGAACATTGCCATGTAGATGCTGGTCCTGACCGAAAAGAAATTATGACACGTGAAACCATGCAGCAATGTTTGGACGTCATCAAAAAAACGGAAGCACATACACTCGATTTAACAGGAGGAGCTCCAGAAATGAATCCTAATTTTCGTTGGTTTGTGGATGAAGCCTCCAAAGTTGGCATCAAAGATTTTATTGTGCGCTCCAATTTAACTATTATCAAAGCCAATAAAAAATACCATGATTTGCCAGAGTTTTTCAAAAAGCACAATGTGCATGTGATTAGCTCCATGCCACACTGGACCAAAGGAAAAACAGACAAACAACGTGGCCAAGGCGTTTTTGACAAATCCATAAAAGCTTTACAGGAGTTGAATGCTGTTGGTTATGGTATGCCAAATAGCAATTTGCGCTTGGACTTGGTTTACAATCCTTCAGGTGCTTTTTTACCAGGAAATCAGGCCACTATGGAAAAAGATTTTAAAAAAGCGTTAATGGACGATTTTGGTATTCAATTTCATAATTTATTTGCCATAACTAATTTACCAATATCACGCTTTTTAGATTATCTCATTGCTTCCGAAAATTATGAAGATTATATGTATAGCTTAGTAGAAGCCTATAATCCAGAAGCCGTAAAAAATGTGATGTGCACCAATACCTTATCCATAAGCTGGGATGGATTTTTGTTTGATTGCGATTTTAATCAGATGCTGGAACTCCCTGTAAACAGTAAAGCAAAACATATTTCAGAATACAACGAAGCTCTTTTGGAAGGCAGAAATATTGTTATTTCGCAACATTGTTATGGTTGCACTGCTGGTGCAGGAAGTAGTTGTCAAGGTAGTGTTACTTAAAGACCAATATAATGAAAACGTTTGCATTTATAATACTTGGTTTAATAAGTTCATTTGGGTTTTCGCAAAATAGCCTATCGCATTTATTAAAACATTACAATTCTTACAACATTCCGTATATCTCTGTTCAAGAATTAGCCATGCCAAAAACTAAGGCTATCATTTTAGATGCACGAGAAATTAAGGAGTTTAATGTTAGCCATATAAAAAATGCACTTTTTGTTGGCTACAGTAATTTTAACATAGATGCTATTCAAAATAAAGTGTCTAATAAAAATAAAACTATTGTTGTATATTGCTCTTTAGGTATTCGTTCTGAAATTATTGCTAACAAACTCAAAAAAGCTGGTTACAAAAACGTTTTTAATCTTTATGGAGGCATCTTTGAATGGAAAAACAGTAATTTTAAGGTTTATGATTCCGAAGGAAATGAAACAAATAAGGTCCACGCATTTTCTAAAGAATGGAGTCAATGGTTAAAAAAAGGAATAAGAGTTTTTAATTAATATTTTTTGACTTCAATTTCAGAATTTAAGCACCTGATAATTAAAACTTATGGGATTATTTAGCACAAAAGATTCAGATGGTGACAATGAAATGGCCTTTGATTTTCATTTCCCAACCTCAAAAAAAGCATTGATTATCTTCACTCGCAATCCAGAACTTGGCAAATGCAAAACACGTTTAGCAAAGACCATTGGTGATGAAGCCGCTTTAAAAATTTACAAACATTTATTGCAACATACAGCTAAAATTTCTGAAAATGTAAATGCCGATAAATTCGTATTCTATTCAGAACACATTCATAAAAATGATCATTGGGATACCAACATTTTTAGAAAAAAATTGCAACAAGGAGACAACTTAGGCATAAAAATGGAAAACGCATTTGCTGAACTTTTTGGCTTGGGTTACGACAAAGCGTTAATTATTGGTAGTGATTTATTAGATTTAGATGCCAACACCATCAATACCGCTTTTGAGCAACTTAACCAATATGACGTTGTTATTGGCCCAGCAAAAGATGGAGGTTACTATCTTTTAGGAATGAAAACCTTAAACCAAAACATCTTTAAAAACAAATCTTGGGGAACAGAATCTGTTCTTAAAGACACACTTAGCAATTTAAAAGACAACACCATATTTTTACTAAATGAATTAAATGACATTGATACTATTGAAGATTTAAATGACCATCCTCAGCTCAAAAAAATGTACAACATCTATGATTAAATCTATTACAGAAACAACCGATTATTTAAAAGCCAAAGGTTTTGAAAACCCTGAAATTGGTATCATTTTAGGAACTGGTTTGGGGCAACTTGTAAATGAAATTGACATATTACATGAGGTCAGTTATAATCACATTCCAAATTTTCCGACAGCAACAGTTGAGTTTCATAAAGGCAAATTAATTTATGGCATTTTAGAAGGCAAAAAAGTGATTATCATGCAAGGACGCTTCCATATTTATGAAGGTTATACCTTACAAGATGTTACCTATCCTGTTCGCATTATGGAAAAACTTGGTATTCACACATTGTTAGTTTCTAACGCTTCAGGAGCTATTAATTTGAGTTTCAAAAAAGGTGAGTTGATGCTCATCGATGACCATATCAATCTACAAGGAAGTTCACCATTAGCATTTGTTGGTGTTGAACAAATGGGTGAGCGTTTTGTAGATATGAGTGCGCCTTATGATGCTGAAATTAATTCAAAGTTTGAACAAATTGCTAAAAATCACAATATCAAACTTCACAAAGGTGTGTATGCTTCCGTTGTTGGGCCTCAATTAGAAACCAGAGCAGAATACCGAATGCTCAAAATAATTGGAGCCGATGCGGTTGGTATGAGTACAGTACCCGAAATTATTGTGGCTAACCATTTAAAATTAAAAGTAGCAGCAGTATCTGTTTTGACTGATGAATGTGATCCAAATAATTTGAAACCTATAAATATTTCAGAAATTATTGATTTAGCTAAAAACGCTGAACCACACATGATTATTTTATTTAAAGAGTTAATAAAATTGCTATAGCATATATGATTTACAAATGGATACCATAATTGCTATTACAAAAATTACAATGGAAAAATATATAGAAATCATCTCAAAATCTTATTCTGGTTACTGGAACTATCTTAAATATGAACTCATTGACGTTTACCATTGGAACAACTATTTTTATGGTCTTATCTTAATTTCATTAGCTGTTTGGATTTTAGAAATTGCCTTTCCGTGGCGAAAAAGGCAAGCCATTTTCAGGAAAGATTTTTGGTTGGATACCTTTTATATGTTTTTTAATTTTTTTCTTTTAAACCTTATCGTCCTCATCGCATTATCAAATACTGCTGCCGAATTTTTAAATGATATGCTAAAAACAATTGGCTTATCTATTTCAAGTTTTCAGTTATTTGATGTGGACAACTTACCAAAATGGTTAGGGCTTTTAATTTTCTTTCTCGTTTCCGATTTTGTGCAATGGAACACCCATCGGCTTTTGCATCGTGTCCCTTTGTTGTGGAATTTTCACAAAGTGCATCACTCTGTAAAACAAATGGGATTTGCAGCACATTTGCGATACCATTGGATGGAACCAGTGGTTTACAAATCGTTGCTTTACATTCCAATTGCTGTTATTGGTGGTTTTGATGCACAAGATGTTGCCATCGTTTACTTTTTTACCATCGTTATTGGTCATTTAAACCATGCCAATTTAGGGTGGAATTATGGTCCATTAAAATACATTCTCAACAATCCAAAAATGCACATTTGGCATCATGCCAAAAAATTGCCAAACAACGTAAGGTATGGTGTTAATTATGGACTAACGCTAAGTGTTTGGGATTATCTTTTTAAAACTGCTCACATTCCACACAACGGAAGAGATATAGAACTTGGTTTTGAAAATGACGAAACATTTCCCAAAGATTTTATCCATCAGGAGTTATATCCTATTAAATTTAAAAAATGAAACCTTCGTTTTTAATGCTTATTATCTTTTTATCATTTACAAGTTGTTTTTCTGCTAAAGGAGTACCACTAAAACCCACAAACGCATCAACAAAAACAAGCACAAAAGCTATTGTAAACCATTCTGATTGGGAGGCTCTTTTAAAAAAATATGTGGCACATAATGGCGATGTCAACTATAAAGGTTTTAAAACTGACATAGATAAACTCAACGCATATGTAGATTATTTAGCAACCCAAATTCCTCAAGACCATTGGAGCAAAGATGAATTGTTAGCCTACTACATTAATGTGTACAATGCCAATACCATTAAGCTGATTCTTGAAAATTATCCAACAAAAAGTATCAAAGACATCAAAAATCCTTGGTTAAAAAACCGAGTCAAAATTGGTGATAAAAACTTCTCTTTAGCTGATATTGAAAATGGCATTTTACGTAAAATGGACGAACCACGCATACACTTTGCTATTAATTGTGCTTCCTTTTCATGTCCAAAATTACTCAACACAGCTTACACAGCCAACAATGTAGAATCTTTGTTGCAAAAAGCTGCTATTGATTTTATCAATAATCCAAACAAGAACAAAATATCTGAAAACAAGGTTCAGCTTTCGGAAATATTTAAATGGTACAAAAAAGATTTTACCAAAAACGGAAGTATTATCGCCTTTATAAATAAGTATAGCAAAACCAAAATAAGTTCAAAAGCCAACATCGATTACATCAATTACAACTGGAGTTTGAATGAGCAAAAAAACTAATCTGCGTATTTTTTTGTACAATTGTGTATGATAAGCATTATTGTTCCTATTCTTAATGAAGTTGCATGTATTGGCAAGTTGTTACAGTATTTACATGATAATGCTTCAGATAAAAATAACATAGAAATTATTGTTGTGGATGGTGGAAGTACTGATGGGTCTCAAGAGCTTGTCAAAAAATTTGAGAACGTCACCCTTTTAACTTCCAAAAAAGGCAGAGCAAAACAAATGAATTTTGGTGCAAAACACGCTTTAGGAACCATTCTTTATTTTTTGCATGCAGATTCATTTCCGCCTAAAAACTTTGACCACTATATTTGTGATGAAGTTAGAAAAGGCAATGAAGCAGGTTGCTTTAAAATGAAATTTGACAGCAAACATTGGTGGCTAAAGTTAGCTGGTTGGCTTACACAATTTAGCTGGAGAGCTTGTAGAGGTGGTGACCAAAGCCAGTTTATTACTACAAAATTATTTGATACGCTTGAAGGTTTTGATGAACGTTTTACTATTTATGAAGATAATGACCTTATTAACAAATTATATGCTCGCAAACAATTTGTTGTTATCCAACAGTGGCTAACTACTTCAGCAAGACGCTACAACGCTACTGGAATTTGGAAATTACAATATTATTTTTGGATGATTTATATCAAAAAATGGTTTGGAGCTTCTGCCGAAAATCTACACAATTATTACAAAAAACATATTGGTTAATACTTAGCATATTCATTCTTTATAATTTGTTCAACAGGTTTATTTTGAGGTGTAAATTGCGAATTTTCATTTCCTCCTACTTCATTATGGCTATGAAACCATTTCCAAACAAAACCACCAGCAAACCAATTTTCATCCCAAATTTCATCAAAAAGCGATTGCATAGCGTTGGTTTGTGCTTGTAAATTAACAACAGTCATCTCTCTATCTGCTTTCCAAGGTGCTTTGGCTGCATAATCAACACTTCTGTATCCAAATTCGGTAAATAAAATTGGCTTTTTATAGTGTTCTGAAAATTGTTTTAAGAGCAATTTGTGTGGTTGCCAACCCAATTTACAATCTTCAAGTGTTGGTGTTTGTTTATCACTTAACGGAAAATACGCATCGACGCCAATATAATCCAATTCGTCCCAAAAAGGGGTTCGTTCAAACTCGTTCCAATTAGCTGCATAAGTCAGTTTTCCTTTATAAACAGTACGAATATTTTTAATTAATTGGTGCCAAAATGCAGGACGCTCATCAATAAATGTTTCCAATTCTGTACCAATACAAAGTATTTCGGCATGGGTTGTTTGGGCGACTTCAGCATAATCCAAAATAAATTTGGTGTACGACGCTTCCAACGTTTTCCAATCGTTTTCAGTGGCCATTTTAATAAAACCTGTAAATTCGCCTTGCCAAACCCAAATTTGCGGTTTTACCATCACTTTGATGCGTTGTTTATGTAGCGCATCAGCATACTGCTCTATCCCAGATTTAGTTTCACCAAACCATTGTCTATCAGAATTATATTGAATATCAGGATGTGATAATTCGCGTATAAAACCAAAAGGCATGATAGATGCGTAATTGGCATGAATATTAAGAATTGGTTGAATGTGAGTTAGAGTAATAGCATCTTGAGAGGATACAAAACTAACACCATTTATCTTTTCTGTTTTTTTGCAATTCAAAATGCAACAGCAACACAGTAACACACACATTTTAAAAAATAGCTTCATAACTCATATTTAATCTTTAAATTTAAACAAAATCAAACAACCAATTAAGGTTATTTAAAAATGAACGACCAACCATTAAAAAATTAAAGTTTATGGAACATATTGTTATTATTGGAAACGGAATTTCTGGTGTTACAGCAGCAAGACACATCAGAAAACTTTCTGACAAAAAAATAACGATAATTTCTTCAGAAACTGAGCACTTTTTTTCGCGTACTGCTTTAATGTATGTTTATATGGGACATTTAAAGTTTGAACACACCAAACCTTATGAAGATTGGTTTTGGCAAAAAAACAGAATTGAACTCAAAAACGGCTTTGTAAAAACGGTTGAAACCACAACAAAAACACTTCATCTTAGTTCTGGTGACACCTTAAATTACGATCAACTGATTATTGCCACAGGAAGTAAACCCAACAAATTTGGATGGCCAGGACAAGATTTAAAAGGTGTACAAGGTTTATATCACAAACAAGATTTAGACAGTCTTGAAATTTATGCTCCCAACAATAACGTGTGTAAAAGAGCTGTCATTGTTGGTGGTGGATTGATTGGTATTGAATTGGCCGAAATGCTTAGTACACGACATATTCCTGTGACTTTTTTAGTCAGAGAATCCAGTTTTTGGAATGGTGTTTTGCCTCAAGGCGAAAGTGAAATGATTAACAGACACATTAAAAACCATCATATCGATTTGCGCTTAGCATCTAACTTAAAAGAAATTATTTCAGATGAAAATGGCAAAGTAAAGTCTATAATTATTGAAGAAACTGGCGAAGAAATTGAATGTGATTTTGTTGGATTGACAGCTGGTGTAAGTCCAAATATTGACTTTATTAAAAATTCAACTATTGAAACAGGACGTGGTGTTAAAGTAAATCGTTATTTAGAAACCAACATCAAAGAGGTGTATGCTATTGGTGATTGTGCCGAACAGCACGAAGCGATTGGTAACCGAAAACCTATTGAAGCCGTTTGGTACACAGGACGTATGATGGGAGAAGTTGTGGCACAAACCATTTGTGGCAATAAAATGGCCTATAAACCAGGACATTGGTTTAATTCGGCTAAATTTTTTGATATTGAATACCAAACCTATGGTTGGGTTTTTGCAAAACCAAAAGATAAGCATGCACATTTTCATTGGAAGCATATTGACGACACTAAATGTATGACTATAGAATACCATACCATTACAAACGAATTTTTAGGTATTAACACCTTCGGAATACGAATGCGTCACGACGTTTTTGACCAATGGCTCACTGAAAAACGTTCTGTAAATTATGTGATTGAACATCTTAAAGAAGCTAATTTTGATCCTGAATTTTATGTGCATTATGAAAAAGAAATACTTTCAACCTACAAAAATCAATTAGAAACAGTTTCGTTATGAGCAACAAATCAAATCACAGCCTATCTATAGCAAAACCTGATGCTCCTGAACTTTCTTCAAAACAAAAAATAGCTATCGGACTTGGAGTTACTGGTTTATTTATTTTAGTTTTAGCCCTTGTAAACACACAATTTCCAAATAAAGAATTATGTTTTACACTTGCCTTAGGCCTTATTTTTATTGGAACCATTTTATTTTCAAATGATGCGTATTTAAGTACATCAAAAGGAATTAAAAATAATGGTGTTTGGTTTAAATCCATTGCGTCACGAGGTGTTTTAGGATGGATAACAGGGATTGTACTTACCTTATTTTATATTGTCCTTTATTTCTATCCACAATTTCTGGGTTTAGGAAAAAATGGCGAAGCAAACACAGGGCTGATTTCATTTTTTGATCCTTTAAGCAAATTATTAAATGGACATCCTGCAAGTCAATGGTTTGTTTATGGCACACTTTACACAGTGGCCATTTTAGCTTTTGGTTATAAATTTATTTTAAAATACCGACATAACCGTTACGAACAATTACGAACAGGTTCTGTTATGTTCTTTCAATTGGGTTTTGCCTTTTTGATTCCTGAATTGATGTCGCGCTTAAATTCTGACTTACCTTATTACGATTTAAAAAGTATTTGGCCACTTAATTATTATATTTTTGACGAATGGTCAATTAAAGGATTTTTATCAAATGGAAATCTTGGTTTGGTTTTAATTCTATTTGGTATTGCTTCTATCTTTATCATCACACCAATTTTAACCTATAACTATGGAAAACGTTGGTATTGCTCTTGGGTTTGTGGATGTGGTGGATTGGCAGAAACTGCAGGTGATTCTTTTAGACAATTATCTTCCAAAAAATTATCAGCTTGGAAATTAGAGCGTTGGCTCATTCATACCGTTTTAGTGTTTTCAGTTGTAATGACCACAGCAGTCGTTTATTCTTATTTAGGCTTTGATTCTGATAAATATTGGCTTACAAAAGGTGTTTTTATTGCGCTGGTAATTGCTTTTTTAACAATCATTTTTGTTTTAACAATGCTTTACAAACGCCATGAATTAGGCAAAGATGCTAAATATGGTGCCATTGGGTATTTTGTGGTTGTCGCATTATTAGTAGTAATGCATTTTTATGGCACAAGCACACACCTCTTTTTTATCAAAGCCAGCACACTCCGTTCTGTTTATGGCATCTATATTGGTTCTATTTTTTCTGGAGTGATTGGCACAGGATTCTATCCCATTTTTGGAAGCAGAACGTGGTGTCGTTTTGGGTGTCCAATGGCTGCCATACTCGGTTTTCAACAACGTTTATTTTCCAAATTCAGAATCACTACAAATGGAGGTCAATGTATTTCTTGCGGCAATTGTTCTACCTATTGCGAAATGGGAATAGATGTAAGAGCTTATGCCCAAAAAGGTGAAAATATTGTACGAAGTAGTTGTGTGGGTTGTGGTGTTTGTAGTGCAGTTTGCCCAAGAGGTGTCCTAAAATTAGAAAATGATGCTATGAAAGGGCGTATCAATCCAAATGATATTTTGTTAGGCAATGATGTTAATTTAATGGATTTAGTGAATCAGAAGTAATCATCACACCTTATTTTTAGGTCTTCAAACAATCCAAAACTATTAATACATTTGCACTTTCTTTAAAATCTAAAATGACCAAAATAAAAGTTATAATTCCTGCTTATAATGAAGCTGATTCTATTGCAAAAGTAATTTCTGAAATTCCTGATTTAGTAGATGAAATTATTGTCGTAAATAATAATTCTACCGATAAAACAGCCGAAAACGCTCAAAAAGCTGGTGCAACAGTACTCACTGAAACTAAAAGTGGCTATGGAAATGCTTGTTTAAAAGGGATGGATTACATTGCACATCAAGAAGAAAAACCAGATATTGTAGTATTTTTAGATGGCGATTACAGCGATTATCCAGAAGAATTAACAAAAATTATTGCTCCAATTTTAGAAAATAATATCGATTTGGTCATTGGTGCAAGAGTCAAACACTTACGTGAAGCTCATGCAATGACACCTCAGCAAATTTTTGGTAATTGGCTGGCAACCAAATTAATGTCGCTTTTTTTTAGAGCAAAATTTACTGATTTAGGTCCTTTTAGAGCCATCAAGTACAAAAAATTGTTAAGTTTACAAATGCAAGATAAAACCTATGGATGGACTGTAGAGATGCAATTAAAGTCTATAAAGCAAAAATTAACGTATATTGAGGTGCCTGTTAGGTATAAAAAAAGAATTGGTGTCTCAAAAGTTTCAGGAACCATAAAAGGTACTATCTTTGCAGGCGCAAAAATCTTAGGTTGGATTTTTAAATACAGTTTTAATACATGATTCTTCAGTCCATAATTATTGTGGTTTACACCATCGCATTAGTGCTTATTTTTATGTACGCATTGGCGCAGCTCAATTT
Organism: Gelidibacter sp.; assembly: GCA_041391965.1. Taxonomy (GTDB): domain Bacteria; phylum Bacteroidota; class Bacteroidia; order Flavobacteriales; family Flavobacteriaceae; genus JAWKMZ01. The sequence goes on along the minus strand of JAWKMZ010000002.1, from coordinate 307,103 downwards.
ACTTTTTAGCTATTTAGCGGCTCAAAACAAAAAAGATACTTCAGATACTTTTGATTTTTCAAATCCTGATGAAGTTCCTTTTGTAACCATTCAACTTCCTGTTTATAACGAAATGTATGTAATGGACAGATTGTTAGAAAACATTGCATTAATTGATTATCCAAAAGACAAATTAGAAATACAAGTACTGGATGATTCTACTGATGAAACTGTAAAAACCACTTTTGAACACGTCCAAAAACTAAAACAAACTGGCTTAGATATCAAGCACATTTGTCGTACAGACCGAAGCGGTTTTAAAGCTGGCGCCTTAAAAGAAGGTCTAAAAATTGCTAAAGGAGAGTATATTGCCATTTTTGATGCCGATTTTTTACCAAAACCAAATTGGTTAAAAAAGACCATTCCTTATTTTAAAGATGAGCATATTGGCGTTGTGCAAACACGTTGGGGACATATTAACCGTAACTATTCAACACTCACCAAAATACAAGCTTTTGCACTCGATGCTCATTTTACCTTAGAACAAGTTGGACGAAGCAGTAAAGGTCACTTTATAAATTTTAACGGAACTGCTGGTGTATGGCGAAAAACCTGTATTATTGATGCTGGCAACTGGGAAGGTGACACACTAACTGAAGATTTAGATTTGAGCTACAGAGCCCAATTAAAAAACTGGAAATTCAAATATTTAGAAGATGTTGAAACACCTGCAGAACTTCCTGTGGTTATTAGTGCAGCGCGTTCACAACAATTTAGATGGAACAAAGGTGGTGCCGAAAATTTTAGAAAAATGCTTTGGCGCGTTTTGAAAGCGAAAAATATTTCTTCTAAAACCAAAGTACATGGTATATTACATTTGCTAAATAGCACTATGTTTCTCAACGTCTTTTTAGTCGCCATTTTAAGTATTCCAATGTTATACATTAAAAATGAATACGCTCATTTACGATACTACTTTTACTTTATGAGCTTTTTTGTGGTAAGTACCATCATCTTTTTTATATGCTATTGGTTTATGTACAAACAGATTAACGGAAGCGGTTTTAAAAATTTCTTCAATTATGTTGCTATGTTTTTTACCTTTTTCTCCATAGCAATGGGCTTTTCTTTACACAACTCTATTGCAGTAATTGAAGGTCATATGGGCAAACGTAGCGAATTTATTCGTACACCAAAATTCAATATCAGTAGCATTAAAGATTCTTGGAAAGGCAACAAATACCTTCGTAAAAAATTGTCGTTAAATGTTATCATTGAAGGTTTATTGATGCTTTATTTTGCTTTTGGTTTGTATAGCGCATTTGTTGTTGGTGACCATGGAGGCGATTTTGGTTTGTTTCCATTCCATTTAATGTTGTTTATTGGTTTTGGTTACGTGTTTTTTAAATCGTTGGCCTCTAAAATATAATGCACTTTTGGAAGCGCCATAAGATTCCAATTCTATTTGCTTTTATTAGTGTTTTATTTTATGCGTCTTTTGCTTATGATTTAGCAAGAACCGATAGCATTAAACTAATTTCACTCTACGCTGCTCTCTTTTTTTTGTTTTATAAAATTGTTCAAACCAACAAAGCAAATTTTAAGTTTCTTGTGGCATTAGCGGTCATTTTTAGAGTTGTTTTTTTGTTTGCCATTCCTAATCTATCTCAAGATTTTTATCGCTTTATTTGGGATGGACGTATGATTTTGGAAGGTTTTAATCCTTTTTTATACACACCAGAATCTTTTATAAACGCAGGAAAATTTCCTGTTCCTCAAGCTCAAGAACTTTACAATGGTATGGGAATTCTTAACGGAAGTCATTTTACCAACTATCCACCAATCAAACAGTTTATTTTTTGGATAGCTGCACTTTTTTCTAAAAAAAGTATTTTGGGCTCAGTCATCATTATGCGAATAACGTTGATAGCTGCTGACATTGGTATTCTTTATTTTGGAAAAAAACTATTAGAAAAACTAAACATCCCAATACACCACATTTTTTGGTATCTGTTAAACCCCTTTATTATTATTGAGCTTACAGGCAATCTTCATTTTGAAAGTATTATGCTTTTCTTTTTAATCTGGAGTTTATACCTATTACACTGTGGAAAATGGAAAGTAGCAGCCGCAATTTTTGCTTTATCAGTTTCTGTAAAACTCATTCCACTCCTATTTTTGCCATTAATGTATCAAAAATTAGGGTTTAAAAAAACAATCGGTTTTTATAGCATTGTAGCATTTATAACCATCGTTTTATTTCTACCATTTTATTCATCAGAATTTATAAGCAATTACTCTAAAACAGTAGAACTTTGGTTTAACGATTTTGAATTTAATGCAAGCATTTACTACATTATACGCTTTATTGGCTACCAAATAACGGGTTATAATCAAATTGCAATTATCGGGAATTATTTGGCTTTAAGTGTCTTCATTTTTGTTATGGTTTTTTCGTGCATTAAAAAAAACAAAACGACCAAAAACCTAATTATTGCCATGCTTTTTGCGGCTTCTTTTTATTATTTTACGGCAACAACTGTGCATCCTTGGTATTTGGCAACTTTATTAATTTTGAGTGTTTTTACCAACTATAAATTTCCGTTGGTATGGAGTTTTGTAATTATTTTGAGTTATTTAGCTTATGCAAACGCTCATGATACTGAGAACCTCTGGATTATTGGTTTGGAATATTGTATGGTTTATGGCGTATTATTTTTTGAGCTATTCAAAAAAAAGACTGCCCCAATAGAGCAGTCTTCTTCTTAAATAAAAGAGCTGATTTTACAAACTTTTAAGATTGGTGATGGTAAGGATTTCCTGCTCATCATCAAATCCATTTTCGTCAGTTGTTGTTTCTATTCTTGATTCGTAAGTGATTTCAAATTTTTTGCCAATCAAGGTTTCTGAATCTAAATCGAATGTTTTGAGAAGCGTTTTATCAACCTCTTGAAAGGTAATTGTGTATTCAGAATCATCGTCATCATGTGTTGCTATAAAATTATAGCCATAGTCTTCATGTCCATCATAAACAGCTACTATTGCTTTTTTTTCTGAGGTAAAGGAACATAAAGTCATACTGACAATTGACAGAATCACTATAAATTTTGTTTTCATTGTAAAATTATTATAAGTGGATGTTACTTGTTTTTAACGGAAATTTGCCACGACAAGTCCAGTTGGCTTTTAGTAATTTCAAATTAATGAAATTACATGTGGTAATAAATAAGTGCTGTTTGTGTTTCCTTAATAAGCCAATTAAGATTTAAAGATATCACTTTTTTTGGTAAAACATTTAAACTCTACAGTATAATCATTAGGGTCTTTTACAAAAAAAGATTGGTGTTCACCTGTTTTATTTTCTAAAAATTTAACTTCTGAAACGATGTCTATATGCTTGGATTTTAAAAGCTGAAAAACCTTGTTCCAATCGTCTTTTTCTAAAATGACACCAAAATGGAATGATGGAAGTATATCGCCATTAAACGAATAACTTTTACAGTCAAAATTAAATGGTCCACACTCCGTAAACGTAATTTGATTGCTGTACAAATTTACATCAATCCATTTTGGTGAAGAGCGTCCTATTTGAGCGCCTAAAACGTCTGCATAAAATGTTCTTGTTTTGCTAATACTTAGACATGGTAAAGCGAGATGAAATTGAGTTGCCATAAGCTTTGAGTTTATATAAAGTTACTATTTTTTTTATCTCGTCAATAGGTTTGCTTCATTTTTTTTTAGTTTGTAAAAATTATATTTAGCGTATAAAAAAAGTTGCCTGTTTTAGGGCAACTTTTTAAATTATTGATTAATCAATTGATATGTATTTTAGATTGATTAATCTATGTCTTCTTCAACCTCATCAATGGCATCAACATCGTCATCACCCAATTCTGGGTCCTGAACTGCTTCTGGGTCGTCACCATCAAAATCTTCATAATCATCTTCATCATAATTTTCCATAGTCACTTGAAGCTTTGTGCTTACTTTCACTAAATATTTAGTGTCCTCAGTGGTTACCTCAACGGCTTCTACAAGCTCATTATTGGCATTTTTAAAGGTAATGATATTTTCATCATCATAGCCATCAGGATATTTTTCAACCAATAGTGCCAAGATTTCTGGTGTCAATTTTTTAAAATCAACAATAACGCGTTTAAGGTTGTCTTTTTTGTTACTCATAATTACATGTCTAATAGGTAGGCAAAAATAAGTGGCGCAACAATGGTAGCATCACTCTCTATTATAAATTTTGGTGTGTCAATATCTAATTTTCCCCAAGTTATTTTTTCATTAGGAACTGCTCCTGAATAGGATCCATAACTTGTGGTTGAATCGCTAATTTGGCAAAAATAGCTCCAAAATGGCGTGTCTGTACGTTCCATATCTTGATACAACATTGGCACCACACAGATAGGAAAATCGCCTGCAATGCCGCCTCCAATTTGAAAAAATCCAATGCCTTTTTTAGAATTGTCAGTGTACCAATCGGCTAAAAACGTCATATATTCAATACCAGATTTCATGGTACTTGCTTTCAATTCTCCTTTAAGAACGTAGCTTGCAAAGATATTTCCCATGGTACTATCTTCCCAACCTGGTACAATTATAGGCAAATTTTTCTCGGCTGCTGCATACATCCACGAATTTTTTATGTCAATTTCATAGTATTCTTCAAGGACACCACTTAACAACATTTTATACATAAATTCATGTGGAAAGTAGCGTTCGCCTTTATCTTCAGCGTCTTTCCATATTTTATAAATGTGTTTTTGTAAACGACGAAAGGCTTCTTCTTCTGGAATGCATGTATCGGTTACACGATTTAACCCTTTTTCTAATAAGTCCCATTCTTCTTGAGGTGTCAAATCACGATAATTAGGTACACGTTTGTAATGGGAATGCGCCACCAAATTCATAATATCTTCTTCAAGATTGGCTCCTGTACACGAAATAATTTGAACTTTATCTTGACGGATGACTTCTGCAAATATTTTACCCAACTCGGCTGTACTCATGGCACCTGCTAATGATACTAACATTTTTGAGCCTTTTTTTAACTGCGCTTCATAACCTTTTGCAGCATCAACCAACGCTGCAGCATTAAAATGCAGATAGTATTTTTCTATAAAATTGGATATAGGTCCTTTAGTTGTCGTCATCATCGTCGAATTTAGAAAATTTATTGGCAGATGATCCCGCTTCGTTAAAGTTACTTTCATAACCATCTTCGACGTTATCATCTAAAAATTTATAACTTAACATTTTGTAGTAAAGTTTGGCTGCCAAGAAATCTGAAGATTTTTCATTTGGATTTGGACAAAGTTCTACAATATCAAAACCAACTACATTTTTTTCTTCAAATACTCTACGCAAAAAGTCTAAGGTTTCATACCAAAGTAATCCTCCTGGTTCTGGTGTTCCTGTACTTGGCATAATGGAAGGGTCAAAAGCATCCAAATCTATTGTGATAAACACATTATCTGTCATTTGATCAACTGCGCTATCCATCCAAAACTCATCTGCTACCATTTCATGTGCAAAGTATGTTTTTTCTTCATCCATGACTGTGGTTTCAATAGCGTCCATACTTCTGATACCAACCTGAATTAAATTTGTATTTTGACTTGCTTCATAAACTGCACAAGCGTGGTTGCATTTACTGCCTTGATATTCTTTGCGCAAATCGGCATGTGCATCTATTTGCAATACTGTAAGGTTATCAAAACACTCGTTAAAAGCTCTGATGGTACCTATTGAGATAGAATGTTCTCCACCAAAAGCAGTCACAAACTTATTGCGTTTGATATACTTTTTTACGGTTTGATGTACTTCATCCACCATTTTTTCTGGTGACGAATTTTCAGTCACAGCATCTGCAAGATAAACACCTTGTTTGTAAACTTCGGTTCCTGTTTCAATATCGTAAAGTTCCATGTTTTCTGAGGCGTTTAAAAATGCTTCTGGGCCTTTATCGGCACCTTTTTGCCATGTGCTTGTACCATCATAAGGCACAGGAATCAATACAATTTTAGCGGTTTCTAATTTGGAATATTCTTCGTCTATTCCTGCATACGTTTTGTTATTACTCATTGTAACCTAAAATTTTAAGTAAGTCTTCACTTTTTTGTTGTTCACTAAATAATTCGGTTGTTAAATTACCGTTTTCGTCTTTGTCTATTAATATATGTTTTGGCGAAGGTATTAAACAATGTTGTAACCCTCCAAAACCACCTATAGTTTCTTGATAGGCTCCTGTATTAAAAAAGCCAAGATACAAAGGTTTTTCTTTATTGTACTTAGGTAAATAAATAGCGTTCATATGTTGTTCGCTATTGTAGTAATCATCACTATCACAGGTTAATCCACCTAATAGAACGCGTTCATAACTATCATACCAACGGTTAATTGGCAACATGATAAACCGTTTATTTATGGCCCAAGTATCTGGTAAGGTAGTAATAAATGATGAATTTATCATATTCCATTTTTCTCTGTCATTTTGTTGCTTTTGATAGAGCACTTCATAAACGGCTCCACCGCTTTCGCCTACTGTGAAACTACCAAATTCAGTAAAAATATTTGGAACTGGCACTTCTTCTTGTTCACAAAACAGTTGAATTTGATTGATGATTTCATCCACCATGTATTCGTAATCAAAATCAAATGCTAAGGAGTTTTTAATTGGAAAACCGCCTCCAATATTTAAACTATCTAAAGATGGACAGATTTGTTTTAGGCTTGTGTAAACTTTTAAACATTTACCCAACTCATTCCAATAATAGGCATTATCTCTAATTCCGGTATTGATAAAGAAGTGAAGCATTTTGAGCTTTACTTTTTTATTATCTTTGATTTGACGATTATAAAAAGGGACAATATTTTTGTAACCAATGCCTAAACGTGAGGTATAAAATTCAAATTTTGGCTCTTCTTCAGAGGCTATGCGAATGCCTATATTGAATTTGCCTTTGATTTCTTGTGAAAGTAAATCAATTTCTTCATAATTATCAATAATTGGAATGCAATTTTTATGTCCATTATTAATTAATCGAGCAATATTGGTAACGTATTGTGAGCGCTTAAACCCATTACTGATAACGTAAGTTTTATCCGTTATTTTGCCTTCTGCTTTCATTTTTTCAACAATATCAATATCAAAAGCTGATGAAGTTTCAATATGAATATCATTTTTAAGAGCTTCATTTAATACGTGCTTAAAATGTGAGCTTTTTGTACAGTAACAGTAATGGTACTTGCCTTTATATTTGTGTTTTTTCATGGCTTTAGCAAACCATTCTTTTGCACGTCCTATATTATTAGAAATTTGTGGTAAATAGGTAAATTTTAAAGGCGTCCCATAATCTTCCACTAATTGCATTAAATCAATGTCATGAAATTGAAGGTGTCTGTCTTCAAGTTTAAATTCATCTTGTGGAAAATAAAATGTTTGATTGATGAGATCAATGTATTTTGTATTCATTATTTAGTATTGAGGTTTAAAATTCTGAAAAAAAAATTAAATTTTGATTAAAATAACCATAAATAATGAAAATTCATACTCTAATTTGTTGGTGTGCAGGTACAGATACCCAATATAAGTATTTGATTTTGTGCGTATTTAATACAGAAGTCTGCTTTAAATTTTGGTAATTTATCTTATAAACCGTTTTGGAAAATATCATTTTTAATTTCCAAGCTCCAAATGTAATAATAGGTTTCAAATATTTAGCAAAATGAAGTACAAATGAACCATAAAATTTTTAAAATTTAAAATTTATTTCTTTTTTTAATTGAGCATTTTTAAGTTGTTTATTTCCTGCTCTGTCAGGTGTCTCCAGTGGCCTCGAGGTAAATCTTTTTTGGTCAAATTAGCAATAGCTACGCAGTCTATACGTACAATTTCATACTTTAAATAATCAAAAATGGTATGAATTAATGTGCTTCCTGTGTTTTTTATTTTTAGACCAATTTCATTTTTTGCAGCACCTTCAATGTAGCTAATTTCTTCAACAGCCACCAATTTTCCTTCTACTTTAAAACCTTCTTCAATTTTTTTGAAATCTTCAAATTTTAAATTCTTATTCAATTCAATATGAAATAAACGTGGTACACCGCTTTTTGAGTTTTTAAACTTATTAACAACCACATCATCATTGGTAAACAAAATCAATCCAACCGAATTTCTACCCAAACGTCCTATTGGTTTTATACGTGCTGTGGTGGCATTGGCTACTAAATCCATAACAGTACGTCCTTTGCCTTCGCTTGTTGTAGAGGCAAATCCTTTTGGTTTATTGAGCAACACGTAAGCCTTTTTTTCTGGATTGATACGTGCACCATCAAAACGAACTTCGTCATCTAACTTTACTTTGTAGCCCATTTCTGTTATCACTTTGCCATTTACTGATACCAAACCTGTGGCAATGTGCATATCTGCATCACGACGTGAGCACATACCAGAGTTGGCAACATATTTGTTCAATCGCATCTCATCTGGATTAGATTTTTTAGCTAAAGTTGCTTTTTTAGTTGCTGGTTTTGCTGTTGGAGCGTGCTGTTTTTTTAAAGGTGCATTTCCTCTGGCATAGCTTTTAGTTCGATGATTGTTTCCTCCTCGTCCTGAAGCTTTTCCTTTTTTATTATCACCTTGATGTCTGGTCATTGTATTTATTTTTTTGCAAAGATACTTTATAAAATTACGATTTACGATTTTAGATTTACGATTTTATCAAATCCTATTTAAAACCAAATTTATATTTATTAAGGCAATACAAAATACACCAACAACTATGATAAATTTTAGAATATTGTGTAATACCAAATAATGGGTTTTTGTTTTAGAGTTCCAAAGCAATAAAAGGAACATTACTAACAAAATGGCACTCAAATAAAAAAAGTAATTCATGTGGCCAACATTAAAATAATGAACTAATAAAATTGTTGGAATTGCTGTTAAAGTTACAAGAATTGTAAGCATTATTTTGGATACCTTTTCACCATACACAATAGGAATGGTATGGTAATTTTGAGCTAAATCGCCTTTAATGTTTTCTAAATCTTTGGTAAGCTCACGCATAGAAATAATGAGAAACAAATACATCGCATGAACAAAAATGACATGTTCAAAATTTTTATAATAGATAAAAATGGCAAAAAATGGTGTAATGCTTAATATGGCAGAAGTCAAATTTCCAATAAAAGGCATTTTTTTAAGTTTATGCGAATAAAACCAAATGCCAAAAATATAGGCAGAAAAGAACATAACCGCATTAAATGACACATAGCTTGCCATTATTACGGCTAAAAAATTTAAGACAAAATAGAATGATAGTTTTGTGTTTTGACTAATCAATCTATCTAACATCGATTTGTTGGGACGATTGATTAAATCTTTTTCAGAATCATAAAAATTATTAATAATATAACCTGCTGCAATGGTTGATGCAGAAGCCAACACCAGCATGAACAAATTGACATCAAAAACTACTTTATGCAACGGTTTTTCTGGTGCCAAAATATAAATAGACGTTAGGTATTGCGCTACTATGACCATAAGGATATTGTAGCCTCTAACTACAGAAAACATACTAAAAAACTTTAGCAACCAATGTTTTTGTTTTCTATTGATTTTCATTTTGCAGTCTATTATTTTCTTCAATGTTTTGTATAAAGTTAGCTACTTTTTTTGAAATCAATAATGAAGATTCTTTAGTTAGATGATGCCCATCAATATAGTCATACTTTGTAGTGTCTTTAAACAAATTGATATAATTAATAGAGGTTGCTTGTGATAATTCATAAATTTTTGCATCAAAATCTGGAATTAATTGGTTTTCAATAGCAATCATTTCTGTTCCAACAGGCAATCTTACCAAATAGACAGTTCCATACTGTTTTAAATACAAAATGGTTTTTTTTAAATAATCTAACCTCACTTTAGAATATTTGTAAGTATCGCATTTTTTGATGTAATCTTTAACCGTTTTGTCTATCATTTTTTGATGTTGCTCAGTAGTCAAATCTACCGTAACTTCTAACCAACCATCATCATGCAAAAAATAAGGAGATTTATTGTATAGCATTTTTACATACATATCACTATAGCCTTTAATTAAATAGGACAGGTTTGGATTACAATTAACAGAGGTTATTTTTCCTAAAAATGATTCAGATTCGTCAAATTGTAAAGAATCGTTTGGGTTGATTCCATCACTTGAAATAACCCAAGGGTCAACTGCTATGATAAACATATCATTTTTAGAGTGTGTATCAAATTTGCTTTTAATACTTTTTAAATACGTTGGACCAAAAGGACAGGTATTGTAAGTAAACCCATAATTATAAAAGGTTTTATTACCAAATGTCTTATCAAAAACAGATGGCATTAAACCTTGAGCCACTCTTGAAGACCCTAAAATTAAAGAGCTTTGTTTTGCTGATGTAAACCGTTTATAAAACGGGTCAAAATGACCATCAGCTCTTGAAAACACAAAACCTATTGAAATGGCTATAACCACTGAAAAAAGAAAAAGTTTATATAAGTAGTGTTTCAAAAAAACTGATTTTTATTAAAATTGAAAATAAATAAATGCTTCCTGCTGGCTTCCAAACAAAAATATAGCCATCACCAAAGCATAGTAAAACCCATATCTGACATACTTTGGAAATTGCAATCCAAAATGTTCTAAAGCATGGTTATGAAATCGTCCTTTCCACTCAATAAGCATTTGAAATACTATAAAAAATAGGATAATCCAAAGCTTTTCTTCTGACCGAAATTCTGGTAAACTAAACATTGTCCTCGAAAAAATTCCGTCGATATAAGCAAAAGCGTCTTTAATAGAAGTGGCTCTAAAAAAAATCCATGCAAAGGTTACTATCACAAAGGTAGTTAGCATATTAAATTTTGCTTTTACATTTGCTAACATCGGATTTTTAGAAATTTGATTTAAATACCTTTTGTTTTTCTTGAAAAACAACGTAGGTATATAATACAGAAAATGCAAAATAGCCCAAGCTATAAAAGTCCAATTAGCGCCATGCCAAAGACCACTCACCATAAAAACTATAAAAATGTTTCTAAAGGCTTTTGCTTTACTTACTCTGCTTCCTCCTAATGGAATATAGATGTAGTCTCTAAACCAAGTGGTTAACGAAATATGCCATCGTCTCCAAAATTCTGCTATATTTTGTGAAAAGTATGGAAAGGCAAAATTTTGTTTAAACTCAAAACCAAAAAGTTTGGCAGTACCAATAGCTATATCAGAATAGCCCGAAAAATCACCATAAATTTGGAAAGCAAATAAAACGGCTCCTAACAAAAGTGTGCTTCCTGAAAACTCATGTGCATCATTAAAAATAATAGATACATAATGTGCACAATTATCAGCAATGACTACTTTTTTAAAAAATCCCCAAAGCATTTGGCGTGAGCCATCAACAGCTTTGTCATAATCAAAGATTCGTTTTTTAAAAAATTGAGGTAATAAATTAGAGGCACGCTCAATGGGTCCAGCTACCAATTGCGGAAAAAAACTGACAAAACAGAAAAAAGCCACAGCATCATTTGTAGCCTTTAGCTTTTTATTGTACACGTCAATGGTGTAACTTAAGGTCTGAAAGGTGTAAAAACTAATACCAATAGGAAGAATTAAATGCAGTTGTTGTGGCTGAATTGTTTGCCCAAAAAAGCTGAAGGCTTCACTAAAACTTTCAATAAAAAAATCATAATATTTAAAGACGCCTAACAGTCCAATATTGGCAACAATACTAAGGCTTAAATACAATTTTCGTTGCTGGTTGCTATCTGTTTTTGAGATGGCTTTGGCTAAATAAAAATCTAATAATGAGCTAAAAACAATTAAGAATAAAAATTTCCAGTTCCACCAACCATAAAAGAAATAGCTGGAAACTAAAATTAATACATTTTGATATTTTATTTTTTTTGAAACAACAAACCAATAAAGCAAGAAAACTATTGGTAAAAAAATGGCAAATTCTAATGAATTAAATAGCATATAAGCGGTAAATTTTTAAGGCATCAAAAAACGATGCCATTTTAAATTTATTAGAAATTATAGACCACTTCTAATTTATAGTTTGAAAGGGATACTTTGGCTTTGTCAATATTTTCAGTAAACCCAAGTATGTAACCGCCACCTCCTGAGCCACAAAGCTTAAGGTAGTACTCGTTAGTTTCAATACCTTTTTTCCATAAATCATGAAACTCTTGTGGAATCATTGGTTTAAAGTGATTGAGCACCACTTTTGACAGTTTTTTGGTATTACTAAATAATGATTTGATGTCGCCTTTTAAAAAATCGTCCACACAAGCATCCGTATGTTTGATAAATTGGTTTTTTAGCATTTTTCTAAAACCTTCCTGCTTCATATTTTCCATGAAAATACGAACCATTGGAGCGGTTTCGCCAATAACACCACTATCCAGTAAAAATACAGCACCTTTACCTTCACTTTTTTGTGAAGGAATTCCTGTGGCTTCAATATTATCTTTGGAATTGATAAGAATTGGAATGCTTAAATAACTATTTAAAGGATCTAAGCCAGACGATTTTCCGTGGAAAAAAGATTCCATTTCAGAAAAAATGGATTTTAAGGTCAATAATTTTTCACGTGTCAAATTTTCTAAGACCGTAATTTTATTCTGAGCATATTTATCATAAATAGCCGCTACTAAAGCACCACTACTACCAACACCATATCCTTGTGGTATGGACGAATCAAAATACATTCCTGCAGCAACATCATGCTTTAATGCCTCAACATCAAAAGTTACCAATTTTGGATTGATAGTTTCTAAATACGTTACAAAACGCTTTAAACTTTCATTTGATTTTTCAGAAGCTTCTGTAGGATTTTCGGCTACTTTTAAAGCACCATTATAAAAATTATAAGGAATTGATAAACCTTTAGAATCTTTGATAATTCCGTACTCACCAAAGAGTAATATTTTTGAGTAAAAAAGGGGTCCTTTCATAAATCAGTATTCAGTTAACAGTCTTCCACAGGCAGTAACTTGTTATTCAAATATACGTATAAATATTATAATTGGTTTGCTCCAAAGCCAATTTCGTCACAAATATAATGTCCATTTTGGCAATACACAACTAACTCGTTATTAATAAATTCCAAGATTTGCTTTGCTTCGCTTTTTGGATACAGCACATGAACATTGGCACCAGCATCTAAGGTAAAACCAACGTGCAACCCTGTTGTTTTTCTATAATGCCATATTTTATTGATAATTTCGAGTGTGTTTGGTTTCATTAAAATAAAATAAGGCATACTGGTCATCATCATGGCATGTAAGGTTAAGGCTTCTGTTTCTACAAGAGCTATAAACGCTTTTAAATCGCCTGATTCCAAAATGGGTTTCAATACTTTAAAATGATTGTGTGCTTGTTGAAAACGTTGCGCTGCAAAAGGATGCTCAAACATCAAATTATGACCAACCGAACTGCTCACTTGCTTTTCGCCTTTGTCAACCAACAAAATTGTATCTTGGTACTGACTAAAATTTTCATGGACTTTATAAGGATATTTTATCCCAAACAAATCACTGCTACCTTCAATCGTTTTTGTTTCTCCCCAAACAATCAAGTCGCCTTCAATACTTCTGCTTGCACTTCCTGAGCCTAAACGTGCTAAAAAGGAAGCTTTTTGGTTAAAATAGTCTTCAGAAATTTCTGGATTTAACTGTTTTTCAATACTCATTAAACACAAAGCTAAAGCGCTCATTCCGCTTGCTGATGAGGCAATACCAGAACTGTGTGGAAACGTGTTTTTGGTATCAATATTAAAATGATAATTTTTTATAAAAGGTAGATAGATTTCAATGCGTTGAAAAAACTTTAAGATTTTGGGTTTAAAATCGTCCTTTTTTTCACCATCCAAAAACACTTCAACATCATAAGTATCTTTGTTTTGTTTTTTGGAATAAGTGAGTTTTGTATGTGTTTTACAGGCATTGAGTGTAAAACTTATGGACGGATTTTCAGGTATTTGATGCTCTTTTTTTCCCCAATATTTTATGAGTGCAATATTGCTTGGCGCTTCCCAAGTGATTTTGCCATTTTGAACTGTGTTTGTATAGTGTTTTGGGATAAAATCTTGTTCGGTCATTATTGTTTAAATATCATCAGACAAAGATAACAACTTTACCATTGTGTTGTAGTTTCTTGCTGTTGTAAATGTTTTTAGTTGGCGTTCGAAAAAATTCGCATTAAATTTAGCTTGACCTAACCCTTTATCACAGAAATAATAAATACAATTTTTAATGATTTTGTATGCTTCGCCTTCATACACTTTTTCTGAGGCAATTTTAACTAAATTGTCAGTTGGTGTGTCGTGCAGCATCATAAAATAACTGGCTTTCTTTTTTTCTTCTGAAAATGGAGACGTATCAAAAATACGTTTTAACTCCAGAGGTGTCATAACCAAAACGGATACTTCAAATCCAAAATAATCTAAAATATCCTTTTGTATCTTTTTTTCTATTGCTAAAATATCGCCTTTAGACGATTGAAAAACCACATTCCCACTTTGAATATAGGTTTGTACGTTCTCAAAACCAGATTTGGTCAGTAATTCTCGTAGTTCTGCCATAGGAATCTTTTTGTGTCCACCAACGTTAATTCCTTTTAAAAGCGCAATGTATGTTTTCATTTGGAAATATTTTTAGCAACAATATAGGCACCTGTCCAAGCATTTTGAAAATTAAAACCTCCTGTAACCGCATCTACATTTATAATTTCGCCTGCAAAATATAAATTGTTATGCAACTTACTTTCAAAAGTTTTAAAATTGATTTCTTTTAAGTCGATGCCTCCAGCAGTCACAAATTCTTCTTTAAAGGTACTTTTTCCGTTCACCTTAAAAACGGCTTGTGTTAATTGTGATGTTAAATTTTCTAATTGCTGTTTGTTTAAATCTGCCCAACGGGTTTCTTGATTCATTTCTGATGCTAACACCAGTTTTTGCCATAAGCGCTTTGGCAACTCAAATTGTGCAGATTTGAAAACGGTTTTCTTTGCTAAATCCAATTTTAATTCTTTTAATGTCTCTAAACAATCCTTAAACGATTGCCTTATAAAATTGATTTCAATATCAAATTTATACTGCTGCTTTGCCAATTCTAAAGCTCCAAAAGCAGAGAGTTTTAAAATTGAAGGCGCACTCATTCCAACATGTGTTATCAACAAAGGTCCTTCACTCCACAAATCAGTTCCTAAAACTTTTACCTCAACATTTAAAGCCACAACTCCTGGAATATCATTAATACGTTCGTCTTTTATATCAAACGTAAAAAGCGATGGAACTGGTTGCGAAATAGTGTGACCTAAATTTTCAAGTAATTTCCAAACTTTCGGATTGCTTCCTGTGGCTACAAGCAGTTTTTTAGAAGTAAAATCGCCTTCTGAGGTTTGCAATTTCCAAAAATCATCAGCTTTTTTAATCGATTTTACCGAATGATTGTACAACACTTCAACCTTGTGCTTTTTGGTTTCATTTAAAAAACAATCAATAATGGTTTGCGACGAATCTGTAATTGGAAACATACGTCCATCGTCTTCTATTTTCAACTGCACACCTCTTTTTTCAAACCATTCAATGGTATCGCCTGTCATAAATTGATGAAAAGGTCCTAACAACTCTTTTTCACCTCGTGGATAATTGAGCACTAATTCTTGAGGACTAAATTCGGCATGCGTAACATTACAGCGTCCTCCTCCAGAAATTTTCACTTTTTGCAAGCCTTCTTTTCCGCGCTCAAGAATAGCTATTTTTAATTTTGGATGTTGCTCAGCAATATTGATAGCAGCAAAAAATCCTGCTGCTCCTCCTCCAACAATTATGACATCTTTTTGGTTCATAATCTATCTGGTACATCAGAAATTATCCCATTGACGCCGTAAGTTTTCATACGTTTGATGGTATCATTATCATTAACGGTCCAAGTGTTTACTTTAAAATTTTTAGCTTGTGCAAGCTTAACATTATCTGGAGTTAACACTGCAAAATCTGGATGAATAGCCACGGCATTAATTGTTTTGGCAAACGCAATAGCTTCTTCAACATTGGCTTTGGTCAACACAGCCAACGGAATTTTATTATTAAATTTATGGACTGTTTCCAATTCGGAATGCTGAAAACTTGAGACCAAAAAATCAGTGTAGTTCCAACCTTTTTTTATAATATAATTATCTATTAATTCACAGGTTTTTAAAGCAGTGTGTCTTCCTTTGAGTTCAATATTCAAAAGGCACTTTTTGTCGACAAGCTCTACAACTTCATCTAAAGTCGGGATTTTAAAGCCTCCATTAACTTCTAAATTCTTTAATTTTTTAAGTGATGATTTTGCTATTTCGCCACTTCCATTGGTCATTCTACCTAAAGTGAAATCATGGAAAACAACCAATTGTCCTGAAGCACAGCAATGTACGTCAATTTCAATACCATCAACTCCTAAATCTATAGCTTTTTGAATTGATTCTAACGTGTTTTCAGCAAAATAGCCTTTGGCACCTCGATGTCCTATTTTGAGAAATGAGTGATTCATCATTTAGTCATTTGGTTTAGCTTCTTTAAGTTTGAAATCTGGAGTTTAGAATTTTAATCTATAGATGTTACCCTTTTGGACGCATTAAACCTTCTTGAGCCACGGAAGCAATCAATTTTCCATCTCTTGAAAAAATATTGCCTCGTGCAAAACCTCTTGCATTAGATGCGTTTGGAGATTCCATTGAAAATAATAACCAATCATCAAAATCAAAATCTCTAAAATACCACATAGAATGGTCCAAACTTGCGGTTTGTGTATTACCAAAATGTGCTACACTTGCATGCGGATTGAGTGCTGAGACCAAAATATTATAATCGGAAACATACGTTAAAATTTGCTGTTTTTTAGCTACATCTAATTTAGAAACATCGCCTTTTAGCTTAAACCATACGTCACTAAAAGGCGGCAAATCTTTTCTGTCTAAAGGGTTGACAATTTCTGTTGGTTTAAATTCTACAGGTCGTTCAATTTCAAAGAAGGTTTTGATGTTTTTTGGTAGAAAATCACCAAATTGCTTCAAAATATCAGTCCAACTTAACAAATCTTCAGGTTGCTTTAAATGCGTTTTCATTTGCATTTGATGGTTATAACCGTCTTCTTTTTTATGAAATGAAGCCGATAAAATAAAAATGGTTGTTCCATTTTGCTTGGCAGTCACACGACGCACTGAAAAACTTCCACCATCTCTTACAATGCTCACATTATAAATTATAGGCAATTCTAAATTTCCCGCTTCCAAAAAATAAGCGTGCATAGAGTGCAAAACGCGATGGTTGGTTATGGTTCTACTTGCCGCATTAATGGCTTGCGCCAACACTTGGCCTCCAAAAACATTAGGACTGCCAACCGTTTTGCTGTTGCCCATAAATTCAGTTTCACTAAGCTTTTCTAAGGTTAAAAGATTTAATAAATCGGTTACAGTTGTCATAAAATTTTACTTCTTTTTAATGTATTTTGCTTAAAAACGCTACTATCATTATATGGCTATTTGTTTTAATTATCGTTCAAAAATTATAAAAAACTCTCTTCAAACCTCTCAAAATGACAGGTGTAACCATCTGGGTTTCTAACCAAGTAATCTTGATGTTCTGGTTCTGCTGCCCAAAATTTTGAATAAGGCTCTAAAGTTGTAGCGACTTTGCCTTCCCATTTGTTGGAATTGTTTACAATTTTGATGATGGTTTCAGCATCGGTTTTTTCGTTTTCATCTTGAAAAAATATGGCTGAACGATAACTGGAACCTATATCATTTCCTTGTCTATCAACCGTTGTTGGATTATGAATTCTAAAAAAATAATCTAAAATATGTTTAAATGAAGTTACATTTGGGTCGTAAGTAATTTCAAGACCTTCAGCATGACCTGGATGGTTTTTATAGGTTGGGTTCTCATTTTGACCACCAATATAGCCTACTTCTGTATCTTTAATTCCTGGTCGAGTTCTAAAAAGATCTTCCATTCCCCAAAAACAGCCACCTGCTATGTATGCTTTTTTATAATTTGTCATTGTTTTTTGTATTTAAATTAATTTATAAGTGCTTTACACCTTTTGAAAGCATCAAAATTTTATCTGCATTCCTATTTATGAACTACACGACAGCATAGAACATCCTACTTTATGTCGCGCCCAATCGGGTCGTTTGGCAAACCATTTTTGGCGTTCAGGTTGCGCATCATAAGGTTTTTTGAGTAATTGAAATAAGTCGTCAATTAATTGATAATCGCCTTTATTTGCAGCATCAATGGCTAATTGTGCCATATAATTCCTTAAAACATATTTTGGATTTACAAGGTTCATAAGTGTTTTCCGTTTTGAATTTGAAGTTGTTTCCATTTGCAACCTTAAAGCATAATCTTGAAACCAATTGTTCCATTTTTGTCTCATGTTATCAGAAATTTGTGTTGGCACATAAAACGCATCACTTACAATGTTTATGCCTTCCGATGGATTTTCTTTGTCGAAATTGCTTAAATTTCTAAAAAAAATAGTCATATCTGTTTCTGTTAATTGCAAGCAATCTTCCAAATTCTGAATGAGTAATTTATCTTGTTTATCTTCAATTTGCAATCCTAATTTAGAACGCATCATTTGTAAGGATTGCATATCAAAATCTGTTTTATATTGATTTAAGATGGCTTCCATAGGTTTGGCATCTTCAATCAATGGATACAAAGCATTTGCCAATTGATACAAATTCCACAATCCGATATGAGGTTGATTGCCATATCTGTAACGTTTATGTTGATTATCTGTGGTGTTTGGTGTCCAACCAAAATCGAAGCCTTCTAACCAACCATAAGGTCCATAATCAATGGTTAACCCAAGAATAGACATATTATCGGTATTCATCACACCATGCACAAAACCAACGCGTTGCCAATGAAGTATCATCTCTAAAGTACGTTGTGACACTTCAGCAAAAAACTTTAAATAGGTACTTTTTGAAGGTTTCCCTAAATGCGAAAAATGATGCTTTATCGTAAAATCAACCAGTGTTTTTAAGGTTTCAACGTCTTGTCTTGATGCAAAAATTTCATAGCTTCCAAAACGCAAAAAACTTGGCGCAACTCGTGTTACGATAGCGCCTTTTTCATAGGCTGGATTTCCGTTATACAACACATCGCGTAAGACCTCATCACCAGTTAAAGCTAACGATAAAGCTCTGGTAGTCGGCACACCCAAATGATACATGGCTTCACTACATACATATTCTCTAATAGACGAACGCAAGACTGCTAAACCATCTGCAGCACGCGAATAGGGTGTTTCGCCAGCACCTTTAAGCTGTAGAGTCCAATGTGTATTTTGATGCTCAACTTCACACAAATTAATAGCACGACCATCTCCTAATTGTCCTGCCCAATTACCAAATTGATGTCCTGCATAACACATGGCATAAGGGTTTGTATTTGGCAAAATTGTATTTCCTGTCACGACATTTAAAAACGTTTTTGTTTGGGCTTCTTTTTTAGAAATCCCTAAATTTTCGAGCATTTCTGGCGATACATGTAGCAATACTGGATTTGTTGTTTGTTTAGGCATTACAAATGAAAAACAGGCTCCTTTGACTTGTCTTGTGGTGTTTTCTAAAATTGGGTCTGAAGGCAATTCTTGATTAAATATGTCTTTAATATTTAGATTCATGCTGATTGTTCTATCTATTTCATCAATTTACTTTCTTTCCTGTTTCTAATGTCATAGATTCAGAATTGATACAATAACGCAATCCGCTTGGTTTTGGACCATCTGGAAATACATGTCCTAAATGTGCATCGCAAGTATTGCACATCACCTCCACACGCACCATGCCAAATGATGAATCCTTATGATACTTAATGGCATTTTGCTTGATAGGTTGTGTAAAACTTGGCCAACCAGTACCTGAACTAAACTTGATGGAAGAATCAAACAAAGGTGTATTACAACACACACAATTGTATTGTCCTTGGTCATACACGCTACAAAGTGCTCCAGTTCCTGCCATTTCTGTGCCTTTTTTTCGAGTGATTCTAAACTGCTCGTGTGTAAGTTGTTCTCGCCATTCTGATTCTGATTTTTCTATTCTTCGGTCTGGTTTTGGATTTCCATTTACGGCAAAAGCTATTATATCTTTCCAAGTTAACATCATGCTTCCTTTCTTTTTAAGTTTGATAAAATTAGTAAATATGTGCTGGTTAGTCGATATTTTATCAATTAAATAACATAATGATTCATCTCTATAACCAAGCTTTTACTTTGGCTTTATAATGAAACTACTTGTCCAATTTAATTGTATATTTGAGAGTTTCATCATAAAAAAAGCTTAAAATGTTTTATAACGTAACATTTTATTTAAGAAACAAAAAGACAAGGTATCTCTGTGCATTTATCTTTTTGTTTTCAAGCATAGTGTGTTATTCTCAATTATCCGATTTTAATTTTAGTGTTAGTGCAACAGATGAAACCTGCTCAGGAAATGGTGCCTTAGAAATGACAGTTTCTAATACAACACCAGGAGCATCCATGATTTATACATTGTATTTACTACCAGATTCTACAAATCCTATTGCGGAAACAACTGCTAATACTTTTACGAGTCTTCAGTCGGGCAGTTATAGAGTTGTAGCAACTCAAATGCTTGGTAGTGAAGAAAACTCGCAACAACAAGATATTACAATCAACGATTTGAAAACCGATTTAGATTTTGAAATATCACATAACACAACCACCAATTGCGATGTTAACGGAACCATTGTAGTGACTATTTTATCTGGTAATGCGGTTTTATATGAGATTATTTCTGGTCCTGTAATCGTTTCTGCGCAAGATTCTAATGAATTTGCAAACCTTCCGTCTGGCACTTATATTATTAGAGTCTTTGACAATTGCGGAAATGCCTTATCAAAAACCTACACCATGTTGTTAAACACTAACAATTTATCCATATCAGACGTAACACTTCCAGCAGTATATAATTCATGCACTCAAGTAGAAATTTCTAATACTATAAGTTCTTTTGCTAATGTTCCTCTAATTTATCCGTTTACCATTACTTATACTATACATCCACCAGATGGATCCGCTAACATAATTATTGTCAAAGATGTTACTTCAGGGTCTTCTGGAGGATTTGATATCAATCAATTAATTTCACTTTTTGGAGATGAGCCTTTTACAGTAAATATATTAATTACAGATACTTGTGGGAATGAGTTTCAGACAGATCAACTTATAGACCCAAATCCAAAAATAAGATTATTCACAGCTGAAGCGTATTGCGGTAAGTTTTTAAGATTGGCCATTAATAACTTTTTTCCGCCTTACAGTGTCGATTTTATAGATGCACCTGATGGATTTAATCCAATAGATTACAATACAAATTTTCCTGGACCCTATAATGAATCAATAATAACCTTTGGAGTTGAAGGCAATCCTGTTCCTTATGGGACTTATATTGTACATGTAGTTGATGTTTGTGGAAACATAGGAACATCTTCTTTTGAAGTTGAAGAAACACCTATTGATCCTATTGTTATCACTAATAATAATGGCTGTGACGCGACTTCTGGTTTTATTAATATTAGTATTCCTGACAGACAAATTACATCCGCAATAATTACGTCTGCTCCTGCAAATTATGGTGAAACATTACCAAATGATGTTTCTGAATTTATTCAAAATGGAGTCCTTAATGTTCAAGGCAATTTGCCAGTTGGAAATTATACATTAGCTATAACTGATAACTGTGGAAGCGAATATAGCATTGACACTTCTGTGCCTGAATTTGTGTTTCAGCAATTGACTGTAGTAACAAAACCCAACTGCCAATCAGCAACTGGTTCTTTAAAACTTAAAAGCAATCATGGAAGTTTAACATCTATTTCCATTACATCAGCACCTCAAACTTTTACAGAAAACCTTCCTTACGATGTGAGTTTTAATATCAACTCCGAAGGAAATTTCTTTATGAACGATTTACCCATTGGAAATTACACCTTTCAAGCCATTGATAGTTGTGGTTTTCAATATGAAACTGCTGTAGCTATTTTTGGATATTCAAGCAATCCATTAGCGTATACTTTAACACGTAATTGTGGTTCATTTGATGTTCGTATCAATGATTTTGATGAGAGTGTTACCAATCAAACATATTGGTTGCAAAAATTTAATACGGCAACCAATACTTGGGGACATCCTTATTCTGGTGCGACTTATACTGAAGGTGAAATTCCAAACAGCACAAATGCTATACAAATTGAAAATTTTGACACCTTATATAATATTTTTTTAGTTGGCGACTTTAGACTCATCAAAGTTTTTCAGGCATTTAATTCTGAAAACTCAACCAATTTATGTTTAGACATATTTGCAACATTTACCGTTTATTCAGATTTAGTAATTTCTGGTGTTTATAATCTTAGTTGCAGTGGTGGCTCAGGAGCATCAGATATGATTATAGATGTCATAGGTGTTGCACCTTATCACTTCAGTATTACAGCGCCTTTTGTTTTAGATAATGGCAGTAATAACACGTTTTCAAACTTGGCTCCAGGAACCTATGAAATTAAAGTAGAAGACGCTTGTGGAAGCATTGAAAACACCACTATTAACCTCGAAAATTTATTGCCATTAGTGAGAGTCAACACACCTGATAACATATTGGTTTGCAGTGATGATGCTATTGACACAGGTGTTTTTATGCTTACCAATCAAAATTCTCAAATACTGGGAAATCAAAATCCAAATAATTATAATGTAACGTACCACATCAGTCAATCTGATGCTGACACTGGAAATAATCCGTTACCAGATGTTTATTCAAACATGTCAAACCCTCAAACAATTTATGCCAGAGTGACTCATCACAATTTAAACATTTGCTATGCAACCACTTCTTTTGACATTTTTGTAGGTGACGTCCCATTATTAAGTCCAGACGAAACTAATTACATTTGTACAGATGGTACTGTAACACTCACAGCAGATTCTGGTTTTGATGCCTACGAATGGTCAACAGGCGAAACCAGTCAATCTATCGTGGTGAGTGAAGCTGGGACTTATACCGTTTCAGTAAAAAATAATTATGACAACTTTAGCTGTAATGCTACAAAAGTGTTTACCGTAAACGCTTCTGAAATTGCGACTTTAGAAGATGTGGTAATTTCAGATTGGACAGCAACAAACAACACCATAAGCATCTTGGCGTCTGGTATAGGAACCTACCAATACTCCATAGATGGTATTCACTTTCAACCCGAAAACACCTTTACAAATTTAGTCCCTGGAATGTACACCATTTATGTGAAAGATATGAATGGTTGTGGCACTGTTTCTGACGAGGTTTTCTTGCTAAATTACCCTCACTTTTTTACACCAAATGGCGATGGTCAAAATGATGTGTGGCAAATTAAATTTTCAAGCGCAGAACCTGAACTAAAAGTTATCATTTTTGATAGGTATGGAAAATTGTTAACCACATTAAGCAGTCAAGATTATGGTTGGGATGGCACTTATAATGGACAGAAAATGCCAACCAGTGATTATTGGTTTGTGGTAACAAGAGCCAACGGTTTAAAATTTAAAGGTCATTTTACCTTAAAAAGATAAAATAACCTTTATTGAATTTATTTTTTTGATTAGTTAGTCAAAATCTTGTATTCCCAAGCGCCAATTTCAAGAACACCATCATTTAATTCTAAGTCTTTATCAGCCATATAATCTTTATACTTTCCTTTTAAAGGAATAGCAATTTTGCTGCTTTCATCAGATAAATTTGCTATAAAAATAGCTGTTTTTCCGTTTTTAGTTCTTTCAAACATAAGGGTATTTTTATCTGAAGGTAAACGTTTATATGCTGCAGGATGTTTTCCTCCATTTAAAGCGAGATTATCATTTTTTAATTGTCCTAATTTTTCTAAAACAGGCCACATTTTTCCTTTTGTTTTTGGAATGGAATCTTTTTCAAAAAATTTTAATCTGTGATTTAAATCGTATTCTTGTCCAGAATAAATCAATGGCATTCCTGGAGCCATAAAACTCAACGCTGTCATCAATTCTGCTTTGCCATCTAAACGTTCATAAATCGTTCCTGCCCAAGAGTTTTCATCGTGATTGGTTACAAAATTCATCAAAATATCATTAGGCTCATAAGTTGTTTGGTTATAGGTCATAAGGTCATCAAAATCATTTACTGATTTTTTTCCTTGTGCTATATCGTTCATTAAATGATGTAGCTTCCAGCCGTATTCCATATCAAATAAATTGGTGCCTTTCATAAATTTGGCATCATCATTTTCGGCCAACATAAACAAAGCTCGTTTGGCTCTTAACTGCGGAATTGCTTTTTCCCAAAATGCTACAGGAGTTGGTTCTACATGGTCGCATCTAAACCCGTCAACATGTTCGTTTTCAACCCAATACATCATATCTTTAATCATCTCATTTTGCATTGCCATATTAGTATAATCTAATTGTGCAACGTCTCCCCAACCTTTTGAGGTCCCATCTGAATTTAGTGGATCTGTAATTTCGCCTTTAGCATTTTTTACATAAAATTCTGGATGCTCTTTAATCCACACATGATCCCAACCTGTATGGTTTGGCACCCAATCTAAAATGACATACATCCCATTAGTATGCGCTGTTTTAACCAATGCTCTAAAGTCTTCTATATCACCAAATTCAGGATTTACCTTTGTATAATCTGAAACGGCATAATAACTTCCTAACATTTTGTTACGTTCTGCTTCGTCTTTAATTAAACTTGCAAAATCACCTCCTGTGGCTTTGCGTTTGGTTTCTGAAATTGGATTGATTGGCATTAACCATATAATTTTAACACCTAATTGTTTCAACTTTGGAATGTCTTTAGTAAAGGCATCAAAAGAACCTTCTGAAGAATACTGACGAATGTTAGCTTCATAAATAACGGCATCTTCCAAAATGGCATCCGAAATTGGAGCAATATCTGTTTTATCCTCTTGTTGAGCTATCACTTTTTCTTCTTTGTTTTCTGTTTTACAAGCAAAAAATGTTGAAAATGCAAAGGCTATTAATACTGATTTCTTCATAGGGTTTATTTTAATTGAATGTTGATTTTTGTTTCGTTTTTGGTATTCCATGTCATTGGAATGCGTACCGTTTTGTTTTTAGAACTCCAGTTAATAGGTGTTTTTTTGCCCTTTACTTTGATACGTTTTGGTTGTTCTTGAATGTTGTGAATAACAACTTCAATTGTTTTAGTTGACGTTAAAAAATGAGTCCCTGTTTCGGCCTCAAACTCAAGTTCTAAGTTGTTTTTTTTGAATTTACTTTCAAAATGAAGCCATTCGTATTGTCCTTTTTCAAAGTCATTTTCTGTCAAACCATCATCATTATACAATTGCCCTTTACTTTGTGCAACGGTTTTATCAAAATAATAATGAAGGGTTATATTATTGCCATGGTATTCTTTTGTGGATTGCATTGATTTTGCCATAGGAATAAAACTTCCGCCTCTAACATAAGTTGGAATAGAATTTTCCTTGGTTGCAACGGTTTTAGTTTGACCTCCTTCAAATTTTTCATCTGTATAAAAATCAAACCACACATTATTTTTAGGAAAATAGATGGTTTTTGTTTTGACTGCCGATTTCAAAATTGGAGCAATTAAGAAACTGTTGCCCCAAAAATATTCGGAAGCGTCTGTTAATAAAGCTTTATTTTGAGGTTCTTCAAAAAATAAAGGTCGCATAAATGGCGCTCCTGTTTGATTATTTTGAAATGCCAAGGTGTAATTATAAGGCAATAATTTGTAGCGCAACTCAATAGCTTCTTTGGCAAGTGCTTTGGTTTTTGCTTCCTTAAAAACTGGTTCTGCAGGAACCGATTCTTGTGCATGAGGTCTGTAAATAGGTTGAAAAACGCCATATTGCAACCAACGTGTATAGAGTTCATTATCTAAATTATCACCTGCAAATCCGCCTAAGTCTGAGTGCATATAACCCAATCCTTGCATGCCCATTTGAAGCGCAATTTCGGGTTGTGATTGCAATCCTCCCCAAGTTCTGTTAACGTCACCAGACCAAGGTATCATACCAAAACGTTGCGAACCAGAATAACCTGCTCGCATCAAAATAAAAGGTCTTTGCGTCGGAAAATCTGCTTTATAACCTTCATAAATCAATTGAGCCCAATCGTGTCCATAAATATTGTGGACTTCATCGGCAGTTCCTGTATAGTGAATCAATTTTGATGGATGGACTTCGGGTTCGCCTAAATCGCCCCAAATTCCTGTAACTCCCATATCAATTAAATCTTTATAAATGTTCCAAAACCACATTTTGCCTTTCGGATTATAAATATCTATCAAACCCGTATTTCCAAAGTAAAAATCGTATGTAAAAGGATTTCCAACAGAATTTTTAGCTAAAATATCTTTTTTAACGGCTTCGTTCCATCGTTTGGAAGTGGTTAAAATAAAAGGTTCTGTAACTAAAATCGTATTGACGTTTTCAGCCTTTAAATCTTTAATCATTTGCTTAGGTTGCGGAAATGAATCTTTCAAAAATTCAAGGTTTCCCATTTCGCCTTTAATATCCTTACCAAACCAGTAAATATCAATAATTACAGCATCTAACGGAATTTGCTCATCTCTAAATTTTTGAACTGTTGCTTCCACTTCGTTTTGAGAATGGTACCCAAAGCGGCTCGAAAAGTTGCCTAAAGCCCAACGTGGTGGTAAAGGTTGTTTTCCTGTTAAATTGGTGTAATTATCAATCAAATTTAACCATGAATTACCGACAATAACTTGATAGGTTTTTTGTCCAGATATGGTTTCGTAAGTTAAGGTATTGTCATGCTTGCTATCTAAATCTAAAAACCCAATGGGAGCATTATCAAAGTGAATCATATATTGATTAGACGAGAGCACAATTGGCATGGTGTAATTCATCAATTCACTATGGGTTTCATAGCCATAATGTGCACGATTGTACAATTGCAATTTGTACCCTCTACGATTCATGTTCAACGCTCTGGCACCAGCTCCATAAAGCACTTCGTCTTTGGTTAGATTAAATTGAATGGTCTCTAAGCTATCTTTTTTAACATAACCTGCTTTTTCTGAAATGATAGGTTTACCTTGATAGAAGTATGAAATTTGGAAAGGTGATTTTTGGATGTGTACTGAAATTCCTGAGGTTTTTAAATCAACTGATTTTTCATCTTCGCTATATTCTGAATTGCTAATTTTTGGTTTTAAAATGACTGCGTGAGAATTGTTATGTTCTTTTTGACCTTTAGGAACAAAAGAAGTTGCCACAATGGTTGATGTATATGGCGTAATTTTATAATAGCCATCACTAACTGAAATCATAACTGTATGCGAGTCATATGTTGCACTTTCAAAAATACGATTGGTATTTTGAGCCTTCGCAAATTGCGTTACAAGTAGAAATACTAATAGGTGTTTGAAAAATTTCATCTGTTTAGTTCAATTCAATTATCATCGAAGATTTCCCTTCAATTTTTAGTGTGTTTTCAAATAAAATTGTGGTTTCTGAAAGAATATCTGTGCCTTTTTTTGCGTCTTTTATCATCTCATTAAAACGACTCAAATCAATATTTTGTGTTTTTAAATTATTATTTATTACAACCATCACTTTATCAGTATCACTATATCTAAAATACACATAGACATTATTTTCTGGCACAAATTGCATAGTTTTACCAAAGTGAATGACGCTTTTTTGTTTTCGCCAATTAAACAGTTTTTTGGTAAAATTGAAAAATTGATTTTGAGTTTCGGTTCGACCAGAATTTGTAAACGCATTTTGAACATCACCTTGCCAACCTCCAGGAAAATCGTGTCTAATATCACCATCTCCTTTGCTGTCTTTGTTTCCCATCATCCCAATTTCATCACCATAATACACTTGCGGAATGCCTCTAATAGTGGCAATAAGGGTCATTATTAGTTGATAGGTTTTGAGGTTTGCTCCGTAAATTTCATTAATGCGATTGGTGTCATGGTTGCCTGCAAAAACCAGCATGTTATTAATATCAGGATATAAAAAATCATTGGCAAAATTTTCATAAGCTCTCGCCATACCTTTATCTCTATTTTGGTCATTTTCTTTAAACATCACTTTAATGGCATCATAAAGCGTAAAATCCATAACCGTTGGCAGATTGGAGTTAAAGTTTTCAATAGCTCCAACTTTACTGTTTTTTTGCCAATAGGCTATTTGTGCTTGATTGTGCATCCAAACTTCGCCAGTGATATTAAAATTAGGATACTCATCCATAATGGCTTTGGTCCATTTAGCAATGCCATCTTTGTCGTTATAAGAATACGTATCTACGCGCAACCCATCTAAATTGGCATATTCAATCCACCAAATGGCGTTTTGAATCATATAATTAAGTACCAACGGATTGCTTTGGTTTATGTCTGGCATTGTGGTATCAAACCAACCATCCATACAAGCTTTTGAGTCTTTAATGGAGGCATTCGTGTCAAATTGTGTGGTCATTCTGTAATTGCTACGCTGAAATCCATCATTCCCTTTGTCCCAATAATGAATCCAATCTTTGGTTGGCAAATCTTGAAGCATCCAATGCTTGCTTCCCCAATGATTGGTGACATAATCCATAATTAATTTCATATGTCGTTTGTGCAATTCTGAAGCCAAACGTTGGTAATCTTGATTAGTTCCATAACGGGAATCTATTTTGTAGTAATCACTTTGTGCATACGTATGATAGGAATAGGTTGGCTCATTGTCTTCCAACAAAGGTGTACTCCAAAGAGTTGTGGCACCAAGTTCTTTGATGTAATCTAAATGATTGATGATGCCTTGAATATCACCTCCATGGCGACCTCCAAGATTGGTTCTATCAGTTTTTTCAACAGTAGCATCAGTGTTATCGTTGTCAGGGTTTCCATTTGAAAAGCGGTCTGGCATTAGGAGATAAATCACATCACTTGCATCAAAGCCTTTTCGTGAGGCAGATTGTGTTTTTCGCGGTTTTAGTTCGTATTCTAACTTCTGAATTGTTTTTCCATTTTCAGAAAATGCTATTGTAAATATTTCTGCTGGTGAATTTTTGGTATTTAATGTGATAAATTGATAATTAGGATTTTCAGTTTTTGTAACATTTACCAAACTAACATTATTAGAAACCGAAACGTCATATTTTGAAATAGCCTGTCCGTAAACCATTAATTGTAGCTCAGGATTGTGCATGTTTGCAAACCAAAAAGGTGGTTCAATTTTTTCTACTTGTGAAAAAACAGCGCTACTCAAAAGTAAAAAGATAACATGAACTACATTTTTCATTCAATTGGTTTTTAATTAAGCATTTGCCAAATTATTTGGCCTTATCGTTATAGGTTTTTCATTCACTAAAATTTGTAATTCCTGAGTGCCTTCAATTTCAAATTGTGTTTCTTTTTGGGTCACAGTAACTTTAATAATTTGATTTCTAAAGTTGACTTTAAAAGAATAGGCTTTCCACTGTTTCGGAATTTTTGGTTCAAAAGACAAGCTGTTATTTTTAACACGCATTCCTCCAAAACCTTCTACAATACTCATCCAAGTTCCTGCCATGGATGTTATGTGTAATCCTTCGTGAACTTCTTTATTATAATCGTCTAAATCCAATCGTGATGTTCGTAAGTAAAAAGTGTAGGCTTGTTCCATTCTGCCTAATTTTGCGGCTTGAATGCTGTGCACACAAGGTGACAATGAACTTTCATGAACGGTAAAAGGTTCATAAAAATCAAAATGACGTTCTAAAGCTCCTAAACTAAAATGGTCTTCAAAAAAATAAAATCCTTGCAAGGTGTCAGCTTGTTTTATGTATGCAGAACGCAAAATGCGATCCCAAGACCATTTTTGATTAATTGGTCGTTGTGATGCCTCTAAGTTTGCAACTGTAACCAATTCTTTATCTAAAAAGCCGTCTTGTTGCAAATATATTTGATGTTGGGCTGAATACGGAAAATACATATGGTCTGCAACTTTTTTCCATTTGGCTATTTCGTCATCTGTAAGCTTTACTTTCGTCATAATTCTGTTATAATCTGACGGATAATCTTTTTTAGTTTTATGAATGGTTTCAATGGTATAATCAATACACCATTTAGCTAAATAGTTGGTGTAAAAATTATTATTGACATTATTTTCATACTCATTTGGCCCAGTAACTCCTAAAATAACATATTTGTTTTTGTCTGCCGAATAGTTAGCGCGTTGTTGCCAAAAGCGTGCAATGGCAATCAATACTTCCAATCCTTTTTCAGGGATATAACTAAAATCGTCTGTGTATCTGTAATAGTTAAAAATAGCGAAAGAAATTGCGCCATTTCGGTGGATTTCCTCAAAGGTAATTTCCCATTCGTTGTGGCATTCTTCTCCATTCATCGTTACCATTGGATACAAGGCTGCGCCATTTGTAAATCCTAATTTTTTAGCATTTTCTATGGCTTTATCTAACTGAAAATAACGATATTCTAATAAACTTTTGGCTACTTTTTGGTCTTTGGTTGCCATATAAAAAGGGATGCAATAGGCTTCGGTATCCCAATAGGTACTTCCTCCATATTTTTCGCCAGTAAAGCCTTTTGGTCCAATATTTAATCGTGCATCTTTACCAAGGTAGGTTTGGTTTAACTGAAAGATGTTAAACCGAATGCCTTGTTGTGCTTTGACATCACCATCAATGCTAATATCTGCCATGTCCCAAATTTTTGCCCAAGCTTGTCTTTGAGATGCTAATAACCCTTCAAACCCTAACAAATTGGCTTTAGACATAATTGATTTTGCAGCAGAAACCAATTCCTGTTTATCATGATTTCTATCAACGGTGTAACCTCCAACTTTTTGAATGGTAAAGCTGTCATTTTGTTGTATTGAAGCTGCATATTTTAATATAATTTTAGTTGCTGTTTTAGAAGTTTTAGGAGTCAAATCTGCTTTAACTGAATTGATAAAACAGCATGATTCCATAAACGTACAGGTATGAAAGTGTGTTTTCATGGTATGCGCTTCTATAAAAGCTTGATGCGCATTGTTGGCAATATGTGTGATATTCCAAAATTTATCATCCCAATTGCTATCTTCATTGGTAATACCAGCATCTAAATAAGGCTCAAAGCTTATGTTTGCATCAGAGTTTAAAGGTGTAACGTTATATTGAATAACACCAAGTTCATCTAAGTCTAAACTTAAAAAGCGTTTTGTATCAACTTTAATTTCGATGTCATTTTGAAGTGTCGCTGTAAAACTTCGTGATAACCAACCTTCTTTCATGTTGAGTTCTCTTCTGAAATTTTCGACCTTTTTACAGGTAAACAAATCGAGAATTTCACCATTTATGGTCACATGGATTCCAATCCAATTTGGTGCGTTAATAACTTTTGCAAATGACTCTGGATAGCCATTTTTCCACCAACCAACGCGTGTTTTATCAGGATAATAAACGCCTGCAATATAACTTCCTTGAAAGGTAGAACCAGAATATTGTTCTTCAAAATTAGCACGTTGCCCCATGGCTCCATTGCCAATGCTAAATAAACTTTCGGACGATTTGACGTGTTGTGCATCAAAGCCTTCTTCTATAATTGACCAATAATCTGGTTGTATATAATCTTGATTCATTTTTTTCTTCAGTTGAAAGAGTATCGAGAAAAGAAAAAAGGCAAATTATAATTGTCTCTTTTCTTTTGTCTTTTTTCTTTATCCTATTTATTAATTAATTCGATTAAAAAATCCGTTTCTATTTTAGTAAAATCATCAAACACAAAATCGGCTTCATGAAGCACTTTTTTATCTCCAATGCCAATAGAAACCATACTTGCAATATTTGCGGCTTTAATACCAGCCACAGAATCTTCAAACACAATACAATTGGTATGTTTAATTTGAAGTTGACTTGCTGCTTTTGTAAAAACTTCAGGATTTGGTTTTGCTTTGGTAACATCATTGCCATCTACAATTACTTGAAATTTGTGAAGCAGATTGACTTTTTGAAGAATAGAACGTGCATTTTTACTTGCAGACCCTAATGCGATGGCTTGATTATTTTGCATTAAAAAATCTAAAGTTTTAGAAACATCTGGAAGAATTTCTTGAGCGTCCATTTTTTCGATATAACTTAAATAATCGTCATTTTTTAAAGCCATCAATTCCATAAACTCATCTTCACTAATGCTTTTATTTCCCCATGCTAAAATCTTTTCAAGCGATTTTACACGACTAACCCCTTTTAATTGTTCATTTTGTACTTCGGTAAAATCCACACCAATACTATTCGCCAACTTTTTCCAAGCCAAAAAATGGTATTTTGCAGTATCTACAATAACACCATCAAGATCAAATATGAATGCTTTTTTAGTCATTTTACTCTGCTACTTGTTGATATGAAATTGCATTTTTATTGGTAATCAACAAATTACACAAACCTGCAATAATTAAACTGATGCCTGCAACTGTCATGGCATTGATGGCTTTATCACCTAATAATCCTGAAACAAAATTGATGCCTCCAAGCGCTGCGATAATTTGAGGAATTACAATAAACATATTAAAAATACCCATAAACATTCCCATTTTTTGTGGGTTGACAGAGCTAGACAACATAGCATAAGGCATAGAAAGAATACTTCCCCAAGCAAAGCCAATAAGTACAAAGCAATAGATAAGATGTTCTGGTGATGCGTAATACATTGCAATAAATCCGATACCTCCAAGTATCAATGAACCCATATGAACTAATTTTCTGTTAATGTTTCTTTTTGATGTATAAAACACTAATAATAAGGCAAATGCCATTGATGACAATCCATAAACTCCCATTGCTGAGCCAACAAGATTTGAAGATTTTTGAAATGCTGTATTAGCCATATCATAAGCTTGTACCTGAGCAGGAATAGACATATCAAAAGCAGCCTGAATTGGTGCTGGTGTATGGAATACATGTTCTGTCAACGCAGGATTTGCTAAACTCCACATCGTAAAAAAAGCAAACCAGCTAAAAAATTGGATAATCCCTAATTTTTTCATGGTCAAAGGCATGCCTCCAATATTTTTAATAATATCTGGTATAAATTGGTTTTTCTTTGCTTTTTCTTTTTCAAAAGCATCCATGTCTTCTGGTGGATATTCAGAAGTAGTAAAAACGGTGTACAAAATGCTTATTAAAAATACAAATGCACCAATAGCAAAAGCAATTTTTACCGAATTTGGTATGACTCCCGAAGGCGCAGCATCACTAACACCTAATTGAGACACTAACCATGGTAAATTACTGGCAATCCAAGTACCAATACCAATAATAAGCGTTTGTACCACAAAACCATAAGTCCGCTGTGTTTCTGTAAGTTTATCGGCTACCAAAGCTCTAAAAGGCTCCATTGAAATATTTATGGACGCATCAAGAATCCATAAAAATCCTGCAGCTACCCAAAGTATTGGAGAATAGGGCACAAAAAATAAAGCCAGAGAACTTAAAATGGCGCCAATAAGAAAATAAGGTTTTCGTCTTCCCCAACGTGGGCTCCAAGTTCTATCACTTAGATAACCAATAATAGGTTGCACCAATAAACCTGTTAAAGGCGCAGCAATCCACAATAATGGAATAGCATCTTTATCAGCTCCTAAGGTTTGAAATATACGAGACATAAAGCCTCCTTGAAGGGCAAAACCGAATTGAATTCCCAGAAAACCGAAACTCATGTTCCAAATTTCCCAAAAACTTAAGGCACGCTTTTTCATTAATAGTATGTTTAAATTAATACTATTGATAAGCGATAAAACTTATCAAAACTTAAGGTAAGAAGTGAAAATATAAGTTTTGATTTGGTGGTAAATATACTAAAGTTTTTAAATTTTGTACTATAAATTTTCTATTTGGTTGAATTTCTTAGGATAAGTTCGGTTTCAATAACAACGGTTTGATAGTGGTCATCCTGATCATCTTTTTCTAATTTATCTATAAGTAATTCTGCAGCTTTTTCGCCCATTTGCTGTCCGTGTTGGCTTACGGTTGTTAAACTTGGTGTTGCGTGTTTGGATAATACACCATCTGTAAATCCGATAAACTGAACATCTTCAGGTATTTTTAATCCTAATTTTCGAGCAACCTTCATGGCAATGATAGCATATAACTCATTTACAGCAAAAACACCATCAATTTTTGTATTGTTTTTAAACAACTGCTCTACTTCGGTCTCTAATGACTCTATATGGTCTTCAGAAACTAAGGCGTCATCTACTTTTAAAATCAAATTGGCGTTTGGACTCATTTTATGTTCCTCAAAAGCTTCTAAATACCCTTGGGTTCTTAATCTTCCAACGCTTACATAATCTTTAGTAGTTATAATTGCTACCTGTTTACAACCATTATCCAGCAGTTTATTTACAGCATTTTTAGACCCTTTTAGGTCGTCAATAATTACTTTATCGCAATTAATTTCATTCACGACTCTATCAAACATCACAATAGGCATTCCTTGGTTGATGGTTTCGTTAAAATGGTGATAGTCTTGTTGCAACAAGGTTTCTTTTGAAATTGAAAGAATAAAACCATCAATACTTCCATTAGCCAACATTTGCATATTGATAACTTCTTTATCAAACGACTCATTTGAAAGTCCAACAATAACATTATAACCACGTTTATTGGCTACCAACTCAATGCCTCTAATGACTTTAGAAAAAAAATGGTGTACAATTTCTGGAATAATAATACCAATGGTCTTAGTTTTTCTATTTTTTAAACTTAAGGCTATATTATTAGGTCTATAGTTATATAATTTAGCAAAAGCTTGTATTTTATCTTTGGTATCTTCACTAATTTCAATACTATTTCGCAATGCTTTTGATACTGTTGATATAGAAACATCGAGCTCTTTAGCAATTTGTTTTAATGTAATTTGTTTTTTCATAGCCATTAGTGGACCTTAATTTTTGTCAAAGTAATATAATAAATTTTAACGGCAAAAAATATGAGGTTTTACGATTATTTTGTAAGTTACAAAGAAACTTGTTACGCCTATTAAAATCTCTAATTTCTTATAAAAATCAGACCTTTTTTTGCAAAATCATAAAAAGTTGTCAACACGAAAACGTTTTCGTTGTGTATATCACAATAAGTCTTCAAAATTTAACATAAAATTTACATAGATTTAACCCAAGAAGTGAAAATATAAAGAATTAAAAAACGCAACTAACTTTAAAAATAGTGTATGAAAACATTTTTAAATAGCTTATGGTTATTCGTATTTTTTATCCCCTCAATGTTGTTATCTCAAACAACCGTAAAAGGTACCATAACAGACCAAGCTAACGCATTACCTTTACCAGGAGTTAACATTTTAATTAAAGGCACATCAACAGGAGCTACTTCCGATTTTGATGGCCATTATACCATTACTGCTAAATCTGGTGATATTATCGTTTATTCTTATGTGGGTTTTAAAACGCAAGAAATAACGTACAATGGACAAAACCCATTAGATATTACTTTAGCAGAAGATACTGCACAATTAGACGAAATTGTACTAATTGGATACGGTTCAACAACCAAACAAGATGCTACAGGAGCCGTTGAAAAAGTATCAACTGACGAGTTTAACCAAGGTGCTATTGTATCGCCAGAGCAGCTATTAGCTGGTAAATCTGCTGGTGTACGTATCACTTCTGATGGTGGAGATCCAGGAGGAGGATCAGAAATCAGAATTAGAGGTGGCGCTTCATTAACAGCCAATAATTCACCATTAATTGTAGTAGATGGCTTACCATTAGACCAACGTGGTGTTCAAGGTGTGAGAAACCAATTAAACGCCATTAACCCAAATGACATTGAAGATTTTGTAATTTTAAAAGACGCATCTGCAACAGCCATTTATGGTTCAAGAGCCTCTAATGGTGTCATATTAATTACTACTAAAAAAGGAAAAACCAATACACCATTAAAATTTGAGTACGATTTAAAAGCATCGTCATCAAGAGTTAGTGATTATGTTGATGTCCTTTCAGCAGATGAGTTTAGAACCATTGCAGAAACCGATTCTAATTTGAATGCAAGCTTATTGGGTAACTCTGACACCAATTGGCAAAAAGAAATTTACCAAACAGCCATTGGTGCCATTCATAATTTAACTGTTTCTAAAGGGTATGAAAACTTCAATTATCGTGCAACGCTCAATCACACCTCACAACAAGGGGTTTTAACAGGCGATTTGTATGAACGTAACGCTTTAAACTTATCATTTGTACAACGTTTATTAAATGATGATTTAAAATTAACCTTAACAACCAAAGGTATTTTAGATGATAACAAATTTGCCAATAAAGGTGCAATTGGTGCCGCAGTAGCTTTTGACCCAACACAATCAGTTTATAATAGTGATGGAAGCTATTTTCAATATTTAGGAGAAAATTTAGCTCCTGTAAACCCTGTGTTTACTTTGGCTAAAGATAATAACAGAGCGCGTAACAAACGTAATATTACCAATTTTAATATAGATTATAGATTCTGGTTTTTAAAAGACTTGACCTTTAACTTAAATGCAGGTGTTGATTATTCCGAATTAAGTGGCAAACAATACAGTCCTGCCAATCCAAACAATTCAGGTAGTTTTAATTACAAGAATTTTTATCAAGGGTTAAATAGAAACACTTTATTAGATTTTTACTTTAACTATAAAAAAGCGGTGGCTTCTATTAATACAAATGTCGATGTAACTGCAGGACATTCTTATCAAGAATTTTTTATCAGATCTGACAGACAAGAAACTGAAACCGCAAGCTCTTTTGTAGATAGAGATCCAATCATCAACCGAAACTCATTAGAATCCTATTTTGCTCGTGCAAGCTTTGACATTGCAGACAAATATTTAGTATCCTTAAGCTATAGACGTGATGGTTCCTCTCGTTTTGGCCCAGATAATAGATGGAGTAATTTCCCTGGAGTTTCTGTTGGATGGAAACTTAGCAATGAAACCTTTTTACAAGACTCTTTCTTTTCTAATTTAAAACTAAGAGCAGGTTGGGGTAAAACAGGACAACAAGAAATAGGACAAAATTACGGTTACTTAGGTGTTTACACTCCAGGTAGAGAAGATGCAAGTGTCCAAATGGGTGATGTTTTTGTAACAACTTTACGCCCTGAAGAATTTGACCAAAACTTAAAATGGGAAGAAACCTCTCAATACAACTTAGCCTTAGATTTTGGATTCTTTAACAATCGATTAACTGGTACAATTGATGGTTATTACAGAGAAACTGATGATTTATTGGCAACCGTTCCAACGGCCGCAGGCTCTAACCTATCCGATTTATTGACCACCAATGTTGGATCCATACAAAGTAAAGGTTTAGAATTGAGCTTAAATGGTGTACTTGCAAAATCTGATACGTTTAATTGGGAATTAGCCGTTAATGCAACTTTGCAAAAAAACAAAATCACAAAACTTTCTTTAGGTAATGATCCAAATTTCTTTATTGCACAAGGAGGTATATCTGGTGGCGTTGGAAACAAAATCCAGCTATGGAAAGCAGGATTAGACCCATCCACATTTTACGTGTTCCGTCAAGTATATGATGCAGATGGCAACCCAATAGAAGGTGCTTATGTAGATGTTAATGGTGATAATCAAATAACTGAAGCCGATAAACAAGCATACAAAAAAGCGACACCTGATGTATATGCAGGTTTGACCAATACCATCAATTACAAAAATTTAGATTTTAGTTTTACCTTTAGAGGCAGCTTTGGAAATTACATGTATAACAACGTCGCTTCAGACCGAGGTAATACAACTACAGTTACAGATGCACCAGGTAATTACTATCCAAATGGACATGCCAGCGTATTAGCAACCCATTTTATGAACCAAAATCTATTTTCAGATTTATACATACAACGTGCTGATTTCGTAAAATTGGACAACGTTTCTATAGGCTATTTAATTCCAGGTGAAAAAATCAATCTTAGAGCATCTTTAACGGCTACCAACCTATTTACAATTACTAAGTATGATGGTTTAGACCCTGAGATTTCAAACGGAATCGACAATAATTTCTATCCAAGACCACAAACTTATGTACTTGGATTAAATTTTACTTTTTAATATGATGACTAATAATATTAAACACAACGCTATGTTAAGAACAATGAAAACCATCTTTTTTGCATTCATCATGCTCCTGTTTGTACAGTCATGTGAAAGTGATTTAGATTTACAGCCTGAAGACAACCGTCTTACAGCAGATGTTGCATTTTCTGACCCTACAGCATACAAAGCTTTCTTAGCTAAAATTTATGCAGGTATTTCAGTAAGTGGACAACAAGGACCTGCTGGAGATGCTGATTTATCAGGTTTAGACGAAGGATTTTCAAATTATTTGAGATTATACTGGTCCATGCAAGAACTAACCACCGATGAAGCCATCATAGGTTGGAATGATGGTACCATTAAAGATTTGCACTCACAAACCTGGACTTCTGGAAATGAATTTATCAGAACCATGTACAGTAGAATAATGTATCAAGTAGCTTTAACCAATGAATTTTTGCGTCAAACAACCGATGCCAAATTGGATGCCAGAGGTACTGATGATGCTTTACGTGCCGAAATTCATAATTACAGAGCCGAAGTTCGTTTTATGAGAGCTTTAACTTATTGGCATGCTATGGATTTGTTTGGAAATGTTCCTTTTGTAACAGAAAATGACCCAATTGGTGCTTTCTTACCACAACAAATCCAAAGAGCAGATTTGTTTAATTATGTTGAATCTGAACTTTTAGATATTGAAAACACCATCGTACCTGCAAGACAAAACGAATATGGTCGTGCTGACCAAGCAGCTGTTTGGATGCTTTTGGCTAAACTTTATCTAAATGCTGAAGTTTATACAGGCACTCCACGCTATACTGAGGTAATCACCTATACCACAAAAATCATTAATGCAGGCTATTCAATTGCACCTAATCCTTATTACCAGTTGTTTTTAGCCGATAATGATTCTAATGGAACACAAAGTGAAGTTATTTTTCCTATCACTTTTGATGGAATTCATACACAATCTTACGGAGGCATGACCTTTTTGGTACATGCACCTGTTGGTGGTAGTATGGTACCTGCAAACTACGGTATTAATGGTGGTTGGGCAGGCATTAGAACAACATCAACATTTGTTGACCAATTTCCAGGTGAAGAAAACTCAGCTGATGGTCGAGCCTTATTTTATACAGCAGGACAATCAAAAGAAATCACAAACGTATCTGCATTTAACAATGGATATGCTATTGAAAAATTTAGAAATGTCGACGTTAATGGAAATCAAGGTTCTGATGCAACTGGAGACATGCCAGATACAGACTTTCCAATGTTTAGATTAGCTGATGCTTATTTAATGTATGCAGAAGCTAACCTAAGAGGTGGTGGTGGATCTGCTGCAGATGCAGTAACATACATCAACCTATTAAGAGAACGCGCTTATGGAAATACCAGTGGCGATATTAGTCAATCTGATTTAACATTAGACTTTATACTTTCTGAACGCTCCAGAGAATTATTTTGGGAAGGCCACAGAAGAACAGACTTAATCCGATTTGGAAAATTCTCTGATAGTGGTGTTTGGCCTTGGAAAGGAAATGTTGCTCAAGGTGTAACCACAGAAGCCTACAGAGACTTAATGCCAATACCAGCAACAGATTTAGGTGTAAACACCAACTTACAACAAAACGAAGGATATTAAAAAAAATAAACACATGAAAAATTTAAAAATTTTAGGATTATTAATTATAGCCTTAATAGGTTTTAATTCTTGTCAAACTGAAGACGATGTCGTTTTTGTAGCCAACAACTCAGAATTAAGCTTTACAAACTCATTCTCATCAGAATATATTTTGACACCAGCAACCGCTGGCAACTTAGGAGAACGCTTTACATGGAACACACCAGATATGGGAGTTCCAACAAATATCACTTACGAACTACAAAAATCTATTACAGGTGATTTTAGCGATATGGAAGTGGTAGGTTCAACTACTGCAAATGAAATTTCAATAACTATTGGAGATATGTTAGGCTTTGCTGCACAAGCCGGTTTAGACAACGACCCAAATACTGAAAACCCAGATACAGGAACTGTGTCTTTCAGATTAAGATCCTTTGCAGGAACAGGTGGTTTAGAAGCATTTTCAAGTGCACAAGCCTTAACTTTAGTGCTACCTCAAAATAATTCAAGCGAAGAAGCCGTTTGCGAGTTCGATCAACTTTGGTTAGTAGGTGCTGGTGTACCAGATGCTGGTTGGGGTTGGGCAACTCCTGTACAATTACCTTGTACTGGCAATGGCGTGTATTCTGGCAATGTAAACTTACAAAACAATGGAGGCGCTGATAACAACTTCCGATTCTTTACAGAAGCAACCAATTGGGGTTCTGGACGTAACTATCCATATTATGAAGATTTAGGTTACACCATTGACGCTAATTTCGCAAATGCTATGGATGGCGACAGCAATTTTGCGTTTGTTGGAACAACAGGTCAATTTTTCTTAACTGTTGATACGGTTAACAAAACCATCACCTTAGGCGAACCTCAAGCCACTGGAACTTGCGAGTTTGACCAACTTTGGTTGGTAGGTGCTGGTGTGCCAGATGCTGGTTGGGGATGGGCAACTCCTGTACAATTATTATGTACTGGTGATGGTATCTATTCAGGAAATGTCAACTTCCAAAATAATGGAGGTGCTGATAACAACTTCAGATTCTTTACTGAAGCGACCAATTGGGATTCTGGACGTAACTATCCATATTACGAAGATTTAGGTTATACCATTGATGCTAATTTCACAAACGCTATGGATGGCGACAGCAACTTTGCCTTTATTGGAACAACTGGAACTTATTTATTAACAGTAAACACTGTTACTAAAGTAATTACTTTAGAATAGTAATACCTATATAATTCTATTTCAATACAAAAAGGCTATGTTTTTTGCATAGCCTTTTTTGTCTAAATAAAACTATTATGAAACGATTTTTACAGTTTTTATTTCTTTCAATCCTATCAACACCTTGTTTTGCACAAGTTCAAAATGCAACCTTCAGTATTAGTCCTTCATCTTTTAATGAAGATGAACAAATTACCATTACCGTTTCAAACGTAAACCCAACCATATGGAATGCAGGACAGCCTAACAACATTTATTTATGGGCTTGGTATTTTGACCTTAATGGTAACTTAGCTGGAGATTCTCCAACCAATGGTACTTGGGATGCTTCAAATGAAGCTCAAAAGCTTACCAACAATGGTAATGGAACTTATAGTTTTACATTGACTCCAAATACGTTTTTTAATGTATCAGGAATCTCAAAAATGGGAATCCTTGTAAAAGCAAAAGATGGCACTGGCGATAAAAAAACACAAGACTTCTTAACGCCTGTTGGAAAAGTTTTAGTAACTATTACAAAACCTACCTCTAACCCTGTAGTAGTCAGCTCAGGTGGAAGCCTTCAAATCAAAGCAAATATGAAGTATCAAGGGGTATCAACCGTAGGAGCTTTTGAAGTTTATTTAAACAACAACTTTTTGACTTCAGGAAATGGATTCCCAAATTACAGTACAACTCTTAGCAATCTTACCACAGGAGGTACTGTCAAAATAGTTGGAACACCTCAGGGAGAAACTGAAACAGGCGAAAATTCATTTGAATTAATCATTGCTCCAACAGTTACCACTGCAAGCTTACCAGCCAATATGGTAGATGGCATCAATTATAATTCATCAGACCCAACAAAAGCAACCTTGGTTTTAGACGCCCCAAACAAAGATTTTGTTTATGTGGCTGGTAGTTTTAACAATTACAATCCAACCGCTTCCTATTTGATGAAAAAAGATCCATCATCCACCAAATTTTGGCTCGAATTAACAGGACTCACTTCTGGACAAATAGAAACCTATCAATATTGGGTGTATGCTCTTAATCCTGTAGCTAATTCGCCTGCTGAAGTAAAAACAGCAGATCCTTTTTCAACCTTAGTTTTATCTCCTTTTGACGATCCTTATATTCCAGCAACCTCCTATCCTAACCTTCCACCATATCCTGCTGGTCAACAACGTGAAGTTACTGTGCTTCAAACAGGTCAAACACCTTATAATTGGCAAGTCACAAATTTTAACAAACCTAAAAAGGAAGATTTAGTGGTTTATGAATTACTAATCAGAGACTTTGATGCAGATAGAAATTATCAAGATTTGATTGATAAAATAGATTATTTCAAAAACTTAAACATCAATGCTATTGAGTTGATGCCTGTCATGGAGTATGAAGGCAACGAAAGTTGGGGATACAATACCGCTTTTCATATGGCATTAGATAAATTTTATGGCACAGAAAACAAACTGAAAGAGTTTATTGATTTATGCCATGAAAATGGTATTGCAGTCATTTTGGATGTAGCTTTAAATCACGCTTTTGGACGAAATCCAATGGTTCGCATGTGGATGGACGATCCTGACAGAGATGGTTGGGGAGGTCCAAGTTCTGAAAATCCATACTTTAATCAAACAGCTAAACACGCTTATAGTGTTGGAGACGATTTTAATCACTCACAAGCGATAACTCAAAATTATGTGCATCGCGTTATTAAGCATTGGATTCAAGATTTTAAAATTGATGGGCTCCGTTGGGATTTAACCAAAGGCTTTACACAATGCTGCTCTGCAAGTGATGAAACAGGTACTAACGCTTACCAACAAGATCGCGTCGATATTTTAAAAGGATATGCCGATTATTCTTGGTCATTAGATCCATCAAGTTATGTCATTTTTGAACATTTAGGGCAAGATAACGAAGAACAACAATGGGCAAATTACAGAATTGACGAAGGAAAAGGTGTCATGATGTGGGGAAAAATGACCGAGCCATATAACCAACTAACAATGGGTTATGCATCGGGTTCTAACATTAACAGAATGGGAAGTAATAGTCATGGTTTTACTGGTAATCGTGTTATGGGCTACGCTGAAAGCCATGATGAAGAACGCTTGATGTACAAAAATTTACAATATGGAAATTCTACTAACTCTGGACATGATGTAAAAAACCTTAACACAGCATTATCAAGAATGTCAGCTCTTGGTGCTGTAAGTTTAACCATTCCTGGACCAAAAATGATTTGGCATTTTGGAGAATTAGGCATGGATAACTCCATTTTTACCTGTAATAATGGTTCCGTTAACAACCCTGATTGTAAATTAGATACCAAA
Source organism: Gelidibacter sp. (assembly GCA_041391965.1). Classification (GTDB taxonomy): domain Bacteria; phylum Bacteroidota; class Bacteroidia; order Flavobacteriales; family Flavobacteriaceae; genus JAWKMZ01. The sequence goes on along the minus strand of JAWKMZ010000002.1, from coordinate 263,792 downwards.
CCACAACCACAATGGGTTGACAACTGGTTAGGAAACACCAATAGAAATCAAATCTATAATGATTGGGCTCGACTCATCAAACTAAAAACGGAAGAATCTGTTTTTGAAGGCGATTACAGCATCAATTCTGGAACTCTAACGCCAAAAATTTATATTTATGACAATAGCATACCTTCAACTCAGCTTAAAAACGTGGTCGTTCTTGCCAATTTTGATGTGACTTCACAAAACATAACTCCTGATTTTCCTTACACAGGAACTTGGTATGATTTAATGGATGATTCAGGCAATACAACGCTTAATGTCACCTCCACAACCAATCCAATTACAATTGCTGCTGGTCAATTTAAAATTTATGGTAACAAAGCAGCCACCTTAGGCATTGATGATAATGTTGCTAATGCCAGTTTTAGTTTATATCCAAATCCTGCTTCAAAAACATTCCAAATTAACAAAGCTGTAGATGGTGTTACTATATATGATACTACAGGTAAGTTAATTTATAATCTCAAAGGGCATTTTGAAGCAAAACACGAATTTGATGTGTCAAAAATAGCACAAGGTTTATATATCGTCAAATTGGATTACAAATCTAATTCAGTAACAAAACAATTGATTATTAACTAAAATTAAAGATTATGGGAAAAATTTACTGCTTTCTTTTTTTTATTTTGTCACTTGGTTTAAGTGCACAAACAACAGTTCAATATCCACAACGTCTGGCAAATTACAATGCGTTTTATTATGATTCTGGAGGTTATTTTGATAATGGTGCTGATGAATTTGGCATGTGGGCAAATGGTGCTGGTGCCAAACAATCTGTAGCATGGAGAGCCTTTACGGAAACTGGTCTTATAGATGGAACTCCTTCAACTATGGCGGTTGGAGACAGTTTTACCATAACTGTTGCAGCAACACAAGCATCGTATGGTCAAATTGGTGTGGCATTGCTATCAAACCCTTCCATGACATCTTGGAATGATAGAATTAGTAATTATGCCGTTCAAGTAAATTTAAATGGAAATACTGGAGCAAATGACCCTTGGGAAGTGGTTTCATCTGGTGGTACTGTAAATGCTTCATCAATTGGTGGTTCTCAAACTTATGCTGATTTTAAATTTAAATTCACTTTAAATAGCGCAACAACAATGTCTGTTTCTATAAATGATGGTGCAGAAACTTTTAATGTTACTTTAAACAACACAAATATTACTGGGTATTCTGTTTATTTTGCTGATGATTGGAATGGAGCCGCAAATGCTAATATTTATTGGAAACCTACTACAGAATATACCTATGCTGTAACTTTAGGTTTAGAAGATACTACCTTTGATAATTTTAAACTGTATCCAAACCTTGTTAAAAACATATTCAAAATAAATAAATCGGCAACCTCAGTCCATATTTTTGACCTCACAGGAAAATTAGTAAAAGCATTCAAAGGAAATTTTAGTCCAACCGATACTTTTGATATTTCTGAATTAACTCAAAATATGTATTTAGCAAAAATTGAAGCTACAAACGGTCAAATTGTAACTTCAAAATTAATAAAACTCTAAATTTATCTAAACTTGAATTAGTCTTTAAAAAAGCTTCTCTTTATTAGTGAAGCTTTTTTTATTTAAGAAAATTAGTTTCAAAACCTTCTCAAAATAAAAAAGCCTTACATTTCTGTAAGGCTTTGTACTCAAGGCGGGACTTGAACCCGCACGTCCTAATGGACACAGGATTTTAAGTCCGGCGTGTCTACCAATTCCACCACTTGAGCAACTTTGGACTTTTATTACTTTGGTTTAGAGCGAAAGACGGGATTTGAACCCGCGACCCTCACCTTGGCAAGGTGATGCTCTACCCCTGAGCTACTTTCGCATGATAACAATTAAAATAATGAACGTTTGTCATAATTGCGAGGGCAAATTTAATACAATTCTTATAAAAGCAAAGCCTTTTTATTAAAAAAAACACTTTTTTTTAAGCTCGCTTCTTTTTCAGCAACATGCGCTTTATTTCGTTCAATTTCATAAGTGCTTCCACTGGTGTAAGCACATCAATATCAATGTTGACAATCTCATCTTTAATCTGCTCTAAAAGTGGGTCATCTAAATTAAAAAAGCTCAATTGCATCTCATTATTGAGTGCTTTTACCTTATCAGTTAACTCTTCGTTGGAGTGTGATTTTTCGAGTTGTTTTAAAATTTTATTGGCTCTATGGATGACTTGTTGTGGCATCCCTGCCATTTTTGCCACATGAATCCCAAAACTGTGCTGACTACCACCTTCTACCAATTTGCGCAAAAACAGCACATTATCTTTTAATTCTTTAACGGAAACATTATAATTTTTAATCCGTTTAAAGGTTTCTGTCATTTCATTCAACTCGTGGTAATGCGTTGCGAATAAAGTTTTTGCTTTGCTTGGATGTTCATGCAAATATTCACTAATAGCCCAAGCAATTGAAATTCCATCGTAGGTACTAGTCCCTCGACCAATTTCATCTAACAATACCAAACTTCGGTCTGAAATATTATTCAAAATGGAGGCTGTTTCGTTCATCTCTACCATAAAGGTCGATTCGCCCATCGAAATGTTATCACTTGCACCAACTCTCGTGAAAATTTTATCAACTAACCCAATCGTTGCCGCTTCAGCAGGCACAAAACTTCCCATTTGAGCCAACAACACAATCAAAGCTGTTTGACGTAAAATAGCCGATTTACCAGACATATTTGGTCCTGTAATCATAATGATTTGTTGCGTATCTCTATCTAAATAAACATCATTCGCAATATAAGGCTCGCCATGTGGCAATTGCTTTTCAATGACTGGATGTCTCCCATTTTTTATATCTAATGTAAAGGCTTCGTGTATTTCAGGTCGTGCATAATTGTTTTCTTTAGCTAATTGTGCAAAGCCAGACAAACAATCTAATTGTGCAATCAATGCTGCATTTATTTGAACTTGCGGAATAAACTGTGCCATCCAACTCACTAATTCAGCAAATAAACGCTGTTCAATTTCCAAAATACGTTCTTCGGCTCCAAGAATTTTAGTTTCGTATTCTTTTAATTCTTCGGTAATATAACGTTCAGCATTGACCAAAGTTTGCTTACGAATCCAATGGTGTGGGATTTTATCTTTTTGTGAATGACGCACTTCAATATAATATCCAAAAACATTATTGGAAGAAATTTTGAGTGATGTGATGCCTGTACGTTCACTTTCGCGTTCTAGCATTGTATCGAGATAATCTTTTCCAGAAAAGGCTAAATCACGTAGTTCTTTCAATTCTGAAGAATAATCTGAAGAAATTGTATTTCCTTTTAGGATATTAACTGGTGCATCTTCATTTAAGGTCGCTTTGATGCGTTGACGCAATTCTTCACACAATTCTAAAGCATTTCCAATGGATTGTAACGCTTTGTTATCAGATTGTGTCGTTAATGTTTGAATGGGAATAATAGCTTCTAAAGCATTTTTGAGTTGAACCACTTCACGTGGAGTGATTTTGCTCGTCGCCACTTTAGAAATTAAACGTTCAATATCGCCAATTTTCTTAACCTGATTTTGAAGTTTTGTCAATAGCGTCGCTTCCTTCAAAAAGAAATTGACCACATCATGACGTTGTTTTATACTATCAATACGTACCAAAGGCAATGCCAACCAACGTTTGAGTAAACGTCCTCCCATTGGCGAATTGGTTTTGTCGATGACATCAATAAGCGTCACCGCATTTTGATTATACGAGTGGTAAAGCTCTAAATTTTTGATGGTAAACTTATCCATCCAAACGTGCTCATCTTTAGTAATACGCTGAATGGATGTAATGTGCTGTAATTGATGATGTTGCGTTTCGGCTAAATAATGTAAAATAGCTCCTGAGGCAACAATACCTTCATATAAATTGTCAATCCCAAAACCTTTTAACGATTTGGTATTGAAATGTTTCAGCAAGGTTTCATTGGCATAATCGTCCTGAAATACCCAATCTTCCATAAAAAAACTATGAAACTGGTTTCCAAAAACTTTTGCAAAGTCGTTTTTCTTCGGTTTTGATACCAATACTTCACTCGGATTGAAATTTTGAAGCAATTTATCAACGTATTCTTCATTGCCTTGCGATATTAAAAATTCGCCTGTGGATACATCCAAAAACGAGATACCAACGTACTTCTGCCCAAAATAAACGGCTGCTAAAAAGTTATTGGTTTTAGAATGTAAAATATCATCATTTAAGGCAACTCCAGGAGTGACTAATTCGGTCACACCACGTTTTACAATGGTTTTGGTTTGCTTTGGATCTTCTAATTGGTCACAAATAGCAACACGACAACCCGCTTTGACCAATTTTGGCAAATAGGTGTTTAACGAATGATGCGGAAAACCTGCTAATTCGGTTTCAGTTTCACTTCCTGCACCTCGTTTGGTTAAAATAATATCTAATATTTTAGACGCTTTTACAGCATCTTCACCAAAGGTTTCGTAAAAATCGCCCACACGAAACAATAACAAGGCATCAGGATACTTTGCTTTGATAGCATTGTACTGTTTCATTAAAGGCGTTTCCTTTTTAGCTGCTTTTGCCAATGGTTTTATAGGTTTTAATAGTATTTTTGCTAAAATTGTAAGAGTGCTAAAGTACTTATATTTTCATGTTTTTTAAAATGTAAGGCTTATAAGTTATCTACAATTATAACGAGATTTTAACATGCGAAAACTAAAAAACAGCGAGCTTGACCGTTTGAGTGTCGAAGAATTTAAAGAGACTAAAAAAACACCATTGATTATTGTATTGGACAATATTAGAAGTTTGAACAATATTGGTTCTGTTTTTAGAACAAGTGACGCTTTTTTGATTGAAAAAATCTATTTGTGTGGTATTACTGCAACACCTCCTCATAAAGATATTCATAAAACCGCTTTGGGAAGCACCGAAACGGTTGCTTGGGAATATGTTGAAAACACCATAGAACTTATTGAAAAATTAAAATCTGAAAATGTCATTGTAGCTTCTATTGAGCAAGCTGAAAATGCTGTAATGTTGAACGACTTTACACCTAAAAAGCAAACAACTTACGCATTAGTATTTGGCAATGAAGTAAAAGGCGTTGCTCAAAACGTGGTCTCGGCAAGCGACTTGATTTTGGAAATTCCACAGTTTGGAACCAAGCATTCCTTGAATATTTCAGTGAGTTGTGGTGTGGTGGTTTGGGATGTGTTTGCGAAGATGAAAGTTCAAAATTAGTAGCTCTCGCCAAGTCGGAAAGACGCAAATTTGGAATTTGGAATTTGGAATTTGGAATTTTTTAATTTGAAATCTGCCCTAAAATCCACAAATAATCCTCCCGTTTTTCCACAAAATCTCTATCAGAAATATCAATAATCTTTACATTGAGTTCTTTTTGATTTTTTAGAAATTCTAAATAGCCCGAATTAATTTTCTCCAAATACGCATTCTCAATATTCTGTTCATAATCGCGTCCACGCTTTTTAATATTTTCTTGTAAACGTGCTGTATTTTGATATAAATAGATATACAATTCTGGTTTAGCAATGTCTTTATACATCAAATAAAAGAGCTTTCGGTAGAGTTTAAATTCGTCTTCTGGTAAAGTGATTTTTGAAAAAATCAACGATTTATAAATATCATAATCGCTTACCATAAAATCTTTAAACAAATCGAGTTGCGATAAATCGTCGCTAATTTGCTGATAACGATCTGCTAAAAAAGACATTTCTAACGTAAAGGCATAACGTTGTGGCTCTTTGTAAAATTTTGGCAAAAACGGATTGTCAGCAAAACGCTCTAAAATCAATTTCGCATTAAAATCTTGTGCTATTTTATGAGCTAAACTTGTTTTTCCTGCGCCAATATTTCCTTCAATAGCAATGTAATTATAATTAGAAAAATGGAATTGTTTACTCGGATTTTTCAACCAAATTTTAATAGCTTCAACAGCGCTTTTATCATCGCAATCGTTCAACATTTCTAAAACAGTTGTGTTGAATTTTGGATGCAACATTTTTGGAGCAATATCATGCAACGGTTGCAAAACAAATTTGCGTTTGTGCATTTCAGGATGTGGAATTTGCAACAACTTGGTGTCTATAATTTCATCATCAAAAAACAACATGTCTAAATCAATGGTTCGCGCTTCATAAGTTTCTGTATTGCTGCGTGTTCTGCCAAGTTTGGTTTCAATAGCAAGCAATTGGGTCATCACTTTATCTGATGAAATATCTGTTTCTATAAAAATACAAGTGTTTAAAAAATCATCGCCTTCAAATCCAAAAGCTGGTGTATTATAGACTTTTGAAATGATATTGATTTTTCCTATTCTATTAAAAATAAGGTCAATAGCATCTTGCAGATGTTTAAATCTGTCGCCTTTATTACTTCCAAGTGCTATGTAAACTTTATGAGGTTGATCCATAATTAATGCCAAAATAAAGAAAACAAAATCACTTTAGGCTATATTTGTGCTAAGTATTTATTCACAATTATGACTTTAAAAGACCAACTTGCTGCACAGCGTATTTACTTAATTTTATCAGCTTTATTTATAACTTCTTTAGTCGTTTCTAATCTTATTTTTCAAAAGTTTTTTTATTGGTATCCATTTCATTTAGAAGTTTTTGGCACCAAATTATTTGAGCTTTCTGTTGGTATTTTGCCATATCCAATCACATTTTTAATAACCGATTTAATAAGTGAAGTTTATGGTAAAAAACGTGCAAACCAAGTTGTGGTCACTGGTATTTTTGCTTCCTTATTTTCACTAAGCATTGTTTTGGTTTCTGATATTGCACCTGCAACAAGCTGGTCGCCTGTAACAGATGGTATGTTTTCAACCGTTTTTGGCAACACTGCTATTGCTGTTTTTGCAAGTATGATGGCCTATTTATTTGCACAATTTATTGATATTAGAATTTATCATTTTTGGAAACGCGTTACTAAAGGCAAACACCTTTGGATACGCAATAATTTTTCTACTTTTTCATCACAATTTATTGATACGCTCACCATTTTAGTGCTTTTGTGTTCTTTTAATATCATTGCTTGGGATAAATTTCTTGGCTTATTTGTAGCTGGTTTTGTGTTTAAGGCGTTTATAGCACTTTGTGACACTCCTTTTTTGTATTTTGGCGTGTACTTATTCAAAAAACGTTTTAACCTAAAAACTAACGAAGAGATTCAACTACACTAAAATTTGCTAAAATTTTATTAAACTTTAACAGTTCAGCAACTATTACACCGAAATTTGCGTATATATAACTACTAAAACCATAACATTTCCTCTTTAAATTTTCAGGATTTATGGAAATGACAAACTAAATTTTTAAATGAAAAAAGCTCTAAAAATTACAGGAATTACGCTACTCATCATCATTGCCTTGTTATTGGCACTTCCATTTGTGTTTCAATCACAAATAAAAGATATGGTTAAAAACTTTATCAACCAAAACCTCAATGCTAATGTAGAGTTTAGTGATGTGAGCTTGAGCCTTTTTAAAAGTTTTCCGCAAGCACATGTAGAAGTAAGTGATTTGGTCATTACCAATTTTGAACCTTTTAAAGACGAAACTTTTCTTACGGCAAAAAATATCGCCTTTTCTATGTCTGTCAAAGAATTGTTCAAAAGTGCTGATGAAGGTCCAATTACTGTCAACTCCATTTCAGTTGGCGAAGCCTTATTAACACTCAAAACAGATGCTTTGGGCAACAACAATTACGATATTACCAAAGAAAAAGAAAACACATCTTCTTCTTCTGAAAAAAATAAAGGTTTTGCTTTTGACATAAAAGATTACAACATAAAAAATAGTGCCTTAACTTATTTGGATGAAGGTTCAAAAACCGAATTTTATATCACCGAATTAAACCATAACGGAAAAGGCATTTTTTCTGGTGATTTATCAGAATTGGACACCAAAACAGAAGCCAATGTGAGTCTAATTATGGACAGCACCAAATACTTAAACAACAACCATATTAAGTTAGATGCCTTGATTGATATGGATTTGAACAACAGCAAATACAGCTTTAAAGACAACAAAGGTTACATCAACCAATTGCCAATTGAGTTTAAAGGTTATGTGCAAATGGTTGAAAAAGGACAAGATGTTGACATTTCATTTGAAAATCCTGGGTCGTCATTTAAAGATTTTTTAGCAGTGATTCCTGAAACTTATTCCAAAAACATTGAAAATGTAGAAACCACAGGCGATTTTAAGGTAAAAGGCACTATAAAAGGGTTGGTGTCAGACGAAACCATTCCAACTTTAGATATTAGCATTACTTCCAATAATGCATCGTTTAAATATCCTGATTTGCCAAAACGTGTCGAAAATATCGTCATTAATACATCTATAAAAAATGACACAGGAAATGCTGACGACACGTATGTGAACATCAATACATTGAATTTTAAGATAGATAACGATGTTTTTAAATCGTCTGCAACCTTAAAAAACATTAGCAAAAACATGTTGGTCAATGCGACCATTGATGGCACGCTTAACTTAGGAAACATTACAAAAGCCTATCCTTTAGAGTTAAAAAATGAGTTAAGTGGTATTTTAAAAGCAAAAATTAATACTGCTTTTGATATGAAAGCCATTGAAACGAACGCTTTTGAACGTATAAAAAATTCAGGAACAATGAGTGTCACTGATTTTGTGTTTTCGTCAGAAGATATCATCAATCCTATTCAAATTTCAAAAGCTGATATGACTTTTAATCCTGCAACTGTAACCTTAAATAATTTTAATGCACGAACAGGTAAAAGCGATTTGAATGCAACAGGAACCATCACTAATTTATTAGGTTTTTTATTGAGTAGTTCTAATTTACAAGGAAATTTTAACGTCAATTCAAACACCTTTGTTTTAAGCGATTTTATGGTTGCTAAAGACGATAAAGCGGAACAAAATAAAACTACAAGTAGTAACGAATCTTTAAAAATTCCAGCATTTTTAGAATGTACTATTAATGCCAATGCAACCAATGTTTATTATGACAATTTGAATTTGAAAGATGTAAAAGGCACATTAACCATCAAAGATCAACAAGCTAATTTGAGCAATTTAACTTCTAAATTGTTTGATGGCAGTTTAACGGTTTCTGGAAACGTTTCAACAAAAGCAGAAACGCCATCTTTCAATTTAAATCTTGGAGCTGATGGTTTTGATATTGCACAATCATTTAATGGTTTAGAGATGTTGCAAAACATTGCACCAATTGCAAAAGCGCTTCAAGGTAAATTAAACACAACGCTAAACATTACAGGAACGTTGGATAAAGATTTTGCACCTAACCTCAACACACTTTCTGGTAATGCAGCTGCCGAATTGCAAACCACAAAAATTGAACCTAAAAATGGCGAAGTGTTAAGCAAACTTGAAGGCGCTTTGAGTTTTATAAATTTTAATAAATTAGATTTAAAAGACCTAAAAGCCAACTTAGCTTTTGCCGATGGAAAAGTAACAGTAAAACCTTTTCATTTAGCATATCAAGATATTGGTATTGACGTTTCTGGTTCGCATAGTTTTGATAAAACCATGAGTTACAATGCTGTTTTTAATGTGCCTGCAAAATATTTAGGAAGTGAAGTCAATCAATTGATTGGAAAAATAAATGACAACGACGTCAACAAAATAACAGTTCCTGTTACTGCCAATATTACTGGAAGCTATACAAGCCCAAAAGTTTCAACCGATTTAACAAGTGGTGTTACTAATTTGACCAAACAACTTATTGCCATTGAAAAACAAAAATTAATTGGACAAGGAAAAGACAAAATTAAAGATTTGTTAGGTGGATTAGTGGGCGGAAATTCTAATACCAAAGCTACTGATTCAACAAAAACACAAACCGACACTACCAAAACAACAACCAAAGACCCATTAAAACAAGGTGTCAAAGATGTTTTAGGTGGTATATTTGGCAACAAACATAAGAAAAAAGATTCGGTGAATTAGACCATCCTTTTTTTTATAAAAATTGAAAAATCTCAAAATTTGAATAAATTTTGAGATTTTTTTTGCCATTTATGTTAAAGAAAAGCTATTTTACTTGTTTTTTTCAAATAAAAAACTATAATGTAGTTAGACTACTTTTTAAAATTATAAAACGACTACATGAGGCAATTAAAAATCACAAAGCAAGTTACTAATAGAGAATCTAAATCGCTTGACAAATACTTACAAGACATCAGCAAATTACCACTGATTACTGCAGATGAAGAGGTGGAATTGGCACAACGCATCAAGAAAGGTGACCAAGCAGCTTTAGACAAATTGGCAACTGCAAATTTACGTTTTGTGGTTTCGGTTGCAAAGCAATATCAAAACCAAGGGTTGACCTTACCAGATTTGATAAATGAAGGCAATGCAGGCTTGGTTAAAGCGGCTAAACGATTTGATGAAACCAGAGGGTTTAAATTCATTTCATATGCTGTTTGGTGGATTCGTCAAGCCATACTTCAAGCTTTAGCCGAACAATCTCGAATAGTTAGATTGCCTTTGAACAAGATTGGGTCTATAAACAAAATTAACAAAACATATTCTTTTTTAGAACAAGCGCATCAACGTCCACCAAGCGCTGAAGAAATTGCTTTAGAATTAGATTTAACCGTTAGAGATGTTAAGCAATCTATGAAAAATTCTGGACGACACATTTCTATGGATGCGCCATTAAAAGAAGGTGAAACCTCAAGTTTATACGATGTGGTATCATCTGGTGATTCGCCAAATCCTGACAGACATTTAATGATAGAGTCTTTAAGTTTAGAAATAGATAGAGCGTTAAACACCTTGTCACAAAAAGAAAGTGATGTCATCCGTTTAAATTTTGGTTTGAGCAATCAGCCACCTATGAGTTTAGATGAAATTGGCAAAACATTTGATTTAACAAGAGAACGCGTGCGACAAATAAGAGAAAAAGGAATTAGACGCTTAAAGCACACCTCTAAAAGTAAAATATTAAAAACCTATTTAGGATAGTCCTAATTATACATACACTCAAAAAATTATTTATGTTAAGAATTGAAATTAAAGAAGGAGAAAATATTGAACGCGCCCTTAAACGCTATAAACGCAAACACAGAAATATAAAAGTGATGCAAAACTTGAGAGAAAATCAATTTTTCACAAAACCATCTGTAAAAAGAAGGCGTGAAATACAAAAAGCGGCTTACATTCAAAACTTAAGAGATCAGGAAGAAATTTAATTTTTGCTGATTGTACAATGTATAAAAAGAATCACGTCAAAAAAGCGTGATTTTTTTATTCTATAACTATAGCAACAACATAGCCTTCGCTACCTCTTACATTAAAAACGGTTTGGTCTTCAAATAACAAATATTGTCCTTTAATTCCTTTTAAGACACCTGTATAATTTGGTGTTTTATCTAAATTGAGACTGTTAGGTTTTAATGGATATTGATGTACAGGATATTGAATATTAGTCTCTGTATTTGTTTCAATAAAATAGTCTTTTGCCTCATCAGGAATGTATTGCTTTAAACGTTCTCGCCATTGCACCAAATCTTCATCAACAATGTCATTTTTAAGCATTGTTCGCCAATTGGTTTTGTCAGACACATGGTTTTTTAAAGCCACTTCTGTAATGCCTGCCAAATATCTATTGGGTACTTCTACAATTTCAATAGCTTCATGAGCTCCTTGGTCAATCCAACGCGTTGGTACTTGACTTTTTCTTGTCACACCAACTTTTACACTGCTTGAATTTGCTAAATATACAATATGAGGTTGCAATTGTACTTTTTTTTCATACGCCAAATCGCGATCTTCTTTATCTAAATGTGCAGTGCTAAGTTCAGGACGCATAATCCAATCAGCAGCTTGTGGAATCTCATAAAAACAGGTTTTACAAAACCCTTGTCGGTAAATAGGCAAATCCAATTTACAGTTTAAACATTGATATTTAACAAATTGAATGCTGATGGTCTTATCTAACAACTGATTTATATTCAAAAAATCATTTTCAAACACCAAATAATATTGAATAGGTTGCGAAAATTCTGTTTCCATTTTTGTTAAAACACCTTGGTAAGTCATCAAAAAAAGTATTAATTTTAGAAGCTTAAAGATACTATAAATATGCCAATTCCTATTGTTAATTCAATTGCTGCATGGTTTTTAAAAAAACGATTTCATCAAATTGAATTGTTTTTAAAATATCCAAATGAAGTACAACATGAATTGCTTCAGGATTTGATAAGCATTGCAAAAGATACTGAAATTGGCAAACAGTATGATTTTTCGTCCATTACAAATTACAAAACGTTTGCTGAACGCTTGCCAATTACGTCTTATGAAGACAACCAAGCCAATATTGAACGTTCGCGTCAAGGAGAAAACAATATTTTTTGGCCAACACCAATAAAATGGTTTGCAAAATCAAGTGGTACCACAAATTCTAAAAGCAAATTTATTCCTGTCAGCTCTGAATCGTTAGAAGATTGCCATTATGCTGCAAGTAAAGATTTATTATGTATGTACCTCAATAATAATGAAAACTCTCAACTGTTTACTGGAAAAGGATTACGGCTTGGTGGTAGCAAAGAATTGTATAAAGAAAATGGCACTATTTTTGGCGATTTATCTGCCATTTTGATTGACAACATGCCCTTTTGGGCCGAATTTAGTAGCACACCAAGTAGCAAAGTATCGTTAATGAGCGATTGGGAACACAAAATGCAAGCCATTGTTGACGAAACCATTAATGAAAATGTAACGAGTCTTGCAGGTGTACCTTCGTGGATGTTGGTGTTGCTTAACAATGTTTTAGAAACCACAGGAAAACAACATCTTTTTGATATTTGGCCCAATTTGGAAGTTTATTTTCATGGTGGTGTTAGCTTTTTACCTTATGTTAATCAATATAAAAATATTCTTCCTAAAAAAGATTTTAGGTATTATGAAATTTACAATGCTTCAGAAGGTTTTTTTGCTATCCAAGACCAAAATAGCTCAAGTGAATTGTTGTTGATGTTAGATTATGGCATTTTTTATGAATTTATTCCAATGGAAACCTATGGCACTTCTGAGCAGAAAATAATTCCTTTGGCTGAGGTTGAAAAAGACAAAAACTATGCAGTCGTCATTACTACCAACGCAGGACTTTGGCGTTATAAAATTGGAGATACTATTCGGTTTACCTCTATAAATCCTTATAGGATGAAGGTTTCTGGACGTACCAAACATCATATCAATGTATTTGGCGAAGAATTAATTATAGAAAATACCGAAGACGCTCTAAAAAAAGTGTGCAAAAAAACCAAATCAGAAATTGTAGAATATACTGTGGCACCAATTTTTATGCAAGGCAAAGAAAAAGGAGCACATGAATGGTTGATTGAATTTAAAACGCATCCAGAGGATATTAATTATTTTAACGAATTGTTAGACAACGCTTTAAAATCTTTAAATTCTGATTACGAAGCTAAACGCTACAATGACATCACCTTAAATAAGCCTAAAATAAATACTGCAAGACCACAATTATTTTATGATTGGCTAAAGCAACAAAACAAATTGGGTGGTCAACACAAAGTACCAAGACTATCAAACAACAGAATCTATCTTGATGAATTGTTACTATTAAATACCTAAAGGTTGTTTAGCGTAAAAAACTGCAATTTTATTTTTTTTAACGAAAATACATTAAGGTTTATCTAAAAAGAAGTCAAGTAGTTTTTAACTTACAAATATGCGTTTATATTTACAACATCAATAATGATAAAGGCAGCTAAAATGGTCTTTGTTTTTTAAAAAGAAAAACCTCAAACTTAAATAAGTTTAAAAATATTGTTAAGCAATATTAATTTTTAAATCCAAAATAAATAAAAACCACCCTGAAAAGAGTGGTTTTATTTTTTTATCACCTAATAAAACTTAAGATACGGCTTTTAGTTTCTTTAATGTGGTTTTACTGAGTTTATCTTCAGCATAACTTTTAGTGACGTTCAGTTTTTTCTCTTTACTACTTGGTAATTCAAACATAGCATCTGTTAAAATTTCTTCGCAAAGCGAACGCAAACCTCTGGCTCCTAACCGATATTCTATGGCTTTATCAACAATATAATCTAAAGCACCATCAGTAATAGAAAAATTAATTTCGTCCATTTCAAACAATTTTTTATACTGTTTGATGATGGCATTTTTAGGCTCAGTCAAAATAGCTCTTAAGGTTTTAGCATCTAATGGGTCCATGTAAGTCAATACTGGAAGTCGTCCAATAATTTCAGGAATCAAACCAAAATCTTTTAAATCTTTTGGAATGATATATTGCAACAGGTTATTTTGATCTACCGCATCTTCAGATTTTGAAGCACTATAGCCAACGGCTTGCATGTTTAATCGTTTAGAGATAACACGCTCAATACCATCAAAAGCACCACCAGCAATAAATAAAATATGCTCTGTATTGACTTCAATAAATTTTTGGTCTGGATGTTTACGACCTCCTTTTGGTGGCACATTAACAACTGTACCTTCCAAGAGTTTTAACAAGGCTTGTTGTACACCTTCACCAGACACATCACGTGTGATGGATGGATTATCACTTTTACGAGCAATTTTATCAATTTCATCAATAAAAACGATGCCTTTTTCTGCTTTTTCTAAGTTGTAATCAGCCGCTTGCAATAATCGTGTTAAAATACTTTCAACATCTTCACCAACATAACCAGCTTCAGTTAACACGGTTGCATCCACAATAGCTAAAGGAACATTCAGCATTTTTGCAATGGTTTTAGCCATTAAGGTTTTTCCTGTTCCTGTTTGTCCTACCATTATGATATTGCTTTTTTGTATTTCAATATCATCATTAGACGCTGGTTGCAATAAGCGTTTATAGTGGTTATAAACTGCTACAGACATTACTTTTTTGGTGTATTCTTGACCAATAATATACTCATCAAGAAAGGCATTAATTTGCAAGGGTTTTTTGAGCATCAACTCTGTTGATAATTCTGAATTTCCACTTTGCTTAGATTCTTCTAAAACAATACCATGAGCTTGCTCAATACATCTGTCACAAATATGTGCGTCTAATCCTGCTATAAGCAGATTAGTTTCTGGCTTTTTTCGACCGCAAAACGAACATTCTAATTCTTCCTTTGCCATGTTTTTGTTTATTATTAAGGTTTAAAATTTAACCTTAAATTTTTAATTATTTTCTTGTTAAAACTTCATCAATCATACCATACTCCAAGGCTTTATCTGCCTTCATCCAATAATCTCTATCACTATCATTATATACTTTGTCGTAATCTTGACCTGAATGTTTACTAATAATTTGGTATAATTCTTCTTTTAAAGTCAAAATCTCTCTTGCTGTAATTTCAATATCACTGGCTTGCCCTTGTGCGCCACCAAGTGGTTGATGAATCATGACACGAGAATGGGTTAACCCACTGCGTTTTCCTTTTTCTCCTGCACATAATAAAACGGCTCCCATAGAGGCTGCCATACCTGTACATATGGTTGCAACATCTGGTTTAATGAATTGCATGGTATCATAAATTCCAAGACCTGCATAGACGCTTCCACCTGGAGAATTGATATATATCTGAATGTCTTTAGTAGCATCTGCGCTTTCTAAAAACAGTAATTGTGCTTGTATAATATTCGCTATTTGATCATTGATGGCTGTTCCCATAAAAATGATTCTATCCATCATTAAGCGCGAAAACACATCTAATTGTGATATGTTGAGTTGACGTTCTTCAATGATGTAAGGTGTCATGCTTTCAGGAAACATGCTGCTTACTATTTTATTGTAATAGGTACTGCTAATTCCTTGATCTTTAATGGCAAATTTTTCAAATTCTTTTCCGTAATCCATATCGTTTTTCTGAATGATTTTAGTATTAAATAAAAAGCGTAAAACTGTACAGTTTTACGCTCTAAATATAATCATTTATTCTGTAAACAAATTAACTGTAAAATTCTTTAACAAAATCATCATAGGTAATTTCTTTCACTTTTGAATTGGCTTCTTTTTTATAAAGTTCTAATAGCTTTTGGCTCATTAATTGTTCTGACAAACGTTTTACTTCGTCTTTATTTGATAGGATACGAGCTGCAATGTCTTCTAATTCTTTGTCTTGAGGATCCATTTGACCAAATTGTGCCATTTGTACTTTAATCATTTGTTTGGCATAGTCTTTTAAATTGTCAAATGTAACTTGCAAGTTGAATTTTTCAATCAATTTCCCTTCAATTAATTGGTAACGCATGCTTTTTTCAGACTTTTCATACTCTTCTTTTGCTTGGTCTGCATCTATTTGCTCCTCGCCTGCTGTTTGTAGCCATTTTTGCAAGAAAGATGCTGGCAAATCAAATTTTGTGTTTTCAACTAAATATTCGGTAACGTCATTTAAGAATTTTTGGTCGCCTTGTTGTGCAAATTGTTTTTCAGAATCTTCTTTGATTTTTGCTTTCAATTCGGTTACTGAAGTTACAACACCTTTTCCAAATAATTTATCAAATAAGTCTTGGTCTAAATCGGCCAATTCTCTTGTATTGACTTCTTCTACAGTAAAATTAACTTCGATATCTAATCCGTGAGCATCATCATGTGATACTTTTAAAAAGTGCATCAAATCATGGTCATCATTAAATAGCCCTTTGGTTTTTAATGTAATGACATCACCAACTTTAGCACCTACAATTAACTTTTCAGTTGACTTTCCTTTAAATTTATCTAAAGTGAACGTTGCTTTATTGTTGATGTCTTTGGCTTCGTTTACAAAAGTTCCAGTAACTTCAGAGTCTTTTGCAACTGTATCTTGTGAGATGAGTTTGCCATATTGCTTACGAATATGCTCCACTTGATTGTCAATCATTTTAGCATCAGCAACAATAGTGTATTGAATGATTGGCTTTTTAGTTTTTAGTTCCACTTCAAATTCTGGAGCTAAGCCTAATTCAAATTCAAAAGAAAAAGAATCAGCATCCCAATCTAAATTATCTTGTGTTTTTGGTAACGGATTGCCTAAAACATCTAATTTTTCTTCGGTTAAATATTTATTAAGAGCGTCTTGCAAAAGCTTGTTGACCTCATCTACCAAAACTGCTTTTCCATATTGCTTCTTCACCATCGTCATTGGCACATGTCCTTTTCTAAACCCAGGAATATTTGCCGTTTTGCGGTAATTTGTAAGGATTTTTTCTACTTTATCGCTGTAATCTTCTTTGGCGATATCTACTTTTACAACAGCATTTAATGCGTCAATGTTTTCTCTTGTAATATTCATTATGATTCCTATAAAAATTGGGATGCAAAAGTACATATTTTTTACATCCCAACAAAGTTTTTAATTAGTTGATTTTTAGCTTAGTTTTTGTCTTCTTTAAAAACAGAAAACAATATAGATTGTAACAGTGAAAGCAATAAACTAAACAATAAAGCAGTCCAAAATCCGCTGACGCTAAAACCGCCAATAAATTTGTCGGCTAAAAGGATAATACAGGCATTAATGACCAACAAGAACAACCCTAAAGTAACAATAGTGATTGGCAATGTAAGAATTACTAAAATTGGTTTTACAATAGCGTTAAGTAAGGCTAACACTACAGCAACAATAATAGCTGAAGTAAACGTAACCTCACCAACACCTGGAAGAAAATACGATAAAATAAAGACTGCAACTGCAGTTAATAACAAACGAAGAATTAAGCTCATGGTTTAAAGTTTTTTAAATATTACTACATCTTGATATGTCTTTTTGGTTTGGTCTCTTACTGTATCTTTCCAAAAACCATCAACAATTTTTACACATTGAAGATTGGCTGCTTCTAACATCCTTTTTAATTTGTCTTTGTGTAACGCTATATTACCAGATTTAACATGTTCATTCATCAATCTGTAATTTTCCTTTTTAAATGGAAAGGCCATAACGGCATGTTCTGAAATATAGTCTTCATTATCAGTATCATACAAGAAAAAGGTTGAAAGACATAAGCCTTCTGGTTTTAAAACTTTTCTAATTTCAGAAAAATAATGCTGAATTTCATCAACTTGCATATGCGTAAACAATGAAAAAGAAAACACCTTATCAAAGCTATTGGTTTTATAAGGAAATTCAAAATCAGTGGCTTTTAATTTTGAAGTGTTATATAAATCGTTAAAAATAGGAACGTACTTAAAATTAAAATTATTAAAATCAGTTCCTATGCCTTTGTTACACCAATCAACACCTTGTTTTACAACATCAAAACCATCATAAGAGCCATTTTTATCTATAAACTGAGTTAAAGCAATTGCGGTACGTCCAACACCACTACCAATATCTAAAACAGAATCATTTGGTAAAAGGTTGGTTTCTGTTTTTAGTAATTCTAACTGATCTATCCCTTGCTTTATATAATTATTTGCGCTATCAGGAGAGCCTGTGTAAATGGACCCTCTTGGTGGCACATATTTGTTGGTGTTGCCTCTTATTTTATCAAACAAATCTATTGGGAAATAATACAACTTTCGTATTAAAAACCTTTGGTTTGAAGACATCCCATACCAGAAGTCTCTTAATTTTTTAGTTTTTTTCATATGGACTCCATAAAATTACGAATCTATTTTAACATATTTCTAATTTACTCAATAAACCGAATTACTGCTTCAAAAAAGTCTTTTGGGTTTTCGGCATGAAGCCAATGTCCTGCATTGGCAATAGTAACAATTTGAGCTTTAGGAAAGTGTGTTTTTATTAAGGTTTCATCTTGTAATGAAATATATTCTGATTTGTCGCCTCTAAGAAATAAGGTGGTTTTTTCAAATTTGGCATGTATTGGTAAAGCTTCGCCAACTTCGTTGCTGTTTTCTTTTAAAACATCAAGATTGATACGCAAAGCGAGTTTGCCTTTGGTCTTCCAATATAGGTTTTTAAGCAAAAACTGACGTGTTCCAAAATCGTGCACATAGTGTTTTAGCACCTCATCTGCATCACCTCTACTTGTAATAGTGTTAAAATTGAGTGCTGACAACCCTCTTAAAATATCTTCATGATGTGTTGGGTAATAACGTGGTGAAATATCTGCAATAATCAATTTTGAAACTAAATGTGGATGTTCTGCAGCAAACAACATTGCTGTTTTTCCACCCATAGAATGTCCTAATAATATAAAATCTTTGAGTTGATGTACCTCACAATACCTTTTTAAATCACCAACCATGACTTCATAATTAAAATCATTACTATGAAAACTGCGTCCATGATTACGTTGGTCTAACAGATGGACTTGGTAACCATGTTCACTAAATTTAGTTCCAAGAGTTTTCCAATTATCACTCATACCCAAAAAGCCATGAAGAAAAATAAATGGTTGGCCTTTGCCTAAAATATTTGAGTGAAGTATCATTTTTGAAGTTGAATTTAAAGTTGAATTTGAAGTTCAAGGTCTGATTAAAATTATTTGAGTCGATGTAAATACATATTGATGACGTTTTCCACACCAAGGTATAAACTTTCAGAAATTAAGGCGTGACCAATTGACACTTCTAACAAATCAGGAATATTGTTTTTAAAAAACTTAATATTGTTGAGCGACAAATCATGTCCTGCATTGATGCCTAAGTTTAAACTATTTGCCAAAACAGCACATTCAGTGTAAGGTTTGATTGCCATTTCGTTACCCAAACTGTATTGATGTGCAAATGCTTCGGTGTAAAGTTCAATGCGGTCCGTTCCTGTGGCTTTGGCACCTTCAATTTGCTTTAAATCTGGGTCGACAAAAATGGAGGTTCTAATCCCATTTTGCTTAAATTCTTTAATAATATCTATCAAAAAATCTTTGTGCTTAATGGTATCCCAACCTGCATTTGAGGTAATAGCATCTTCAGCATCAGGAACAAGCGTTACTTGTGTTGGTTTGGTTTCAAGAACCATCTCCATAAATTGTTTTATCGGATTGCCTTCTATATTGTATTCTGTAGTAATCACAGGCTTTAAATGATATACGTCTTGGTAACGTATATGGCGCTCATCGGGTCTTGGATGAACAGTAATACCTTGTGCTCCAAATTTTTGAACATCTTTAGCAAACTGTACTAAATTTGGTACATCACCACCTCTTGAATTTCGTAACGTTGCAATCTTATTGATATTAACACTTAACTTTGTCATCATAATATTATTATAAAGCAAAAATACAAAGTAGATAAGGCTTTTTATAGTTATTTTTAATTATTTTGCATAAGATATACAGCACAATTATGGTATTACAACAATACATCATTAACGACATAAAACCACTCAACATTAATGATAAAATTAGTGATTTGAAGCTGCTTTTTAACGAGTTGACTTACTCTCACATTCCTATTGAAAAAGGAGGTGTTTATTTGGGTTGCATTTCTGAAAATGATGCGCATTGTTTTGAAAGCAAAAAAACAATTGCAGAATGCAGCTATGCTATTGAAGGCTTTTATGTAAGGTCCAACACCACGTGGTTGGATGTTTTAGAAACCTTTGCCCAAAACTCGTGCAATATCATGCCTGTTTTAGACGAAAAAAACAAGTATTTAGGTTATTATGAGCTTAATGACATTATTAGTTTGTTTAATGAAACTCCTTTTTTTTCTGAACCTGGAGGCACTTTGATTGTTGAAAAAGGCATTCAAGATTATTCGTTTAGTGAAATTAGCCAAATTGTAGAATCTAACGACACCAAAATTCTTGGTGCTTTTATTACACATATAGAAAATGATGTGGTGCAAATTACTTTAAAAATAAGCAGTTCTAACTTTAATGAAGTGATACAAACTTTTAGAAGATACAGTTACAATATTATTTCTGGACACGAAGAAGACTCCTATATTGAAAACCTAAAAGAACGATCGGAATACTTAAACAAATACCTTAACATGTAAGTTATGAAGATTGCCATTTATAGTCAATATTATCAACACAATGAAAAAGCCACATTAGCGCTTTTAGAGGTTTTACAACAAAAAAATGTGAGCGTTTTTATTGAAGATTCTTTTTTCCGTTTAATTACTGATGCTATTGACCTAAAAGCAACCTACAGCAACTTCAATACTTTTACAACACTCGATAATTCATTTGATTTACTCATCAGTATTGGTGGTGATGGAACTATTTTAAGAGCCATTACTTATGTTAGAGATTTATCCATTCCTATTATTGGTATCAACACAGGACGTTTAGGTTTTTTGGCAACCATACAAACCAACCAAATTGAAATGGCTATTGAAAGTATTATTAAAGGTGCTTATAAAATTTCTGAACGCACTTTATTAAGTATAGAAACACATCCTGAAAACAACAAACTGTCAGACATCAATTTTGCACTTAATGAAATTGCTGTAAGCCGTAAAAATACAACATCCATGATTACGGTTTCTACACATTTGAATGATGAATATTTAACCTCATATTGGGCTGATGGTCTTATTGTGTCAACACCAACAGGCTCTACAGGCTATTCATTAAGTTGTGGTGGTCCAGTCATTTCACCAGATGCCAAAAGTTTAGTGCTTACACCAATTGCACCACACAATTTAAGTGCAAGACCCTTAGTTATTCCAGACAGCACCAACATACAGCTAAAAGTAGATGGTAGAGAAGATTATTACCTCATATCATTAGACTCCAGAATTGCAACACTGCACAATTCGACCATTATAACAATTAAAAAAGCACCATTCAAAATAAAAATGGTCGAACTCACCACCGAAAGCTTTATTGATACTCTTAGAAAAAAATTACTTTGGGGAGAAGATAAGCGCAACTAAACAATAAAACCGCATAAATACTGTTTATCTGTAATACAATTTGGTTCAAATTGTTATAGGCTAATCATATTTATTATATTTGCAAACTTTAAGAAATTTATGAGGTATTTAACCATCCTTTTATTTAGTGTTTTATTTTCGCAAACCTGTCACTCTCAAATATATGAAGTTGGCGTGTTTGTTGGTGGCAGTAATTTTATTGGAGACGTTGGTGCTACCAATTATATTTCGCCAAATCAAGCAGCCATTGGAGGCATTTTTAAATGGAACAGAAGCCCAAGACATTCCTGGAGAGTTTCTGTTATTTTCTCTGATTTAGAAGGCATTGATGGAAAGTCGAGTGACCCAAGACGAAAAGCAAGAGGTTATAAATTCAACAACAATATTTTAGAAATTTCAGCAGGAATGGAATTCACTTTTTTTGATTTTAATCTTCATAACGATGGTAACCACTCAACCCCTTATTTATATTCGGGTATTAGTATGGCACACCATGATAATTTTTATTTTAATCAAAGTGGCGAATTAACTTCCGAAAACACTTCAAGTTGGGCTTACGGCATTCCAATAGTAGCTGGTTTTAAAACAACCTTGACACCGCATCTTATTTTAGCTTTAGAAATTGGAGCACGATATACCTTTTCTGATGAAATTGACGGAAGTGTTCCTGATGCTCCATCAAGAGCACCATTAAGTTTCGGAAATTTAAACAGTAATGATTGGTATGTGTTTTCTGGTGTAACACTTACCTATACTTTCGGACAAAAACCTTGTTATTGCAACTATTAAGTGGATATAAATCAAATAAATAAAGACAAACTCCCTAAACATCTCGCCATCATTATGGATGGCAATGGACGTTGGGCAAAACAACAAGGGTTAATGAGAGCTATTGGCCATGAAAATGGCACCAAAGCTGTTAGAGAAGTGGTAGAAGCCAGCGCCGAAATAGGCATTAAAAACTTAACACTTTATGCCTTTTCTACCGAAAATTGGAACAGACCAAAGTTAGAAGTACAAACCTTGATGAAGCTTTTGGTAAAATCTTTAAAGAAAGAAATCAAAACCTTACAAGACAACAATATAAAACTCAACGCCATTGGATGCTTGAACGATTTGCCAAAAAAAGTAAAAGCCGAACTCCTTGAAGTCATTGATAAAACCAAAGACAATTCTCATATGACCTTAACACTTGCCTTAAGTTATGGCTCAAGAGAAGAACTCATAAATATGGTTAAAGAACTATCCAATAAAGTTAAAAATAATATAATTTATAGCGATTCTATTGACGAATCCATTATAAATAAGCATCTTTACACGCAAAATTTGCCTGATGTCGATTTGTTAATCAGAACCAGCGGCGAACAGCGTATCAGTAATTTTTTATTATGGCAAATTGCTTATGCCGAATTATATTTTACAGATGTTTTGTGGCCAGACTTTAGTAAACAAGATTTATATACCGCTTTGATAAGCTATCAAAACAGAGAACGACGATTTGGAAAAACAAGTGAACAACTTAGCTAACAACATACTTTTGAAAACATATATTAAAACCCTTTTCATTGCCCTTTTTCTAATAGTTTCTAACGCAATCACAGCGCAAGAAAATGAGTATAATACTGGAAAAAAATACACCATTGAAGCAATAACCGTTACAGGAAACACTAATTTTAGTGAACAAACAGTGGTTACCTACTCTGGTTTAAGAAAAGGAGAAACTATTAGAATTCCTGGTGAAGAAATTAGCAACGCATTAAAAAAGCTATGGAAATCAAACCTGTTTAGCAACATCGATATTTATTTAACAAAAACCGAAGGCGATTTAGCTTATTTAGAAATTAACTTAACCGATTTACCAGAACTTAATGAAGTAACCATTGAAGGTGTCAAAAAATCTAAAAAAGAAGCCTTAATAAAAGACAACAAGCTCAATAAAGGTGTCAAAGTTACCGAAAACTTAATTACCACCACCCGAAACTACCTCACTAATAAATACAAAAAAGACGGTTTTTATAACACAAAAGTAACCGTTACCACAACACCTGTAATTGATTCTATTGAAAAAAGCAGAGTTAATATGCTTATCAATATTGATAAAAATGACAAGGTAAAAGTCAAAAAAATTGTATTTAATGGCAACGAAAAAATCAGCAGTAAAAAACTGCGCAAAGCCATGAAAAATACAAAACAGAAAAACTTTTTGCGCTTTTTAAAACGTTCTAAATACATCAAAGACAAATACAAAGAAGATTTAGTAAGCCTTATTGACAAATACAAAGAAAACGGATATAGAGATGCGCGCATTATTTCAGATTCCATTATTAAAAATGACGACAACACACTCTCTATAAACATTAATTTGGAAGAAGGTGAAAAATACACCTTTGGTAAAATAACCTTTGTAGGAAATAGCGTTTATACAGACCAACAACTTAGCAGCATCTTGCGTATTAAAGAAGGTTCTACGTACAATGGTGTTGAATTAAAAAAACGAATTGCTGACAATTCAAAACCAGATGCTAACGATTTGACCAACTTATATCAAAATTCAGGTTATTTATTTTCTTCCATCAACCCTGTTGAAGTCAGTGCCGATGGTAATGTGATTGATATGGAAATCAGAATATCAGAAGGAAAACCTGCATACTTTAACAACGTAACAGTAGTAGGAAATGACAAAACCAATGATAAGGTCATTTACAGAGAGCTCAGAACACGTCCTGGGCAACTTTACAGTAAAGCCGATGTGGTACGTACCATTAGAGAATTAGGACAATTAGGCTTTTTTGACGCCCAACAATTGAGTCCAAATTTTAAAAACCCAAATCCAAATGATGGCACCTTAGACATGGAATATTCTGTAGTCGAAAAAGGGTCTAGCCAAATTGAACTACAAGGTGGTTATGGTGGTGGTGGTTTTATTGGCACCTTAGGTTTGTCATTCAACAATTTTGCTATCAAAGATGTTTTCAAAAAAGACGCATACAAGCCTGTTCCAACAGGCGATGGTCAAAGTTTGGCACTTCGCTTACAAGCAAGCCGTTTTTACCAAACCTATAGCTTTTCATTTACAGAACCTTGGTTGAATGGTAAACGTCCAACACAATTATCAACCTCATTATCACACACAAGACAATTTTTATACAATCCACAAACAAGAGATGCTGATAAAAGCAAACGTTTCAACATTACAGGTATTACAGTTGGTTTAGCAAAACGTTTAACACAACCTGACGATTATTTTACCTTATCACAAGCTGTAAGTTTTCAACATTATGATTTAAAAAACTATAATACTGGTTTGTTTACTTTTGGTAATGGCTATTCAAACAACTTAGCATACACTATTGGTTTAAGCAGAAATAATACCTATACAGACCCTGTATATCCAATGGGTGGTTCCAATTTTTCAGTCACTGCAAAACTATCACTTCCATATTCATTGTTCAACAAAACCAATTACAGTGCTTTAAAAGATGAAAGAGCAAGTTTAGACCCAACAAATGCCGACGACTACAAGCGAATTGGAGAAATTGACCAAGAACGTTATAAATGGTTAGAATTTTATAAAGTTAAATTCAAAGCCGATTGGTACACAAGAATTACAGGAAAACTCGTTATTAAATCTGCCTTAGAATTTGGTTTCTTGGGTGCCTACAACCAAGATCGTGGTGTAATTCCATTTGAACGCTATTTTGTTGGTGGTGATGGATTAGGCAACTATTCATTAGATGGAAGAGAATCTATAGCACTTAGAGGCTATCCTAATCAATCACTCTCATCTCAAGATGGAGGCACCATTTACAACAAGTATTCATTAGAGCTACGTTATCCAATTACACTTGGGCAACAAGCCAAAATATTTGCATTAACCTTCTTAGAGGCTGGTGCATCTTATGACAATTTTAGAGACTACAATCCATTTAATGTCAATCGTTCAGCAGGTTTAGGACTTAGAATATTTATGCCAGCTTTCGGTCTTTTAGGAATTGATTTTGGTTACGGCTTTGATGCCTTACCAGGTGAAACTGTAAAACATGGATGGGAAACTCACTTTATAATTGGACAACAATTTTAAGTTTGGCACGATATTTTCTAATGATACTTCAATGATTTCATGCGAGTGTTAAAATTTTTTAGATTTTATTTCGTTAATTTGAAAAATATTAATTCTAAAGGCAGAAACATTAGTTAAAATCTGTTGTTTTAGAATTTATAGAGGTATCATAAATCATAAAAATACAAACAGATGAAACATAAAGTTCTTTTTTTAATGACAGTCATAGGTCTGTTGAGCTACACATCTAATGCACAACGTGGTGTTAGGATTGGCTATATAGATACTGAATATATTTTACAAAACGTACCTGAATACCAAGAAGCTACCACACAATTAGACAAAAAAGTTCAAGATTGGAAATCAGAAATTGAACAACGTCTTGCTGCAGTGGACCAAAAGAAAAAGCAATTAAATAGCGAAAAAGTGCTTTTAACAGACGAATTGTACAATGAACGCCTTGAAGATATTACGTTTGAAGAAAACGAAATATTAGATTATCAGCAAAAACGTTTTGGTCCAAATGGCGATTTAATGATTCAGAAACAACAATTGATTCAGCCAATACAAGATCAAATTTTTGCAGCAGTACAAGAAATTGCAGGCAACAAACAATACGATTTTATTTTTGACAAATCTGCTGATGTAGTGATGCTCTATTCTGCAGAACGTTTTGATATTAGTGACCTCGTTTTAAGAAGTATCAACAGAACTTCAAAACGTACACAAGCACAAACCAAAGCAGAACGTAGAGAAGCTGAAAATGAAGAGGTTGTTCCTGTAATAAACGAAGAATTAGAAGCACGTCAAAAAGCCTTAGAAGACAAAAAAGCAGAACGAGCAAAAGCCATGGAAGACCGAAAAGCAGCTCAACAAGCCAAAAGAGATTCTTTAAAAGCTGCTGCTGAAGCAAGACGTCAGAAAATATTAGACGACAGAGCAAAGGCAAAAGAAGAACGCGAAGGTACTAAAAGTACAGACAGTACCTCAGTAAACAAAAATGCAACCACTAATAACGTAGCCAAAAAAACACCAGCACAATTAGCTGAAGAAAAAAGAATACAAAAACAAAAAGATAGAGAAGCACGTCAAAAAGAATTAGACGAGCGCAGAAAAAAAATAATAGCAGATCGCAAAAAAGCTAAAGAAGAACGCGAAGAACAGAATAAAACAAAAGATTCTGTGCCACAAGGAAATAACTAAAAATAATAATTATAACACGTAATCAAATTTAACAATGAAACAATTTAAAACCCTTTTATTTGCAGCTTTACTTTTTATTGGAGCAACAAGTTATACAAACGCTCAAAGTAAAATTGCACATATTAACACTCAAGAGTTAATGAAAGCAATGCCAGAAATGACGAGTGCTCAAGCAGAATTAGACAAATTAAGAAAAACTTACGAAACTGAAATTCAAACCATGGCGACTGAGCTTCAAACAAAAATGAAGCAATACCAATCTGAAGTGGATAGCAAAACAGACGAAGAAAATGCAAAAAGAGCTCAAGAAGTTCAAGGTATGCAACAAAGCATTCGTGATTACCAAACAAATGCACAACAAGACTTATCTAAAAAAGAAGCTGATTTACTAAAACCAATTTATGACAAAGCTGAAGCTGCCATTAAAAAAGTGGCAAAAGCTCAAGGTTATCAATATGTTTTAGATTCAACACAAGGTACTGGTGTGCTTGTAGCAGACGGTAAAGACCTTATGGCTGACGTCAAAAAAGAATTAGGATTCTAATTTTGGAATAATATTTATTTAAAAAGCCACTTTATAATAAGTGGCTTTTTTATTTTTGTAACATGAGTACACAAGCAATTGGCATATTTGATTCTGGTGTTGGAGGCACTTCTATCTTCAGCGAAATCCATGCGCTTTTACCACACGAAAACACCATTTATTTAGCAGATAGTTTTAATGCTCCTTATGGTGGTAAAACCAAAGATCAGATTATTGCATTGAGCATTAAAAACATGGAATTGCTTATTAAAAAAGACTGTAAACTCATTGTAGTTGCCTGCAATACTGCCACTACAAATGCTATAAAAGTACTTAGAGACACCTATAGCATTCCAATTATTGGCATAGAACCTGCCATAAAGCCTGCTGCCTTACAAACGCAAACCAAAGCAATTGGCATTTTGGCTACCAAAGGCACACTTACAAGTGAATTGTTTTATAAAACGACTGATTTGTACAGTCATGGCATTAAAGTTATTGAACAAGTTGGCGAAGGCATTGTGACACTTATTGAAAATGGTAAAACGTATAGTGATGAGATGAAAACTCTCCTAAAACGCTATTTGCAACCTATGATAGAAGCCAACATTGATTATTTGGTTTTAGGTTGTACACATTATCCTTACTTAATGCCTTTATTGGTTAATATGCTACCTAAACATGTTAAAATTATTGATTCTGGTGAAGCGGTTGCTAAACAAACCAAAGCCGTTTTAGATAAACATCAATTATTGAATACAGAAACGCGAGTTTCAAAAAATGAGTTTTTTACCAATGGAAATGTGGCTATTTTGGATGCCATTCTTAAACATCAATTTAAAGTAGATTATTTGAAGTTTTAGCTTGCGTTAGCGATTGAAGCATTTGTTGGAGCTCTCCGCTTTTTAGCGGAAGCGACTGCTGAAAGCGCGACGCTTTGCAGCTTTTGTGAAAAGCGGAACGCCCAAAAAATTAGGCTTTAAACCAACTGGAATATGTTACGTAATTATTTGCAATTCGATGGATTTCGCCTGAAATCATTTCTTTATTGATGTCTTTGACTTTTTTTGCTGGAACACCTGCATAAATACTGCCTGCCTCTACTCTGGTGTTTTGAGTTACCACAGCACCAGCCGCAATAATGCTATTGCTTTCTACCACACAATCATCCATGACAATACTTCCCATACCAATTAGTACATTATCATGAATAGTGCAACCATGCACAATAGCATTGTGACCAATTGACACGTTGTTGCCAATAGTGGTTGGCGATTTTTGATAGGTTGCATGAATAATGGCACCATCTTGTATATTGACCTTGTTTCCTATTTTTATGTAATGTACGTCGCCTCTGATGACTGCGTTGAACCAAATACTACATTGATTTCCCATGGTAACATCTCCAACAATGGTTGCGTTTTCGGCAATGTAGCAATCATCTGGTATTTGAGGTTGTTTTCCGTTGACTGGTTTTATAATTGGCATAGAAATATTCTTTATTCTTATTTAAAATACGATAAAAAATCTGATTTTTTAGAGGCAGAAACCATAATTTCTTTTCCGTTACTGAGTATGACGCTTCCGCCTTTGCCTTTGACGTATTTAACAACTTCATTGACATTGACCAAATACGATTTATGGATTCTTGCAAAACTACTGGCATTTAAAGCATCTTCAAAATACTTCAGCGTTTTGCTTACTAATTTTTTTTTATTGGTGATTAAATAGATTTCGGTATAATTATCATCTGCTTTGCAATATAAAATATCTGAGGTATTAATGACCTCAAAACCATCTAATTGCGGAATGGTAATTTTACTATTGATAGTACTGGCTTTTGGCACTAAAACTTGGTCTTGTAAGGCATTTTCTTTTGTTTTTATTTCTACAACATAATCAACTGCTTTGATAAGTTCATCAATAGACACTGGTTTCATCAAATAATAAGAAGCATGTGCATTTAACGCGTCCATAGCATACTGGTTGTATGCGGTTACAAAGATGGTTTCAAAATTGATATCACCCACTTTATCAAGCAAATCAAACGCATTGCCATAAGGCATTTCTACATCTAAAAATACCAAATCTAACTGTTGGTTCCTAATGAGTACCAAAGCGTCTTCAATATTAGAAGCTTCGCCTAATACATTGACATTTGGGCAATATTTTTTGAGATAATTTTTTAAAATTTCTCTGCTGGTTTCTTCGTCTTCGACGATGATTGAGTTTAGTTTCATATGTTTTATGCTACCATGAATGTATGAGTGTTTGATTGTTAAAGCTCAAAAAGCATCATTCATTAATCTTTTTTTAAAGTGACGACCACTTTGGTTCCTGCATCATTGTTGTTTTGAAAATCATCTACAAACACATCCACCTTGTCTTTGTACATTTTGTTTAAAATGGCGACACGTTTTTTGATGTTTCCCATACCTTTTGAGTTTTGTTTCTTTTGATGTTCGGTTTTTAAGGCTTTTGAACGTTGTCTTCCAATGCCATCATCAGTAATGCTAATGGTAATTTCTGCTTTGTTTTTTTGAGTAATATCAATTTCTAAATGTCCTTTTTCAGTTTTATATCTAAGTCCGTGCCAAACCGCATTTTCTATATAAGGTTGCAAGAGCATTGGCGGAATTTGAAATTCGTCAAGGTTAATTGTGTCGTCAACTTTGATATTGTAATCAAATTTATCTTTAAACCGAAAATGTTCTAATTTGGTGTACAGTTCTAACAATTCCAATTCTTTTTTTAATGGTATAAAATCTTCCTCACTATTTTCCAACACAGCACGCATTAATTGTGAAAAATCTGATAGGTATTTATTAGCTGTACGTTCATCATTAGAAGCAATAAAACTGTTGACTGAATTGAGTGCATTAAAAATAAAATGAGGGTTCATCTGACTTCGTAACGATTTTAAAGCCAATAAATTATTTGCCAATTTTTGTTCTTTAATGTACTTAAACATAAAATAACCCGTAACCAACAACAATAAAAGTCCGCCAATAAGTGAGTAAATAATGAGTTGCTGACGCTTGTTGCGTTCATTTGTAAGTTGATAAACGCTTTTAGAAAGTGCTCTGTCACTTTCTAAAGTGGTAATCCGATTTTGTTTTTCGGCAAGGTTGCGGCTAAAACGTGCTGCCTGAGAGAGCTCTTGCTCTTTTTTAATATACAATTGATCAACTACTTCAGTATAGGCCTTATAGGTTGCCAACGATTTTTTATAATCGCCAGCGTCATAATAAACATCTGACAGTTTACGAGTAGCATCTTTTTGGACAATTAAATCTTCTTTTTTGTTAGCTTCTGCTATACTTTTTTCGAGATAAGGAATGGCGTTTGCATAATCTTTTTGTAAAAAATAGGCATTCCCAATTTTATAGTTTTGCTTTTGAGTGGTCAAACCGCTTTCATTATCTATAACGGAATCTTTTTCGATATCTTCAATCCCTTTTAAGGCTTCTTTGCGCAGTTCAATTTCATTGGCATAACCTCTGTTAGTGTTTTCAAAATCGGCAACTGCAATTTTTTCTTTGACTGCTCTTGTCTTATTTTCTTTGGAAGCTAAATTGAGTGCGTTGTCAAAATAGGTTTGGGCTTTATCTTGCTTGCCATTGGCACTATAGGCTTGAGCTATTTTTGAATTTAAATCGGTAACCATTGGCTTTATCAAATGTTTTTGGGCCACTTCTAAGCCTTTTTTATAAGTTTCAATGGCTTTTGAATATGCTTTTATTTCAACATAAGTATCACCAAGACCACTGTAAAAAACGGTTAATTGCCAATTGGATAGCTCAGAAAGTGTTATTGCTTTATATATACCAATACTTTCTTGATAGTTTTTGTTTTCTTTGTAAGCGTTGGCTAATTTTAGTTTGACATCATTAGAATCTGAATTTTGAAGACTAATTCTATAATTTGAAACTGCTAAATCATACTGTTTCCAGTACATATACACATCAGCAAGTTCTTCATAAGCTTCTGCATTTTGCTTTACTGTATTGCTTTGCAATAAGGCTTCTGTAATAAACTGAATGCTTTTTTCGGCATCTATTTTTAAATAAGCTGCAGCAGAATCTATTAATGAATTAAACGCTTTGACATCTTTTTTATAGCGTGAATTTGATATTTTAGAAGGCGTTATTGGTTCAACTTCTACTGTTATGCGTTCATCACTTTTAATGGTGTAATAAACGGTTTCAAAATCTTTGTGTCTTATAACAAGTTCATCGCCTTTTTTTGCCTGAATCCTAAAGGTGCCATCATTTCCTGTCATCGTATAAGCACCACCATTCACTTCAATATTAACTTTTGAAATAGGTTTGTAAGTGTCGCGCTCTCTTACAGAGCCTCTAACAATAAAAGTATCTTCTTTTTTGGACGAAACATTTTGTTGTGAAAATGTCATCTGCAGCGGAAAACACAAAAACAAAATGATAATATGTTTGATACCTAATTGCATATCGTAATTTAAACGGACTAAACTTACATACTTTAATTGAGTATTTAAAATCAAACCATCTTGAAACTAACAGATTTTATATTAAAATAGTTGACATCACTCATTTATATAACCAAATAACGCATTAAAGCGTCTTACTTACTCATTATGATTTTCTATTAAAAAATGTTGGTAGTAGCTTTATCAATATGAATTAAAAAAATAAGCAGAAAATGAAAATTATGTTAAAAACAACACTACTTACATTAAGCATTTTAGGATTAATGTCCTGCAATGCCAACACAAAAAAGACCTCAAACACCAATTTAGCACTCACTGAAACTGTTACACACCAACCCAGTAAACAATTTATAAAAGTGGCATTGTTATTAGATACCAGCAACAGTATGGATGGTTTAATTGACCAAGCCAAAGCACAACTTTGGGACATTGTAAACGAACTTTCTTATGCCAAATGCAACGACAACAAACCCAATTTACAAATTGCGCTATATGAATATGGCAACGATAATTTAAATAGTGATGAAGGTTATATTCGTCAAATTTTAAGCTTTAGTAGCGATTTAGATGAGATTTCAAAACAACTCTTTTCATTGACTACAAATGGCGGAAATGAATATTGCGGACAGGTTATCCAAACGGCTTTAAACCAATTAAGTTGGGGAACAAATCCTGACGATTTAAAACTCATTTTCATTGCAGGAAACGAACCCTTTACACAAGGCAATATCAGTTATAAAGATGCAGCAAAATTGGCAAACACTAAAGACGTTAGTGTCAATACCATTTTTTGTGGTGATTACAATCAAGGAATTTCTACTTATTGGAAATCGGGAGCCAATTTAGCTCATGGCGATTATATGGCTATCAACCACAACCAAACTACAACTTATGTGGCAACACCTTATGATGATCAAATTCTTCAACTCAACCAAAAACTCAACAAAACGTATGTGGCTTATGGTAATGATGGTCGTCAAAAAATGGCATTACAAAAAGAACAAGACCAAAATGCCAGAGGTTATAGTGAAGCCAACGCAGTAAGTAGAGCCGTTAGTAAAAGTTCTTATTTATATAAAAACGACACTTGGGATTTGGTTGATGCTCAAGCAACCAAAACATTTAGTTATGATGATTTAAAAGACTCCGATTTGCCACAAGAACTCAAAGGTAAAACCCCTTCAGAAATCAAGGTTTATATTACCAAAAAGCGACAAGAGCGCAACACCATACAGCAAGCCATTCAACAATTCAATGAAAAACGTCGCTTATACATTATGCAGCAACAAAAAACAGATACAAATGGTTTAGAAAACGCCATGATAAACGCCATTAAAACGCAAGCAAAACAAAAAAACTATAAATGGGAATAATATTTGGGCGTTCCCTTTGTCGCTTCTCTGCAACAAAAGGTCGCGCTTTCCGCTATATCTTTTATGGCAAAAAACCATAAAAGGATGTCGCTTCAATCGCTAACGCAAACAAAAAAGCCTCGAAATTCGAGGCTTTTTTGTTTTAGTTTACAGCAGGACAGTTACATTCGTATTTCTCTCGTCTGCAATTAAAATTATAACCAAGTGTCAATTGATGAAATCCACCATTATTAAACACTACCGAATTTGCTTGATAAGAATACGTATAAGCAAACACAAAATTGTTATAGTCCACACCCACAAAAGGCGTAAAATATTGAAGCTTTTGACTACTAACACCAGAGCCATTTAGGTACTCAGCACCATCCAAACTTCTTCTGTAAGATATACCTCCCCAAATTTTACCAAAATCCATCTCTTTATAAACCTTACCATTAATATCTATTGAAGACTCCTTTGTACCATCCTTATATAAAAACATAATTGAAGGTTCATAACTCCAATCACTACCAAACTTACTAAAGGTATTTCCTGCCGAAAACAAGAATGTTCTTAAGTTATCAAATTTAAAAACACCATTTTCATTAGAATTAACACCATCATTATTCAATACATTCTTAACCGTAGCATGTGCATAAAAATTAATTAAATGGTAAGAAAAACCAAAATCAATATTAAAATTGGTTGCACTTTGCTCTATTCCAGCAATCAACGGATCATATCCTTCTTGAAGAAAAGTAGACTCATCCAATTTATACTGAATAACACCAGCACTTAATCCAAAAGATAACATATTCAAATCAATCTCGTTTCGCGAAAATAACAAATGATGTGCATATGTAAGATAAGCTCCTGTTTGAGAGTGGTACCCATTTTTGTCATTATATAGTATGGCTCCAACAGCAGATTGTGAATCTCCAATTCTACCATTAATACTTAAAGTTTGTAATGCAGGTGCATCATCTTGCCCAAACCATTGCTTGCGTGCAGTCAATCGTACTTTAGCACAATTAGCAACTCCAGCCATTGATGGATGGATTAAATAATAGTTATCTGTTAAATAATCAGAATATATAGGTAAGCCTTCTTGAGCGACACCTATTTTTGTAATTAATACTAAAAATGCTATTAAACAATACTTTTTTAATTTCATATTTTCTATCTTTTCAAAGTAAAATGGGCTTTAAACTCTTTTTGTTGATTGGTTGTTGGTTCTACATATTCTACAGTAAACCAATAATCACTCGATGGCATCTGTTCTCCATTATAGGTTCCATTCCATCCTTGGCCTGATGGACTTATCTGCTTGAGTAACTTTCCAAATCTGTCAAATATATAAATTTTTGCGCTAGGTTGGCCTGACAAACCAACAATGTTCCACGTATCATGGTAACCATCGCCATTGGGTGTGAAGTAATGTGGGTAATCCATTACAGTCACTGTCGTGCTTGCCTCGCCACAGCCTTTTATGTCTCGCGCTCTTATAGTGTGCTCACCAAAGGTCACATCACTAAATGTGCCACTGCTCTGCCAAGCGCCATTATCTAAACTGTATTCGTAATCGCCTGTTCCTGTCGCTACTGCTTCTATAACGTGGATTTCTGAAAAAGCTTGTGTGCTTACTGTTGCAACTACTGTTGGTGGGGTACTCGCTATCACTTCACACTGTCATTGTGCTACAGCTCGTCGCTATATTGGT
The DNA here is from genome assembly GCA_041391965.1 of Gelidibacter sp. Taxonomy (GTDB): domain Bacteria; phylum Bacteroidota; class Bacteroidia; order Flavobacteriales; family Flavobacteriaceae; genus JAWKMZ01. The sequence continues at coordinate 228,685 of JAWKMZ010000002.1, read as the reverse complement.
GACCTCGACACTATAGGTTCCTGCTTAGGTGGCTGCTAAACTTGAGCCCTGTTTCTGTTTCGGTAACACTACCCCGTCTAAACTCCATTCAAAGCTGTAGTCTGATGCTGAAAGTCCTGTATCTAATACTGGTGGATTTACCACTTCGGTGCCGTTGGTATCTAGACATAGTATGTAACTGTCTTCTAAATCAAATATTGGGAGTAGGTCTACTTGAAGGGTCAGTTCCGCGACATCAAAGCAGATGGAACTGTCTTGACCTAAGCCATTAGGGGTATCGTTGTCGACACGGACATAAATAACTTGTGGGTTGTCTACTGTTTCATATAGGGTTAGTAGTGAGTTTCACTCCTAACATCGCATCGGCCGCGGCCACCAGTATGTTACTATATAATTGGATGGGTCTTGACCGCCTAATGCTTCTGCCGTTCTGTGTGGGCGAATCGACTGCCAGCCATCGTTATCACCTGTGGTATCGCATATCATAAGTTCCATTGGTGCATTGGCCACTGCAGCTGCTTGCACTTCTACATATAGCTCTGAGTGCTGATGGAACAGCCTGTATTTATATTGGTGATGGCTACAAAGATTTGTTGCGGATTGCTGTGGTATAGGGGCTCGCAAAGCGTTCATCAGGTCATCGGCATCGGCCTGAGTGGCATGATAGCTTACGCTGAACATCGTTGGGTCTTGACCGCTCAGTACTTCTGCGTCTTTGGTGGTGGTCAAGCCTGCGGCCATCGTTCTTCAGGTTCTGAATGATAAATGGTCCTTTAACCGGCAATGGATGAACCAGTATGCTAAAGCTTACGATGGTGTAACAGCCTGTAATGTCGTTGGTCACACGTACGTAGATGGTTTGTGCACTATAATCGGTATTGGCATTGGTGTACTGTGTTGGGTCTGCTATCGCATTGGTGCCATCTTCTGCATCTTACGGTGTTTCGTAATAGCTTGCTGTTACACCTCTTCGCCATTGATGATATAGGCTTCATTGGTGTCAAATCAAAAACTTCTTGTCCATCGCCTGTATTGATGTCATCGCAGCTCCAGGATACTTGGAGTCTTAGGCTTGGGGTCGGGTTCGGTAATACGCGTATGGTCAACGTCGTAAAATCGCTACAGCCTGTATCGGTATCGGTCACTCGTACATACAGTGTCTGTGGATTGGCTGGGTTGCCGTTTACGGACATATTGGTATATGTAGGCTGTTGCAGGAGTCTTAATGGTGTTGTCTGCCCGACATCTGCATTTGTTATCGTAACTAACGCGCTCCAACTGGCTTCGCCTCCTGTGATCTCATTGTCTTTTATGGTCAAATCGAACACTGTTATCTCATCAGCCACTTCGTCATCGCATACTTGCAATGGGGTTGGCTGTACGGCTACTGGTGGCAATTCTACACGGATATCAAATGCGCCTGTTGTGACACAGCCATTGGCTACACTTTCTAATCTTATGTAAATGGTCTGTGGGTTGCTAATATTGGTGTAGTTACCTACGTTTACTATCGGGTTGGTTCCTGCATCGGCATTGGCTTGACTCAAATGGTAGGTCAGCGTAAAATTGGATGGGTTCTGTGTCCCTAAGATAAGGGCATTTTGTGTGGTCAGATCAAACTGAGCAATGCCATTGCTGTCGGTGTCACAAACAACGTAGTCGGCTATGTCTAACGGAACTACTGGTGATGGGAGTACATTCAACACTAATGGCACTATGCTATAGCAGCCTGTTACTGTGTTTTCTGCTCGTGCATAAACGGTTTGGGTGTTTGGAACGATGTTATTGTAAGGACTTAGTGGGTTTTGTCCTGTATTGGCATCATCCATGGTTTCGTGGTAGGTGATGGCAATGTCCAGTTCTCCATTGATAATCTCTTGGGTTCTGGTCTCTAGGTCAAAACTCGCATAGCCATCGTTGTCCTCATCGCAGACTTCTATGGCTGTCGGTGTGGCTGGGGATGGTACTGGGTTGACTCTCAACAGTAAGGTAATGGTGCTCCGCCCAGCCTGTGCTGTTGTTTTCTGCACGTACAAAAACAGTCTGTGGATTGACCGTATTGGTGTATGAAGCTGCCTTATGGAATTGCTCCCTGCCGGCATCAGCCTGGGTCTCGTAATAGGTTAATGTGATGCCTGTTTGTCCATTGAGAATCTCGGCATTGGCTTCTTCTAAGGTAAAGGCTTCCATCTCGTCGCCTGGGTTGTGGTCATCACATAATTCTAATGGGGTGGGCTGTACCAATACTGGTAGGGCGTTTACTATTAAATCTAAAGGTTGTGAGTTTATAGCAGCCGTTGCCATTATCGTCTACACGTACCCATAGGGTTTGGGTGAAAGGTACTGTATTGGTGTAATTGTTGGTTGCTATAGCATTGGAGGCCATCGCTGCATCGGCTTGGGTCGCGTAATAGCTTACGTATATTGGCTCGGGTCGGATAGGTTTTGTAATATCTCTGATTCTTTGCTGGTTAAATCAAATTGGGCTATCCCATCTGCTGAAATATCATCGCAGACTTCTAAGGCTGTTGGGGATGCCCCTAATTGGGGTGTTGGGTTAACGATGAGCACTAAAGGAGCCTTTATCGTGGCACAGTCATTATATAGGTGGCACTCTCTACGCGTGCATAAACGGTTTGGGTGTTGGCTACGATGTTGTTGTAGGGACTTATCAAGGCGTTGACGTCGTTCTGCATCAGCCATGGTCTCATGGTAGCTGACCGTCAAACCGGCTACACCGCCTGTAATCTCTGTATCTACATCAGTTAGGGTAAATACTCAAACCCATCGCTGTCTGGGTCACAGTACTTCATGATCATCAGTACGTTCGCTACGGGTGCTTGCTCTACCTCCAAAGTCAATACTGTGGTGTCGTAGCAGCCTGTAGTGCTGTTCTCTACCCGAACATAAACTTGTTGTGGGTTGCTTGTATTGGTGTACGGAATTGCTAAGGCATTGCTGCCTGAATCGGCTTCGCCTTGCGTTACATAGTAACTCACATTATAGGATGGATTACCACCACTGATCTCTACGTTCTTTATGCTTAAATCGATACTCGTTAATCCATCTGGTACGTTGTCATCACATACTGCTAAGTTTGTCGGTGCTATTACCGTGGGTAAGGGGTTTACCGATAGATTGAAGGTGGTAATAGATGCACAACCCGTTAGTGTATTTTCTAATCTTACATAAATGACCTGAGGATTAGAAACATTTGTATAAGGATTAGTCAGGGCATTCGTGTTTGCTAATGCATCTGCTTGTGAAAAGTGAAAACTTACAGCAGTATTAGATTGCCCATTCTGGATTTCTGTTACTTTAGTAGAGAGATCAAATGATTCTTGTTCATCACCAGGGTTATTATAATCACATAATTCATATGGTACAATTGGAACAATTGTCGGCAATGGGTTAACCAATAATATTAACTGAACAGTAACATAACATCCTGTAGTTGCATTTTCAAGTCTAGCAAAAACAGTTTGAGTTGATGGCACAATATTATTATAAGGACTTGCTAATGGATTAGTATCATTATTAGCATCTGACTGTGTTTCATGGTAAGTCACAATCATTCCTGTCTGACCATTTAATACTTCAGCATCTTTTTGTGTTAAATCGAAACTTATATATCCATCATTATCATCATCACAAACTTCAAGTGGCGTTGGTGTATTAGCTATAGGCAATGGGTTTACTATTAAAACCAACGTTGTCGTATTATAACAACCTGTTGTTGTATTTTCTAATCTAACATAAACGGTTTGCGTATTAATTATAATATTAGTGTAAGGGTCAAAAATTTCGTTTGTCGCAGCATCTGCATCGACTTGAGTTTCATAATAAGAGACTGCAACGCCAGTTTGTCCATTTAAGATTTCGGCATTTTTATCTGTTAATGTAAATATCGCAAATCCATCGGTATTATCGTCGCAAACTTCTAATGGTGTAGGTGCACTAACTATTGGTAATGAATTTACAATAAGATTAAACGTTGTATAACCATAACATGTTGGTGTGGCATTTTCTGAAACCCTAACATGAATGATTTGTGGATTTGAAGTATTATTATATGTAGCAGGATTATTTATTGGATTTGTTCCTGTATCAGCATCAGCCTGAGACTCATAATAGGTTACTGTATAATCTGTAGCTAATTGACCTCCCAAAATTGTCGGTGTTTGAGATAGAAGATTAAACTGACCAATACCATCATTTGAGGCATCATCACAAATGAACATATCTGCAGGCTGAGTAGCAAGTGCTCGGTCATTTACTATTAAATTAAATACAGGCGTAGGAGATGCAACATAACATCCTGAACCTGATGTGCTTTCTACCCTTACATAAATTGGCTGTGGGTTATTTATATTGGTGTATGGACTTGTCAATTCATTAACATCATTATCAGCATCTGAAGCTGACAAATAATAAGTAACCATAAAATCAGTAGCAGATTGCGCTCCTAAAATTCCCAAAGTTTGAGATTCTAAATCAAATGGTTCAAACCCATCATTTGAAACATCATCACATACTTCAATGTCAGAAACTGGATTAATAATGGGTTGTGAAATAACATTTAAAGTAAAGGTATCTGTATTATAACATCCAGAAGTAAGATACTCTAATCTTACATAGATTGTTTGTCCGTCAGTACCTGCATAAGTATCTGGAGCTGCAATGGCATTAGTAGCAGCATCAGCATCTGCTTGAGTTTCGTAATAAGTAATTGTGTAATCTGATGGGTTAGTAATGGTTGCCAAAATAACAGAATCATTATCTGTCAAATCAAAGTTATATGGAGGTGCTCCTGGATTACATAGATAAAGATTATTAACATTATCAATAGTTGCTGATGGATAATATTCAATAACAATAGAATCACTGGTTTGACAACTACTTGACAACACTATATCTACTGTATAATTGCCAGGTTCAGTAACCACCAAAGATGGCCCTGTTTCTCCTGGAATAACGACTCCATCTTTGTACCAAGTAAACGTTCCGGAAGCCAATTGAGTATCTAAAGTGACGGAACCTCCTGGACAAAGAGCTGTACTTCCGGCAATGGTTAAATCGTCACCTAAATCGCCTCCTAAATTAAAACTTCCTGCTTTTAGAAAAACTCCAGAGTCTAAGGCTGAATCTGATGCGTCTGCAATAACAAGTTTGATATGGTAAGTGTCTCCTGGAATAACTGCTGATTGTGCTGTAAATACATTTGTTCTACCATCAAATGAAATTGGCGCTCCGTTTTGAGGTGTATAGCCTCCAAAATACTGCTGATTTATGGCTGCGCACCCAGGGTTAGCTGGGTGAATATTTGTTACTAAGATTGGTGTGGTTGTCCCTGGTAAAACAGCTAAATTTGTTGTGACACCATTAGCATCTGTCAACAAAAATGCAAAAGCATCAGAAAAAGTACATTCAAAACTTCCTCCAGTACTCCCATTATATTCTTCTGAGGCCATTAAAAAATCAAAACTAATGGCATTAGCTAATGGTACAAAATCGAATTCAATTATAGAGGCATTATTAGATGTAATTCCGACGGTCGTATTTAGTTCAGCATCTCCCAACCATGCGTTATTACCATCACTCATTGCATTATTATTTGGCCCACGAGCTTTGGATGCATCGCCAGAACAAAGCAAAATTCCATCTTGAAACGGAAAGCCAATGCCATCACCATAAAAATAGCCAATTCCATTTTCTTGTCCAAAATTAGTTCCTGTGGAATAGGTAATATTTGTAATATCAGCACAAGGACTATCAATCAGCACATCTAACACCAATTGCTCAACAGTATAAGTGGTTTGATCAATAATAACATTAGGTCCAAGCACAAACACTGTAATAGTTTCGATATCAGAACACCCTTGCGGATTGGTATCCGTAACGGTTAATTTGACTGTGTAAGTCCCTGCGGTAGTAAAAATATGTGACACAGATTGTCCTGAAGCGGCAGCACTACCATCGCCAAAATTCCAACTATAGGTTGCTCCTGTACCATCGTCAGAAAATGTAGCACTTCCAGTAAAATCCACAGAATCTCCGGGCAATATACTTACTACGCCACCACTATTTGCAGCAGGCACAGTGCTATCAATATTGGCTGTAATGTTTTGACAAGGGGTTGCACACAAAATGTCAGCTCCCCATCCTGTAGTCGTTCCTGTGGCGTTACTGACAAAACGCAAGGTTAAACAGCCACTTGTATTTGTTGCAGAGGCAGGCACAAACCCAGGATTTGAAGTTGAGCCTCCAGAATAAGTTCCAATTATTGGCGCAGCAGTAGTGTCACCATCATATATGGTTAAAACATCTTGATTTAATTGTGTACTAAATGGAAATGATGAAAAATCAAGAATTGTAAACTCTCCTGCATTTTGAGGGCAAATGGTAATGGTATAATCTTCATTACTACCATAATTACCAAATTCTCCCCCTGAGTCAAAAAGATGATCTGGTTCACATCTATTAAACGTTCCATTTTGCATTAACACATCTTGTGAAAATGAATAAAATGAAATTAAAGAAATTAATAACAAGTATAAGTTTTTCATTATAGTGTATTTTATGAATGTTTACTATAAAACATCCATGGAACACAAAACCCTAATTCTTCATTGTCAAAATGTATTTGTTTTCATAATATAATATATCGTAATCATCTAATTATGAAACTCTTTCAAAAGGACTTAAAAGGGTTATTTGTTCGTCATAAATATATGCTTTTTAACAAATTTTAAAATAAGCTCGAAATTTAATAAAATTAAAATAATTACCTATTGTATTTCTTAATAAAAATGGCCGTTTAACACTTATAAGACCGATTATCGAACTTATCATACTGCTTATCAACATTGTAAAACATCAATAATTTCAAATAACGCTTTATAAGCATTTGTAACCATTTGTTTTATTACTTTTGCAAAAACATATTTTCACTATGAAAAAAATTAATATTTCAATCCAAAAAACAAACAACCCAACCATATTAAAATTTGAAGCAGATACCTTTTTAACACAGCATGAAAGCTTTGAATTTAACAATATTGATGACGCCAAAAATGCTCCTTTGGCACAACAGCTATTCTATCTGCCCTTTGTAAAAAAAGTATATATCTCTGGAAATTTTATTGCCGTTGAACGTTATAATATTGTTGAATGGGAAGACGTACAAGATGAAGTTGCAACACAAATAGAAAATTACCTCAATAATGGAGGTGCTGTGGTCAATCAAAATGCCAAAGCAAAAAAAGTTCCTGTTACTGTTTATGCAGAAAGTACACCTAACCCTTCTGTTATGAAGTTTGTAGCCAACAAAAAATTAGTAACAACCACTTTTGAATTTACCTCTATTGATGATGCTAAGTTTTCACCTTTGGCAACAGAATTATTTCACCTCCCTTTTGTAAAAAGTGTCTTTTTAGATGAAAATTTTATTTCTATTACAAAATACGATGTTGCTGATTGGAATGATATTACCATGGAGCTACGTGAATTTATAAGACGTTACATAGAGCAAGGAAAAGAAATCATTACTGCAAATACTCCAAAAAAATTACAAAAAACCGAAGCTCAAGTTGAAGCAGCCTTTGAAGCTTATGACGATACTTCTAAAGAGATTATCAACATTTTAGAAGAATATGTAAAACCTGCAGTAGCTAGTGATGGTGGGAACATTCTGTTTAAATCTTACAACTCTGAAAATAAAACCGTTAAAGTAATTTTGCAAGGTGCATGTAGTGGCTGTCCATCATCAACATTTACCTTAAAAAATGGTATTGAAAATATGCTAAAAGAAATGCTAAAAGATAAAGTTGCCAAAGTTGAGGCCATCAATGGCTAATTTTTTGATTTTTTATCAGTATCTTTAAGTTTCAAAAAAAAAACTTAAAAATACATTTTATGGCCATTTTAAAAGTGATTGAAATTTTAGCAAATTCTGACACAAGTTGGGAAGATGCAACAAAAAAAGCAGTAAAACACGCTTCTAAAACAGTAAAAAATATAAAATCTGTTTATGTACAAGACCAAAGTGCAATTGTAAAAAATGATGAAGTTACTGAGTTTAGAGTGAATATTAAAATAACCTTTGAGGTCAATTAAAACTTTCAACAAAACCATTTAAAGCGCATCTAAAAATGCGCTTTTTTCAAACTTACTGCATGACAACATTACAAACCATCCTCATTTGCTTTGTAGCTTTAGAACATCTTTATTTTATGGTTTTAGAGATGTTTTTGTGGAATACTCCTAAAGGCATAAAAACCTTCGGACTAAAATCTAAAGCCTTTGCTGATGACACTAAAGTTTTAGCAGCTAACCAAGGTTTATATAATGGTTTTTTGGCAGCAGGCCTACTATTTTCCCTTCTAACAAAAAGTACCAATACCTCAATCTTTTTTCTTGTTTGTATCTGTATTGCAGGCATTTACGGCGCATATTCCACCAAAAAAGCGAACCTTTTTTATATACAATCTATCCCAGCGTTAATTACAATAATCTTAACAGTTTAAATTTTTGTTTTAGTCTTTTTTTTCTTTTTTTTGAAAAAAATTTGAAAACCATGAATAAAACATATGTAGTATTGGCAGTTTCATTATTATCATTAAGCACAAGTTTTGCTCAAGAATTAATTAGCGGACAACTTAGTGGTGGTTCTAGAGTAACTGGTCTTATCTCTACAACACCTGTTGTTGAAAATAGTGAAATTGAAGGATCTCCTTATATCAACGACCAATTTACACCTGCAAAAATATCAGCGTCTGAAGGCAATATTTTTTATGTAAGATATAATGCTCTAAAAGACGAATTTGAAGTTAAAGGTGAAAACAATATTGCTTATGCACTTAACAAATATAGAAGAGACATTGTAGTTCAACTTATTGCTTTCAAAAAAACCTATCAAGTTTTTGGGTATGTAGATAAAAATGAAAATGAAAACTTTGGTTATTTTGTTGATTTAAGTAACCCTAATTCTGACATCAAACTTTTAAAGAAAGAAAATGTTACTTTTATAAAAGAAAAACTTGCTGTAACGTCTTATGATTCATCTCAACCTGCACGCTACAAAAGAAGTAACGACGAGTATTACATTAAAATTAACGACAATAATGCTGTTGAGTTGCCTACAAACAAAAAAGACATTGCAAAGCTTTTTCCAGAACATGAAAATGAAATTATAGACTTCATCAAAAAAGAAAGAATCAAGGTTAAACGAGAAGATGATGCTAAAACTTTAATTAATTTTATCAATCAATTAAGTTAAGTATTCTAAAAACAAGCATATTAAAAACGCTTTCAGCTTACAACTGAAAGCGTTTTTTGCTTATAGAACCTTTCTTAAATAAATTATAAAATACCTTCTCAACTTTTAGTTCTTATTGATTATCTGTAACTTGTAATTATTAACTAAAAACACAAAACTATATATGGATTTACAAAAATGGATTGACACAGGTTACGATTTGATTATACAATTTGCTCCAAAAGTTATAGCCGCCATTTTAATTTGGATTATTGGCTCTTGGGTTATTAAAATTTTATTGAAAAACATACAAAAAGTAATGGAAAAAAGAGACTTGGAAATCAGTCTCAAAAAATTCCTGCTCAATCTAATCAATTGGAGTTTAAAAATAGTGCTTATTATTATTTTGCTTGGCACTTTAGGCGTTGAAACCACCTCATTTGCTGCGGTTTTAGCCGCTGCAGGTTTAGCAATTGGTTTAGCCCTACAAGGCTCATTAGGTAATTTTGCTGGTGGTGTTTTGATTATGATTTTTAAACCCTTTAAAATTGGCGATTTGATTGAAGCACAAGGTCAAGTTGGTGTGGTCAAAGAAATTGAAATCTTCACAACCAAATTAATTGGGCTTTCTAACAGAGAAATTATCATTCCAAATGGCATATTATCCAACGGAAATATTATTAATTTTTCCACACAAGGCACACGTCGTGTCGACTTAGTGTTTGGTGTTGGTTACGATTCTGACATCAAAAAAACTAAAGACGTTTTACTTAATGTCTTAACAGCACATCCAAAAGTATTGCAAGATCCTGCACCAACAGTTAATGTATTGGCTTTAGCTGACAGCTCAATCAATTTTGCTGTAAGACCTTGGTGTGAAACGGCTGATTATTGGACTGTTTATTTTGAGGTTACTGAACAAACTAAAGAAGCACTTGACGCTGCAGGAATTGAAATTCCATTTCCTCATCAGGTTGAAATACAAAAAAAGGCTTAGGCTTTTGAGCTCATAAAATCTTTTAAATAAAAAGGTTCAAAATAAGCGACATCTTCGATGTCGTTTTTTTTGTACTTTTCAAATGCTAATTTGCTCATTTCATTGGCTGAAGGCAAGGTATCATCCATGTAAATAGCATTTGGATGTTTTATAATTTCTTTTGTTTTCTCAACAGCGTTTCCAATAAAATACACCTTTCCTGCTTCTAAGTAAGTTTCAAATGCTTTTTCATCTAAAATTTGGGCTTCTATACCTCTTATTTGTTGATGATTGGCATCGTAAACAGAAGCATATACTTCCATTCGTCTGGCATCTAACATTGCAACTATAACACCCTGTTTTATACTAATTTGATGTGCTAAGGCTTGTAAAGTATTTACTGAAATTAAAGGTTTATCCAACGAAAAACAAAGGCCTTTTGCTGCCGAAACACCAATGCGTAAGCCAGTGTAAGAACCTGGACCTTTGCTTACAGCAATTGCATCTAATTGTGAAGGTTGGAGGTTGGCAGACTTTAAAACAGTTTCAATAAATACATGCAATGATTCAGCATGTGAATAATTGGTATTGTTATCTTCTTTTAAAACCAAAGTCTCTCCTCCTTTTGAAAGAGCGACTGAACAGTTGGTTGTTGCGGTTTCTATACTGAGTATATATGACACCTTGATGTAATTTGTTTATTCGTTTTTAGTTTCTTTTTCTACTTCAACCTTATCACCTGATTTTAAGGTTTTGGACACTAAGGTATAAGGCCCTGTAATAATCTCATCGCCTTCTTTAAGTCCTGATAAAATTTCAATATTAGCATCATCCTGAATCCCTGTTTTTACAACTCGTAATTTTGCTTCGTCGCCATTTTTTATAAAAACGCATTCAAATTTTTCTTCGTTTTCAACTTTTGCAGGTTTTTTATTGGTATCATCCATTGGTTTTCCATAAGAAGCTTTTGTTGACGTTGTATCTGTTTTTATCACAATAGCACTAATTGGTACACTGAGAGCTTTTGGACGTTTTTTGGTGATAATGTCAACGGTTGCTGTCATTCCTGGACGGAAAGGCGAATAATTTTCATCTTTTCCTTCTAATAAATCTTGATATGATGCTTTTAGAATTTTGACTTTTACACTAAAGTTTGTGACTTGGTCTGCAGTTAATGTTCCTGCTGCAGAATTTGCTATTTCTGTAACAACACCTTTAAATTCTTTTTTTAGATAGGCATCAACTTCAACAATAGTTGAGTCGCCAACTTGAACTTTAACAATATCATTTTCATTGACATCAATTTCAACTTCCATATTGTTTAAATTAGCAACTCTCAAAATTTCTGTTCCAGCCATTTGTTGCGTACCAACCACACGTTCACCCAACTCGACATCTAACTTAGAAATAGTGCCACTCATTGGTGCATAAATGGTAGTTCTGTTTAAATTGTCTAAAGCTTCATTAACTGATGCTCCAGCACTTTGTACGTTGTAGTAAGCCGATTGTCTACTTGCCTTTGCAATTTCATAAGAAGAGACTGCTTTATCCCAATCAGACTTAGAAATGATGCCTTTTTCAAACAGTTGTTTGTTTCGGTCATAGCTTGATTTTGCTTCTTTTAAAGAGGCTTCTGCTTGTTCTAAACCTGCTTTGACATTTTGATAGGTTGCCTGACTTCTACTAACGGCAGATTGAATGAGGTCTGGATTTACTCTAACCAACAAATCGCCTTTTTTAACTTGCTGACCTTCTTTAAATGGCAGTTCAATAATTTCTCCAGATACTTCACTCGAAATTTTAACCTCAACTTCTGGTTGTATTTTACCTGTTGCTGATACTTTTTCAACAATATCTTTAAGAGCTACCTTTTGGGTAATTACTTGTTTAAAATTGCCTTGTTTTCCAAACCAACCTGCTTTTTTTCCTCCTATTAAAACAACTATTAAAATAAAAACTGAGGAAATAAGGATGGTTACTGTTTTTTTATTCATGATGATGGTTCGTTTAATTTTGTAATTCTGTAATAGGAATTCCAAAATAGAATTCTAAAACTTTTAGTTTAAATATATAATCATATTTGGTTCGTATGACTTCACTTTGTGCGGTTTCAAATTTATTTTGTGATTGGCTATAATCAAACGCGTTCAATAGGCCTACATTATAACGTTCTTTGGAATAATTGAAGGCTTCTTCTCTTGCAGCCATTGTTTTTTGAGCAGCTTCATAAGCTTTTAATGCGCCTTTGGTGTCATTATATGCTTGATAAACTTTGGTTTCCAAATCTAAATTGGCTTGCTCTAATTGATATTTAGAACGTTCATAGTTTACTTTACTTCTGCCTACATTATTACTTGCAGCAAAACCATTAAAAATGGGGATACTTAGTTGCAACCCAAAATTATGACGCTTATTATCTGATACTTGCGATGTAAAACTTGCTGTATTAAATAGTTCTGAAGTAAAATAATTAGAATTAAAACTATAAAAACCACTCAGTGTTGGTTGTAAAGCACCTTTTGCAATTTTTACATTATACGCTGCAATATGAGTATTTGCTTCCGCAATTTTTATTTCATAGCGAGCTTCTTTGGCTTTAGCTACAATAGTGTTTGGTGACTCATTTAAAATATTAGATGGTGGCACTTCATAATCAACATCTGCTATATCAAAATTTTGATAATCTTCAATTAAAAGTGTTTGTGCCAAACCTATTTTAGATAGCATTATTGCATTTTTTGCATTGACAATTTGTTGGTCTTGAGACGCAATAGTAGCCTGTATTTCTAACAAGTCGCCTTTTGGTAAAGAACCTGCTTCTACCAAGCTTTTTGTGCGTTCTAAATCTTCATTAGAAACTGCTTGTTGTGATTGTAAGACTTGTAGTTGTTCTTTATTAAATAAAATTTGTAAAAAGGCATTTGCAACATATAATGAAATATCATCTTTCATTTTATCCAATTGATATTGACCTGCTGTAATTTCTAAGTTAGATCTGTACAACTGATTAAGATTTCTCAATCCATCATAAAGCGTAATGTTAGAACTTATGCCTCCTGACAGTGTTTTGGAGGTGGCTGTTACAGCATCAAAGGTTGTTGGGTTTTGTGTCAAACCAATACTCCATGAATATGATGTAGATGCATTTAACGAAGGTAAAAAGTTACCAACGGCATCTTTTTTATTAATTTCTGCTGTTTTTAAATCTAATTCAGACTGTTTGATAGAAATATTATGTTCTAAAGCATAGGCAACACATTCTTGAAGCGTCCATTTTTTTTCTTGTGCTTGTAATGTTGTTCCTATTAAAACAAAAAGTATGATGGCTGTTTTTTTCATAATTAAAATATAAGTCTTTATAAATGTTTAAGTGTTACAATTAATCGCAATTAATTATTTTGAGCATAACTTGGGATGCTTTGAAGTTGATTCCACACTTTTATTTTATCCTCTTTTGTAATACCACTTTTTACTTGAACAAAGATACCATCACTAATGCCTAATTCTAAATTGCGACGTTCAAATTTTTGATCACCAACTTGAACTTCAACAAAAGGCTTTTGAGTTTTTTCATCGTACTGAACTAATCCTTCTTTGATTGCCAATACGTTTTCTGCTTTATCAAGAATGATGGAAGCATTAGCACTTAACCCTGCTCTGATAAATGTAGAATCGATGGTTTTTAAAGTTCCTTTGATTGCAAATTGGATAGCGCCATTTTCAGCTACGCCTTTTGGTGCGATATAATCTAAAACTGCATCAAATTTTTTGTTTTCAATTGCACCTACTGTAATTTCTAAAGGTAAGCCTTCTTTGATTTTTCCAACTTCACTCTCATCAACTTTTCCTTCAAAAATCATCTTTTTTACATCTGCTAAAGAAGCGATTGAAGTCCCTTCATTAAAATTATTAGCTTCAATTACTTGATTTCCTTCTTTAACAGGTACGTCTAAAACCATACCTGAAACCGTTGCTCTTACTTGTGTTTGTGCAATATTACCTAAGCCACTTGTGGTTCCTGTTTTAATAATATCGTAATTTTGAGAAGCTGATGTAAGGTTAATTTGTGCTTGTTCTACACTTTGTTTGGTTTGTAAATAGGTGTTTTTAATGCCTTCAAATTCATTAGCAGATATCACACCTTTGTCAAACAATGCTTTTTGGCGGTCGTAATTGGTTTGTTGGGTTTGTAGGTTAATTTTTGCAGTTTGCAAAGCGGTTTTGGAGCTGGCAATAGAATTTTTTGCACTCGTTAATGACGATACATTTGGAATGACTCTAATTTTAGCAATTAAATCACCAGATTTTACGTATTCTCCAGCTTCTATATAAACTGCTTCAATAACACCAGAAACATTAGGTTTTATCAACACTTCTTCTTTTGGAACAATATTACCTGTTGCAACCGTTTTTACAACAATGGTTTGTTCGCTTGGAGATTCTGTTGCATAGGTTATAGGATCTTCTTGATTTTTTTGCCATAGATAAATTAATGCTGTTGCAAATACTGCTACAATTACAAATAAGATAATGACTGTTTTCGTTCTTTTCATTTTTTGATGATTATAGTTATTTATTCTATTCTTAAAGCATCAACTGGCTTCATTTTAGTGGCACTATTGGCAGGAATTAATCCGGCTAACAGCCCAGAGACTACTAATATGATTAATGCTGTAAATACCACTGACATACTCACACTTGGGTTTGCAAAATTATCAACAGGTCCACTCATGTCTAAAACATAATTTAGTGCCCAAATTACAGCAGCTGAAAATGAAATTCCTACCATACCTGAAAGGATGGTTAAAATTAAACTCTCTTGTAGTATTTGTGATTTTATAGTCCAAGGTGTTGCTCCAAGTGCACGTCTTACACCTATTTCTTTGGTACGTTCTTTGACAACAATAAGCATGATGTTACTAATGCCAATAATTCCTGACATTAATACCAAGGCTCCAACAAAATATCCTATTAAAGAAAGAATAGTGAACAAGCCATTAACCTTTGCAAATTCTTCTGACAAATCAAAATTACCAATAGCTCTTTGGTCTGTTGGGTCAATGGTGTGTCTTGATTTTATAATTTCAAGAATGCGAGGTTTTAAGGAGGTAATTGAGATGCCATCTTGAGCTGTTATTGCCATCCATCCAACATTATCTGCTCTATTAAATGCTTGTCCAAATGTTGTAAAAGGTATATAAATAGTGTTGGCTTCTTCTTCTTGATTTCCTTTACTATTACTCATTTTAAAAGTGCCAACCACCATAAAATTAACACCATTAATTTTTACATAGCTCCCAAGAACGTCTTCATTTTTATTGTACAATCCTTTTACAACACCACTACCAATGACACATATTTTACGTTTAGCATTAATATCAGAGTAACTAATAAAACGTCCTTGTAAAATATCCATAGGTTGCTGATTAATAAATTCTGGATAGTCGCCATAAATTTCAAAAGCCCCTGTTTTTGTGTTTCTAATAACGTTATTAGCACCATTGTAACCTCCTAATTGGTTACGTGGTGATACATATTTAAGTTGTGGAAGTTCTGATTTTAACGCAGCAACATCATCTACTTTAAAATTAAAATAACGCCCTTTTGGAAGCCCTTTATAAGGTTTTGAAGTACCTTGTGTCCACATAAACATGGAATTGGTGGCAAAATTTCCAAAACCTGCAGTCACTCCATTTTTTAACCCATTGGTAAGTGCTAATAATAATACCAAAATGGCAATACCCCAAAATACACCAAAGGCAGTCAAAAACGTCCTGAATTTATTGGCATTTAAAGCTTCTAATATTTCGTCCCAACGGTCTTTGTTAAACATCTTATTCGTCTCTTAGTGCTACAATTGGTTTTATTTTAGCAGCTCTGTAAGCAGGAATAAATCCTGCCAAGGCTCCTGCAAAAGCTAATAAAAACACAGTGGTTAATGCTATATTAAAATCAACTTGTGGATATTTTATAAAATCACTATCAATGAGTGGTCCAACTACTTCAAGCAAAGCCAGTCCTAAAACGAGACCAAATAACCCAGCAAACATGGTTACAAATAATGATTCTTGTAAAATCATTCCTATAATTGACCAAGGTTGTGCTCCAAGTGCTTTTCTGATTCCAATTTCTTTTGTTCGTTCTTTAACAATAATGAGCATAATATTACCAACACCAACAACACCTGCTATGATAGTACCAATGCCAACAAACCAAAATACTGCAGCTATGGTATCAATTAATGAATATATTTTTTGGGCTTGTTCTAAAGTATTGTAAACTCGTACAGCACTTACATCATCAGGTGCAACATTGTGTCTTTCTTTTAATTGGCTTTCAAGTCCTTTTGAAATATTGCTTGATAGTGCAACGGCTTCATTAAAATTATCGTTCATTTTTACTGTAAATAACATATTTCTAATATTATCTCCAGCGTTAAATACTTTTTGAGCTGTTGTAATAGGAATATACGCTTGACTTTCTTCGCGTTCTCCTCCTGGATCCATAAAAACACCTATGACTTTAAAATTCATACCAAAAACACTGATGTTTTTATCTATTGGATCTACATCTTTAAATAAATCTTGTTTTAATTTGTGACCAATAACAGCCACTTTTTTAAACTCATTAACGTCTGATTGGTTAATAAATCTTCCTGTTTCAATGCTTGCATTTTCAATAAATTGATGATCTGGCATGACGCCTCTTAATTGGTAATTTCCAGATTCATTTTTGTAAGATATTAAACCGCCCCAAATGGCATACAGAGGTGTTTTATATTCAATATAATCCTCGTATTTTCGAGACATGGTGGTATAATCGTCATTCTTAAGTTGAACACGTCGTCCAGGATTGTGTCCTTTGTATTCTTTAGTGGTAACTCCTGAATAAATAGTTATTAAATTGGAAGCATCATCTTGAAATTGATCAGTTACCCCATTTTGAATGCCTTTGCTAAATCCTAAAAGAATGACTAAAATGAAGATTCCTGACGCCACAGAAAGACCTGTCAAAAACGTCCGAAGTTTGTTTTTACTTAAGGTTTCAAATATTTCCTGCCAACGTTCAATATCAAACATATGTTGTTGCCCTTATTTGTTCTACTTTGCTATCATCTATAATCAGGCCGTCTTTTAAGTTGACAATTCGTTTGGTCATTTGGGCAATATCATGCTCATGTGTTACTACCAAAATGGTTTTGCCTTCGTCATTAATGCCTTGAATGAGTTCCATAACTTCATAAGACGTTTTGGTATCTAAAGCTCCTGTTGGTTCATCAGCTAATAACACTTTTGGGTCGCTTGCCAATGCTCTTGCAATAGCCACACGCTGTTTTTGTCCACCAGACAATTCACTTGGCAAATGATGTGACCAAGGAGCAAGACCTACTTTTTCTAAGTAATGTTTAGCACGTTCAACACGCTCTTTACGCTTCATGCCTTGATAATATAAAGGCATTGCTACATTGTCTAAAGCCGATTTGTAATTGATAAGATTAAAGGATTGAAAAATAAAACCCAAAAATTTGTTTCGATAATTAGCTGCTACTTTTTCATTTAGATTTTTAATTGGAAAATTGTCTAAAGTGTAATCTCCTTCATCAGCTTCATCCAACATGCCAAGAATGTTAAGAAGTGTTGATTTTCCTGAACCTGATGAGCCCATAATAGATACCAATTCTCCTTCTTTAACATTAAAATTGATGCCTTTTAAAACATGAAGGGAGTTGCTACCCATATGATAAGACTTGTGTAAATCCTTAATTTGTATCATAATAGATGGTTATTGTACAATGTTACATAAAACAAGGCACGTTTTATACTAACAAATTGTTAAGACTTGCAGCCTTAATAGTATTAAGACTATGAATACAGGAAAATGTTACAGATAGAACCGAAAAACTTATCCTTTTTTGGTTCTGAAGAATTTAAGATAAATAGCCAGTCCAATACCACCAATTAAAAGATATGGAATTGCCATTAAATAGACAATTCCATTATTGACACCTTGGGCAGTCGATTGGCCTTCTTCACTTTCTAAAACGGCTCTACACATAGCACATTGTGCATTTGCTTGTACAAAAAAGAACAAGGTCAAGAGAATAAATACGATTTTGGTTTTAATGTTACGCATAATAAGGTGATATCATAATATAAACTATAACGCCAGAAACTGCAACATATAACCATAAAGGAAACGTGATTTTTGCAATTTTTTTATGACGTTCAAAATTATTGGTAATGGCTCTTACATAAGTAATGAGCACAAACGGAATGATGACAATTGAAAGTAAGATATGCGTAATTAAAATAAAGAAATACACGTATCTAATAAAACCTTCGCCTCCAAATGGTGTTGAATCACTAGTCATATGATAGGCAACATACAGAATTAAAAATAATGCCGAACACCCAATTGCTGTGGTCATTAAATTTTCATGTAGCACTATTTTTTTATTCTTTATAGCCCAAAATGCAATGATTAAAATAATGGCTGTAAACCCATTGATGGTTGCGTAAATTGGAGGTAAAATAGTAAGCGGTTCTACATCAAAACCTAATGTTTTTAAATTAACACTAAACAAGGCAGCTACCACAATAGGTATAACAATAGATAAGATGACTATCTGTTTATTGTACTTTTTTTCTGCTTCTAAATTGGGACTGTTCATTACTCTTTTAACAATTTTGCAATATCTTCTTTTAACATCGTTATTTCTTGTTCCTGACCTTCATCATCGGTTTTTTCGGTTTCAGAAATCATCCCATTGTAATATATTTTTGGATTTCCTGAGGCATCTGTTCTTGAACGTATAAACCCATTTTTATCTATTAAAGCAAAATTACCTGAATGTTCAAAACCACCTTGTACCTCACCATCTTTTGCGGTGTAAAGGTTGAATCCTTCATTTGCTAATTTATAAATCGCATCTTCATCACCTGTCATTAAATGCCAATTTGGATTAGTTACTCCATATTGTTCAGCATAGGCTTTTAATACTTGTGGTGTATCATGTTCTGGATTTATGGTAAATGAAGCCACTCCAAAGTTTTTAAAATTTTTAAATTCGTTTTGTATTTGTACCATATTGGCATTCATACGTGGACAAATGGTTGGACAGGTGGTAAAAAAGAACTCT
This sequence comes from Gelidibacter sp., assembly GCA_041391965.1. Lineage (GTDB taxonomy): Bacteria > Bacteroidota > Bacteroidia > Flavobacteriales > Flavobacteriaceae > JAWKMZ01. The sequence goes on along the minus strand of JAWKMZ010000002.1, from coordinate 209,314 downwards.
AACACGTACACTTTCCCTTTGTAGTCTGCATTTGTAATAGTTTTTCCGTTTTGGTCTGTAAAGCTAAATGCTGGTACTTTTTTGGGTATGCCGTTAATGTCTAAAAAGGCTAAATCAGAAACGTTGGCTTTAGGTTCTTTAATCTTATAATTTCTATCTTCAGTTCTTGAAACATCATTATTTGAGATTCTATCAACAATTTTTGGAATAAAATAGATGCCAAATATCAAAATGACAAATGCAATTCCTATGTACGAATAATTGTTTTTTTTACTCATTGTTTTTAGCTTTTAAGTTGTTAGCTCTTCGGGTGGAAGAGTCAAAATTACCTTTTCTTTTTTCTCTGTATTCTTGAAACAGCACACGTAAATCATCAGCACATAATTTGTCTTTAATCTCTGCTATTTCTAATGCATTGTAACTTACCAAATCATAAACTGGCTTTTTTGTAGCTTTTTCGTCATCAGTTCGGTCATCTAAACGTCCGCGTTGGTTTAAATCTTTGTCCACAATAAAGACCTGAGTGGTAGCAAAATCAGCAGTTAATGTGTTTTTATGTTTTAGGCTGTTGTAAAGTTGTGATATGGCGTTTTCAGAACCATACACAAACTGCCAATATTTTAGTTCTTCGTAGGAGTGGATTTCTTTTTTGAGTTGCTCTACTTCGCTTTCAGCTCCATTTGGAAGTGCCACAACCACCTGAAATTTTTTAAACCCTTTAAATTTATCATATACCAACTCTTTTAAATTGGAGGCTGCAACCGCATTTTCCATGGGATGGTTTCCTAAAAACACTAAGACTGTTATGTGGTCTTTTAATTGAATGGTTTGTCCATTTGTACTTGCAAAATCTTGCAAATCGGATACTTGGGTTTCTACAATATCCAATGGATTGTAATTGTGTTTTGCTGGCAATAACATTAATAAAAAGGCTACTGGAAGAAAGAATAAAATTCCAAGAACGGTATAACGTTTTACAAGTTTTGTATTCATTTAAAACGAATAGAGAATCAATTTTTTTAGATTGTAAATTGATTGGTTTTTTAAAGAAAACCTACTTTAGGTTTGGTAGTGCAAAAATAAAAAAGACGGTTTAAAAAACCGCCTTTTTGTATCTATTTAACTATAAATTATCTTATTAAAAATTTTGTTTGATATACCCATTGGTGTAAACGCTATCAATGTAACCTCCTTCTTGTAAAAGAATGAATATCAAATAACAAATTAAGAACACTGCTGTCCAAACAACCATACGTCTTAAACTTGCTGTTTCATCACGCATGTGCATAAAATCCCAGGTAATATAATAGGCTTTTACTAACGTTAGAATGATGAATATCCAGTTGAGCAAATGCATTCCTAAAATACGTGTCATTAAACTATGTGGTTTGTATATACCCAAAACCACTTCAACGGAGGTTATAATGGTTAATAAAACTAATACGCCCCAAATTTTTTGAGTGTTGGTTTTAAACTTTATTAAGCCTCTTAATATTTCTAATTTATGTGCGTGTGCCATGTTTACTTAAATTATCTTAATTATACCAAATAAAAGAAGGTGAATACAAATACCCAAACTAAATCTACAAAGTGCCAATACAGTCCTACTTTTTCAACCATTTCATAGCTTTTGCGTTTTTCATAAGTGCCTAAAATCACATTAAAGAAAATAATGATATTGATGATAACTCCTGAAAATACGTGGAATCCGTGAAATCCTGTGATAAAGAAAAAGAAATCTGCAAACAATGGTAAACCATACTCATTATGGTACAAATTAGCACCTTTTACAACGCCTTTTCCGTTTGCTTTGAGTTGTTTTAACGATTCATCTCTTGACAAGATTGTTTTTTTACCGTCTTCATTAAGTGTTTGGGTTCTAATCAACAAATCGGGATGTGCTTCAAAACTATTAATAACATCACCAATGGTATATTCTGGTAAGGAACCTTCATTTACAAACCACAACCCATTATCTCTTTGGTGTTGTACTCTTTCATGTGAACTTGCTACTACAAAATCATCAAGTCTTACACGTTCGCCTTCACTATTCACAAATTGTAAGATGTTATCACCTTTGGTTTCTACTGCACCAAAATCGCCCGTAATAAATGTTTTCCATTCCCAAGCTTGTGAGCCAACAAATATTAAACCACCTATAATGGTTAAAAACATATAAAGTGTCACTTTAGCTTTGTTCATATGGTGTCCTGCATCTACAGCCAATACCATAGTAACGGATGACATAATTAAAATAAAGGTCATAAACGCCACATAAATCATTGGGTGTTCTTGACCATGTAAAAAAGGAACGTGAGTAAATACCTCATCGGCAATTGGCCACGACTCTATAAACTTAAATCTTGAAAAGCCATATGATGCTAAGAATCCTGAAAATGTTAAGGCATCAGAAACGATGAAAAACCACATCATCATTTTACCATAGCTCGCTCGTAAAGGCTCATTGCCTCCTCCCCAAGTTTTGTCTTCTGTACCAGTATTTACAACTGTAGTGTCCATATTTAGTGATTAGTATGTTATAAAATTAAAAAGTTGCACAAAAATAATCATTTTATTTATCTAATAAAATATAAAAATAAAAACAGGTACACCCACAGCACATCTATGAAATGCCAAAATGTGGCTGCAAGTTCAAAACCAAGCATTTTCGTTGGATTATACTTTTGTTTAAAATGATTATAAATTACAACTATTAGACAAATTAACCCAGCAATAACATGCAGAATGTGCACTATGGCTATTAAATAAATATAAGACATAGTGATATTACTGGTTGGTCCTGTAAAATTATAGCCCAAATCTACAATTTCACGAAAGCCTATAAATTGGTTGTTAATAAAAATAATTCCTAAAGTCAATGTGATTAACAAAAAGGTGGTTGTGGCAATTCTGTTTCCTTTTTTTAAAAAATGTTTTGCTAATATAAATGTGATGCTGCTTATTAAAATAACTACTGTACTGATGATAAAAGCATCAGGCAATTTAAAGTCTTTTAACCAATCTTGTCTGCTACTGCTAACTACAAAAGCACTGGTCCAACCAGCAAAAGACATAATTAATGAAATAATTCCAAACCAAAGCATCATTTTTTTGGCTCTGATGTTTTTTTCTTCAATGGTTCCTTCGGTTAAATCCATAATCTTATAAATTTATCTGCAACATATACAATTTGTAACAAGGTGATATAAGCAACACTCGCCAACATGAGTTGTTTGGCTGCTTGCGAGGTTTTCTTTTTAAATAATTCAAAAGCGTAATACACCATGACCAATCCAAGGGTAAATACTAAAATAGCAGCAACAATAGAGAGTTTTAAATCGCCTGTAACTCCAAACACAGGAATAATAGACACTAAAACGGTCCAAATGGTGTACATGATGATTTGTCTTGCAGTACCTTTATCGCGTTTGCCTGTTGGCAACATAAAAAAACCACCTTTTTTATAGTCGTCAAACAAAAACCAGCCTATTGCCCAAAAATGTGGAAACTGCCAAAAAAACTGAATGGCAAATAAAGTACCTGGTTCTATCCCAAATTCATTACGTGCCGCAACCCAACCCAACATAAATGGTATAGCACCTGGCAAAGCACCAACAAATACAGCTAAAGGTGTCTTGGTTTTTAAAGGGGTATAAACGGAAGTGTATAAAAATATGGAAATAGCGCCATACATAGCCGTTTTTGGGTTGATAATGTAGAGTGATGCAATGCCCAGAATGGTAAAAACAATAGCAATGGTAAATGCCGTGTTAACCGACATACGTCCAGCAGGAATGGGTCTGTTTTTGGTACGATCCATCAACGCATCCAAATCGCGCTCAATAATTTGATTGTAGGCATTAGAAGCACCCACCATAAAATAACCACCAAAAGCTAATAAAATAAGCGTGTAGAAACTAACCGTTTCGGCACCTAACAAATAACCTGCCATAGATGAAAATACCACACTTAAGGATAAACCCATTTTGGTAATTTCCTTAAAATCAGTAAACATAGAGGTTACAGAAAGTGATGAATTTGTAGTGCTCAATAGCTATAATATTTGTCGCTTGACATTGCGAGTGCAAAGATACTTTGAAAATTGGTTTTGAGCAATGCAATTACTAATTAATTAGATAGGATTTCTTAGAGTCTAAAAAAATAATTAAAAAAACAGCTTTGAAATTGAAACCTAATTATCAAAATACCAATTAAACAAATCAGTCTTAACACCAAGGCTCAACCAAAGTGTACTGCTTTTAAAAGTTGTTGCTGTTGTGGCATCAGGATTAAAGTTTCTATAACTGATGTTGGTAAAGAGTTTTAAGTGGCTCACAGGATTGATGATATAGCCTGTTTGCAATTCTGCATTAAAGGTTTTGGTTTTGATGCCTTGTCCAATTTTAACGCCAGAATCAAAAGGTCTATCGTTGTAATTTCTGTAAATATCGCCTCCATAACTATAGTTGTCTGTACCATTGTTAAAATCAAACCCTCGTGTTCCAAAAATAAATTTGGCATCGGCAAACCAACGTTTATAATTATAGCGTCCTATAAAAATGGCTTCTTTAAAATTAGCTCCCCAAAGATGCGCCATAGATTGGTTGTTGTGTCCATAATTAAGAACAATCGTGTTGTGCGAATAAGTATAAGGACGTACTTGGTTGTATTCAAACTGAAGCATTAAATGATCTACCTTAAAAGCATCAAAATATTTAATGCCTAATTGATAGCCAAACTTGTTTTTCCAGCTTTTTTTTCCTGCTTTGACATCTTTAAGCGAAAATTCATCTAAGATAAATTGTCCATACAAATTCACTTTATTGTTCCATTTGTATTTTGCTGAAGCACCAACAAGGGCATTGCCTGCGCCTTGTCCTGTTTCAAACTCAATGGCTCTATAAAAAATTATCGGATTCAAATAGTTAATATCGAATCCTCTATTGTTGGAATTGGCCCAAATAACCGATTCAAACAACCCAATATTCAAGCGTTTGGAAACATTCCAACTCAAATAATGATTCGCCATATATTTGGTTAAAAATGCGCCATCTTCAGTGACTTCTGGTCTTACATCTTTTAACCACATCCAAGTATTGGTGTATTTTATTTTCCAGAATTTGGTACTCAATTTTAAAAACGGATACGGACTTGACACGTCACTTTGCAGCAACGATCGATAGCCATCACCTATAAAATTCTTGCCATGACCAAATTGTATATTGATAAATTTTGCAGGTGTATAAGACAAATAAGCTTCAGCCACAGGATAATCGTAAGCATCCTTTTTAAAACGTTTGGCAATTCCACGTCCAGGAATAATAGCAGGATCTGGTCCAAAGGCTTTTAAACTTTCGGCATATTGATTGTAATATTGCGCAAAACGTCCTTGGCTTTCAAACACCGAAGCCGAAAAACTAAACTTTTTGCCCAAACCTCCTTGTACATTAAAACCACGTGTATTATTAAAGGTTGAACTAAAATTAGCATCTGTATCTTTTCCTACTTGCAAATCAAAAATAGGATCTAAAGTAAACCAATAGTCCTTGCTTTGTACTTGTACCAAATGTTCATCCCAAAGCTTTCTGCTCCACCATTTATCACTCCCTTTTATGAGTGCTTTTTTTTCTGCTGCAAAATCATAATAAGGTGCAACATCATCATACATAAAGGGTTTTGAAGCTGTGTGACTGTTGGTGCCTAAGGCATTCATTTGTTGGTCAAATCTTGCGTAATAGGTATGTGTAAACGGAATATTTAACTGACTTTGATATTCCTGACCTTGATATTTGGTAATGCTGCTACTGATGCTGTCATATTCTTGTGACACAACAGCATTTAAATCTTCCACCTGCTGCATTGGTTGTTTTTCTGTTTGATTTTCAGCTTCATTTTGAATGGTTTCTGGATTTACCAATGGTATCTTTATGCTTAAAGAATACTGAAAATACGTTGGTTTGCCATTATAAGTTCCTGGTTGAATAGTTGGCAAACTATCAAATACACGCTGCGTTTCTTCTTTTAATTCTTTGTAAACGGCATCTACATATAACAGATTCATTTTGCCTTCTTTATCAACTTCAAAAAGCAGTTGCACCAACCCTTTATATTGGTCGTCTGTTACAATTTGAGGTGTTTTAAAATGCTCAAAAATATACTGATTGATTTTGTTGTTGAAACAAGCTTTTAAATTGGAAATTGGCTGATTTTCACAACCTGTAAAAACGGGAGGTTTTTCGTAATTAGTAATGTTTTGTGCAAAAACAGCACATTGAAAACCAATAAAAATGAATAGGAAGAAATTCTTCATAAGATGGTAGCAACCTTTTATAGGCGAAAGATACTATTTTTTTCAAAATGAGACTACTAAAAAACCGTTATCCAATTGGATAACGGTTTAAATAAGTAAAGACGTTCATTTTATTGCTGTACCTTGAATACAATTGGCAAATTATATTGTACTACAACTGGTTTTTCTCTTTGTTTACCAGGTGCCATTTGCGGAATTTGGTTTGCAACACGTTTAGCTTCTCTTTCTAATTCGTGTCTTGGTGCTCTGGCTTGAATTTCGGTTACATTGCCTAATTTGTCAATTTTAAAAGCTACATCAATTCGCTGAATTCCTGATAAACCAAGTTCAGAAGCTAAATCTTTATCAAACTTCTTTTGAACGAGTTTTGCCAATTTATCCGACATACATTTTAAACGTCCTTTATTGCTTTTTTCCGATTCGCATCCTGGATATACTGGAACCTTTTCTACACCAAATGTAGGGTAAAATTCAGGCTCATCTTTTGGTTCTTTAATCACATTTATATCATCAATTTTTGCTGGATCGACAGAAACTGTTGGATTAGTAGTTAAAAGTTCTGCTGGCAATTTTTCTATATAATCATCTTTTTTGATGATGGGATCTTTTGTTAAAACTACAGGATTCTTTTTGACTTCCTTTTTTTCTTTGACTTCTTCAATTTCAATAGTAAAGTTGTCTGGAATGACTTCAACATTTTTTGTGTTGTCATAAGTAACTTTTGCAAGTTTGTAGTTTTGCTCTTCAAACTTCATTTCAAAAAGTCCATAAGTAACCAAAAGGCAAAGAATTAAGCCAACCTGAAAATAAACAGCGGAGTTTTTTTGTAAATTTGCATCGTGCTTTTGTGGTTTCACAATGCTGGCATTGCTCTGGTCAGCAATACGGCTTGTGTTTTTTAATTTTTTCATAATACTTATAATTTAAATGTTAATATTATGATAAAATCACAATAAGCATACCAAAACAAAAATCCCGCCTAATTAATTTTAGACGGGATTTTTAATTTATGTCAACTATTTATTTTAGTCTTGTACTTGGAATAAAATTGGTAAAGAATATGGAACCGTTACTGCTTTACCACGTTGTTTACCTGGTTGCATTTTTGGAAGTAAGCCAATCACTCGGGCTGCTTCGCGCTCTAACTCAGGTCTTGGCGCTCTGGCTCTAATGTTTGTAATGTTACCACTTTTATCAATTTTAAAAATCACACTAATACGTTGTTTTCCTGTTAAGCCTAATTCACTTGCCAGTTCAGTATTAAACTTTTTGTTTACAAACTGACTGATTTTATCAGACATACATTGTTTTTTTGCATTGTTTCCTTTTTCATTTTCACATCCAGGAAATACAGGCACATTTTCAATAACTGCAAATGGGACTTCAATATCTTCTTCTGGTGCTTCTTCAACAACAATATCTTCTACTTCTGCAATTTTTTCTTCTTGATTTGATTCTGTAGATTCTATAACGGTTTCCTCAACTTCTTTTTCATCTTCAACAACTTCAATAACTTCTGGAGCTGCTGGAGGTGGTGGAGGTGGTGGAGGTGTTTGTAGTTGCTCCGTAATTGGAATTTCTTCATCCAATTCTTGGTCTAAATTTAACTGTCCTATATCTATTTTAGACTTATCATAGGTTTTATAGTTAATTGCTAAATTAGTTAACAACAACATCAACGCAAGTCCAACAGCAAAATAAATAGAACTATTTCTGCTTACATCTGCTTTGGTATTTTTTTTAGGTTCCATGTGCTTAAATTGTTTTAAGGATTGCTAAAATAATCAATAATTTGTTAAAAAAGCAAGGGATTAATTTATTTTAACTTTAACTTTTTTATAGACGATACAAATAATAGCTCCAAATATAATGCCAAAAACATCTGCTCTTACATCATAAATATCAGCTGTTCTTGTATTTGTCAATAAGTATTGTAAAAATTCCATAAAAATGCCATACACAATTGCTGTAAAAGCAGCTAACACAATGTTTCTCTTTATAGGAATATTTATAAAATAATAATATAACAGAAAGGTTAAAATGGCATAGGCAATAAAATGATAGATTTTATCATCAAAGGTTGAGCCCAAACGTGGTATATCGGCAATATTGACAAGACTAAAAACGGTTAGCAGTGTTATATAAACAACTACTAAAGTTAAAGCGAGATGTTTATGCACCAACTAAGTTTTTATAATCATCAGCAGATAGTAAGCCATTGGCTTGTGAGACATCTGAACATTTGATTTTAATCATCCAGCCATCACCATAAGGATCTGAATTTACTTTTTCTGGTTCGTCTTCAAGCAAAGTGTTAAATTCAACAATTTCACCTGATAGTGGTAAAAACAAATCAGAAACTGTTTTAACAGCTTCAACAGAACCAAAAATTTCTTCTGCTTCTAAAGTTTCATCAACAGTTTCAACTTCAACATAAACAATATCACCTAATTCGCTTTGAGCAAAATCAGTAATTCCTACGGTTGCAATATCGCCTTCTATAAGAACCCATTCATGGTCTTTTGTGTACTTTAAGTGTGCTGGTATATTCATGGTTTAAGTATAAATTTTATTGTAGCAAATGTACTTTTTTAAACCTTTTAATTCAAAATTAATTTCCGAAATTATATCGCAAGGTAAATCCTGACCTGATGGTCGTTTGCGGAAATGCTGTTGAGATTGCATATTCTGAAAAAGAATAGTCAAAATAAAAAATTGCTGTTAGGTTTTTGCTAAATGCATAATCTGCTTTATACTTAAAACCTAAAATGGTTTGACCAGAAGTGACTTGGTTGTTGTCTAAATCTAAATATCTGATAATGGTTTTATTATCTCTGATGGAAATGTCAGCAGACATGTTCAAATCGGCTTTAATAATTTGTTTTGGTCCAGCCATTTTAGAACGAATTCTTACATCTTTAATTCTGTATCCTAACCCAAGGGTATATTCTTTTCCTTGTATTTCGGTCATCAAATTATTGTCAAAACTTAAAGATAGGACTCTGTCTTTTTTGATTTCTGCTAATACTTTAACAGAGTTTTTCATCTCAAAGTCTAAACGGATTAATGGGCTAAATTGTTCTTCTAAGTTGATATTACTAAACAATGTTGGGTTTTTAAAATTTCCACCTTGATCAACCGCTTGTGGTGTGGCGGCATCATAATCTAAATTAGTTCTAAACTGATTGATGGTGTAACCCGAACGATAGCCATGTGACACTGAGAACCGTTTAAAGTTCTTTTTAAACCAGTCCAAACGCATCAACCCTGTATATTTGAGTGTCCAATTTGGTATTGGAATATCTCTAAACGCACTTAAACTAATTTTATCTGGACTTGTACCTTGATACGCTGCTATAAATGATGGCAATAATACTGCTTGATTGTTTTTACCAAATCCAACAGGATAGCCTTCAGTATCTGTTGGATAGGTTGTGTTTCCATAGAATTTTTGAGCTAAACGGTTGGCTATAACCAAACGGTTGGCTCTAAAATCATCAAAAGCTGCAGATCCTGTTTCGTCACTTTTGCTAAAGGCAGTTTTAATTAATGCGGTCGAAATACTAAAATTGCCAAACGAATTTGTGATTAATGAATTGTAGACATCACTAAGTCCATCGCCATTAGTATCTGTGGTATTAAAGTTTTCGGATAAATTTTTTGAATAAGCTCTGCTGCCTGTTAAATCAATTTTTAAATCTTTAAGGAGTTCAATATTTGCTGATACATCAAGCACTTTGGTGGTTTCTTGTGTGTATTGTTGATTAAAATCTGGATACACAGTCAACCAGCCATTTCTGGCAACCAAATCTCTAATATCGCTTTGACTACCAAACGTATATCCAAAAGTTGGTTTTAAAGTTCCAATAAAACCAGGTGTTCTTAAATAACCAGGTAAAAATGTTCCGTTGTTTTCAGTATAGTTGATTTGCAAACGTTTAACCATCGTTACCAAATCAATCGCTGTATTAAACATTTTTGTACCAATACTGTTAGATGGTTTTTTGGCTTTTGGATCTTCTTTTTTGGCTTTACTATCAATAGCATCATTTTTTCCTATTGTAGGAGGAGCTATTTTCCGTTTATTAGATGCTGTTCTATCATCTTTTGTAGGTTTTCTTACCAAACCAACATACTTGTAAAGAGTTTCCATGTTTAAGGTAGATGCAATATTATGTGTATTGCCATTTTGGATAGAGTTCCCTAAATTATAGTTAGTCGTAATACCAGTTCCTTCATCAGTAATTGGTAAATTGTTATTTAAGTCAGAGCCTTTTTGCCATTGAAAATCGCCTGTATAAGAATAAGTGGCCTTTAAGAAACTAAAGGTTGGTATTTTGTATATAGGAAGTTCATAATTTAACTGCAATTGTTGGTTTTGAATATTTGGATCGCCAAAATCAAAGAAACCATCCCAAACATCTAAGTTAGGGTCTTGCCTACCATTAATAACATCATCAATAAAATAGTTACGTACAATATTACTGTTAGATGCTGTAAAGTTTAAACTCAAGGCTTTGGTAATATTGTAGTTGATAGCGTATTGAAAATCAAACTTATAATTGCGTCTGTATAGTTCTTCAAGCCCAATATTATTGCCTCCAAGTTCTGTTTCTCTAAATTTTTGTTTGTTGAACTGTCTTAAAATATCGGTATTAACAGTAAAACTTGTAGGTAAATAATTAAAATTAAAGTCTTTAAATAGTTTCCAATATTTACCTCTAAACAACGAATCGTTCTTTTTAAATGGCTCAATGGGTTTTGGCTCAAAATTATACGCGTAATTAACGCCTGCTCTTACATTTTGATCCAATGCGTTTTCTATTTCAAAATCTCGGTGCTCCACTTTATTGTATGAATAGTTAAGCGTTAGATTTTCTACATCATAAAAGTGGGGTTTAGCATCGCCTGTTCTTTGCTTTCTAACACCAATAAAATTGATGCTTTTACGCTTGGTAAAATCTTGTGATTGTTCTAATATTTGGTCGCGTTCTTGCGAATTATTAGCTGCATTTAACCTTGAGTCTAAGGTTAGGTCATTATAAAACTGGTCGTACTTAGGTGTAATCATTTCTTCACTTTGCGCAAAGTTAAATGGCAATTGAATGCCCCATTTTTTTGGCAATAGCTGACCTAAATTAATGTTAGTAACAACGTCATATTGTTTAACATCTTCTCTACTACGCTCATTGGGACGTTGTTCAATTGTTCCAAAACCAACGGTACTTTGTCTTCCTGTAGCACTGATGTTTGCAAAATCGGCTATATTGGTATCCATACTCAATATGGCAGCCCAACCGCCTTCGTTATCTAAATCAGAAAGGCGCAATTCATTAAACCATACTTTTCCACATACATTACTTCCTGTAGTATTATTTTTAACACCAACCATTAGCACTCTAATATCTCCAAAATTCGGATTTCCTTTAATAGCAACACGTGTTTCTCCTACTTCAAACGGATCGCCTGGGTCTGGGACAACAGGACCATCAGGTGTCACGTTATAAACTATTGGGTCTGGATTGGATAAAGTACCATCATTAATTCCTATGGCTTTTATATCTTGTAATATTTTTAATGGAATATTAATTTCATTTTCTGAGGGCCAAACCTGATCTCTTGCAGTACCAGCAACGACATTTAATGGGACTTCTATCTCGTAGAAGTTTTGGGTAAAGTCATTTCCCATCCTGATAAATCCAACCATATCACCAGGGTTTAAGACTTGATTTTCCAAGGGTTCGGCATGCATAAACATTTTTAGTTTTTTATACTGACGCATATCAACGTTAATGTTTTTATAGACTCCACGCGAATCCGATGGTTCTAAATCGCAGGTTTCAAGCACTAAGGATTGTTCATTTTGTCTAATGATGTTGTTGTTATTATTGAGTTCTTCTAATTCAACTCCAGGAGGTAACACATAATTGCCTTCGTTTTCTTGCAAACCAATAACACCAACACTAAATGTAGCATTTGTACTGTTATTTCCTGTATCGTTATCTAAATCTAAAGTGTAACGTCTCCAATCACTACGTACCAAATCTAAGGTTGCAAAACGCAAAACGGTGGTTTCTGAAAACTGGTTAAGATACAATCTTGCAAAGCGAACCGATCTGATATCTGTAATACCACCAATGGCTTTTGTTGGTTGTGATATTGGAATTCTGAACTGATACCATTTAACATCTCTTGTATCGCCATTTGGCAATGTGATGGTTCGTGTTTTGGTATCGTTTATCATTATATTATTAGGATCTGATAAACTGGTTGGTGTGACATTAACTTCATACTCATAATAACTATCAATAGTATTCATGGTATTGTCTCTGTTAATGTCTTCAACATCTGGTTGTGTGGTAGAGCCTCTATTAGTATCTGTAAAAGTATCAGGCGAGTTGCCTTCTAAACCATTGTAGTGTTTGTAACGTTCAAATATATTTCCATTGGTATTCAAAAAATATTTGTAATTATCATTAGCTGGATCTGGTCCAAAATCTGAACCAAATTGTGCCAATTCTTCTGCATCATCATAACCATCATACCCAACATCTTGATTGACACGGTTTTGCCCTAAGCTTGAAAACGCATATACCAAAGATTGGTTTCTTGGCACTACTGTTTGATAGGCTGTCACAGGTGTTAAGGTGCTTATATCACCATTTTCTGGCAGCCCATTTTCATATTGTTTTTTACCGTCTTTTAAAACATCTTCAGAAATATTTCCTAAATCTATAAACAATTTCCCTCCAGGATTGGATGGGTTATCCAAAAATGGATCTTGTAACCAAAATTCAATATACTCTACATTGGCTTGTTCAAAATCAGTACTTGTAATTTGACGTGTAATTCCTGCCCAACTATCTTGTGGATTCGTTAAAGTATTAGGATAATCAATATTTTGAGTCTGAAAATTATAGGGACCACGTTCCGTTGGGTAATAGGTTAAATCTAAGGTTGGGATGATGGTGCTTTGTCCTTGTACCAAATCTACCTGAGGGAAAATTTCATCAATAAACACACGACGTGTATAAAGATTTGAAATATCGTCATCATTAATTTCACCTGGTCTTTGAGAACTGTAAAAAATAGGGTCGATGGTGTACCAGTTTAAAAAGGCTCTATTATAGCCATTTTCAATTCCTGGACTATTAATAGGATTATCTTCTGTTACGCCATTGACAGTTCGTGGTCTACTCGATAAAAACCAAGCTTGTGGTGATAATAAATCAATGCTTCCTTGTGACCCTTCAAAATCATCAACATAGGCTGTGGCTTCACCATCAAAATTAGTTCCTTTTGGAGCACCTGGTGCCAAATAGGCAAATTCGCCTCTAAGTGATAAATTAGAAGGTACATCTGTATCAATGTTTGGAAGTTTGTTAGCCAAACGTGTTAAAAATGGCACTTCTGTTGAGTAATTTCCATTAATACCAAAAATCGTATTGTTGACTGATTCTGAATTATAATTGGCTTTTTGTGTAATTGGACGCTCACTCAAATTTAAAAAGGTTGCACCCAAAACAAAGTTTTCATTAAATTGATGTTCTACATTAACACCAGCAAAACGTCTGGTTTGTTGTCCAAAAACGGCGTTGTTTTCTACAGACACATTAATTGGTGTGTTGGATGCTTTTAAAGCTTCGTCTAAAATTTGAACTCTTCCTGCAGTATAATCAACCGTATAATCAACACCTTCTACTAAAACGCGTCCACCAGCGGTTACTTTTACAGAACCTCTTGGCACATTAAATGCACCAATGGCAATTCCGTCACTTCCACTAGATTTGTAACGTCCTTTGATTTGAAATTTATTTTTTTCGTTTTCTTCTAAAGCTGCTGTTTTGGTACCTTTGTATAGTATGTCGTACACATATTTTTCCTGATTCGGGTTGGTGTAAGGTGTATTGGCTTCGTAATCGGCTTCGTTATTGTTAGGATTGCCATCATCATCTAAAACATCAAACAAATACCTTCCAAATGGTTCTACTTTAGTGAATATGATTTTTCCATTTTGTTGTATGACTGTAATGCCTGGGACAAAATCAAAAAAGCCATCTCCATTTTGTTGTGGATCGTTATTAAAATTTAATTGGTCCGAATGGAAAAGCCTAATTAAGGGTGTTTGTGTTATTTCGGTATCATCAGTTGGGTCAGAAGGTGTGTTGTTATTAAATAGCGGAAACGTAGTGCCTTCTACAGGTTTTATGTAGTTGACAGGTGATGATTCTGTATAAAAGATATTGAGTTTAAAATCTTCTTGACTTAATTGATAAGCGCCAGTATCATAGATATTTTTCATCATTAAATCCCAAATAGGCTCATTCACATTGGTGATGGCACTTTTTAGCATTTTTAAAACCAAGTTGTTATTATTTACAATGGTATTTCCTGTGCCAGCATCTGTAGAAACTCCTGTAGCATCTACACCATCATTGGCAAACTCACCAACCTGATGTACTTCGCCTCCAACAGTATATTGGAAAGCTACTGCCAAAACCTCATCGTTTTGAAGGCGTTGATTTAAAGATATATAACCTAATTGTGGACTTAAAATATAGTCTGTACCTTCATTAAGTTTTTTGGCATTTTCTAATTTTCCGAAATCAAAGCCTTCATTAGCAGGTACCAAAATGCCTTGCTCAACCGTTGTAATATCTCTAACTAAAGGCGATAATTGCGACCCTGGACCACCAATATTGGTTGGATCAAAATCATTATTTTTATTGTCTGGCAAAGCGTTTGCACCAACATTGACAAATCCTGCAGGTGGATTATTGAGCCCAATAATATCCGATTCTCCTAAATCTTGAAACGCAGCAATATTACGCACATTATCGGTTTGATTGGTTCTGTTAGTCACCCAAACTTCAATACGTGTTATTTGTATATTGGAATTGATATGAGGATACCTCTCAAGTGCTTTATCATATTTATTTCTAAAGTATTGTGCTAAGAAAAAATGACGGTTTTCATCATAATCTCTTCCGTAAAACGAAAATTCTTCAAGCGTTCCTCCACCTTGTGCTACTACAGATTTGGATTGCGACTTTTGTTCAGAAAACACAGCGGTTACTGTAGTTTTTCCAAATTGCAATTCGGTTTTAACACCAAATAAACTTTGCGCTCCAGTAATTAATGAACTGTTTAATGGCATACTAACATTACCAACTTCAATTTTTCTAACAATGTCATCTTCTGTTGGTGTATATTCTAATTTGATTAAATTTTGGAAATCAAACGTTGATTCTGTATCATAATTAGCAGTTACTTGAAGACGTGTTCCCACTTTACCAAGCAAACTTAAACTGATACGTTGGTCAAAATCGAAAGTAAAGTTGCTTCGGTTTCTTGGTGAAAATGACGGATTATCTTGCTTGGTAAACAAAACACCCAAATCCATTTCAACAGATCCTTGAGGAATGACTTCAATGGTATTCCCTCCAAAAATGGTTTCAAAAAACCCTGAGTTGACATAAAATTCTGGCAACAAATTTTTTTGATCTTCAGTTCCATCTTTTTTACCATCAACAGCATCAATTTTTTGCTTATAATAATTGCGTTGCCCTTCTAAAAGCACCAAACGTTGGTATTCGGCTGGCGTTAATATAATTGGGTAATTGATGTTAAAATTTCCAACCGTTTCTGTATAAATATATCTATCAGTAAGTGGATCATAGGTGTATTTTGAAACAATACTGTTAGGATTAGGCATGTTAATGTTTCCTAAAGCAAACCCCGTTTTTGTTGAATCTTGTGCAGTGGCTGGAATTTGTTGAGAAAAAGCAAATCCATTAAACAACAAGAGCACGTTGATTAACAGAAAGCGTCTTAATAATTTTGGTAAAGTATAGTTAGTTGTACTCAAATTTTTTATAAATTTTTTAATGCCTCTTTTATAATAGTCTCCACGCTGGCGTCAGGTTGATTGGACACAATTTTTTCCACAACACGTTCGGACTGTTTTTTAACAAATCCAAGAACTTCTAAAGCAGATAACGCTTCATCTTTATTTGTATTGTTTTTAACCTCAGAAAGTTCGTCAATATCATAAACTTTCAAAACTTTATCTTTTAAATCTAAAATAACACGCGCTGCTGTTTTAGCTCCAATTCCTTTAATGGATTGAATCAAGGCAACATCACCATGTGCAATCCCTTCTCTCACCTGTTTTGGTGTTAATGATGATAGCATGGTGCGTGCTGTACTTGCACCTACACCGCTTACTGATATTAATAATTTGAAAATTTCTCGTTCTGCTACTGATGAAAATCCATACAACGTATGTGCATCTTCTTTAATTTGAAGGTATGCATAAAGCTTGAGATGTTCTTTATCAGGTATTTGAGAGTAGGTATGTAAAGAGATATTAAGCAAATATCCAACACCATTGCAATCAATAACAACGTCTGTTGGATTTTTCTCAACAAGTTTCCCTTGAATATGCGTAATCATGTAATAGCTTAGGTTAAAGTCTCAAATGTAATAAAATTATTGAGACTACAAAGCCGTTTACTTAGCTAATGATGCTTTATATTCTTGTTCTTTTTTCTCTTTTTGCTGTGCATCAATTACCGAAATTGCTGTCATATTCACAATCTCATCAACGCTTGCTCCTAATTGTAAAATATGAATAGGTTTACGCATTCCCATCATAATAGGTCCTATAGATTCTGATTTATTGAGTTCTTTTAAAAGTTTATAAGTGATGTTTGCCGCTTCTAAATTAGGGAAAATCAGCGTATTAACTTTTCTTCCTGCCAATTTTGAAAAAGGAAATGTTGTTTGAAGCATCTCCGCATTTAAAGCGAAATCGGTTTGCAACTCACCATCTACCAGCAACTCAGGATTGGTTTCATGTAGTATCTTAACAGCATCTCTAACCTTGGATGTTCTCGGGCTTGGAGAGGAGCCAAAATTTGCAAATGAAATCATAGCCATAATAGGCTCTACACCAAACATACGAGCTGTTCTTGCGGTCATTTGTGCAATTTTTGCTAATTCTTCAGCTGTTGGGTCAATGTTGATGGAAGTATCACTCAAAAACATTGGGCCACGTTGGGTCATCATTAAGTTGGTAGTAGCTATACGTGTAGCGCCTTTAGCTAATCCAATAAGCTCTAACATTGGTTTTACAACCGATGGATAACTACGTGAATATCCTGAAATTAAAGCATCTGCATCGCCTTGGTTTACCATCATAGCTGCAAAATAATTACGCTCTCTCATAATTTTTTGTGCAGAATACAAGGTGACTCCTTTCCGTTTACGTTGTTCCCAATAGACTTTTGCATATTCCTTTTTTCGAGCTTCTTCTTCATCAGATTTTGGGTCGATTATTTGTACGTCGGCATCAAACTCAATTTCTTCCATAAGATCCAAAATGGTCTCTCTTCGCCCTAATAAAATGGGAATTGCAATCCCTTCATCATGCGCAATTTGTGCTGCCTTTAATACGTCTAAATGGTCGGCTTCTGCATACACTACACGCTTTGGATTCATTTTGGCTCTATTAGTCAGGAGTCGCACAATTTTATTGTCAGATCCTAAACGTTCCATTAATTCATCCTTGTACTTTTCCCAGTTTTCAATAGGTGCTTCTGCTACACCACTTTCCATAGCAGCTTTTGCAACTGCTGGTGGTACTTCAGCAATCAATCGTGGGTCAAAAGGTTTTGGAATGATATAATCTTTACCAAACGTTAAGCGCGTTTCGCCATAAGCAATGTTAACTTGCTCTGGAACGGGTTCTTTTGCTAAGTTAGCCAAGGCGTTAACGGCTGCCATTTTCATGGCTTCATTAATTTTTGTTGCTCTAACATCAAGAGCGCCTCTAAAAATAAATGGAAATCCAAGAACATTATTCACCTGATTAGGATGGTCTGAACGTCCTGTTGCCATAATGATGTCTTTTCGGGTATCAACGGCTAATTGATATTCAATTTCTGGATCTGGGTTTGCCATTGCAAATACAATTGGGTTTTTAGCCATTGCCTTTAACATGGTTGGTGTCACAATATTTGCTTTTGATAAACCGATAAAAACATCGGCACCTTTCATTGCTTCGTCCAAAGTATCAATTTTTCGGTGTGTTGCAAATTCTGCTTTTTCATCTGACAAATTTTCTCTGTCGTTACGAATAACTCCTTGACTATCTAACATTACCATGTTTTCGCGTTTTGCACCACATGCTCTATACAGTCTGGAGCAAGAAATAGCTGCGGCACCAGCGCCACTAATAACAATTTTTACTTTTGAAATTTTCTTTTTTGATAACTCTAACGCATTTAACAACGCGGCTGCCGAAATAATGGCTGTTCCATGTTGGTCATCGTGCATTACAGGAATGTCTAATTCTTCTTTTAAGCGACGCTCTATTTCAAAAGCTTCAGGTGCTTTAATGTCTTCAAGGTTGATGCCACCAAAGGTTGGAGCAATATGCTTAACTGTTGCAATAAATTCTTCAACATTATCTGTATCAACTTCTATATCAAACACATCAATGTCTGCAAAAATTTTAAAGAGTAAACCTTTACCTTCCATAACTGGCTTTGATGCTTCTGGTCCAATATTACCAAGACCTAATACAGCCGTTCCATTTGAAATGACAGCAACTAAATTGCCTTTGGTAGTATATTTATAAACGTTGTTAACGTCTTTGGCAATTTCCAAACAGGGTTCTGCAACACCTGGAGAATAGGCTAAAGACAAATCGCGTTGTGTAGCATATTTTTTGGTTGGCACCACTTTAATTTTTCCTGGTGTTGGTTTAGCATGATATACTAAAGCTTCTCTACGTTTACTTTGTTTGCTCATAAATTAGTCATTATTGGAAATACAAAGTTAAGCCCTTAGTTTTAAATTGGAAACATAATTACTATTCTTTTAAGAATTGAATATTCCTAACCAAACCTGAATATTTAGTGCGTTTAACAGCCGATTTTTTGAAAATTTCCTTAAAGACATCTTCAGTAATTTCCTGCCAATCTTTTTTAGTCATGGACAATAATTCTGGATGCGGATTGAACAAGGGTTCATTATGTGGTTTTGAAAAGCGATTCCAAGGGCACACGTCTTGACACACATCACATCCAAACATCCAATCATCAAATTTGCCTTTGTAATCTTGAGGTAGGTTTTCTTTTAATTCGATAGTAAAATACGAAATACACTTGCTACCATCTACCACATAAGGTTCTGTAATAGCTTGAGTTGGACAGGCATCAATACATTTGGTACAGGTGCCACAATGGTCTGTTGTTGCGTAGTCGTATTCCAGTTCTAAATCGATAATCAACTCGGCAATAAAATAGAAGGAACCTACTTGCTGTGTTAACAAATTACTGTGTTTACCAATCCAGCCCAAACCCGATTTTGCTGCCCAAGCTTTGTCTAAAACTGGAGCCGAATCTACAAACGCTCGCCCTTCTACTTCGCCAATTTCGTCTTGAATAAAACGCAAAAGCGATTTTAATTTGTCTTTTATTACAAAGTGATAATCGGTTCCGTAAGCGTACTTTGAGAGCTTGAAATTGTTTGCTGCCTGCTGTTTTTCAGGAAAGTAATTCAACAATAATGAAATAACACTTTTGGAGCCTTCAACTAATTTTGTTGGATCTAAGCGCTTATCAAAATGGTTTTCCATATAGTGCATTTCGCCTTGCATATTGTTGTTCAACCATTTTTCGAGCCGTGGAGCTTCTTCTTCCAAAAATTGCGCTTTACTAATACCGCATGACAAAAAACCAAGGCGTTTGGCTTCGGATTTTATAAGGTTTGTGTTATGATTTTTAGAATTAAGCATACGATCTAAAAATAAGTTTTAATTCCACATCAACGGGCTTTAAAGTAATCAATGGATTCAGTTTTACCTCTGTTTTATTGGTTTCAATATCAAATTTATTGATGATGGCGTTAATGGTCAACATCATTTCGTACATGGCAAAATTGTTGCCAATGCACAATCGAGGTCCTGCTCCAAAAGGCATATAAAAAGCACTCGTTTCTTTTTTATTTTCTTCTGAAAAACGCTCTGGTTGAAACCTTTCGGCATGGCTCCAATAGGTTGTGTTGCGATGCATTTCATAAATTGAAACTCCAATTAAAGTTCCTTTTTTAATCTGATAGTTGCCAAGGACATCATCTTCCAATGCAATGCGGTCTGTAATCCAAGCTGAAGGATACAAACGCATGCTTTCTTCTATACATTGTTTGATGTAGTTCAATTTTGGAAGTGACTCTAAGGCTTTTGCATTGTTGGTAATTGTAATGCTTTCGTTTTGGGCTTTTATAAATTCACTTTTGTTGTTCGCCAATAAAAACAAGGTGAATGTTAAGGCGTTTGCCGTGGTTTCATGGCCTGCGACAAAGAGTATCAAAATTTCATCAATTAGTTGATTGTTGGTCATGGATGTCCCATCTTCGTATTGTGCATTGAGCAACATATCCAGCAAATCATCATGGGTTTCTTTTGATTGTCTTCTCTCCTCAATAATGGCATTGATAATTTGGCGGCTTTCTGCCACCAATTTCATATGGTGTTTAAAATAGCCTTTTAAAGCGTACCAAAACCGTTTATGAGGTTGCCTAATGTCTTTGACGATAAATTTTTGAAGGGTTTCTATAATAATTTGTAAGCGTTTGAGAGTTTGCTTTTCAGCCGAATAATTAAACAATGATTTGGCGACCACTTCAAAAGCAAGTTCATTCATTATAGGATATAGTGCAACAAAACTTCCTGTTTTAATAGTATTTACCTGTTCATTTACTGTGGAATTGATGATGGACACCAAATTATTGATTTTTTCTTTATGAAATCCTGGTTGAATAAGTCTGCGTTGCTGCAACCAATAATCGCCAACCGAAGTCAATAAACCATAACCCAAATACCTTGACAAAAATTTGGTTTGGAGTTTTGACTTTTCATAAACTTTATGATGTTTTTGAAGAATATGTCTTGCTAAAACGGCATCTCTGGTTAAAATGATAGGCTTACTAAAAAAAGGTTTTATTGAAAATGAATCGTCCTTACTTTGACTGAAATATTTATGATGAAAGCGTATCGGATTTTTAGTGATTTCAGAAGAATGAAGCAAAAATTGAAAAAAAGAGATACGATATGGATAATTATATCGAGACATTAGAACAAACCACCTTGGATGCCTCCTTTTATTTTACCCAAATGTTTATAGGCCAATTCCGTTACTTCTCGTCCACGAGGTGTGCGCATGATAAACCCTTGCTGAATTAAAAACGGTTCATAAACTTCTTCAATGGTTTCGGCACTTTCGCTAACAGCAGTAGCCAAGGTTGAAATACCAACTGGTCCGCCTTTAAATTTATCTATAATGGTCGATAGGATTTTGTTATCCATTTCATCCAAACCATACGCATCCACATTTAATGCTTTAAGAGCAAATTTTGCTATTTTAATATCAATAGTGCCATTGCCTTTTATCTGCGCAAAATCTCTAACACGACGCAACAAAGCATTAGCAATACGTGGTGTGCCACGACTTCGTCCAGCAATCTCCACAGCAGCTTCCATAGAAATAGGCACATTTAAAATAGAGGCACTTCTTTGCACAATGATGGTCAACAATTCAGTGTTGTAATATTGTAATCGGCTTTGAATGCCAAAACGTGCGCGCATTGGCGAGGTCAGTAACCCAGAACGTGTGGTAGCACCTATTAAAGTAAATGGATTGAGGTTAATTTGAACAGTTCTGGCATTGGGTCCAGACTCAATCATAATATCAATTTTATAGTCTTCCATGGCCGAATAGAGGTACTCTTCCACAATAGGACTTAAACGATGAATTTCATCAATAAACAAGACGTCGCGTTCTTCAAGATTGGTCAATAAGCCAGCCAAATCGCCAGGTTTATCCAAAACAGGCCCAGAAGTGACTTTAATACCAACATTCAATTCATTGGCCAAAATATGTGCCAAGGTGGTTTTCCCTAATCCTGGAGGACCGTGAAACAGGGTATGGTCTAAGGCCTCGTTTCTTAAGTTAGCAGCACTTACAAATATTTGAAGATTTTCCAATACCTGATCCTGACCAGTAAAATCAACAAATGATAAGGGTCTCAATTTTTTCTCAACATCAAGTTCTTCTGGAGAAAAATGGTCGTTTGTTGGGTCGAGATTTTCGTTCATATGACAACAAAGATAAACAAAAAGCCTTTCTATTTTAGAAAGGCTTTTTTGATTTTATTATCTCGATTATGAGATTTCTGACTTTGCAGAATTTTATGTTTAATGCTGTAATTCTTCTTCGCCTTCTTTTAAAGGGATATTTTGTGGTACAAAATCGTCATCATGACCTGGTTTGCTATAATCATAAGACCAACGGTGTACATGAGGAATCTCTCCTGGCCAGTTTCCATGAATGTGCTCCACAGGAGCTGTCCATTCTAAAGTATTAGAGCGCCATGGGTTTTGAACCGCTTTCTTACCATAGAACATGCTACTAAAGAAATTGTATAGGTATACTATTTGAATCGCTCCACCAATTAAAGCAAACACTGTAATAACTACATTTACATTTGCCAAATCATCAAATAATGGGAAATTGGTATTGGTATAGTAACGTCTTGGTAAACCTGCCATTCCTATAAAGTGCATTGGGAAGAATACACCATAGGCACAAATGGCTGTTATCCAAAAGTGCAAATAGCCTAAATTTTTGTTCAACATTCGACCAAACATTTTTGGATACCAATGGTAAATACCTGCAAACATTCCGTAAAGTGCAGAAATACCCATTACTAAATGGAAGTGGGCAATGACGAAATAAGTGTCATGAACGTTAATATCTAATGCACTATCACCAAGGATAATTCCTGTTAATCCACCAGTAATGAAAGTGGAAACAAAACCAATAGAAAATAACATGGCTGGATTTAATTGCAGATTTCCTTTCCAAATTGTTGTAATCCAGTTAAAAGCTTTTACCGCAGAAGGAATAGCAATTAACAAGGTGGTAAAGGTAAATACTGATCCTAAGAATGGATTCATTCCTGATATAAACATATGGTGTCCCCAAACGATGGTTGATAAAAATGCAATTGCCAAAATTGAAGCCACCATGGCTCTATACCCAAAAATAGGTTTTCTTGAGTTGGTTGCCATAATTTCGGAAACAATTCCCATAGCTGGAAGGATTACAATATAAACTTCTGGATGTCCTAAAAACCAGAACAAGTGTTCAAATAATACTGGAGATCCTCCATGATAATGTAGCACTTCACCTTGAATAAAAATATCTGATAAAAAGAAAGAGGTACCAAAACTTCTATCCATTATAAGCAATAATGCTGCCGACAATAACACTGGGAAAGAAACCACACCAATAATTGCAGTTACAAAGAAAGCCCAAATAGTTAATGGTAAGCGTGTCATTGACATACCTTTGGTTCTTAAATTGATAACTGTTACAATATAGTTTAGTGAACCCAACAAAGATTGTGCAATAAACAATGCCATAGATACTAACCATAAGGTCATTCCTAAACCAGATCCTGGTTGTGCCATAGGTAAGGCACTTAAAGGCGGATAGATAGTCCAACCAGCTGCAGCAGGTCCAGCTTCAACAAATAAAGAAGATAGCATGATAACGCTTGACAAAAAGAACAACCAATAAGAAACCATATTAAGGAATCCTGATGCCATATCTCTTGCGCCAATTTGTAATGGAATTAAAAGGTTACTAAACGTACCACTTAATCCTGCTGTCAATACAAAAAATACCATAATGGTACCATGTATGGTTACTAAAGCCAAATACATTTCGGCATCCATAACTCCATCTGGAGCCCATTTTCCTAATAATGCTTCAAACAATACATTAGGCTGTTCTGGCCATGCAATTTGCATACGAAACATCATAGACATTAAAACACCTATAACACCCATGATGGTACCAGTAATTAAGTACTGTTTCGCAATCATTTTATGGTCTTGACTAAAGATGTATTTGGTTACAAAGGTTTCTTTATGATGATGCCCATGATTGTCGTCGTGTGCGTGAGTATCTGCGTGTGTTGACATAATCTATATATACTTATTTAAAACAGTTTTTATGAGTTTATTTGCTTAAAGAATCTTTGAATTCTTTTTGTGTTTTCATCCAAGCATCAAATTCTTCTTGGGTTTCTACAATAATTTTCATTTGCATGTTGTAATGTGATTTTCCACAAATTTTGTTACATAACAACAAATAATCAAAGGTATAGCGTTCTAAAGCATCTTCTCCTTTGGCTACTAATTCTTTACTTCTTTCAGCTCTAATTTGATTGATGTGTTCAACTTTATCAATCATATCTGGAGTTTGTCGCATATCAGCCGTTGTAACTGTAGGTGTAAAACCAAATTGGGTAATCATACCAGGAACACAGTTCATTTGAGCTCTAAAGTGCGGCATATATGCAGAGTGTAATACATCTTGTGAACGCATTTTGAACAATACAGGTCTGCCTACTACTAAATGCAATTCTTTGGTAATAACATCATCTTGTCCATTAGGATCTGACTCGTCTAAACCAAGTATGTTGGCTTTGTCTAAATCAATTAATCTGACATTGGCTTGACCTAAAACATTATCTTGACCAGAGTAACGAGCTGTCCAGTTAAATTGCTGTGCATACAGTTCAATAACCATTGGGTCATCATCTTCATTAACGTTCATAATACTTGTCCAAGTAAACAATCCGTAAATAATTAAACCTGCCAAAACAATTACAGGAATAATAGTCCAGATAGCTTCTAAAGTGTTGTTGTCAGCAAAAAATAAGGCTTTATTACCTTTTTTGCCTTTGTATTTATAAGCAAAATAGTGTAATAAAAATTGTGTGATGGTTTGTACAATAAAAATGAGTACCATTGAAATGATCATCAAATTATCAATTTCTGGCCCATGTGCGGAAGCAGAATTGGACATTAATGGTAAATCTCCCCATTTTACAAAGCACACTATGGTAATTGCATAAATGAAGATTAAAAAACCTATCATTAAATAACCGTTAATTTTATTGTCTTTTTCTGTAGCAACCCCATTAGGTGTTGTGCTATTAGATATTTGAGCTAAATCAAATATTTTAACCATTTGCCAAATGGCGACAGCTACAAAAATTACTATTATAAGTGTTAATAAAGCAGTCATTGTCGTTTCTCTTCGTTATTTAATTAATAATGGTATTGTTCACTTTCTTTAATGAATGGGTTGCCCTCTGGTTTTAAGTTTATTTTTGAGAGTGCTGTTAAAACGATGTATAAAAACAGTCCTAAGAAAAATAGTATACTTGCTATCTCAGTGATGCCAAACGACCAGTTTGGACCAACAGTTGATGGCATAACCAATAAATAGATGTCTATATAATGACCTACTAATATGGCAATACCTGCAAGGATAACAAACCATGGTACTCGTTTATAATCACTGTTCATCAATATTAAGATTGGGAATACAAAGTTTAATACTAACATTCCAAAGAATGGTAAATTATATTCTTGAATTCTCATAACAAAATAGGTGGCTTCTTCAGGAATGTTTGCGTACCAAATTAGCATAAACTGACCAAACCATAAATAGGTCCAAAAAATACTGAACGCAAACATGTATTTACCCAAGTCGTGCAAATGACTATTATTTACAAATGTTAAATGTCCTTTGCTTTTCAAATAAATAACAACCAAAGCGATGGTGGTTATAGCAGATACAAACATACTTGCAAAAATATACCATGCAAACAAAGTACTGTACCAATGTGGCGTCATTGACATAAACCAATCCCAAGACATTAATGATTCGGTTACTATAAAAAACAATAAGAAAAATACAGAGGCCTTAAAAGTTTTCTTATAAGGTTCAACAGTTGATGCGGTTGCTTGTAGGATTGAATTTTTGCGAGAAAAATAACGATAAAAATTCCACCCAACAATGTAGATAATTCCTCTAATAATAAAAAAGGTAAAGTTTAAGTAACCCGATTTTCCTTGTAGTATTTTATCTTCTGCAACCAATTCATGATTTTGCCAAGGGTAAAAATGTGTTCCTGCTAAAGCAACAATGAGTAATACAATAATAGAACCTGGTAATAAATAAGAGGTAATTCCTTCCATCACTCTAAATAATACTGGTGACCATCCTGCTTGTGCTGCAAATTGTATGGCATAAAATACCAAGGCACCTAATGCTAACATAAAAAAGAAAAATGCAGACACAAAAGTTGCAGACCAAGGTTTTGCTTGTAATTGGTGCAGCACATGCTCTAAATGGCTGCTTCCATGTACTTCATCCACACCTTCATGGTTTTCCATTGCTGCTTTTGCATAGCCTTCTTCTCCTCGTGCTTCATCAACAAAACTTTGATGTGTTTCTTCATTAGACGTTGCGTGTTCACTTCCGTGATGGCTATTTTGAGCCGCCAATATTTCTTTTACATCATCTGTAGTTTTTGGTGTGTTTAAAAACCCATAGGTGAGTCCAACAATTCCAATTACCATAAGAATGATAGAAAATAATTTTATTTTACCTGATAGCTTGTACATACTAAAAATATATAATGCAGATTATTCTTTTATTTGATTCTAATGTGCAACATCATGAGTTTCTTCAACAGAAGGCTCAGTTTTTACAATTGATTCACTTTCTTTTTTATACTCGATTGGTGCTAACCCATCCAAACTACGCTTAAGGTTGATAACATAAGCAACCACTTGCCAACGTTCTTCAACATTTAATTGGTTGGCATAAGAACCCATCGCATTTTTACCATAATGTATTGTATGATAAATACTGCCTTCAGTGATGGCTCTTCCTACATCATTATAAGCTGGTACTCCAAGAAGTTTTTCACGCTTCACTAAATTACCTTGGCCATCACCTTTACCTCCATGGCAAATGGCACAATAAATGTTATATAACTCACCTCCTCTTGCCAAATCTACCTGCGAAGAATCTAATGGTGTTTTTAAGTTTGCCTTTGCATAGGCATACCCTTCATTTGTGTTATCAACATCAAAAGGAATAAATCCTCTTGCTATAGAACCTTCTGCTGGTAATTGAGCCTCTACGCCATTTGCAAATGCGTTAGACTCTCCATAAGCTTCATAGCCTACAGGTGCATACATATTTGGAAAGTATTGGTAATTTGGTCTTGAGTCTTTTTTACATGAGGTAAAAGAGACTAACACAAGCATCAATACGATTATTTTAAATAAGCTTTTCATGTGTCTTAATACGCTTTTTCTATTATGTTTACTTCTATAGCTCCTGTGGTTTTCAACAATTGAGCTAATTCGTTTTCGTTGTCTTCTGCCAAAACTTCCATAAGAAAATGATCGTCAGTGGTTCGCAAATCTGGGTTTTCAGCTTTTTTGAATGGCCAAATTTTGCTTCTCATATAAAACGTAATGACCATTAAATGGGCTGCAAAAAATACCGTCAGCTCAAACATAATTGGAATAAACGTTGGCATGTTTTGTGTAAAACTAAAGCTTGGCTTTCCACCAATATTTTGAGGCCAATCTATAACCATCATATAATTCATCATAACAACAGCTACTGTTAACCCTAAACATCCAAACATAAAAGATGTGATAGCTATACGTGTTGGAGCCAATCCCATGGCTTTATCTAATCCATGAACAGGAAAAGGGGTAAACACTTCTTCTATATGATAATGTTCTGCTTTAACTTTCTTAACGGCTGACATTAAGGTGTCATCATCTGTGTAAATAGCGTGAACAACTTTTGAAGATTCTTTCATATGCTACTTTTTGTTTATTAATGTTTTTGCTTGTCCTGACCAATCATCACGTTCTGCTCTTCCTGGGAAGGATCCTGTAATTGTGTCTAACAAATCATATTCCTTTTTGGTCATTTTACTTATTTGATGGAATGAAAAGATTCCTAAATCATTTAAGTGTAATTCTATTTTTGGTCCAATACCATTGATGGTTTGCAAACGATCTCTTTTTTGTGTCATTGGATCAAATTCTCCAACAGTTTCTAAAAGTAATCCTATTTCTCCTGCATGTTTTTCATGATCCAAAGCTGAAAAAGTGTCTTTCTGAGATGTTCTTGCATCAACAGCTGCGCCTTCAAGGGTTTTTCCTTCTTTTCTTAAACGTTTATAACGTTCGCCTGATGATTTTAAAATTGTTTTAACCTCAGCTTGTGCAATTACTGGGAATGTTCTTGCATATAATAAGAATAGTACAAAGAAAAATCCGATTGTCCCTATAAATGTTCCTATATCTACAAATGTTGGTTGAAACATGGCCCAAGATGATGGTGTTCTTCCTTTGCTCAAGTCAATCACAATAATATCAAAACGTTCAAACCACATTCCTATATTAATGATAAGTGCCACAAAGAACGTCCATATAATATTGCGTCTTAATTTTTTAACCCATAAGGTCATTGGTACAATAAAGTTGCAAGTTATCAATGCCCAAAATGCCCACCAATAAGGTCCTGTAGCAGCACCAAATGATAAATAGGTGTAATTTTCATAAGGGCTTCCTGAGTACCAACCTATAAAGTATTCTGTAATATAAGCAATACTTACAATTCCGCCTGTTAGCAAAATTACCTTATTCATATACTCTATATGCAATACCGTAATATAATCTTCCAGATTACACACTTTTCGCATAATAATTAGTAAGGTTTGAACCATCGCAAATCCTGAGAAGATAGCTCCAGCCACAAAATAAGGTGGATAGATAGTACTATGCCAACCCGGAACGAGTGATGTAGCAAAGTCAAAGGATACAATGGTATGTACAGATAGTACCAATGGTGTTGCTAAACCTGCTAACACTAAAGAAACCTCTTCAAAGCGTTGCCAATCTTTTGCACGTCCACTCCACCCAAAACTTAGTAAACTATATATTTTCTTTTGGAATGGGCTTTTAGTTCTATCTCTAATCATTGCAAAATCTGGCAATAAACCAGTCCACCAGAATACCAATGAAACCGATAGATAAGTTGATATTGCAAATACATCCCAAAGTAATGGTGAGTTAAAATTAACCCAAAGCGATCCAAATTGATTAGGAATTGGCAATACCCAATAAGCTAACCAAGGACGTCCCATATGGATAATTGGGAATAATCCTGCTTGTACTACAGCAAAAATGGTCATAGCTTCAGCAGATCGATTGACTGCCATTCTCCATTTTTGACGGAATAACAATAATACCGCAGAAATAAGAGTTCCAGCATGACCAATACCAACCCACCATACAAAGTTTGTGATATCCCAAGCCCATCCAATGGTTTTGTTTAATCCCCAAACTCCAATACCAGTAGAAACGGTGTAAATGATACATCCTATTCCCCATAAAAATGCAACTAAGGCAATGGAAAAAACAATCCACCAAGACTTGTTGGCTTTTCCTAAAACAGGAGCTCCAACATCAACACTTATGTCATGGTAAGATTTCTCTCCAATAACTAACGGTTCTCTTATAGGTGCTTCGTAATGTGACGACATATTTTTAAATAATTATTCTTAATACTAATTAATTTATTCTGCAGTATTTTTAACTTTAACCTGATACATTACATTTGGTTTGGTTCCAATACTTTCTAACATGTGATACATTCTATCATCATGTTTCATTTTAACAATTTCTGAGTCTTTATCGTTCACATCTCCAAAAACCATAGCTCCTGTTGAGCAAGCTTTTGAACATGCTGTTTGAAATTCTCCGTCTTTTACAACTCTTCCATCGCGTTTTGCATCTAAAATTGTTTTTTGTGTCATTTGAATACACATTGAACATTTTTCCATGACACCACGAGAGCGTACTACCACATCTGGGTTTAAGACCATACGTCCTAAATCGTCATTCATATGGTAATCAAACTCATCATTTTCATTGTATAAAAACCAGTTAAAACGACGTACTTTATAGGGACAGTTGTTTGCACAATAACGTGTACCAACACAACGGTTGTAAGCCATTTGATTTTGACCTTGACGACCATGAGAGGTTGCAGCTACTGGGCAGACTGTTTCGCAAGGTGCATGGTTACAGTGTTGACACATGACTGGTTGGAAAGCTACTTCAGGATTTTCATATGAAGCGTTTTCTACTTTAGAATACAATTCAAAAGCTCCTAAATTTTCTAAGTCTTCTTGTTCTTGTTTGAATGTATCTGCTGAAGAATAGTAACGGTCTACACGTAACCAATGCATATCTCTAAATTTACGCACTTCTTCTTTACCAACAACAGGAACATTATTTTCAGAATGACATGCAATAACACAAGCACCACAACCTGTACACGCATTTAAATCTATTGAAAGATTAAAATGTGGTCCAATAGTTGTGTCATATGGTGCCCAAATATCAGCGTTTTGTTCACGAACCGATATTTCATTATGATCATAATCTACTGCAGGCGTTTTATTCCAATGTTCTTTATCTTTTGTATTAAAAATTTCAAAAGTAGTTTCCTTTATAATATCATCACGTCCAGCCATCGTGTTCTGTAGCTGAATAGATGCAAATTCATGCATTCCTTCAGCACGAGCGACACTTACATTTTGGAAGGTGTTGAAATTTTGATATAGCAAATAGGCATTAACCCCTGTTTTCATTTCATCTTTTAGACCAGCTGTTCTTCCATATCCAAAAGATAATCCAACAGAACCTTTAGCTTGTCCTGGTTGAATGATAACTGGAACATTTTTTAAGGTCACACCGTTAACTGTCAAATCAACATAGCTTCCATCTAAAGCGCCATTAGACACATGTTTGTTAACCAAACCAAGCGTATCTGCATCTGCTTTAGAAACTGTGACATAATTATCCCAAGAGGTTCTGGTAATTGGATCTGGAAACTCTTGCAACCATGGGTTATTAGCTTGTTGACCATCACCCATTCCTATTTTTGTATATAATGCTAATTCTAAGCCTTCTGACTTAGCAGAGGATGCCAACTTTCTTGCAGCATCTCCACCTGAAACAGCTACTAAGGTTGGTTCAGCATTTGCAGTTTCTTCCTCTTTCTTTAATCCTAAACCTTTAGCTACATCTTCAATAACACCACCAACAAAGGTCTTTTTATCATCTTGTTTTTCGGATGCCATTGCGACTGATGATGTGTTACTTACAAACAATCCATCATGTAGTGCTTGGTTAAAAGAAGCGCCTCCTAAGATAGTATCATTCCAGTTTTGTTTAAGATAGTCATGATAAGACACATCATTTCCTGACCATTTTAATAGTGCTTCTTGGAATTGTCTTGTATCAAATAATGGACGAATGGTTGGTTGTGTTAACCCAAAATGTCCTTTTTTAATTTCTGTATCACCCCAAGACTCTAAATAATGAGGTGCTGCAGCTATATACTGTGTTTGTGATGCAGTTTCATCAGATTTCAATGAAAATGCAATTGACAACTCTGTTTGTTTTAATCCTTCAGCAAATTCTGAAGCATTAGGCAATGTGTATAAAGGATTGACACCACTCATAATAATAGCACCAACTTTACCTGCTTTCATATCCGCAATTAAAGTAGTAACTTCTGCATCATTACCTTGTCTTGTTTTAATTGGTGTAGCAGCATCAAAGGCTTTACTACTTAAATAGTTATTAATTTCTAAAACAACTGTTTGTGCATTGATGTCTTGAATACCTGTTACTACAAGCCCATTACTTCCTGCTTTTTTAAGTTGTGATGCTGCTTTTTGTACAGCGTCATTTATAGCTTCTGGCAAGTCTGTTGAAACTGACTGTCCTGTTACTAAACTATATAATTTAGCCAAAACTTGCTTTTGTTGACTTGGTGTTACTGGAACACGTTTGTCTGCATTGGCTCCAGACAATGACATATTAGATTCAAACTGTATATGTCTTGACATTTTACCATCTTTTGGCACTCTGCCTTTAGCATATCCAGCATCAAAACCACCTCCTTGCCAATCACCAAGAAAATCTGCTCCAACAGAAACAATGGTTGATGCTTTAGAGAAATCATAATTTGCTAATCCACGTTCGCCATACTTAGCTTGATAAGCATCTAATGCTGCTGATTCTGACACGGCATCATATTGTACATGGCGTACATTGCCATATTTTGAAGAAAATTCAGAAATTGCTTTTGAAGTTGATGGACTTGCAAAGGTTTGTGTTAGTAATACAATTGCTTTGCCTGACCCGCTAATTCTTGTTAATTCTTTGTTTGTTTCTGTATCAAAATTATTCCATGAGATAGCCTTTCCGTCTTTCATTGGTCCTTTAACCCTTTGGCTATCGTACAACCCTAAAACTGAAGCATTGACTCTGGCATTTGCACTACCATTAGTAGCTGCCATCGTGTTATTTTCGATTTTAATTGGACGTCCTTCGCGGGTTTTCACTAAAATGCTTGCAAAGTCAAACCCATCAGCAATAGTTGTTGCATAATAGTTGGCAACACCAGGAATAATTTCTTCAGGTTGCACCACATAAGGAATTGACTTAATCACAGGACCTTCACAAGCGGCAAGTGAAGCAGCTGCAGTACTGAAACCAACATATTTTAAGAAATCACGACGTGTTGTTGAAGACGATTCTAAGGCCGATTTATTTCCAAGGAATTCATCTGTTGGAATTTCTTCAACAAACTCTTTGTGCTTAAGCGCCTCAACAATAGAGCTGTTTTCGTTTAGCTCCTCAACACTTTTCCAGTATTTCTTGTTTGATGACATATTATATAATAGTTATTAATTGTTAGTTATTAGTATTAGTTTACACTAAAACCAAAACTCTATTTTTAATTTTTAATAATGACATTTACCACATTCCATTCCACCCATTTGTGCAACGGTTAGTTTATCAACACCATATTTTTTAGACAATTGTTCATGTATTTTGGTATAGTATTCATTACCTTCAACTTTCACATTGGTTGTTTTGTGGCAATTAATACACCATCCCATGGTTAATGGCGAATATTGGTATACAACATCCATCGTTTCTACAGGACCATGACAGGTTTGACATTCAATACCTCCAACAGTTACGTGCTGTGAGTGATTGAAGTAAGCAAAATCTGGCAAATTATGAATTCTTACCCATTTTACTGGTTGCTCTTCTCCTGTATATTTCTGATTTGCATCACTCCATCCTGTTGCTGCATATAATTTTTGGATTTCGCCATCATAAAAATCTTTGCTAAATTCTTCACTTACTTCACCATTGTATTCTGAAATTGATTTATGACAATTCATACATACATTAAGTGATGGGATTCCAGAAGTTTTACTAACGCGTGCTGAAGAGTGACAGTATTTACAATCTATACCATTATCACCAGCATGTATTTTGTGTGAAAAATGAATAGGCTGTACTGGTTGATAGCTTTGATCTACACCAATTTGCATTAAATAGCCATACACAAAGTAAGCCCCTGCTAATAAAAAGAAAATTGACATAACCAATACCAAAAATTGGTTTTGCACAAAGGCTTTCCAAATTGGAGTGGCTTTATCTTTTACAGGAATATCAAGCCCTTTAGCTTCTGCAAAACGGTTAAGCGTTTGTCTTACTAAAACCAAGGCCAATGCCAACAAACCAAATAATAAAGCTAAGGCTCCTAATATTAATTTGTTTGAAGTCCCTCCTGATGGCGCAGCTTGCTGTGTTGAAACTGCTGTTGTTCCGGCTGCACTTTCTTTTGGTTTCTCAGCTGTATAAGCCAAAATATCACTAATATCTTGGTCAGATAGTTGAGGGAATGCCGTCATTGCAACGCCATTGTACTCTTTAAAAATCTTGTTGGCATACGCATCACCAGACTTGATTAATCCAGAACTGTTGTGAATCCATGCAGTAATCCATTTTCTATCCAAACCAGCTTCGTCAGCAATTCTCTGTTCAATATCTCTCAGTGCTGGACCTGTCATTTTCTTGTCTAGCTTATGACATGCAGCACAGTTAGTATTGAATAAAGCTTTACCTTTTGCAGGATCGCCTTCTTGCGCGTGAAGTGTTGTTGAAAACGTAAGTAAAATAATTAACCCTAAACGTAGAATATTTGAGGTTAATTTACGGTGTATCACCTGTTTCATATTGTTAGTTGAATTATCTTCCAAACTTTGGTATGATTTTTTCATTAAAAAGAAAAAAATACAGTTATAAAATCTCACGCAAAAGTAATACTTAAAGTCGATTTTAGAAATGTTACAGAACTGTTAATTGTTAATTTATAAAGATTCTAAATAACTTATTGGTTCAAATTTGCATGAAATAAATTTAGTTTTATTCTGTTAAAAATAATTGTAATATTTTTGCCAAACCAAAACCCATTAATACTAAATTACTTAGTCAGTAAAATAAACTGATTTTATTTTGAATAACAAAAGAAAGATGAAAAAAAACATAGTAACATTTGTATTTGTCAGTGCCTTATTAACGCTTTTAAGTTTTGAAGCAAATGCCCAAGAAGGGGTTGTTTCTATAAGTCAGGATAGTGATATTGACAAATTATTGGAGTTTAAAAAAGACATAAAAACGGTTGATTTGTTTAAAATACAGATTTATTCAGGCAATCGTTCAGGAGCTGAAAACACACAGAATCAATTCAAATCACTTTATATTAATTGGCCTGTTAGTATGGAATACGAAACACCTAATTATAAAATTTGGGTTGGTAATTTTAGAACTCGTTTAGATGCTGACAGAGCCTTAATGGAGGTTAAAAAAAGTTTTGTCAATGCCTTTATTTTTGCTCCAAAAAAGGAACGCAAAGCGCCTTAATTCAAAACGTATCTTATAAAAAAGGCGACTCAATGAGTCGCCTTTTTTATTTGTAATTGCTTTTTATTTCAATTTCTTTTTTACTTCTACTTCGTGGAAGGCTTCAATAATATCTAATTCTTTGATATCATTGTAGTTTTTAATTTGCATACCACAATCAAAGCCTTTAGACACTTCTTTGGCATCATCTTTAAATCGTTTTAACGACGCTAATTCTCCTGTAAAAATAACTACACCATCTCTAATTAAACGAATACCTGAGTTTCTGAAGATTTTACCATTGGTTACCATACAACCTGCAATAGTTCCAATTTTTGATACTTTAAATATTTCTCTAATTTCAGCCGTTCCTGTGATTTCTTCTTTAAGCTCTGGAGACAACATACCTTCCATAGCATCTTTAAGGTCATTAATTGCATCATAAATGATAGAATACATTCTGATATCAATT
Source organism: Gelidibacter sp. (assembly GCA_041391965.1). Taxonomy (GTDB): domain Bacteria; phylum Bacteroidota; class Bacteroidia; order Flavobacteriales; family Flavobacteriaceae; genus JAWKMZ01. The sequence goes on along the minus strand of JAWKMZ010000002.1, from coordinate 173,788 downwards.
TCTTCTTTATCAGCAATTTGACGTGCATTACCCATTGGTCGCACATTAAATCCGATAATAATTGCATCTGAAGCGGTTGCCAATAACACATCACTTTCTGTAATAGCGCCAACACCTTTATGTATAATATTGACTTGTATTTCTTCCGTTGATAATTTTTGGAACGAATCTGTTAAGGCTTCTACAGACCCATCTACATCACCTTTAAGGATGATGTTTAACTCTTGGAAATCGCCAAGGGCAATACGACGACCTATTTCGTCTAAGGTAATATGTCGCTGTGTACGAACCGATTGTTCACGTTGCAATTGGGTACGTTTGGCTGCTATTTGTTTTGCTTCACGCTCATCTTCAAACACGCTAAATTTATCGCCTGCTTGTGGTGCACCATCCAAACCTAATATAGATACTGGCGTTGATGGTCCTGCTGCTTTTACATCATTTCCACGTTCATCGTGCATAGCGCGTACTTTTCCACTGTGTTTTCCAGCAAGAACATAGTCGCCTACTTTTAAGGTTCCGGCTTGTACTAAAATAGTAGAAACATAACCACGTCCTTTATCTAAAAATGCCTCAACAACGGTTCCTATAGCTGGTTTGTTAGGGTTTGCTTTAAGTTCTAACAATTCTGCTTCCAACAAAACTTTTTCTAACAATTCTTTAACTCCTGTTCCATTTTTTGCTGAAATGTCATGTGATTGAATTTTTCCACCCCAATCTTCAACTAATAAATTCATTTGAGCTAAACCTTCTTTTACTTTTTCAGGGTTAGCACCTGGTTTATCAATTTTATTGATGGCGAAAATGATTGGAACGCCTGCTGCTTGTGCATGTGCAATTGCTTCTTTGGTTTGTGGCATAATAGCATCATCAGCTGCAATAACAATAATTGCTAAATCGGTTACTTGAGCTCCACGTGCTCGCATTGCTGTAAAAGCCTCATGACCTGGTGTATCTAAAAATGCGATTTTTTGTCCACTTTCTAAAGTAACACCATAAGCTCCTATGTGTTGTGTGATTCCTCCTGATTCGCCAGCAATCACATTTTCTTGTCGAATATAATCTAATAGTGAAGTTTTACCATGATCAACGTGTCCCATTACAGTCACAATTGGCGCTCTTGGTTTTAAGTCTTTTGGATTATCTTCAACAACTTCTATGCTGTCTTCCAAATCTGACGTTACAAACTCAACATCATATCCAAATTCATCGGCAACTACTGTAAGTGTTTCTGCATCCAGACGTTGGTTCATGGTTACCATCATACCTAAGGACATACATGCCGAAATGATTTGGGTTACAGACACATCCATCATAGTAGCAACTTCACTGGCTGTGACAAACTCAGTTACTTTAAGTATTTTGCTTTCTGCTTCTTGTTGTTGTAAGTCTTTTTGGCTTTGTTCGCGGTGTTGGTCTCTTTTATCTCGTCTGTGTTTTGCACCTTTTCCTTTTGATGATTTTCCTTGGAGTTTCTCTAAAGTTTCACGAATTTGTTTTTGAACTTCAGCTTCGCTTGGTTCTTCTTTTACGGTATTTGGACGGTTTCCTCCTGATTTTCCTCTGAAGTTACCTTTTTGTCCTTGGTTATTTCTGTTGCCAAATGACGTTTTATTATCACCTCCTGGTGTATCTTTGCTTATACGACGTCTTTTCTTTTTATTGGCATCATTGTTAGCATTTGATGTATTGGACTTTTTGTCTTCTTTTTTCTTTTTAGGTTTATTGAATTGTGATAAATCAATTTTTTCACCCGAAATTTTTGGACCCGATAGTTTTTGATATTTGGTCTCTACTGTTTCACTGTCTTCAGCTTCAACAACTTTTGGTTTTTCAGCTTTTGGAGATTCCGTTTTTGGTTTCTCTGTTATTTTAGAAGTTTCTTTTTCTTTTGGCTGTTCTTCTTTTTCAACTGGAGCGGCTTTTTCTGTTGCTTCTGCTTTTGGGGCTTCTGTTTTAGTCGTTTCAGCTTTTGGTTCTGCTTTTTTTGGATTCAAATCAATTTTTCCAACTTGTTTTGGTCCGCTTAACGCTGCTTTAGCTTTAACAATTTGCTTGCTTGCCTCTTCTTTTTTGTGCTTTTCTTCTAACTCACGCTCTCGTTGTTCACGCAACTCTTCCTTTTCTTTGTGTTTCGCCTCACTAACTTCTTGAGATTCTGCCTTTTTATTGGCATCTGTTTGAAATTCGTTAGAAAGAATACTGTGAACTTCTTCTGATATTTTTGTATTCGGACTTTTTTCCACATTGATGCCTTTTGATTCTAAAAAATCAACTGCACGATCAATGGAAATATTGAGTTCTCGTAATACTTTATTTAATCTAATTGTATCAGCCATAAATTGCTTCTAATATAACTTAATATCTGTTATTCTTCAAATTCTTCTTTAAGAATTCTGATAACATCTAAAATGGTTTCTTCTTCTAAGTCTGTTCTTTTTACTAAATCTTGAACATCCTGTTCTAAAATACTTTTTGCAGTATCTAAGCCTGCTTTACTGAATTCTAAAATGATCCAGTCTTCAATTTCATCAGAGAATTCTGATAATTCTACATCTTCTTCTGCGCCTTCTCTAAACACATCAATTTCATATCCTGTTAATTGTCCTGCTAAACGAATGTTATGACCTCCTCTACCAATGGCTTTTGACACTTCTTCTGGTTTTAGTAGGACTTCGGCACGTTTGGTGTTTTCATTAAGTTTTACAGAGGTGACTCTTGCAGGACTTAATGCTCTTGTAATGTATAATTGTAGGTTACTTGTATAATTGATGACATCTATGTTTTCATTGCCCAATTCGCGGACGATACCATGAATTCTTGAGCCTTTCATACCTACGCAAGCACCAACAGGGTCTATTCTGTCGTCATAAGAATCTACTGCAACTTTGGCTTTTTCACCAGGAATACGCACCACATTTTTGATTGTAATTAAGCCGTCAAAAACCTCAGGAATTTCTTGCTCAAACAATTTTTCTAAAAATGCAGGCGCTGTTCTTGACATAATAATTGCTGGTTTATTACCTTTTAATTCAACGCTTTCAATAATACCTCTAACATTTTCGCCTTTGCGGAAAAAATCTGAAGGAATTTGCTTTTCTTTTGGAAGGATAATTTCATTGCCTTCATCGTCTAAAAGAATGATAGCTCTGTGGCGAATATGGTGAACTTCTGCTGTGTAAATTTCGCCTATTAAATCTTTGAATTGTTTATAAATATTGGTGTTATCATGCTCGTGAATTTTAGAAATTAAGTTTTGTCTTAATGCTAAAATAGAGCGTCTTCCAAGGTCAATTAGTTTTACTTCTTCAGCCACATCTTCTCCAACCTCAAAGTCTGGCTCAATTTTACGTGCCTCAGATAAGGCTATTTCTTGGTTAGGTTCTTCTACCTCATCATCAGCAACAACAATTCTATTTCTCCAAATTTCTAAATCACCTTTGTCTGGATTTATAATAATGTCAAAGTTATCATCATCTCCATATTTTTTCTTTAATGCGTTTCTTAACACATCTTCTAAAATTGCCATTAACGTTACACGATCTATTAATTTATCGTCTTTAAATTCTGAAAAAGATTCAATTAACGCAATATTTTCCATAACTACATCGAATTAAAATTTTATAATCACTTTTGCCTCTAAAATGTCACTATACATTATTTTAGCTTGCTTTTTTACTATTATTTTACCTTTGCCAATAGGTTTTGGCTCTTTTACTTTCCATTCTAATGTAATTTGGGCATCATCTGCTTCCACTAAATTAGCTTCAATTTTTAAATTGGGTTTGGCACTAACTTCTAAAGTTCGTCCAATATTTTTTTTGTATTGTCTTTTGTTAACAAGTGGTTCTGTTGCACCTGCCGAAGTAACTTCTAAAGAAAAATCGTCGTCTTCTCTATCTAAATTATGCTCAACCGCACGACTTATAAAAATACAATCTTCAATACTTACACCTGTATCACCATCAATAACCACATAAATTTTATTGTCTGCAGAAAGCTTAAAATCTATCAAAAACAAATCTGGACGTTCTTGTAAACCGTTATCAATTAATGATTTAATAGTTGACTCTTTAAGCATTTTTTTAGTATAAAAAGAGGGGACTTCCTTGTCCCCTCGTATTATCTTTTCTCATACAGCGCTGCAAATATACAATATTTTTATTGATTTAAACAAGGGTTGCCAAGTCGTTTTTTATTATTAAATTTAGGTTTTTAAAAACTAACACTGTCACTATGAAAAAAATATTAGTACCAACAGACTTTTCTAAAGAAGCTGAAAATGCTTTAAAAGTTGCTGCGCAATTGGCAAAAAAACATAATTGTGAAATTTATTTATTACATATGCTTGAGTTGCCTTTGCAAGAGGTTGATGCTTTAAGTACACATAGTGCCTTACCAGAGGCTATGTTTTTTATGAAATTAGCACATCAAAAATTTGAAGATATGATGGCTAAAGATTACCTAAAAGGCATTGAACTGCATGAAATAGTTAAAAATCATCAAGCTTTTAATGGCGTTATAGATTCTTGCCATGAACATGGTGTAGATATGATTATTATGGGCTCTCATGGTGCAAGCGGTTTTAAAGAAATGTTTATTGGCTCTAATGCCGAAAAAGTGGTTAGAACCTCTGATATTCCTGTGTTGGTTATTAAAAATGAACATGAAAACTTTACCGTAAACAATTTTGTTTTTGCTTCAGATTTCAAAAAAGATAATAAAGAAACTTACCGACAAGCTGCCGATTTTGCAAAAGCTTTTGATGCTAAAATACATTTGTTAATGGTAAATACTGCCAATAATTTTGCTACAACTTCTGAAGCCAACAAACGCGTTAAAGATTTTATTAAAGATTATGATTTTGATAATTACACCATCAACATATATAATGATGAAAGTGTAGAAAATGGTATTTTAAATTTCTCTAAAGACATTAATGCTGATTTGATTGGTATAAGTACTCATGGTAGACAAGGAATTGCACATTTTTTTAACGGAAGTATCAGTGAAGACTTGGTAAATCATGCTAATAGGCCTGTAATTACCTTTAAAATTTAAAAGACATTATTAGTATTTGAATTGAAAACCAAGAACTTGTTTTATTGAATAGAAACTATTTCAAATAAAAAAATCCCAATTTATATCTAAATTGGGATTTTACATTTTGTTGGCCTACTAGGGCTCGAACCTAGACTCTTCTGGACCAAAACCAGACGTGTTGCCAGTTACACCATAGGCCAATCTCTAAATGAGGATGCAAATTTACTACAAAGTTTTATTTGCGCAAACATTTTTTAAAGAAAATAAAACTTATTCCTTAACGTTTACTTAAAACCTTTTATACCTTATTTATTTATTCTTAAATTCGCCACTCTAACAAACATAGAATTTATGACATCATTCAGCTTTAAAAAATGGAATACCATTTTGGGTTGGTTCGCCTTTGCAGTTGCTTTTATAACTTATGCCTTAACAATTGAACCTACTGTGAGTTTTTGGGATGCTGGTGAGTACATCTTAACCTCATCAAAATTACAAGTAGGACATCCACCAGGAGCCCCTTTATTTCAAATGTTTGGAGCTTTCTTTTCTATGTTTGCTTTAAAACCAGCCCAAATAGGCATGATGCTTAACATGATGAGTGGTGCAGCAAGTGCATTTACCATCATGTTTATGTTTTGGACCATTACCATCCTTCTTAAAAAAATGGTAAAAAACGAAACCGAATTTACCTCTACCAAAAAAGTAGCCATCCTTGGTAGCGGTTTGGTAGGTAGTTTAGCCTTTACTTTTACAGATGCGTTTTGGTTTAATGCCGTTGAAACCGAAGTGTATGCTATGGCAACTTTAATTATGGCAGTCATGTTTTGGCTGGCTTTACGTTGGGAACAAGACATGGATAAACCAAGGGGCAACCGTTGGCTTATTTTAATCGCTTTTGTTATCGGACTCTCCTTTGGTGTCCATTTTATGGGATTACTAACCATTCCTGCTATTGGTTTAATTTATTATTTCAAAAATTACAAAACGGTCACTATTCAAAATTTTATTATTGCCAATGTGGTTTCTGCAGCCATTTTATTGTTTATTTTCAAACTGCTTCTTCCAAATGCACTTAAATTATTTAGTGCTTCCGAAATATTTTTTGTAAACACCATTGGATTACCTTTCAATTCAGGAACCATCATCGCTTTTGTAGCTGTAGTAGCTGCTTTTTACTTCGGATTAAAATATACCAAAGAGAAACAAAAACAATTTGCTAACACTTTGGTTTTGTGTTTATTATTCATTTTTATTGGATTTTCCTGTTGGTTAATGTTGCCTATTAGAGCCAACGCCAATGTGGTCATCAATGAAAATAATCCGTCAGATGCCAGAGAACTTTTAGCTTATTACAACTTAGAGCAATATCCTGAAACTCACTTGTTTTATGGGCCTTTGTTCACAGAACAATATACAGGTTTGGATGAAAACGAACCTTATGTTGATGATAAACCTAACTACGAAAAAGACAAAAAAGCTGGCAAATATGTCATTGTGAATGATTACAAAAACGCCAAACAAAACTATAATTCTGAACAAGCTTCCATCCTACCGAGAATGTGGAGTGGCGAAAACGCCGAAAACTATATGATGTTTACTGGGTTACTTAACTTTAGTATTAAACCAGAATATCAAATGGAAAATCAAATACGCAGTATTGTATCTGATTTTAGAAAAAATGTTTCAGAGGGCAAAGTCGATTATGAAGATTACAACAATTTCTTAAAACAATTTGGTCAATATCTGAATATCGAAAAACCATCACTTATCCAAAATATTGGTTATATGTTTGAATACCAATTTGGCTATATGTATTGGCGCTATTTTATGTGGAATTTTGTTGGAAAACAAGATGATATTCAAGGAAAATATGACGATTTGCATGGCAATTGGATTAGTGGCATCAAACCCATTGATGCTTGGCATTTAAATATGTCTCAAGACCATTTACCAAGTGATGTAAAAAATAATAAAGGTCGAAACACCTATTACTTTTTGCCTTTAATTTTAGGACTTATTGGCTTTTTATTCCTTTTAGGAAAAGACAAAAAACGGTTCTGGGTTATGTTAGTGTTTTTCCTACTAACAGGAGTCGCCATTCAATTTTACACCAATGTGAGACCTTTTGAACCGAGGGAACGTGATTACTCAGTAGTAGGTTCTTTTTATGTGTTTGCCATTTGGATAGGTTTTGGAGTTTATGCCATTTTTGATGCCCTCAAAAAATACACCTCCTCAAAATTCTTAGCGCCTGCTATTACCTTAGTTTGCTTAATTTTAGTACCAGGTATTTTGGCAGCAAACAATTGGGATGACCACGACCGTTCTAACCGAAAAACAGCGCGTGCCATGGCTGTCATGTACCTACAGTCATGCGCTAAAGATGCTATTCTATTCACCATTGGAGATAATGACAGTTTCCCATTGTGGTATGCTCAAGAAATTGAAGGTATTCGCAGAGATGTCAGAGTCATCAATACAAGTTTGTTTCAAACAGATTGGTATATTGACCAAATGAAACGAAAAGCCTATGACAGTGATCCAATCCCATCACAATTAACACATAAGCAATATAGATATGGTACTCGAGATTATATTGTTGAAAAAGAACGCTCTAAAGATACCATTGATATTAAGGATTTTATGAATTTTGTGACTAGTGACGATCCGCGTACTAAATTAAAATTTGCCTTGCAGCAAGAGGGTCGAGACACGAGTGGCTACCCAGAAAATATGCTCAACTCCAACTACTATCCTACAAAATATGTCAGAATTCCTGTAGATAAAGCATCGGTTTTAAAACACGGCATTGTCAAAGAAAAAGACGCTGATAAAATAGTAGATAACATTGTTATTGAAATTAAAGGTGGTGCTTTGTACAAAAATCGTTTATTAATGTTAGATATTATTGCAAACAACAATTGGGAACGCCCTATTTATTTTACAGGTGGAAGCTTTGGCGATGATGATTATATCTGGATGAAAGACTATTTACAATTAGACGGTTTATGCTACAAATTAGTGCCTATCAAAACACCTGTAGATAAAGCAAATCCTTTTGATATGGGACGTGTGGATACTGATTTAATGTATGATAAAGTAATGGCTTGGGATTGGGGAAATAGTGGCACCAAAAAACTTTATTACGATACCGAAACCCGTAAAAATGGCATTACATATAGAGGCAATTTAGCACGTTTAGTTGAACAATTAATTAACGAAAACAAATTAGACAAAGCTGAAAAAATTGCTGATTTAGCCATGGCAAAAATGCCTGTGGACGATTATGGATATTACACTCTTTTAGAGCCTTATATTAGTGCTTATTATGAAATTGGTAATAAGGAAAAAGCCAGAAATCTGTATAAAGAAGTCAGCAAAAAGTATCAGGAAAGTTTAACTTATTATAGCAATTTGACTATTGAAAACCAAACTCGCTATTTAGACGAAATTGTTACTGATATTGGACGTTACCGAAATTTAGTCGATGTTTTGGTAACCTATAATGACAAAGATTTTGCGATGGAAGAAACCCAAAAATTCAATAATTATTTAAAACTGTTCAAACATTTTATGGAAGATGATCCAAGGCATGAACTTCAAAAAGAAGAACCAGACATTGCCAAAGATACTATTGACAGTATTTTAAAACTAAATCAATAAAGGTTGAGATTTGTTCCTGTAAAAACACCATTAGTAGTCAAAAAAATGTTTCCAAACTATGTTTGGAACATGGCTACTGATGAAAAAATCATCTATCTTACGTTTGATGATGGCCCAACTCCAGAAATCACTAATTGGACACTTGCTGTTTTAAATGAATACAATGCCAAAGCCACGTTTTTTTGCATAGGTAATAATGTAAAAAAACACCCTGAGGTTTTTCAAAATATTTTAAAAGAAGGTCATACCATTGGCAACCATACACACACCCATTTAAAAGGTTGGAAAACAAAAACCAAAGCTTATATAGAAAATGTTGCCTTAGCACAAAGCGTTATTGATGTTCAATATCAGGGTCCGGAATCTATAAATCAAAATTTGTTCAGACCACCTTATGGCCAACTCAAAACAAAGCAAGGTAAAAAACTCATCAAACAAGGCTATAAAATCATAATGTGGGACGTGATTTCCTTTGATTGGGAACGTTCTGTATCTAAAGAAAAATGTCTAAAAAATGTTTTATCAACTACCAAAAAAGGAAGTATTGTAGTCTTTCACGATAGTGTAAAAGCGTCAAAAAATATGCAGTTTGCACTTCCTAAAGTATTACAACATTTTAGCGAAAAAGGATACCTCTTTAAAGCATTAACTTAAATATACTCTTGTATAATAGCAATTAACGTATTGGCATCTTGTTCGCCACTATGTCGCCATTTCATTTCGCCACTTTTGTAGATGATAAGTGTTGGCAAGCCTTTAACTCTAAGTGCTTCAGCCAATTCTTTGTTTTTATCAACATCAATTTTAATGACTTTCGCTTTATCGCCAAGAGCAGCAGCTACATCTCTGAGTACAGGATGCATAGCGGTAGATTGGTCATTCCATTCTGTAAAAAAATCTAACAAAACAGGAATATCAACATCTATGAGTTCCCCAAATTTTGACATACATTAAAATTTTAAGTCAAATGTTATATACAAACCTACATATTTTTTTCCATATTTAACTAAAACATACCCAAATAGCTTGTTTTAACTTAACTATGTGTTTAAGCTGTTGTCGTTTTTGTGCCTTTTTTAAGTTCAATAACCGTTATTTCTGGCCAAATACCAACGCGTCCAGGATAACCCAAATACCCAAAGCCTCTGTTGACGTTGATGTATTGCCCAAGTTCTTTATAAATGCCAGCCCAATGTTTGTAACGCCATTTGATTGGGCTCCATTTAATCCAACCAGGAATTTCAATACCAAACTGCATACCATGCGTATGACCACTTAAGGTTAAATGGTAAAAATAGTCATCCTTTAAAACCACTTCATCCCAATGGCTTGGGTCGTGACTCATCAGTATCTTAAAATCATTCTCACGTACAAGCTCTGAAGCTTTTTTCAAATCACCTAATTTTTTAAACCCTTTTCCCCAATTTTCCACACCAATAATAGCAATACGCTGTCCATTGCGCTCAATAAATCGGCTTTCGTTGAGCAACAAATCATAGCCCATTTCTTTTTGGAGTTGTTTTAAATCTTCAAGATTTTGGGCTTTTTCTTCGGCAGAATTCCAGTCAACATAATCACCATAATCATGGTTTCCTAATACCGAAAACACACCATCTTTAGCATGTAACTGGCTAAACAGGTCTTTCCAAGGCAACATTTCTGTCGCTTTATTATTGACCAAATCACCTGTAAACATAATGACATCTCCTTGCTGTTCTTTAATTAAATTTACAGCGTAGGTTATTTTTTCGTGGTCATCAAAACTGCCAGAATGTATATCGCTAATTTGTGTAATTCGGTAACCATCAAAAGCATCTGGCAAATCATCAAAATTCAAAGTGTACTTTAAAACTTTAAAATTATACTTTCCTTTATACATGCCATATAACATAGAAGAAAAAGGAATGGCTGCTAAACCAAGCGCAATACCACTCACAAATTTACGACGCGAAGGCATATAAAAAGAGTCTTTAGATGTGAGTAATTTTTCATATAACCCAATAAAGAAACGTATAACATCTTCTGTTAAAAGAATTGGAATCATTACCAAATTAAACAGCATAAAGGTCAATAAAAATCCAAAAGCATAGCTTTTTATTGGTGTCAGTACACGACCATCCGAAGCCATTGCAAATTGGATGATAAAATTACCAATAACCAAAATAGAGATGCCAATAAAGAGGTAATGAATCCATACATTTTTAGTTACTGTTTTTATAGCTTGAAATCCGTAAATAGTCAATAAAACATAAACAATGGTAAAAATAATCCAACGCATCATACTTGCAATTTTTTCAAAGATAAATGAATTAAGCCGTTATTAAAATCTTGAGAATAGATTTAACCATCTCTTAAGATTTAGTATCTTTCCGAAGCAAATCTATTTCTTTCTAATGAAGCATTTTTTCAAACTTATCCTTTTGTTCATTACTACCTTCAACTGCGCACAAAAACCCACTATTGAAGTTGCTAAAAATAATCAACCTTTAATTTCTTACGTCAATCCGTTTATAGGCACTGGAGGTCATGGCCATACCTATCCTGGTGCTACGATGCCCTTTGGAATGATGCAACTCAGCCCAGACACACGTTTGGATGGTTGGGATGGTTGCTCTGGTTATCATTATTCTGATGATTATATTTACGGATTTTCACACACACATTTAAGCGGAACTGGCGTTTCAGATTATGGTGATATTTTATTGATGCCTACAAACAAAGTGGATTTTAATAATGGAGCTGATGGCAAAAAAGGTTATAAAGCACATTTTTCGCATGACAATGAAATGGCTGAACCTGGTTATTACAAAGTACATTTGGATGCTACCAATATTGATGTGGAACTGACGGTTTCTAAACGAAGTGGAGTTCAAAAATACCAATTTTCAAATTCCAAGCCCCAAATAGTTATTTTAGATTTAGAGCATCGTGATGAAGTTTTGGGTTCTAAAATACATGTGATTTCCAATACTGAAGTTTCTGGTTACAGACACTCCAAGGCTTGGGCAACCAATCAGATGTTGTTTTACAATATCCAGTTTTCAAGACCTTTTAAGAAAATCACTTTATTAGACGATGCTTCCGAAGGCAAAAAAGTAAAAGCAGCCTTTGAGTTTGATGCCTCCGAAAGCGATAAACTTCAAATAAAAATTGGCATTTCAGCTGTTGATGAAGCTGGCGCTAAAAAGAATTTAGAAGAAGAAATAGGCGACAAAACCTTTGAACAAATCAAAAAAGAAGCTCAAGATGCTTGGGAAAATGAACTCGACAAAATTGTGGTTGAAAGCAACAATGACGATTACAAAATCAATTTTTACACGGCGTTATACCACACCATGATTGCGCCAAATTTGTATCAAGATGTTGATGGACGCTATCGTGGCATGGATTTAAACATTCATCAAACCAAAGATTTTGAATATTACACCGTTTTTTCACTTTGGGATACCTATCGTGCAGCACATCCACTTTATACTATTATTGAACAACACAAAACCAACAATTTCATCAATACCTTTTTAGCCAAATATGACGAAGGTGGCATTATGCCCATTTGGGATTTGAGCGCCAATTACACAGGTTGTATGATTGGCTACCACGCAGTCCCTGTAATTGCCGATGCTTATTTAAAAGGCATTAAGGGTTTTAATGCCACAAAAGCCTTGGAAGCAATGAAACACTCGGCAACTCAAGATAAATTAGGTTTAAAATCTTACAAGGAATTTGGTTTTATTCCTGTGGAAGAAGAAAGTGAATCGGTTTCTAAAACCTTAGAATATGCCTATGACGATTGGACGATTGCGCAAATGGCAAAAGCTTTAGGTAAAGACATTGATTATAAAACTTATACCGAAAGAGCACAATATTATAAAAATGTGTTCGATCCAGAGACACAATTTATGCGTGGTCGTTTTCGTAATACTTGGTTCGCTCCTTTTGACCCTTACGAAGTCAATTTTAATTACACCGAAGCCAATGCGTGGCAATACAGTTTTTATGTGCCTCAAGACATTTCAGGATTTATTTCGGTTTTAGGTGGAAAACAACAACTTGAGACACGCTTGGATGCGCTTTTTACCGCAAAAAACGAAACTTCTGGTCGCAATCAAGCAGACATTACTGGACTTATTGGACAATATGCACAAGGTAACGAACCCAGTCACCACATGGCGTATTTGTATAATTTCGTCAACAAACCTTTTAAAACACAAGAAAAAGTCCATCAAATTGTAACAGAATTATATAAAAATACTCCTGATGGTATTTCAGGCAATGAAGATTGTGGTCAAATGAGTGCTTGGTATGTGTTTTCATCTTTAGGGTTTTATCCTGTAACACCAGCTTCCAATCAATACATTATAGGAACACCTTTGTTTGATAAAGCCTCCATCCATCTTGAAAATGGCAATCATTTTACTGTAGTGGCTCATCAACTTTCTGATGATAATAAATACATTGCTTCTGCTTCATTAAACGGAAAACCTTTAAACAAAACTTACATCACACATCAAGATATTATGGCTGGTGGCATTTTAGAGTTTAATATGATCAATCAACCATCCACTTGGGGAACTCAAGAAGGGCAAGAACCAAAAACCGAAATTAAAGACGACCTCATCGTTCCTGCACCTTTTATCGCCAAAGGCGATGTTGCTTTTAAGGGACAAACGGAAGTCATTCTTGAAAATGTTGATACAACTGCTGCAATTTATTATCGCATAGGTTATAAAGGAGGATTCCAAAAATATGAGCATCCTTTTATAATAGATAAATCGATTTCTGTTTCTGTGTATTCAGAAAAAAACAATACAAAAAGTGCAACTATCGCCACCGAATTTTCTAAAATAGACCCAAATATCTCATTAAAATTAGACACCGAATATGCCAACCAATACAATGGTGGTGGACCAAATGCGTTGATAGATGGCATTAAAGGTGCGCAGGATTTTAGAACAGGGACTTGGCAAGGTTACTGGAACGAAGATTTGATTGCCACTGTCGATTTAGGACGCACAAAACCTATAAACACTATTAGCATCAACTTTTTAGAAGACCAAAACTCATGGATTTTCTTTCCAACCGAAGTAGAATGTTATGTATCTGATAACAATAGATATTTTAAACCCTTACCAAAACAAAAAATTGAAGCCACCATTCCGTCTGACCATTCACAGCTTAAAACCATCCATTTTGACATGAAAGGTTATAGTGCACGTTATGTAAAAATTATTGCTAAAAAACTGGGAGAACTTCCTAAATGGCATATTGGTCATGCGCATGATGGTAGGAGTTGGCTGTTTGCTGACGAAATAACAATTAAGTAACAACCGTATGAAACGCAGACACTTTTTAAAAAACGCATCGCTCACAGGAGTTGGTTTAACCGTTGGAACAGCAATTGCAAGTTGTTTAGAATCGTCTTCAAAATCATCCGAAGAAAAATTGATTATAACTCCAAAACCTTCATTACCATTAGTAATTGCTACTTGGAATGTGAAAAATGCTACGGCAAAAGCATGGGAAGTTTTACAAAATGGTGGTAATGCTTTAGATGCAGTAGAGCAAGGTTGTAGGATTGAAGAAGCAGATACCACCAATCAATCTGTTGGAAAAGGTGGTTTGCCTGACAGAGATGGTCATGTAACGTTAGATGCCTGTATTATGGATAAATATGGTAATTGTGGTTCTGTGGTGTATCTTGAAAATGTGGTTCATGCAGTTTCGGTTGCCAGAAAAGTAATGGAAGACACACCACATGTAATGCTTGCAGGCAAAGGTGCCGAACAATTTGCCTACAAAATGGGATTCCCTAAAGAAAATTTATTGACCGAAGCTTCTAAAAAAGCTTGGGAAGCGTGGAAAGTAAAAAGCGAATACAAACCCATTATCAATATTGAAAACCACGATACCATTGGCATGTTAGCCATGGATAAAAATGGTGATATTTCAGGTGCTTGTACAACCAGTGGATTGGCCTATAAAATGGCTGGACGTGTTGGCGACAGTCCAATAATTGGTGTTGGCTTATATGTAGATAATGCAATTGGTGCAGCAGTAGCCACTGGTTTAGGTGAAGAAGTGATGAAAACCGTTGGAAGTTTTTTAGTGGTAGAATTGATGCGACAAGGTAAAACTCCTCAGGAAGCATGCGAAGAAGCCATCAGCAGAATTGTCAACAAGCCAAACAGCAATTTTAAAAATTTTCAGGTTGGTTATATTGCCATCAACAAACAAGGAGAAACTGGAAGTTATGCCATCCATCAATGGTTTAGTATGACCAAGTTTCAGGATGGTAAAAATGAAAACTTGCAGGCTGATTATTTTAATAAAGGGTAATCAAAACCACCTCAAAGTCAAATCTACCAGTTTTTGCTTAAAATTATTATATGGAGGAATCAACAAATCGGCTGCCGTTTTGGTGTGCTGTTTTAATACAGACCGCTGATTTGTAAACTCTTGAAAGCCAAAATAGCCATGAGATTTTCCAATACCACTATGATTGCTGCCACCAAAAGGTAAATTATGATTTAAAAACTGTAACAAATTATGATTAACACATGTACTACCTGCTCTTGTAGTTTTAATTATAGATCTGACAGTGCTTTTCCTTTTGCTATAAATATAGAGTGCTAATGGTTTTTCTTTTGAATTGATATACTGTATAGCTGCTTCTATTTTAGTATATGTTTTTACAGGTAGAATAGGACCAAAAATTTCGTTCTGCATTAACTGAGATGTTTCTGGTACATCAAAAACCAAAGTTGGTTCTATATAATTATTTGTTTCATTATAATGGCCTCCTGAAACAATAACACTTTGGTTTTCTTGGGCTTCTTTAATATAACTCACCAAACGGTCAAAATGTTTTTTGTTGACAATTCTACAGTAAGAATGAGTAATCTCAGCATTTTCGTTATAAAACTCAACAATTTTTTCTTTGAATATTTTGATGAATCTATCTTTTAAATCGGACTTTAGTAAGATATAATCTGGAGCAATACAAGTTTGGCCAGCATTGGTAAATTTTCCGAAAATGATTTTTTTAACCGCTTTTTCAAGACTTGCTGTATCATCGATAATAGCTGGCGATTTGCCTCCTAACTCTAAAGTTACAGATGCCAAATGCTCACTTGCAGCTTTCATCACTATTTTTCCCACTTGTGGCGACCCTGTAAAAAAGATATGATTAAATGGTAGTTTCAATAATTCTTGTGCCACCTCAACTTCACCTTCAATCAATGCGATTTCATCTTCTTTAAATAAGTCTTTAAGAATTTTTGCCATTACTTTTGACGCATTTGGTGTTAATTCTGAAGGCTTTAAAATCACTGTATTTCCTGCTGCAATTGCAGATACTAATGGGATAAAGGTTAAATTGATAGGGAAATTCCAAGGGGAAATTATTAAACAAACACCTTTGGGTTCATACTTTATATAAGATGATGCGCCAAGTAATGCTAATGGTGTTTCTACTTTTTGAAGTTTTATCCACGATTTTAAATGCTGCTTTACAAATTTGATTTCGCTCAACACAGGATAGATTTCGGTTAAGTCGACTTCTAACTTAGGTTTTTTAAAATCGTCATACAATGCTTTTCTAATAGCTTCTTTATAAGTTGATTCTAAAGCTGTCTTTAAAGCATTTAACTTTTTGATGCGCTCTTTATAAGTTGTATGACCAACTTTATATTGATTGGTTTTTTGGGCATTAAATACTTCAAAAAACCGATTATCCTTATAATTATTCATTATGTCGTTAACGTATTTATTGGGCTGCGAGCCATTTTTATGCATTTCATCGATGTTTTTTGTGTTGGCTTTCGCCTTAACCGTTTATCGATGTTTTTTATCTAAAATATTCTTTTCTGGTCAATTTGTGCCGTTACTTTGACATGAAATTAATAACAAACAAAATTATTCAATCATTATGAAAAAAGTTTTAACCTTAGTATTGTTCATCACTTTACCTCTACTTTCAATGGGTCAAAATGAAACTTCTTCTACAAAACAAGACGTTGAAGTAACTGCTGAGGCTACGCCTAAAACTGAGACAACTACTGAAGAGCAAAACGACGCTTTAAGTGTTGAGATTAAAGCTCAAATAATGGACTTAAACTATCAAAAAAGTAATGATTTAATTAGCATTAAAGCTTATAGAAAAAGTCTTCAGATTAAAGTTAAAACGATTAAAAACTGCTAAGATTCCTTTATTTATATATTTAAAAAAACTTCATAAGCCCAAAAACCTATGAAGTTTTTTTTTGAACTCTTTTTAACTACTTTTATTTGTTAGGAATATCATCAGTAGAAAATTCATACAGTTTATTAGCTTCGTCTTCTTTTAATTTTTGAACCAGTTCTAAGGCATCAGGAATTACATCACTACAAATGACAATCAACGCACCTTTTTGAGCATTTTTAATAGCATAGGTAGCTGCTTCTTTTTCATTTGGAATAATGGTTGTTTTCTTATTGGGATCTTTCATTTTAATCCCAGCATTCAACATATTAATTAGTTCATCTTCCGTACGACCTCTTAAATGCTTGTCTTGACGAATGATAATTTCATCAAACATATCTGCTGCAATACTTCCTATTTCATTAGTATCTTCTTCTCTTCTATCGCCAACTCCTGCAATAATTCCTACTTTTTTTGTGGCATCAATATTTTCAATAAATTTTTGTAAAGCACGCATTCCTGCTGGATTATGGGCATAATCTAACAATACTTGAAAATCTTTAAATTGGAACAAGTTTAAACGTCCAGGTGTTTGTGCTGGTGATGGAATAAAGGTTTCTAAAGCCACTTTCATCTCATCAATGGTAAAACCTTTAACATAGGCTGTAATAACTGCTGGCAATACATTTTGAATCATAAATGTTGCACGACCTCCATAGGTTAAAGGCACGTTAACAGCTTTGATAACACGCAATTTCCATTCGCCTCTGCAAATAGTTATAAAACCATTTTCGTAAATAGCCGAAATACCACCTAATTTTTGCATGGCTTTGATACGAGGGTTATTTTCGTCCATAGAAAACAAGGCAACATTGCAATTAACAGTTCGTCGCATATCATACACTAAATCATCATCTGCATTTAAAATAGCATAACCTTCTGGCAAAACCGTTTCTGGAATTACGCCTTTAACTTTGGCCAACTGTTCAATAGTATGAATGCCTTTAAGTCCTAAATGATCTGCTGCTACGTTGGTAACTATGCCTACATCACATTTATGAAATCCTAAACCAGCACGCAATAATCCGCCTCGAGCGCATTCTAAAACCGCAAAATTAACAGTCGGATCTTTCAGTACAAATTCGGCACTTGCAGGCCCTGTACAATCGCCTTTCATCAATAATCTATTTTGAATATAGACTCCATCACTTGTGGTATAGCCTACTTTATAGCCTTTCATTTTTGCCATATGAGCTATTAATCGTGTTGTGGTGGTTTTTCCGTTAGTTCCTGTGGTTGCAATTATTGGAATTCGACTTGAGGAACCTTGAGGAAACAGTTTGTCTATAACTGGTGCTGCTACATTACGAGGCAACCCAGAAGTTGGTGCTAAGTGCATTCTAAAACCTGGTCCAGCGTTGACTTCTAAAACAGCGCCTCCTGTTTCTTCTAAAGGTTTGCTAATGTCTGTTGTCATCACATCAATACCACAAATGTCTAAGTCAATAATTTTTGAAATACGCTCTGCCATAAATACATTGGCAGGATGCACAATATCAGTAACATCTTCTGCTGTTCCGCCTGTACTTAAATTGGCAGTATCTTTTAATAATAGACGTTTATCTTTTTCAAGAACAGAATCTAAGGTGTACCCATTGGTTTTAATGATACTTTTTGTCAAATCGTTAACTGTAATTTGAGTTAACACATTTTCGTGTCCAAAACCACGTCTTGGATCTTTATTGACTTCATCAATTAATTGTTGAATGGTCGATTTGCCATTGCCAACCACGCAGGCTGGTGTACGTAGTGCTGCTGCAACTAATTTATGATTGATAACCAACAATCTGTAGTCGTCACCAGTAATATATTTTTCTATAATTATGGCTCCACTACGCGAACTTTCTTTGGCATTTCTAAAGGCAACCAAAGCATCTTCATAATTTTTGATATTAACTGTGATGCCTCGACCATGATTGCCATCAACTGGTTTGACCACTAACGGAAACCCAACATAACGGCAGGCCTCTTCTAAACTGCTTTCTCTTCTAATGATATCGCCTCTTGGTGTTTGTACTTCAGCTTGTTCTAACAAAAATTTAGTGTCTTCTTTATCACAAGCTAATTCAACACCAATACTACTTGTCTCACTGGTTACTGTTGCTTGAATGCGTTTTTGATTAGCTCCATAACCTAATTGACATAATGAATATTTATTAAGACGAATCCATGGAATCCCTCTTGCTTCAGCTTCTTCAACAATAGATCCTGTGCTTGGGCCCAATCGGTCAGCTTCACGTAGTTCGCGCATTTCTTGTATATCATCTGTCAAATCATAAGTTTTACCAGCAATTAAGGCTTCGCAAATTTTAACGGCTGTTTTGGCAGCAAAACGACCAACTGACTCTTCCATGTAAGCAAACACCACATTATAAACACCTTTTTCACCATAACCACGTGTGCGTCCAAAACCAACATCCATACCTGCAAGTGTTTGGATTTCTAAAGCAATGTGTTCAATGATATGACCCATCCAAGTACCTTCTTCTACCCTTTTAAAGAAGCCTCCAGGTTCTCCCACTGAACATCTATGACTAAACATAGAAGGAAACATGGCCTGCAATCGGTCACTAAATCCTTCAATTTTATTGGATGGTTTATCTTCCATCTCTTCAAGGTCTAAAACCATAACTATTAACTTATGGCGTCTAACTGACCAATAATTTGGGCCTCTCATTGCATTAATCTCACGTATTCTCATAAAATATTGCTGTTTTTTAGTGATGGTTATGAATAATCATAAATATAGAATTTTTTTTAATAAATAAGTTTATTTTTGCTTTTTGAATTTTAGACTCACACTTTTAAGAGCCACAAATGATTAATACTATAATAAAAGGAACGCTAATTCCTATTGGCGGAAATGAAGATAAAGGGTTTGAAGATGATGAAATACATCGTTTAGATTATATTGAAGAAGGTATTTTATCGCATGTAGTGCATGAGGCTGGTGGTGTTGCTGCTAAAATTGTAGTGATTCCTACGGCATCAAGCATTCCTATTGAAGTTGGACAAAATTATACTAAGGCATTTTCAACTTTGGGATGCAAACATGTTTCGGTATTAAACATCAAAACAAAAAAAGAATCAGAATCTCCTAAAGCCATTGCTTTGATAAAAGAAGCTGATTGCATTATGTTTTCTGGAGGTGATCAGTCTCGAATTTCAAAATATATAGGTGGAACCACCTTACACAGACTTCTTTTGGATCGTTACAAAAATGATGAAAATTTTGTGATTGCTGGTACCAGTGCTGGTGCTATGGTTATGGCTGAAGAAATGATTGCTGGTGGGAGCAGTGCAAAAGCTTTTAAAAAAGGAGCTGTCATCATGAAAAAAGGATTAGGTTTAAGTCCAAAATTAATTATAGACACTCACTTTATACAACGTGGTCGTTTTGGGCGTATTTCGGAAGCAGTTGCTAAATTCCCAAATTTAATTGGGTTTGGTTTAGCCGAAGACACTGGAATAATTATTAAAAATGGACAGGATTGTACTGTGATTGGTTCTGGAATGGCTTTGGTTTTTGATGGTACCAATTTAACACATAACAACGAAAAAATACTGAAGGTTGGCACACCAATGACTATGACCAATTTAAAAATACACGTATTAGCCAATGGTGACCATTTTAACATTGAAACCAGAGATATTAAAGTTCTACCTATAGAATCGCCTTTTGTTTAATATTCTTTATAAATAGAAACTTTCTCGTTTCCTGTTGAAGTTTTATAAGCACGATACATTCCTTCCGTATTAAAAGGCATTGCAATGTTGCCTTGGGAGTCTATGGCAATCAAACCACCATCTCCACCAATTTCCAAAACACGTTTATGAATCACCTCATTGGAAGCTGCTTCAACAGACAAGCCTTTAAATTCCATCAAGCATGATACATCATAAGCCACCACACCTCTGATAAAATATTCACCACTTCCTGTACAACTGACAGCGCAGGTTGTATTGTTTGCATAAGTTCCAGCACCAATCATTGGGCTATCGCCAACGCGTCCCCATTTTTTATTAGTCATTCCACCTGTGGAGGTTGCTGCTGCAATATTTCCTTTTTGGTCACGAGCGACAGCTCCAACAGTTCCAAATTTGGAGTCTCTCTTTTTTGCATGATCTAACTGAAAATGGTCTGAATCTTTAATTTCTAACCATTGCTTGTGCCTAAATTCATCATAAAAATAAGAGGCTTCTTCTACTTTGTAATCTAATTGCTTTGCAAATTGCATCGCTCCTTCACCAGCCAAAAATACATGTTCACTCTGTTCCATCACGTCACGCGCTAAGCTTACCGGATTTTTAATTCCTGTTATCAAACTCACTGCTCCAGCATTACGTGTTTTTCCATCCATAATGCTCGCATCCATTTCATGAGTTTCTTCAGCCGTAAACACTGAGCCTTTTCCTGCATTAAATAAGGGCGAATCTTCAAGATGTTTTACCGCAATTTCAACAGCATCTATAGCACTTCTTCCTTGTTCTAAAACCTTATACCCTTCTGATAGCGCATTTTGCAACGCTGCTTTATATTTTGCTTCCAACTCAGGAGTCATCATGCCTTTTACCAAAGTACCTGCGCCTCCATGAATGGCAATAGCGAAATTAGTGTTCATTCTCTATTTCTATGATTTAGGATTCAAAAATACGCTATGATTTCAAATACTGAAGTACAAAGTATCACTTTTTTGATTTACAACACATCAAATGCCAAATCGTTCTTTGTAATTCAAAAATCAAAAATACTTTTCGTAGTTTTATGGTCTTCATTAAAAACAAACCAATGTCCGACCAAAAACGTCTTTTTTTAGTTGATGCTTACGCGTTAATTTTTCGTGGCTATTATGCCTTTATTAAAAACCCAAGAATCAATTCCAAAGGTCTTGATACCTCTGCCATTTTAGGGTTTACTAATTCACTTTTAGATGTTATTAAACGCGAACGACCTGACCATTTAGCGGTTTGTTTTGATAAAGGTGGAAGTGTTGATCGTGTAGAAATGTATGAAGACTACAAAGCCAATAGAGATGCCACACCAGAAGCTATAAAAATAGCTGTGCCCTATATTGAACAAATTTTAAGAGCCATGCATATTCCTATTATGGTAAAAGAAGGTTATGAAGCTGATGACGTTATTGGAACCCTTTCAAAACAAGCCGAAAAACAAGGTTATCAAACTTTTATGGTAACACCAGATAAGGATTTTGCACAGTTAGTATCTGAAAATATTTTTATGTACAGACCTGTTTTTGGAGGTGGCTATGAAACTTGGGGAATTCCGGAAGTTCAGAAAAAATTTGAAGTCAAAGACCCACTACAAGTCATTGATTTCTTAGGAATGATGGGCGATTCATCTGATAACATTCCTGGACTTCCAGGTGTTGGCGAGAAAACGGCAAAAAAGTTTATCGCTCATTATGGTACCATGGAAAATTTGTTAGCAAATACACACGAGCTAAAAGGCAAAATGAAAGAAAACATTGAAGCTAATAAAGAATTAGGGTTGTTGTCTAAAAAATTAGCAACCATTATGCTCGATGTGCCTGTAGAATTTGATGCAGCCAATTTTGAAATGTCAGAACCTAATATTGAAGACGTTACCAACATTTTTCAAGAATTAGAATTCAGACAACTCCTAACCAACTTTCAAAAAACATTTTCCGTAGAAGCTACTTCAAATGCTCAACAAAACAACACCACTACTGAAGAATTGCCTAAAGTGAACAACAAACCAAATGCTGCTGGAGCTGGGCAGTTTTCATTATTTGATGCCCAAGGTAATGAAGACGTTATTGTCAGCAACCAAAGTTCAAGAATAACCGCAGCAAACAACGCGCACTTTTATCAAAGTATTAACTCTGCCATGGCAATTAAATTGTTTATTCAAAATTTGATGAAACAAAAAAGCGTCTGTTTTGATACCGAAACCACAAGTATTGACCCTATTGTTGCCCAATTGGTTGGTATTGCTTTTTCATGGGAAGTTGGCAAAGGGTTTTATCTACCTATTCCTGAAGATAAAAATGAAGCTCAGAAATTAATTGAACAATTGCGTCCTTTTTTTGAAAGTGAAACCATCGAAAAAATAGGTCAGAATTTAAAATACGATATTAAAGTCCTTCGTAAATATAATGTGAAAGTCAAAGGAACCCTATTTGATACCATGTTGGCGCATTACCTTATCAATCCAGATATGCGACACAACATGGATGTGTTGGCAGAAACCTATTTGAATTATACACCAATTTCTATTGAGGAATTAATTGGCAAAAAAGGCAAAAATCAAATTACAATGCGAGAAGTGCCTTTAGAAAAACAAACGGAATATGCCGTAGAAGATGCTGATATTACACTTCAATTAAAAACACATTTTGAAAAAGAATTAGGCGAAGCCAACACTCAAAAATTGTTTGATGAAATTGAAATTCCACTTTTGCGAGTGCTTGCCGATATGGAATTGGAAGGCATCAATTTGGATAAAAAATTTCTAAATTCACTCTCTGAACAATTAGATAGTGACATCAAAGCCTTAGAAACCAATATTTTTAAAGAAGCAGGTGAAGAGTTCAACATCGCATCGCCAAAACAGTTGGGTGACATTTTATTTGACAAACTTAAATTGGTTGATAAGCCAAAAAAAACTAAAACAGGACAGTATGCAACATCAGAAGATATTTTGAGCTATTTAGCAAAAGATCATGAAATTATTAAGCATATTTTAGAGTATCGTGGCTTATCAAAGCTTAAAAGCACTTATGTTGACGCGTTGCCAAATCAGGTGGAGCCTTCAACAGGTCGCGTACATACCGATTATATGCAAACCGTTGCTGCCACAGGACGTTTGAGTAGCAATAATCCGAATCTTCAAAATATTCCAATACGAACCGAACGTGGTCGTCAAGTACGAAAAGCATTTGTTCCGAGAGATGAAAATTACATCTTGTTAGCAGCTGATTATTCTCAAATAGAATTGCGCATCATTGCCGCTTTGAGTGAAGAAGAAACGATGATTAACGCCTTTAAAAATGGCGAAGACATTCACGCATCTACCGCTTCAAAAGTCTTTAATATTCCACTAAATGAAGTGACACGTGAACAACGTAGCAATGCCAAAACCGTCAATTTTGGAATTATTTATGGTGTGTCGGCGTTTGGATTGAGCAATCAAACCGATTTATCACGTACTGAAGCCAAAGAACTTATTGACACCTATTACGCCACCTATCCAAAACTACGAAACTTTATCAGTGAACAAATTGATTTTGCTCGCGAAAACGGTTATGTACAAACCGTTTTAGGCCGTCGTCGTTACTTGAATGACATCAATTCACGTAATGCTGTGGTACGTGGTGCTGCCGAACGTAATGCTGTGAACGCACCAATCCAGGGAAGCGCTGCAGACATTATTAAGATGGCGATGATTAACATCCACAACAAATTGGAAGAAGGCAATTACACAACCAAAATGTTATTGCAAGTGCATGATGAATTGGTATTTGATGTCTATAAACCAGAGTTGGAAGCCATCAAAAAATTGGTCAAAACTGAAATGGAAAATGCCTATAAACTGTCCGTACCTTTGGATGTCGATTTAGGTGTTGGTAAGGATTGGTTGGAAGCGCATTGATTTTAGATATTTGTTTCCTGTTAAAATTTTGATTGTTAAAGACAGACTTTTAATCGACTTTATTCGCTTATATTAAGACAATCTGTATTTTATTTAGTCTAAAATCTTATATTTCAAATCTCAAAAGCTTCTTATTAAGCTACAAATCAATCTGATGAAAGCAAATTTTAAAAGGTTACACCATTTTTTAGCAGATTCACATAAAAAGCCGTTCCCAAAAATAATTAAAGAAACGCTTCAATTATGGATGGAAAAAAAAGAATTTCCATACCATTATTTTGGCAGACATTTTTACAGAACTGATGCACCTACAAACTTTAAAGATTATTTGAGTATACAGCAATACAACAGGTTAATGGCTTCAATTGTGTACAGAAATGAGTTGCATTCTACCATAAATGCTATCCTAAATGATAAATTTATATTTCATTTATACGCTTCCGAACAAAAATTGCGTTTGCCAAACGTATTTAGCTATAATTTTAGGAATACTTTTTTCTTTAACAACACAAGCTATAAGGTTACAACAGAAACTGAACTCATCCATTTTTTTAAATTGGTTTTAAAAACCACTTCAAAAAGCGGTTTATTTTTAAAGATTAATGAAGGTTGTGGTGGTTATGGTGCCATTTTACTTGATGAAGCAACGCTTAGTAATCAAACTCCAAAACTATTTAAGGCACTTACCAATAACTCGTACATCCACCAAGAACTTGTCATTCAGCATGAAGCTATCAACAAAATATACAGCAAAAGTATAAATACCCTTAGGATTGAGACTTTTATAAATCAAAAAGACGAGGTTCATATTGTTGGTACTTTTATGCGTTTTGGTTCAGGCAATTCGTTTGTTGACAACGTCAGTCAAGGCGGATTTTATGTACCAATTACTGAAAATGGCACCTTATTTAAAAAAGCTATTACCAGTTTGGTAAAAGGCATTGGACATAATGAAAAACATCCAGATACAGGCTTTGTTTTTGATGGTTTTAAAATTCCATTTTATAAGGAAGCTATTGAGCTGGCAAAAACGTCTGCGCGTTTAGTTCCTTGCTATTTGCAAGGTTGGGATATTGCTATTACTGTTGATGGTCCTATGATTATAGAGTGTAATTATTCACCAAGTATCATCTATAGTGAGTATAGTTACCATGGCTATAAAAATAATCCTGTTTTTATAGAACTTATGAAAGATGCCAAGGCTTATCACAGTAAAAAGGAGTAAAAACAGATCTCACAAATTTTTAATTTTAGAATCGTTTTTTAATTATAGTGTTACCCTCTTAATTTCGTTAAAAAGAAATCAACATTTTTTTATACAGCGATAAAGTCTTGTTTGAAAATAATTTTTAAACAGATTTATTCGTTTTTTTGCAATATAAAAGAACAACTCTCAAACACTATTTAACCACTTCAATTATAAGACACTAATTAGTGCATAAAATTTACACCATACTATTTGGTAATCACGTAGATTATCGTAAATTTGCAAACTCTTTTTGAGAGAGGAATGTTTAATAAGTAAAATTAATAAGTGTGGATACATTAAGCTACAAAACGATTTCAGCTAACAAAGCTACTGCTAATAAAGAGTGGGTTTTGGTAGATGCTGAAGGTCAAAGTCTAGGGCGTCTTGCTTCTAAAGTTGCAAAACTTTTAAGAGGTAAGCACAAGCCTAACTTCACACCACACGTTGATTGCGGAGATAACGTCATTGTTATCAACTCTGAAAAAATCAACTTAACAGGAAACAAGTGGAATGACAAAACGTACATTCGTCACACAGGGTATCCAGGTGGTCAAAGAAGTTTATCTGCTACAGAAATGTTTGGAAAAGATCCAGCACGATTAGTAGAAAAATCAGTAAAAGGAATGCTCCCTAAAAACAAATTAGGTGCAGATTTATTCCGTAACCTAACTGCTGTGGTTGGAACAGAGCATGCACATGCTGCTCAAAAACCTAAAGCAATTAACTTAAACGAATTCAACTAAATGGAAGTAATTCACAAAATTGGCCGTAGAAAAACGGCTGTTGCTCGCGCGTATGTTGCCAAAGGTAAAGGGAACATCACAATTAATAAAAAAGACATGGCGACTTATTTTCCTACTGCAACGTTGCAGTATAAAATAAATCAACCTTTGGTCATGACTAACAATGAAGGCAACTTTGATATTACAGTTAATGTATATGGAGGTGGTATTACTGGTCAAGCAGAAGCAATCCGTTTAGCATTATCTCGTGCAATGTGCGAAGTTGATGCAGAAAACAGAAGCATTTTGAAACCAGAAGGATTGTTAACAAGAGACCCAAGAATGGTAGAACGTAAGAAATTCGGTCAGAAGAAAGCTCGTAAGAAATTCCAGTTCTCTAAACGTTAATGGCATTACCAACTCGATTGGAAATATCTTTAAACATATTTCCAATCAAGTTTTTTTAAAAAAAACAAAATTTAACCCAGTTATTGTTATCCACGATTTAAAAAATAAATCTGGATTTAGTTTAGCATCTAAATGATGAAGGCAAACGAAAGTGACCACTCCATCATTGCTAATTAACAGAACGTAAACTATTAAAAATGAAAGTAGAAGTAAAAGAATTATTAGATGCAGGTGTGCACTTTGGCCACTTGACACGTAAATGGGATCCAAACATGGCTCCTTATATTTATATGGAACGTAACGGGATCCATATTATCAACCTATACAAAACAGCAGCAAAAATTGAAGAAACATCTCAAGCCCTTCATAAAATTGCAGCCTCTGGAAAGAAAATTCTTTTCGTAGCCACAAAAAAACAAGCCAAAGATATTGTTGCCGAAAAAGCAGGCGCTGTTACAATGCCTTACATTACTGAAAGATGGCCAGGAGGCATGTTAACCAACTTTGTAACTATTAGAAAAGCTGTTAAAAAAATGGCTGCTATTGATAGAATGAAAAAAGATGGTACTTTCTTAACCTTATCTAAAAAAGAGCGTTTACAAGTTGATCGTTTAAGAGCTAAGTTAGAGAAAAACTTGGGTTCAATTTCAGACATGACACGTTTACCAGGCGCTTTATTTGTTGTGGACATCAAACGAGAACACATCGCCATCAAAGAAGCACAAAAATTAAACATTCCAATCTTTGCAATGGTTGATACCAACTCCGATCCACGTCAAGTAGATTACGTAATTCCTGCCAATGACGATGCTTCTAAATCAATTGATAAAGTTTTATCTATTGTAACTTCAGCAATATCAGAAGGTTTAGCTGAGCGTAAATCAGATAAAATTGAAAAAGAAGACAAAGCGGATAAAGCAGAAAAAAAATCAGCAACAAAAAAGAAAGTTGTAGCTGCTGAAGAAGAAGAATAAATAACAATTACACAACACATACAAGTCGTTTAGTTATTTTTTTCACAGAAATAAATTGAACGACTTTTTTAAATTTTAAAATATATGGACGCTATGGTAAAAATAACAGCCGCAGAAGTAAACAAATTAAGACAAGCTACAGGTGCTGGAATGATGGATTGTAAAAAAGCTTTGGTTGAAGCTGAAGGCGATTTTGATAAAGCAATTGACATATTACGTAAAAAAGGTCAAAAAGTTGCAGAAAAAAGAGCTGATAGAGAATCTTCTGAAGGTGCAGCAGTAGCAAAAATAAATGCAGATAACACAGTTGGTATTGCTATCGTTTTAGGATGTGAAACAGATTTCGTAGGCAAAAACGAATCTTTTGTTGCATTAGCAAACGAATTGGCAGATTTAGCATTAAACTGCAATTCAAAAGAAGAATTATTAGCTGCTGATTTTGGTGGTATGACTGTTGCCGATAAATTAGTTGAACAAACTGGAGTTATTGGTGAAAAAATTGACTTAAATGCTTTTGAAAAATTAGAAGCACCTTATGTTGGTTCTTATGTACACATTAATAAAATTGCTGCCATTGTAGGTTTTTCTGCAAAAGTTAACAATGCTGAAGAATTAGCAAAAGATGTTGCAATGCAAATTGCATCTATGGGAGCAACTACTTTATCTTACAAAGATTTTGATCCAGCATTTATTGCATCAGAAACCGAAGCAAGAATTGCAGTGATTGAAAAAGATAATGAAGAATTGAGCCGTTTAGGTAAAACCCTTAAAAATGTACCACAGTATATTTCTATGGCGCAATTAACTCCAGAAGTATTAGCTAAAGCGGAAGCAGATGCAAAAGCAGAACTTAAAGCTGAAGGCAAACCAGAACAAATTTGGGATAAAATTTTACCTGGAAAAATGCAACGTTTCATTTCAGACAACACTACTTTAGACCAAGAAAAATGTTTGTTAGACCAAACGTTTATTAAAGATGAAAAAATAAATGTTGCAAAATACGTTGCTTCTTATGGTGATGTTGCTGTTACAGGCTTTAAACGTGTGTCTTTAGGATAACAATTGCTTGAGAGTTTCACGTCTCAAACTAAAACTACTAAAAAACCCATCAAAGTCATAAAACTTTGATGGGTTTTTATTTAACTCACAATTTACATCAAAAACAAAAAACCTCACATTTCTGTAAGGTTTTGTACTCAAGGTGGGAATCGAACCCACACTCCGAAGAACTGGATTTTGAATCCAGCGCGTCTACCAATTCCGCCACTTGAGCATTAGTGTTTTGTATTGGACTGCAAAATTATAAAATATTTTTTTACAAACCATTAAAAATAGTAGCTTTTATACTATTTCAGTCCAAATAAATTTATAAATTTGCACCTCGTTAAACCAAAAGCGAATCAATTCGTTATAAAACAACCTATTACTAATGTCTGAAGTAATTACTGAAGCTAAAATTTTTGCTTGTAACCAAAGTAAAGAACTCGCCGAAAAAATTGCAGCAAGTTATGGTACGCACTTAGGCAATGTGATTACATCTACTTATAGTGATGGTGAGTTTCAACCTTCTTATGAAGAATCTATAAGAGGTACACGGATTTTTATTATAGGTTCCACACATCCTGGACCAGAAAATTTAATGGAAATGTTGTTGATGATTGATGCCGCTAAACGCGCATCAGCAAGACACATCACTGCTGTTTTACCTTATTTTGGTTGGGCAAGACAAGACAGAAAAGACAAACCAAGAGTACCAATTGCCGCTAAGTTAGTAGCAAAAATGTTAGAAGCCGCTGGTGCAACACGAATTATCACCATGGATTTGCATGCAGATCAAATTCAAGGTTTTTTTGAAAAACCAGTAGATCATTTATTTGCATCTACTATTTTTCTTCCATATTTAAAAACCATGAATTTTGATAATTTAACAATTGCATCACCAGATATGGGAGGCTCAAAAAGAGCTTACGCTTACTCTAAAGCTTTAGAAAGCGATGTGGTTATTTGCTATAAACAACGTGCCAAAGCCAACGTCATTTCGCATATGGAATTGATTGGAGATGTCACAGGTAAAAATGTGGTTTTGGTAGATGATATGGTAGATACTGCTGGAACATTAACCAAAGCAGCCGATTTGATGATGGAACGCGGTGCATTGAGTGTAAGAGCTATTTGTACACATCCTATTTTATCTGGTAATGCTTATGAGCGCATTGAAAACTCTAAATTAGAAGAATTGATCGTAACAGATTCTATTCCTCTTAAACAAAAAAGCAACAAAATAAGAGTTTTAAGTTGCGCTGAACTGTTTGCTGATGTGATGTACAATGTACAATACAACAAATCAATCAGTTCAAAATTTATAATGTAAATTAATAATTAATATAAATAGAAAATGAAATCAATTACAATCAACGGATCTCAAAGAGAAAGCGTGGGCAAAAAAGTAACAAAAGCCTTGCGTAATGCTGGTCAGGTTCCTTGCGTATTATACGGAGGAAACAACCCAGTGCATTTCTCTGCACCTGAATTGGCTTTCTCTAAACTGGTTTATACGCCTAATGCGCATACAGTTGTGATTGCCTTAGATAATGGAACGTCTTATAATGCTATTATGCAGGACATTCAATTTCACCCTGTAACTGACAAAATCTTACACATTGATTTTTATCAGTTATTTGAAGACAAAGAAATCACTATGGATATTCCTGTACATATTATAGGAACTTCAAAAGGAGTTTTAAATGGTGGTGTTCTTCGTAGAAATCAACGCAAATTAAGAGTAAAAGCATTGCCTGCAAATTTACCTGATTTTGTAGAAGCAGATATTACGCCTTTAAAAATTGGAAGTAAATTATATATTACTGCCTTGGCAAATCCTGATTACAAATTTTTACACCCAGATAACACTGTGGTATGCCAAGTAAGACGTTCAAGAGCAAGTGTAGCCGAGTTTGAAGACGAAAACGAAGAAGAAACTGCAGAAGGTGCAGAAGCAACAGCTGATGCTCCAGAAGCAGAAACAACTTCTGAAGCTCAAGAATAAAAATACATCCCATTATAAATTAAAAAGCATTCTGATTAATCAGGATGCTTTTTTATTTTTACACAAACAAAAGCTTATGTGTAACTTTATTTTTAGCATATTTAAAAAGCAAAAACAGTTATCAGAATTAGAAGAAAAACAACCTATGAAAAAATATTTGATTGTTGGTTTAGGAAATATTGGTACAGATTATGAAAACACCAGACACAATATTGGCTTTAAAATATTAGACCACTTTGCAAAAAAAGAAGCACTTACTTTTGAAACTCAAAAATTGGGCGACGTAGCTTTATACAAATTTAAAGGGCGTCAATTTATTTTTCTAAAACCAAGTACTTATATGAATTTAAGCGGAAAAGCTGTTTTGTATTGGTTGACCAAAGAAAAGATTTCAATTGAAAATTTACTAATTATTACTGACGATTTAAATTTACCTTTTGGAAGTATTAGGCTCAAAACCAAAGGAAGTGATGGTGGTCACAATGGGCTTAAGGATATTCAGGATAAATTACAAACTACCACTTATAATCGTTTTCGGTTTGGTATTAGCGATGCTTTTAGCAAAGGGCGTCAAGTAGATTATGTATTAGGCGAATGGACTAGTGAAGAAAACGAAAAACTTACTGAGCGTTTAGATAAATCTGTTGAACTCATCAAATCTTTTGGGACAGCAGGCATTAACAATACCATGAATACCTTTAATGGAAAATAAAAAAAGGGAAGCGTTTGCTTCCCTTTTTTATTTTAGATTTTAAAATTATTATTCTACAATAATCTTTTTAGTAACCTGTCTTAAACCATCGCTAACATTCACCAAGTACATTCCTGATTGTACATTGCTTAAGTTAATAGTTTGGTTAAACTCAGGCGCATTATCAAATAAATTATTGAAAATCAAACGACCTCTCACATCATAAACATTGACTTTAATGTTATTGCCAGTAGTTGATTTTAATTTGATTGTAAATTCTCCACTATTTGGGTTTGGGAAAATAGAAAAGCCTTCAAATTCATTATCACCAACCGATAATGGTGCTAATACATTAACACTATAATCTTCTACTTCTCCATCAAAACCTGCATTACAAGCTGTCGGATACGCTCCAAATTCAGTAGAGATTCTCATAACCGTTGTGCCCAAAACTGCATCAGAAGGTACTGTAATATTTAAAGGAGAGCCGCTTGGTTGTCCATTAGAAGTACTATTGCCTACACCCAAACTATACCCTTCCGTTGCATCTTCAAACTGACAGTTTTGGTTCCAATCTATCCAAACAATTGTTCCTGTTTGGTAAGGACCATCTGTATTTACATAAACTGTTAATGGATAAGTGCTGTTTTTATTAACATCTGTCGAAAGTGATTTATAATCACTATAACCAGACGGTTTTCCATTATTTAAATTACTTATCGTATTAAATACAACACCTGTTGTACCAGTTTGATATTGTGTAGTTCCTGAAGATGGACAAGCACCATCAGAAACACCCAATGCCAAAGTTGTATTTTTTGTAAGCGAGGTAGAAGTTCCAGTAACTGTTAAGTTGTAATCTCCAGGGCTTACAGCTCCTAAATTATTTATTTGCACAGTAAACGTCCCTGAACTACTTAAGTTAGTAGGCGTAATTACAACACTTGATCCTGCTGGATTACCAGTAACACTAAATGTTGTGTTTTGTGAAAAACCATTACTTGCAATAAAATTCATGTTATAGGTAACAGAAGTTTCAGAACATATTGTTTGAGAAGCATTAGCACTATTCAACACAAAGTCTTGTGTACTATTAATATTAAATTTAGGTGACAGAGCATAAAATATGTTGTCAGCCGCTTCTACTAAAATTCTTGCATTATTAGTGTTGGCAATACTTGGCACATTAACAACTTGCGACCCATCATTTGGTGTGTTAGATGCCAATACTGTTGGAAACGTTGCGCCACCATCTGTAGAAAATTTAATATTTACAAATTGGCAGTTAATGCTTGCATTATTTGTTTGTCCAACATTCCAATACACAGTTTGTGATGATCCTGGAGCCCAATTTGGAAGTCCAGGTATTGTAAATGCAGGTACGTCTTCAACAGTAATTCGCATTAAATCATAACTTGATTGTCCACTTAAACCAGTAGCTGTTGGTTGTCTGTCTCTAACGGTTAAAGCCCAATCCATGGTTCTTGCCACATTAGAAACTGTTTCCCAAGCTGAATTTATGGTTGGATTGGTTTGTGTTAATTGGCCAGCAACTACTCTGCTATATTTAGGAATATAACGATCTGGTGATGTTGTAGGTGATAAAGACCTGTTCATAGGTCCAGTTGTCAAGTTTGGTCCAAAGGTATTATGATCTACCACAGGTCCAGAATCAGTTTGTTCCCAGCAATACATTAAAGTATCACCTCCGTCTGGATCTGTTGCTGCTCCTTTTAAAACATATGCTGTTCCAGGAGGAATATGATAATCTGCACCAGCATTTGCGTTTGGTGGATTGTTTGTAATGGTAACTGGTGAGTTACTTTGCCAACAGGTTCTGGTTAGTAAATTATCTGTAATTTGTTTAATGCTATGGTAATGAAAATAAGGATCACTGTGCGCTTGAACGTCATCTGGCCCTGTAATACCTGCATATCCCATAATGGTTGACCCACTTCCTGGTTCTGAATTTGTACCAGATCCTTCAGGGTTGTTTGCAAAGGTATGTGTAGCGCCCATTTGATGTCCTATTTCATGAGCCACATAGTCGATATCAAAGGTATCACCTTGTGGAATTCCATCAGCAGGAGAAGTAAAACCGCTACCTTTTTGATTGGCAACACAAACACAGCCTATACAGCCTGCATTACCACCTCCACCACTGCGCCCAAAAAGGTGTCCAATATCGTAATTTGCATTACCTATGTTTGTATTTAAAGTATTTTGCAATTCTCCATTCCAAGCTCCATTTGCTCCAACATTAGCAGGAGAATATGGATCTGTGTTTGGGTTTGTATAAATAACATTATTACTTAGTGCGCTTACAATAAAATTTATAGCCATATCGGTTTCATAAACCTCATTCACTCTTGTAATGGAAGCATTAATTGCAGCTAAAGCTTGTGGTTTTGTTCCGCCAAAATACTGTGTGTACTCGCCAGTTACAGAAACTACCAATCTAAATTTACGCAACAATTGGTCATTCGCATCTCTTGCTGTTAAAACACTGTTATCTAAATTTTTTGTGGTTTTAGAAAACTCTTCTCTCACATTACATTTAAAATCCTCCGTATAATTACCTCTTGCCAATCGGTTATAAACAATATAATTGTCAGCATCACCTGTTACAGGTTGCATAAAAACGGTTGGTTTATCGACATAACTTATCATGGTTTCTACATTATTTGGTGCCACACTCATTCTTAGTCGTGTCCCATCATTTAAGGTGCTAAAACCAACGTATGATTTAATTTCTGGATATTCTGCTGAAAGTTCTTCGTCAAACACTGGTGCCTCAAACACTCTAAAAGACTCTAATTGTCCTTGTGCATTTGGTACACTGATAATTGTTTGCGAGCCTTGAGTGTTTTCTCCTCTCAAAGGTGCATTAGCCAATGCTTGTTGAAACGCATTGAAGTCCATTTTAAAAATTTCATAGTTTTTTTCATTCAAATCACTTATTGAAATTGCATTTAGGCTTCCATTAGAAGTGCTTTTTTGCCAAACATTTTTTTGAGCAAAAGCAGAAAATCCAATTAAAACAATAGCTAATGAAAAAACATAATGTAGTTTTGTTTTCATAGTTATATTTTTGATGTATATTTTATTAATCTCTCAAAAATAATCATTTTTTTAAAAACTATAGGTTATCAAGTGTGCTTTTATGAAAAAAGTAGAAAATAAAAATTGTTCAGAACAACCAACCATAATTACTATTGGCACTTTTGATGGTGTGCATATTGGACATCAAAAAATTATTAAAAAACTTACAAAAACAGCTAAAAAATCGAATTTACAATCAGTTGTTTTGACCTTTTTTCCGCATCCAAGAATGGTATTGCAACAAAATGCTGACATCAAGCTTTTAAATACTATTGATGAACGCCTTCAAATTCTAAATTCATTTGGTGTTCAGCGAACCTTAGTGAAGACTTTTACAAAAGACTTCTCAAATCTATCTGCTTATGATTTTGTAAAAAAAATTCTTGTAGACGAACTCAATGCGAAGCAGATTATTATTGGTTATGACCATCATTTTGGCAAAAACCGAAGTGCTGACATTAACGATTTAAAGCGTTTTGGAAAACAGTTTAATTTTAAAGTCGAAGAAATCCCTGAACAAGACGTCAACGAAGTTGCTGTGAGTTCTACCAAAATCAGAAAAGCATTAGAAAGTGGCGATGTTTCAACTGCCAATTTGTATTTAGGTTATCCTTATTTTTTGACAGGAACAGTTATAAAAGGAAAAGGCTTAGGCCGTCAAATGGAGTTTCCAACCGCAAATATCCATATTAAAGAACCCTATAAACTTATACCAAAAAACGGTGTATATGTCGTAAAATGTACAATCAATGGCATTTTATATTTTGGAATGATGAATATTGGCACCAACCCAACCGTTGGTGGCAAACACCAATCTATTGAAGTGCATTTTTTTGATTTTGACACTGATATTTACAACCAAACAATTAAAGTAGAACTTTTAGAACGCCTTCGTGATGAACACAAATTTGAATCTGTTGAGGTTTTAAAAAATCAGCTTAAAAAAGACAAAGTAAGCGCAAAACTGTTCATTGCAGATTATGAATAAATTGCTTTTTAAACATATTGACAATAGTGCGCTTATTGTGTTTAGAATCATTTTTGGTTTCCTTATAAGTGTTGAAAGCATTGGCGCCATTTTTACAGGTTGGGTTAAACGAGTCTTAATAGAACCTCTGTTTACTTTCTCTTTTATTGGTTTTGATTGGCTACAACCGCTTCCCAGTAATTGGATGTATCTGTATTATGCCATTATGGGACTTTGTGGCATTTTTATAATGCTTGGCTATAAATACCGATGCAGCATGCTCACCTTTACACTCATGTGGACAGCTACCTATTTAATGCAAAAATCAGCTTACAACAATCATTACTACCTTTTATGTTTATTGAGTGCTATTATGGTGTTTCAACCTGCAAATAGGTATGCTTCAATTGATGCAAAACTCAACCCAAAAATCAAGCAAATTTCAATGCCACGTTGGTGTGCTTTAGTATTTATCTTGCAAATGTTTATTGTGTACACTTTTGGAGCAGTTGCCAAATTATATGGCGATTGGTTAGATACTTCTGTTATTGAATTACTGATGAAAAGCAAACAAAATTATGCTTTAATAGGCAATTTATTACAATATAAATGGATGCACTATTTTATTGCATATGGTGGTATTTTGTTTGATGGACTTATCATTCCATTGTTTTTATGGAAACCAACACGCAAATTTGCTTTTTTAGCTTCCATTTTCTTTCATTTGTTTAATTCTTTAGTATTTCAGGTTGGCATTTTCCCTTATTTATCTTTAGCATTTGCTCTATTTTTCTTTTCATCAGAAACCATTCATCATCTTTTTTTAAAAAAGAAACCGTTTTATAACAAAAACGAACTCATCATTCCAAATTATAAAACCCCTTTTATAATTATTTTCATCACTTATTTTTGTATCCAAATAGGATTACCTTTACGTCATTGGTTTTTTAAAGATGATGTTTTATGGACTGAAGAAGGTCACAGACTTTCGTGGCGAATGATGCTGAGAGCCAAAAGCGGAAGCACTTCATTTAAAGTTGTTGATGCTAAAACTAACAAAGAAATCCCCATCCGATTGGAAACCTATTTAACCAAAAAACAAATACGTGCTCTAAGTACAAAACCCGATGTTATCTGGCAGTTTGCTCAATATTTAAAGCACCTTTTTGCTAAACAAAATCAGGATGTAAAAATATATGCCAACACCTTTATAAGTGTCAATGGCAATCCATACAAGCAACTTATTGACCCAAGTGTTGACCTTGCTAATGTAAAATGGACGCCTTTTAAACATAGTGATTGGATTTTGCCATCAAAATAGCCTCTAATTTTGTTTCCACCATTCTAAAAACTTAGTATTTTTGCCTTCAAATTAAATAACTATGTTACAAGTCCCTTTTATTAGAGAAAATAGAGATGCAGTCATAAATGGTTTGGCAAAACGAAATATAGATGCCACACAAATGATTGACGAGGTAATTGCTTTGGACGAAACCCGAAGACAACTTCAAACAGAATTGGATAACACGTTGGCTGAATCTAATAGTTTATCTAAAGAAATTGGGAATTTGTACAAATCTGGCAATACACAAAAAGCCAACCAACTTAAAGAAAAAACAAGTCAGTTAAAAGAAAATTCAAAAACATTAGCCGATCAACTTAATGCAACCGTTGACACTTTAAACCAACTATTATACAAGTTACCAAATGTACCAAATGCAAGTGTTCCTGCAGGAAGTACTGAAGATGATAATGAAGAAGTGTACAGAGAAGGTGAAATTCCTGTATTGCACAAAAATGCCTTGCCTCACTGGGAATTGGCAAAAAAATATGATATTATAGATTTTGAATTAGGCAATAAAATTACTGGAGCAGGCTTTCCTGTTTACAAAGGAAAAGGTGCACGTTTACAGCGTGCTTTAATTGCTTACTTTTTAGATAAAAATACAGCTGCTGGTTATACAGAATATCAATTACCACATTTGGTTAATGAAGCTTCTGGTTTTGGAACAGGACAATTACCAGACAAAGAAGGTCAAATGTATCATGTTACTGAAGATAATTTATACCTCATCCCAACAGCTGAAGTGCCTGGAACCAATATTTTTAGAGATGTGTTGCTTAATGAAACCGACTTACCTATTGGTATTACAGGCTACACACCTTGTTTTAGACGTGAAGCTGGAAGTTATGGAGCACACGTAAGAGGTTTAAACCGTTTGCACCAATTTGATAAAGTAGAAATTTTGCGCGTCGAACATCCTGAGCGTTCTTACCAAGCATTGGATGAAATGGTTGAACACGTAAAAACCATTTTACAAGAATTAAAATTACCATATAGAATTTTGCGTTTATGTGGAGGCGATATTGGTTTTACCTCTGCCTTAACTTATGATTTTGAAGTATTTTCAACAGCTCAAGATAGATGGTTAGAAATTTCGTCAGTTTCAAATTTTGAAACCTTTCAAGCCAACCGTTTAAAATTGCGTTTTAAAAATACCGAAGGTAAAAATGAACTTTGCCATACACTTAACGGAAGTTCTTTAGCGCTTCCAAGAGTTTTGGCTGGCATTTTAGAAAACTATCAAACCGAAAATGGGATTAAAATTCCTGAAGCTCTAATTCCTTATACTGGATTCGAGAGTATCTAATTTGTAAGATTTTATATACAAATATCCGATTAAATGCTAAAATTTGACGTTGTTCAACGATTTTTTAGCATTTTTTTTTGTGTTTTCCAAAATATTATTGATGTTAGTAATCCCAAATAAGAACCAACCTACTTATGAAAAATTTTAAGCGCATTTTAATACTGGTTTCATTAATCGTATTAGTAACTAAAATTTTATTTTAAGATTAATAGCAACATTGTTTACGCAATAAAAAGCGCCATAACAGGATAATTGAATCATTTTATAAAAAATTTGATTAATAGCACATTTATTTTGATGGTAATGCCCAAACTAACGTTTGGGCATTTTTTTTATAATAACATTCACAATAAGAACTTACTCCTTTTGTTATATTTACACAAATTAGTATCATGAAAAAATTACTATGCTTCTTTTTTATTTTAAGTGTGTCTTTTGTTTTTTCGCAAAATGAAGAAGAGCAATTAGCCGCTAATTATTTTAAAAATGGTGAATTTGAAAAAGCATTAATCACCTATCAAAAACTCTACGAAACCAATCCAAACAACTATAATTATATTTTTCAGCTTATCAAAACACAGCAACAATTACAACATCTTGATGATGCTGAGCAACTTATCAAAAACAAACTTTCTAAATATGAAAACCCAGCACTTATAGTTGAGTTAGGCTATAATTATCAATTAAAAGACAGCCTTCAACTTGCCAATTCTTATTATAATGAAGCCATTTCAAAAATTAAAGAAAAGCCAATTTTTGTATATAACGTAGCACGACAATTTGAAGAACATTCATTATTAGAGTACGCCATTTTAGCCTACAAAACAGGAATGGAAACTAATCCTGAGCTCAATTTTAATATCCAATTGGCACGTATTTATGGCGAGCAAGGCAATATTGAGCTCTTGTTTTCAAGCTATTTAGATTATATTGAAGCTAAACCCGAATTTATCAATTCAGCTAAACGAGAGTTTGGTGATTTTGTTTCAGAAAATAAAGACAACCCAAACAACAGCATTCTTAAAAAACTATTGCTTAAAAAAATCCAAACACAACCAGACACGTATTGGTATGAATTGTTGAGTTGGTTGTTCATTCAAGAAAAAGAATTTGATAAAGCCTTTACACAAGAAAAAGCTTTATACAAACGCAACCCAGAAAGCTTAGACCGAATTATTGAATTAGCCATTACAGCTTTAGATGATAAACAAAACGAAACTGCCACAGCAATTTTTAATTACTTAATTGAAAATAGCCAAAACATTGCAACCATTCTTTTGGCAAACCAATATTTGTTAGATATAGAAACGCAAAATGCAACTCCAAAAGAATTAGCTTTAATTGATAAAAAATATCAAAAACTGTTTGAAACTTATGGCACTTTTGAGCCAACTTTAGCTTTGCAAATAGCCTATGGTAACTTTTTGGCTTTTGACCTCAAAAAACCTGAAGACGCAAGTCAATTTTTAAAAAATTGCTTAAAACTCAACATTACAGCCTTTCAGGAAGCCACAGTTAAATTAAAATTGGCTGATATTTTAGTGTTTCAAGAAAAATTCAACGAAGCACTTATTTACTACACCCAAATACAAGCCAATTTAAAAAACAGCACCATTTCTCAAGAAGCACGTTTTAAAGTGGCCAAAACAAGCTACTATAAAGGCGATTTTGATTGGGCCGAATCGCAGCTCAAAATCTTAAAATCGTCCACATCACAACTTATTGCCAATGATGCTTTAGATTTAAAACTACTCCTTTCTGACAATAAATACGATGATTCGCTTCATGTTGCTTTAAAATTGTATGCCAAAGCCGATTTGATGGCGTTTCAAAACAAAACCGATGAAGCCATCAATTTATTAAATCAAGTTTTGACTGAACATAAAGGTGAAAGTATTGAAGACCAAGCCCTTTTTAAACAAGCGCAACTGTACGAAAAAAAGAAGCAATACGACAAAGCGGTTGCCAATTATGAAACTATGATTGCTAATTATAGTGATGGTATTTTAGCTGATGATGCCTTGTATTATTTGGCAGAATTATACAACAACATCCTTGACCAACCCGAAAAAGCCAAGACACTATACGAAAAAATCATCTTTACACATCAAGACAGTATTTACTTTGTAGATGCACGAAAAAAATTCAGGATGTTGCGTGGTGATTCAATTAATTAAATATAAAACTTCACTATATGAAATTTAACAAAGTAGCTCAAATCACATTGCTGTTTTGGCTCATGAAAATTATAGCAACCACCTTAGGCGAAACTTTGGGAGATTATATTTCAATGACCTTAGGACTTGGCTATTTAACAGGGCTTTCAATAACATTAGTCGTCTTTTTAGCGTTGTTGAGTATTCAATTATTAAGCAAAAAATACATTCCAATATTTTATTGGTTAGTTATTGTAGCAACCACAACCTTAGGAACAGAAATTTCCGATTTTATAGACCGAAGTTTACATTTAGGTTACACCTTTGGAAGTTTACTTTTGCTTTTGGGTCTTGTGTTTACCTTATTCCTTTGGCACAAAAAATTCAAATCGCTTAGCGTCTATCCAAT
The DNA here is from genome assembly GCA_041391965.1 of Gelidibacter sp. Classification (GTDB taxonomy): domain Bacteria; phylum Bacteroidota; class Bacteroidia; order Flavobacteriales; family Flavobacteriaceae; genus JAWKMZ01. Next base: position 132,832 of record JAWKMZ010000002.1, on the reverse strand, counting down.
TACAGAAACCAGCAAAGAAACCTATTATTGGATTGCCATTTTATTTTCAAACAGTCTCGGAACCGCTTTTGGCGATTATCTTAGCGATGTGATTGGATTAAGTTATTTAAATGGAGCAATGCTAACAGCTGTCATCATTTTGCTTGTTGTATTACTTCACTATTTTACAAAAATAAATCGTATTCTTCTTTTTTGGATGGCTTTTATTTTTACAAGACCATTTGGTGCCACCTTTGGCGATTTTCTAACAAAACCAATCGCTAATGGTGGATTAAATTTAGGCACTTTATCAGCTTCTATTGTTTCGATAGTTTTAATTGCCATGTTGATAATAGTATCACACAAAAATTTGAAAAAACAAAATGGTTAATGTCATAAAAATAGCAGAAACCAAACGACTTATCATTGCCAAAATGACCTTAAACGATGCGTCATTTATGTTAAAACTGCTCAACACACCACATTGGATTAAATATATTGGAGATAGAAACATAAAAACCATTGATGAAGCTAAAACCTATCTAAAAAATGGCGTTTTAAAAAGTTATGCCGAACTTGGTTTTGGGTTTTATAAACTTATGTTGAAAGAAGAAAACAATAAAACTATAGGTACTTGTGGACTCATAAAACGAGAACAATTAGATGGTATTGATATTGGTTTTGCTTTGCTTCCAGACTATGAAGGCAAAGGATTTGGTTACGAGTCATCTTTAGAAATTATGGCATTTGCTGAGCATACTTTACAACTCAAACGTATTTTGGCAATTACCAATCCAATCAATAGTAATTCTATAAAACTTTTAGAAAAATTAGGCTTAACGTACCAAAAAAGAGTAAAACCTTTTGATGACAATGAAGAACTTCTGTTATTTGCAAAAACTTTTTAGTTCAATACTCAATTTTAAAATTCCAAATTCCATTTTTATGATTATATATAATGTCACTTCAAATATAGATAATGCCATCCACGAAAAATGGTTGGTTTGGATTAAAGAACATATTCCGCAAGTTTTGGCAACTGGTTGTTTTACGGAAGCCAAACTTACCAAGGTTTTAGTAGAAGAAGAACTTGGTGGTGTTACCTACTCTGTTCAATACAGAGCAAAATCTCGTGAAGCATTAGACCATTATTACAAAAATCATGCAGATGTGTTGCGTCAAGATGCCTTAAAACAATTTGCAGATAAGGTTTTGGCTTTTAGAACAGAATTGGAAGTAATTGATGAATATTCTGTTACATTTGACTGATTGAGTAAGAAAAAATAGACAAAAGACCGCTAAAAGAAGTAACTTTCCACCTTAGCAGCTTAACAAAAAATATTCGTGTATTTGTGGCAAAAGATTTTCAAGTAAAAGCAAAAAAACATTTAGGACAACACTTTTTAACGGATGAGACAATTGCTGAAAAAATAGCAAACTCTTTAACATATAAAGGCTACAAACACGTACTCGAAATTGGCCCAGGAATGGGTGTTTTAACCAAGTATCTGCTCAAAAAAGACATTACAACGCATGTCATTGAAATTGATACAGAATCCGTTGACTACCTAAAAGCCAATTACCTTCATTTAGCAGACCGAATTATTGAAAAAGACTTTTTAAAGTACGATTTAACTCAGGTTTTTAAAGAGGATCCTTTTGCCATTATCGGAAATTTTCCCTACAACATTTCATCACAAATTTTATTTAAAACTTTAGAAATGCGCAACCAAATTCCTGAATTTTCAGGCATGTTCCAAAAAGAAGTTGCACAACGTATTTGCTCAAAAGAAGGCAGCAAAGTATATGGCATTTTATCGGTTTTAACACAAGCTTTTTATGACGCTTCCTATTTATTTACTGTGCCACCAACGGTTTTTAATCCACCACCAAAAGTAGATTCTGGTGTATTACTTTTAACCAGAAAAAAAAATTACAAACTCGCCTGTGATGAAACCTTGTTTTTTAACGTGGTCAAAACCGCCTTTCAACAACGCCGAAAAACACTGCGCAACAGTTTAAAAACATTCAATTTATCAAATAATTTAAAAGCAAATGTTATCTTTGACCAACGTCCAGAACAATTAAGTGTAATACAATTTATAACACTTACACAATTAATTGAAAGCGATCTGTAGAACCTCTTAAAAATTTCAAAAAGTGTCAGAAGAAAGAGAAAACATCCAATTTGAGCTTACTGATGAACTTGTAGAAAAAGTTGAAATTCTTATCGAATCAAAAAAAGATAAAGAACTCAAAGTCCTTTTAAACGAGTTTCACTATGCTGATATTGCAGAAATTCTTGATGAACTGGATTTAGATGAAGCCATGTACATCATCAAACTATTAGATTCTGAAACCACCTCAGGAGTTTTAATGGAGTTAGATGAAGACAATAGAGAAAAGGTTTTAAAAAATCTTTCTGCAAAAGAAATAGCTGATGAAATTGAAGAACTTGACACAGATGATGCTGCTGATATTATTTCTGAGCTACCAGAACACAGACAACATGAGGTTATTTCGCAAATTGAAGACGAAGACCATAAAGCCGAAATTAGAGAACTTTTAGCCTATGACGAAGATACTGCAGGTGGACTCATGGCAAAAGAATTGGTAAAAGTTTATGAAACCTGGACCGTTGCAGGTTGCTTGCGCAGAATACGTGGACAAGCCGAAAATGTTACCAGAGTACACTCCATTTATGTGGTTAACAAACAAGAAAAATTAATAGGTCGCCTCTCATTAAAAGATTTGATTACTGCAAAAAGTGACCAAAAAATTGCAGACATTTACATTTCAAGTGTCGATTATGTAAACGTACATGACGATGTAGAAGATGTTGCCAAAGTGATGCAAAAATATGACTTAGAAGCTATTCCTGTGGTTGATGACAACCAAACCCTTCTTGGTAGAATTACAATTGATGATATTGTGGATGTCATTAAAGAAGAAGCCGAAAAAGACTACCAATTGGCAGCAGGTATCTCTCAAGACGTCGAAGCCGATGACAGCATTTGGAAACTCACCAAAGCACGTTTACCTTGGCTTTTGATTGGTGTTTTTGGAGGACTTGGCGCTGCAACCATTATCAATAGCTTTCAAGGCGAACTTTCAAAATTTGCTATTTTACTGAGTTTTATTCCACTCATCCAAGCAACTGCTGGTAATGTTGGTGTACAATCGTCTGCCATTGTAGTTCAAGGATTGGCTAACGATTCTATCAAAGGCGAAATTTTAAAACGTCTTTTTAAAGAGTTCGCCTTAGGTTTGGTCAATGGCATTGCCATAGCATTTATTGTCCTTATCATTAGCCATTTCTTTTTTCATACAACCTATTTAGTATCAGCAACCATTGGTGTTGCCATTATAACCGTTATTATTTTAGCAGCTATTATTGGCACCTTTATTCCTATATTTTTAGATAGCAGAGGTGTTGATCCAGCCATCGCAACAGGACCATTTATCACCACAAGCAATGATATTTTTGGTATTTTAATCTACTTTTTAATTGCTAAAACAATTCTTGGTTTTTAATTTGGGCATTCCCTTTTCAGGTCGCGCTATCCACTTTATCTTTTCTTTTAAAAAAATAAAAGAAAAGGATGCCGTTGCTATCGCTAATGCAAAAATAAAATGGCTCAAAATTTAAAACCCGAACCAAGCCTAAACAAACCCGAACTGTTAAAATCCATAATAGATGGATAATTAGATTGTTGTGCATTTATAGGCAAAGAATAACGCATTTCGAGCATAAAATTTTGGTTGACATCATATTGCAAACCCAATTCTAAAGAGACTCCAAAATTGCTTGATGCTTGGTCAGAAAACTGTAAAGTGGACAACCCATTGTTTATAACCACATTAAATTTTGAACCAAAAAAAGCATGAAACTTGTTGCCAAAATCTTGTTTTAACAAAATAGGCATTTCAATTATTTTATAGCCATCAATATTGGTATGTAGCAACCCAAACTCTAAGTGCAACTTATTGGATATTTTAGTGCTTGTAAAACCACCTTCATAAAATTGATAGCCTAACAAATGTATGTTTTCTGACACACTGTCTTTGTTTTTTGTTTTGTTTATAAACGTTGTGTTTTCTGTCTGTCCAAAAACAGAAAGACTAAACAACAGACAAGCAATTAATTTTATCATCGTTTTTTTTATTGCTTTTTCTTTTTCTTCGCCAAATAAATAGAAAACTCAACACCAAAAGAGTTGCCTTTAAAACTCAACTTACCAGACGTGTCTGGTGACTGTTGTAGGTTTTTAAACTCAAACTCACCTTCATACAGTTTTTGAAACGCCAAATTGTAATATACGTTGGTACGCAACATCCAACCTTTAAACGGAAAATACATGCCAACACCTACTTGTCCATTAAAATACCAAGGAGCTGTTTTTTGTCCATAAGTAGATTCCAATTGCACTATTCTATCGTCTTCAGTTACAGTACCAAACTCAGAATATCCTAACCCATCACTTTTATGGTAGCCTATAATTAAACTACTATTAAAAGAAATTTTATTCTTTCCTGAATTTAAAATATATTCTGTTGTAATTGGCAAACTTAAACGCCATTGACCATCAGTACTTGTTTCAGAAAAAGAAATGTAATCAAAAGCATAGCCTGTTTCTGATTGACTAAGATATATCCATTCAATATCTCGCATTAAAGTTAAATTTAAACCTAACTTAAAATTAAAATTGTTTTTTTGAAAAATATCATAATCAATCCCTAAAACAGGAGATATAAATTCTTTTAATCGATATTCCAAAGTTGATGGAAGTTCGGAAGTCTCAGAACCTACATACTTTGAAACCCCTAAATGAACAGAAAACTTGGAATACTCGTTAAAAAATGATGTTGGCAAACTATCATTTTGAGAAGTTACATTTAGAGATTCTAAATAAAAAACCAATATTATTAAATATTTCATATATGTGTCTAAAAAATGAAAGCCGAAGCAATAGTGCTTCGGCTTATTTGTAAAACTAAAATTTATTCATAAAAATAATCATCAATAATATTGTTATTACCATCCTTTTTATGAATTGTTTTTAACTCATGATATTTCGTTTTATACCAAAAATTAGCAGAGGCAGGAACAGTTACTGTAACTTTAACCTTATGTTTTCTTTTTGTTTTTGTTTTAAATGGAACAGAAGGTTGAGCACAGTTTTGATTAAATGCCTGACCATCAATTGTTGCCGTAATAGTGGTTCTTTTAGAAGTCCATCCACCCCACCAACGTTTCTTTTGGTATTTGGTTTTGGCTTTTATTTTAGAACCCCAAATTCCATTTTGTCCTTTTAGTTTTTGAATACCTTTAATACGTCTGTTACTCGAAGTGGTTTTATAGTTAATTTCATAGTAATCCGTTCTGCAATCTGTTGGTGTTCCTGGAGGTGTTGTTTGTGTATTATTACCAGAACTACTACCATAATAGCCTCCACTTATAACCACATTTGGCAAATTAAGGGTTGACGCATCAGAGCTTGCAACCAAAGCCAAAGTGTTAAAATCGCCATCTGTAACTTCTACATAACCAAACATAGTCATTTGAAATAGAGAGTGTCCAATCATTACTTGTGCATCAGCATTTAAAACAGTCCTAACTTCATTATCCATAATAAAATGGTCATCAGGATCATTTGTATCGTTAAGTGTTTCGTTTTTTATCAAGTTATCCAATTGAACTTCAATAGTTTTTCTTAACGAGGTAAACCCACTAAACTGATTTTCAAAATCGACCAAAGGTTGGTCAGGATTATGTCCTAACTCAATTTCTTTTGCTTCTAAATCGTCATCACTCAAATAATTCCATTTAGCAACAAAATCATCGTCATAAGCCTCAGCATCATTAGCTAAAGTTTCAATAGTACTTAAAAATGTGGCAACATCATCAAATGCTAACATCCCATTTACTACTGAAGTTCTGTTAGTAGTTGAATTGTTTGGTATAAACCTTATCCCTTTAGTTGGAACCAATGCATTGGCTGGAGCTTCTGTAATATTATCTTTTTCACAAGAGCAAAACAAGACTAATAAAAAAACAAGTGACATTTTAAATATGTTTTTCATAATGTTTAAATTAAAATTAATAATGAAGATTAAACATTACATCTAAAACAATTATGAAAAATAAAAATGTTACTTTTGTAAAGTTAAATGTAATGTTTAACCAGTTTTTTGACGAACTGTGAGGAGCTTCTACTTTGTAGGAGCTTTCTCTTTTTTACAAAAGGAATTTACATAGGCTACGTGAATAAAATTATAACTTTGCTATGTTTTTAGGGAGTATTATTTTTGCTAATGATATAAAACTACAAAAAAAAAAACATTAAAAACCAAATTTTAAGGTTGTTTTTTTATATTAAAAATTATACTTTAAATTAGTGCCTTGATCAGACCTTATCAATACTAAATAGTATGGAAAAACCGTAATGCACAATTGTTAATAACTTATATTGCTATATGAAAATCCTTCACCTCGATACCAATCATCCATTACTCATTAATCAGCTTAATGGTTTAGGATTTATAAATGATGAAGATTACACCTCTTCAAAAGAAAGTATCGAATCAAAAATTCAACATTACGATGGCATTATTTTAAGAAGTCGTTTTACAATTGACAAAGCATTTTTTGATGCTGCAACCAATTTAAAATTTATTGGTCGTGTTGGTGCAGGATTAGAAAATATAGATTGTGAATATGCCAAGCAAAAAGGTATTACACTTATTGCATCACCTGAAGGCAATAGAAATGCGGTTGGCGAACATGCTTTGGGCATGCTGCTTTCGCTTTTTAATAAATTGAATAAAGCAGACCAAGAAGTACGAAATGGGAAATGGCTACGCGAAGCCAACAGAGGTTTAGAATTGGATGGCAAAACCGTTGGTATTATAGGTTATGGTAATATGGGAAAAGCCTTTGCCAAAAAATTACGCGGTTTTGAGGTTGACGTATTATGTTATGATATAAAACCAGATGTTGAAGATGCTCATGCTAAACAAGTAACCCTTAAAGAATTTCAAGATAAAGTTGATGTGGTAAGCTTGCACACCCCACAAACTGCTTTAACTTTAGGCATGATAAATACCGAATTTATTAATGCGTTTAAAAAATCGTTTTGGTTTATCAATACAGCACGTGGCAAAAGCGTAGTGACTGACCATTTGGTTGCAGCTTTACAATCTGGGAAAATTCTTGGTGCTGGTTTAGATGTTTTAGAATACGAAAAAGCATCGTTTGAAGATATGTTTACATCAAAAATGCCAGAAGCCTTTGAATATCTTATTAAATCTGAACATGTACTTTTAACACCACATATTGCTGGTTGGACAGTAGAAAGCAAAGAAAAATTAGCACAAACTATTGTTCATAAGATTAAAGCAAAATTTTGCTAACTTTATAGAATCTAAATATTTGCAGATGCAATACAAAGCAGATTCACCAGAAAATTACATAAGTCAACTTCCCGAAGAACGGCAAGATACATTTAAAAAACTAAGGCAAATTATCAACAAAAACTTGCCAGAAGGTTTTAAAGAAACTATAAGTTATGGCATGATAGGTTATGTGGTGCCACATTCTAAATATCCAAATGGATATCATTGCACTCCAGAGCTACCTTTACCATTTATAAATATTGCCTCACAAAAAAACTTTGTAGCGTTATATCATATGGGAATTTATGCCAAACAAGAATTGTATGATTGGTTTGTTGCAGAATATCCAAAATACTCCAAGCGCAAATTGGATATGGGAAAAAGTTGTATTCGTTTTAAACATTTAGACGACATTCCTTTTGAACTTATTGGCGAATTAGCGACTAAAATGAGTGTTGATGATTGGATTGGTACTTATGAATCTAATTTTAAAAAAAATAAAATATAGCAAAGTCTTAAAAACTTTGTAGCTATTAACTATAGTTTAATTAAAATAGATTTTTGCCTTTGTAAAAATGAAAACAACTAATTATGAAAAAAAGAGTCACAGGTATTGGTGGTTTGTTCTTTAAAACCAAAGATCCAAAAGCCACAAAAAATTGGTACAAAACCCATTTAGGTTTTAATACAGACGATTATGGATGCACCTTTTGGTGGAAAGACAAAGAAGGCAATGATTGCTCAACCCAATGGAGCCCATTTGCAGAAGACACCAAATATTATGAGCCTTCAAAAAAAGATTTTATGTTCAATTATCGAGTTGAAAATTTGATTGAACTTTTAGAAACTCTAAAAAAGGAAGGCGTAACAATAGTTGGTAAAATGGAAGAATACGATTATGGCAAATTTGCTTGGATACTTGATAACGAAGGCAACAAAATAGAGCTTTGGGAACCAGTAGATAAGACCTTTTTGTAATCCAATTCTTTTTTTTAGTACCTTTAGTTTTCTAACAAAAAATAAAATTTATAATGTCTGACGAAAAAAATTTAGGCGACGACCTTAACGATATGTTAGGAGACGCTAAAGAAGGTGCTAAAAAAGCAGCTCATAAAGCCAGCGAGTTTGCTGATGAAGCCTCAGAAAAAGCAAAAGAATTTGCAAATGACGCCAAAGAAACTGCAAAAGAATTTTCAGATGGAGCCAAAGAAGCTTTTAATACTGCCTCAGGCGAAAACAAAAAAGTGCTTGCAGGTATTTTAGGTATTTTATTTGGTGCTTTAGGAATTCATAAATTCATTTTAGGTTACACTAAAGAAGGTGTTATTATGCTTGTAGTAACTATTATTATAGGTTTTTTCACTTGTGGTATTGGAGCTTCAGCAATGGGAATTATTGGTTTAATAGAAGGCATTATTTACCTAACCAAATCTGACGAAGAGTTTTACAACACCTACCAAGTAGGCAAAAAACCTTGGTTCTAAATAAAAAATAAGCCGAGAGATTAAATTCTTTTTCGGCTTTATTAATATATTTTATTATCGTAATATTGCAATATTACATTTTATTTATATCTTTGTGCTGATAAATTTACTCTATGGGAGCTTCAAAACTCGATATTTACAAAACTGACATTAATACCATAGCTACTATTGCTAAAGTATTTGCGCATCCAGCTCGTGTTGCTATTTTACAATTCATCAGCAAACAAGACAATTGTATTTGTAATGATATTGTGGACGAAATTGGCTTGTCTCAACCTACCATTTCACAGCATTTAAAAGTCATTAATGATGCTGGATTGCTAAAAGGTAATTATAAAGGGAAAAGCCTATGTTATTGTATAAACATTAATCGTTTCCGCGAATTTCAAGATGTATTTAATTCATTTTTTAATACAACATCTTCTAATTGTTGCTAAACATGAAAAAAATACTTCTCCAATATAAAAAACCAATAATAATTACAATGGCCTTAGTTGTATTACAACTTATTTGGGGTTTTGATCCCAAATTTTGCTTAATCAATATCATTTGGCTATTTGTTTAAAATTTAAAAAAATGAAAACAAGACAATTTTTAACACTTTTATCTGAACATCAAAACAAAGCATTACTTTTTGAATATCAACCAAATAAATTAGTTGGTGCCAATTATCATATCACCGAAGTAAAACACATTAGTATTGATTCGGTGGATTGTGGTGCTCAAACCGATTCATGGAAAGAAACCATTATTCAACTTTGGGAAAGTCCAACCGAAATTGGAAAACGCGATTACATGAGTGTTTATAAGGCTTTAGGCATCTTGAATAAGGTTGGCAAAATGAAACCTTACACCTTGGATGCTGAGGTGAAGTTTGAATACAGCAATACCACATTTAATACAGCGCAACTTTTTGTAAATGATTTTGAAATACAAGATAATAGCCTAATTATTAAGTTAGCGATTAAAAAAACAGATTGCAAAGCCAAAGATATTTGTGGTGTTCCAGAAAAGAAACAAGCAGTAATAGCAGACTCAGAAATATGTTGTTCGCCTGATGGGAATTGTTGTTAGACCTTTAGTTGAAAGTGATTGGGAGTTTGTTTCTAAGATTTATGCTGAAGGAATTGCATCTGGTATTGCAACATTTGAAACTAAAATCCCAAATTGGGAAACATGGAACGATAAATACATTCCTTCTTGTAGAATTGTAGCCGAAAAAGATAATCATATTGTTGGGTTTGCAGTGTTGTCTTTGGTTTCTAAAAGAGACGTTTATAAGGGTGTTGCTGAGGTTAGTGTCTATGTTGCGCAAGCCTCAAGAGGTCAAAAAATAGGTGAAACGTTACTCAATCAACTTATAAAAGAAAGTGAAATCAATGGGTTTTGGACTTTGCAAGCCGGAATTTTTTCAGAAAATGTAGCCAGCATTAATTTGCATAAAAAATGCGGATTTAGAGTTGTTGGTATTAGAGAAAAAATTGGTCAACTTAACTCCAAATGGCATGATAATCATTTTTTAGAACGACGAAGTTTACACATAGGAAATGAATAATCTCAAAATATAATTTATGAAAAATATTCTTATTCTTTGTACAGGAAATTCATGCCGAAGCCAAATGGCTCAAGGCTATTTAAAACAGTTTACAAACCCTAAAAACGTTACAGTTTATAGTGCAGGTATTGAAACGCATGGATTAAACTCAGGAGCTGTTGCCATTATGAAAGAAGATGGTATTGATATTTCAAAACATACTTCTAATCATGTTGATGAGTATAAAAACGTCCATTTTGATTATATTATAACGGTTTGTGATCATGCTAACGAAAATTGTCCTTATATTCCAAGTAAAAACGCTGTGCGATTACATCATAACTTTTTTGATCCTTCAAAAGTGAAAGGTACAGAAGATGAAAAACACATCGCATTTTTAAAAGCGAGAAATGAGATTAAAACCTATTGCGAAGAATTTATAAAACAACTTTAAAATCAAAAAACATGGATGCATTTTTTTTAGAAGCTGTAAAAGAAGCTGAACTTGGTATGGCCGAAGGTGGTATTCCTATTGGTTCAGTTTTGGTACACAACGGAAAAATTATTGGTCGTGGTCATAACCGAAGAGTTCAAAATGGCAGCGTCATCCTTCATGGCGAAATGGATGCTTTAGAAAATGCAGGAAGGCAACCCGCTTCTGTTTACAAAGAAAGTGTTTTATATACTACCTTATCACCTTGCCCAATGTGTTCTGGCACTATTTTACTTTACGGAATTCCAAAAGTGATTATTGGCGAAAATGACACTTTTATGGGTGAAGAGCAATTATTAAAAGACAGAGGTGTAAACGTTACTGTGGTTAACGATGCTAAATGTAAAGACCTTATGAATTTATTTATAAAAAACAATCCAACCTTATGGAATGAGGATATTGGTGTTTAAATTGTACTGAATAATAATTTACATCAACTTAAAAATATAAAGGCTTTATTTTGTTTTATATCTTCATTTAAAAGCAGAAGTGGCTTTAAATAAACATAAAGCCACTTGTAATTATCAAACAATATTATGCTCAGATATTCTTCTTACAAAGTATTGTAATAACCTTACTTATACTCAAAAAAAGGAAATAAAGTACTGATAAAATTTAAACTATTTAATTAGTTTTTAATACGTTTTTCAACGTTATGTAAAGAATAAAAACTAATGATACAAATAAGGCTAAATATCCAAATCCAATTTCTCTTGTGGCTGTATCAGAGTCAAAACCCAATAGACCACAAAACATTACTAACGAAAAAGGAATCACTATAGAACAAATACCAACTATAATAACCTTTAAAATTAAATTTACTCTCTTCATAATTTAAAATATTTATTATTAACCACAATATAGTAATCTAGCAAATGGCTAATAGATGCCCTTTAATAATACCCTAAACAAGAACAACTTACTGAAATTGAATCTGCTTATGAGGTAATCTATATTACTTTAATTGTTAATAGTAGAAATCAAAATAAAAGCAAATAAAATATGATTAATGCTGTTATTAAACATCAAACTTTTGCTTAATTCTGTCCTTTTCAAAGTTAACAATACTGGCGTTAAAATGTTAATTATTAACAGTAGTTCTAATCCTAATTTTAAAAGGTCATTTTTGAAAAATAATTGAAAAGTCGACAATAAAATAATGAGTGAAAATAAAAAATATGAAAATTTAAAGTACAAGAAATATTTTTGATATTTTAATCTACTTACTGTATAGTATATTAGAATCAAACTCGATGAAATTATTAATGTGTAATTTGTATTTAACAACATAACTGTACACAAATATAGTATCAAGCCTATTAGTTTTAATTTTTCCATCATTATTATTTAAAATTAACCAAGTGTACAAGCTGCGAAATCCCAAGCTAATTGCTCAACACCACTTAACAAAAACGCAACAGTATCTACCCAAGTCCATCCTTCTTCTCTATATTGAAGTCTTTTGCACATACAATATTCTATTCCTGTACTACGACTACAAGCTATTTTACTAGTAGATGATTCAAAATCAGATGATGTTTTTTAACTGTACAAAATCAAATCATTAAATCTGACTTTGCTAAGTTTTAAAAAAAAAATCAACCCTTCTACTTTTTATTCAAAAAAGAGTCCTCAATAGCACCAAAAACACAGGTTCTAAAAACCTTGTCAAACCTAAAGAGTATGGAAAAACCGTAATTCAATCAGCGGTTTAGAATAAAATTTTAACTTTTTGTTAACAAAAAGGAGGGCGTTTTTGCAAATAGTTTAAGACTAAATATCTTCACCATTATTTTCAAATTTGCGCTCTAACTCTGCTTGAAATTCTTCCATCACAGGTTTTACGGTACTTTCTGGCAAGTCGGCAATACGTATATACATTAAGCCATCAACCGCATTGTTAAATAATGGGTCGACATTAAAGGCTACCACTTTAGCATTTTGCTTTATGTATTTTTTAATTAACACTGGTAAACGCAAGGTTCCTGGTTCTAACTCGTCAATAATTTTATCAAACTTTATAAGGTCTGCTTCGGTTTCATCAAACACAAAATCTTTATCAGCATCTTTGAGTTTTACCTTAAATTCTTTTTTAGGATGCACATATTGCGCAATGTACGGATCGTAATAATTAGATTTCATAAACTCAATCATTAACGATTTTGAAAAGCTCGAAAACTTATCGCTAATGGTAACACCTCCAATAAGGAATTTATGCTCTGGATAACGCAAAGTGGTATGCACAATGCCTTTCCATAATAAAAATAAAGGCATTGGTTTTTGTTGATATTCGCTAATAATAAATGCTCTACCCATTTCAATAGATTCGCTCATCATTTTGTAAAGTTCGGGTTCAAAACGAAACAAATCTTGAAGGTAAAAGCCATCAATACCATACTTAGCAAAAATTCTATAACCTAAACCCATTCTATATGCGCCTGCTATTTTATTAGTTTCTGTATCCCATAAAAACATATGGTGGTAATAGTTGTCAAACTGATCCAAATCAATGGCTTCATTGGTGCCTTCGCCAACTTCTCTAAAAGTAATTTCGCGAAGACGCCCTATTTCTCTCAAAATATTTGGAGCATCTTTAGATAAGGTTAAAAACACTTCATAATTTTTGCTGATAAGCAATCTGCAATCATTATCTCTTAAAGTGTTTACCTCTTTTATCATTGCTTCTGTACTGACAGGTTTTACAATGTTTTTAACGGGTTTTGGAACTTTTAAGGTAGAGGAAATATTGCTTAACAAATTGTCTTTGTTGTCAAACGTATTTGCCAACATATAGGTTTTTCGTCGTAAAAATTCAGAAAACTCAGCAAGTGTTGTCAGCTCTTTTTGGTCGTTTACGGAAATAGGTCTGCCAATTCTAACTTTAATAACACGTCTTTTTTGCGTTAATAATTCTGATGGTAGTTTGGCTGTTCTAAACGTATCATTAATTTTAGAAAGCTTATAAAACAGACGACTATTTTTGGCGTGAAAATAGATGGGTACTACAGGAACCTCCGCTTTTTGGATAAGTTTCATGGCTGCTTCTTCCCAAGGTCTGTCTATCACCAATTTACCATCGCGATAAGTTGATACTTCGCCAGCAGGAAAAACTCCTAAAGGATGTCCTTCTTTTAAATGCAAAATAGAATTTTTAAAACCTGCTACACTCGATTTGACATCTTTTCTATCTTCAAATGGGTTGACTGCCATGATGTATGGCTTTAAAGGTTCAATTCTATGTAATAAAAAATTGCCTATAATTTTAAAATCGGCACGTTGCTCAATCATTAATTTTAACAGCAAAATACCATCAATGCCTCCAAGTGGATGGTTAGAAACGGTTATGTAAGCGCCTTCTTTGGGAAGGCGTTTTAAATCTTCTTCAGGAATTTCAAACTTAATTTGAAAATCGTCTAAAATTCCATCTAAAAAAGCAACATTGCTAAGGTGCTTGTTGCGTTTGTATATTTTGTTGAGCGTGGATATTTTAAGCACTTTCATAAGTATCCAACCACAAAAGGTACCAAAAACGCCATACTTATCTGCATGTATTGCTTTAGCTACTTCTTTAGCGGTTACTAATCCCATATCTTGTGGTTTGGTCATAACTACAAATGTAATAAATGTTTACTTAGTAACTACCTGTACGGTTTCTTGTGTGAGTTGTTTCAATAAAACGGTTTTGTCTTTTTCTAACTGACTGATAACGTTTAGATTATAATGCCTTATGGTGTATAATGAAACATTTTCATAACAAATAACTTTAAATTTTGCTTTTAAATGTTGAAGCAATTCTTCCAAATTATTATAGATATTATCCACACAAACCGAAAAACTAATAGCTGAGTTTTGGATGACATCGACTTTCATTTTATACATATGCAATAATTTGAATATTTCACTGATATTTTCTTCAACAATATAAGAGAAATCCAAAGATGATAAAGCTATCAACACCTGATTTTTCTTTACAATAAAACAAGGAATATGAGGCTCAATACCTAAGGCTTTGCCAACCTTAGTACCTGCATCTTCTGGGTTTATAAACGATTTTACAAATAACGGAATCTCCTTTCCTTGTAGAGGCTGCAAGGTTTTTGGATGAATCACTGAAGCACCATAAAAGGCTAACTCAATGGCATCTCTATAAGATATTGTGTTCAGTAATTGTGCATTTTCAAAGTAACGTGGATCGGCATTTAAAACCCCAGGAACATCTTTCCAAATGGTTACGCTCTCGGCATTTAAACAATAGGCAAAAATGGCAGCTGTATAATCACTTCCTTCTCTGCCAAGTGTGGTTGTAAAGTTGTTGGCATCACTTCCTAAAAAGCCTTGTGTAATGTTGAGTTTTGATTTATCGAGCTTAGAGGTAATTGCAGCTTGTGTTGCTTCCCAATCAACGTTGGCTCGTCTGTAATAATTATCGGTTTTTATCAACTCTCTCACATCTAACCAAGTGTTTTTAAAACCAACCGTATTTAAATATTCGCTGATGATGGTGGTAGAGACTAACTCGCCAAAACTAATGGTTTGGTCGTACACAAAGTTGTAATCTGGTGATTTGTTTCGGTCAAAAAAACTGCTTAACTCATCAAATAAGGCTGACACTTTTTTAAAAACCTGATGCTGCTCATTATCAAACAAATCTAATAAAATTTCATTGTGATATTTTTTTACATCTTGAATGGAACTTTGCAATTCGGTTTTGTTTTGAAAGTAATTGTTTATAACAACTTCAATGGCATTAGTTGTTTTCCCCATAGCAGAAACCACAATTAATGTATGGTCATAACCCACTTTTTCTAAAACAACTGCCAAATTTTTAACACCATTGGCATCTTTTACAGAAGCACCTCCAAACTTGAATACTCTCATGCTACAATTTTGATATATACTTTTTTATGCCTTGTTCATCCAAATGTACCACATCCCAATCGCGTTTTACATCTGCACCTTTTTTTTTATAAAAAACAATAGCTGGTTCATTCCAATCCAATACTTCCCAACTTATGCGTTTAACTCCCAAACTTGCACCATATGTTACAACTTGGTCTAAAAGTGCAGTTCCTAATCCTGTACCTCTCATATTTTGGCTTACTATTAAATCTTCTAAGTGCAAAACTGTTCCTTTCCATGTAGAAAACCGGTTATAAACCAAGGCAATACCTTCAACTTTTTTGTTAATTTCTGCCACAAAACACTGAAATGTGGGATGGGTTCCAAATCCGTTTTTTTCTAAATCGGCAACAGTAACTTCAACCGCATTGGGTTCTTTCTCAAAAACGGCCAATTCATTAATTAAATTGAGTACTTGAGGCATATCTGCTTTTGTTGCTTTTCGTATTGTAAAGTCCATCTATTATAAATTGTATTCAAATATAGTGTAAACTTGATGATTATTGACCATTAAACTTTTTCGAAAACGTTATAGTTTGTTAAAAAAGCCGATATTTGTACAAACAAAAACCACACAACTCCATGTCTCGTAAAAATCAAACTTTAGGCGAATTTATTATAGAAAACCAAGCCGCCTTTAAGTACACTTCAGGGGAATTATCTCGTCTTATCAATTCTATCCGATTGGCTGCCAAAGTAGTTAACCATGAAGTTAACAAAGCAGGATTGGTAGATATTATTGGTGCTGCAGGCGAGACAAACGTTCAAGGAGAAGACCAACAAAAGTTAGATGTGTATGCTAACCACAAATTTATTCAAACCTTAATAAATAGAAATATTGTATGTGGCATTGCCAGTGAAGAGGAAGATAAATTTATTAGCATTAACAGCCAAGATGAAAACCATCAAAACAAATATGTAGTGTTGATGGATCCTTTAGATGGGTCTTCTAATATTGATGTCAACGTTTCCGTTGGAACCATTTTTTCGGTGTATAGACGTGTGACACCTGTTGGAACACCTGTACAAATAGAAGATTTTTTACAGCCTGGTAACCAACAAGTGGCTGCTGGTTATGTTATTTATGGCACTTCAACCATGCTTGTTTATACTACAGGTGCTGGAGTTAATGGGTTTACGCTCAATCCAGCTATTGGTACTTTTTACTTGTCGCATCCAAACATGAAGTTTCCTGAAGACGGAAAAATTTATTCGGTCAATGAAGGTAATTATATCCATTTTCCGCAAGGCGTTAAAAATTATATCAAATATTGCCAAATGGAAGAAGGTAACAGACCTTACACTTCAAGGTATATTGGATCTTTAGTATCCGATTTTCATAGAAATATGATAAAAGGTGGTATTTATATGTATCCAAAAAGTTCTAAAGTCTCTAACGGGAAATTACGATTGCTCTACGAATGTAATCCAATGGCTTTTTTGGCTGAACAAGCTAACGGAAAAGCCAGTGATGGTTATACACGCATTTTAGACATTCAACCAACAGAGTTGCACCAACGAGTGCCTTTTTTTTGTGGAAGCAAAAATATGGTAGAAAAGGCAGAAGAATTTATGCGAAATAGCTAATAAAAAAAATCCTGTTTCAATGCCAAATTTATATTGGGAGAAACAGGATTATATAATTGATTAATAGCACTGTAAAGATGCTGCTATTTTTTAATTTGGATTACAAAAAACTACAAAACGCAAAAAAATATGTATGAATGGTAATGCCATTAAAAAAACATCGATTAACAACACATTTTAAAAAAATTTCAATTCAATCTCAACTTTAAAAAAAAATTAGAAGTTAACAAATATTGATTAACATCAAATCGAAATAGATAATTATTCAAAACAAAATAGTTTGTTTATTTTTTTGAATAATAATGACCTATCTGTTAAAAATAATTTTCAAATCTGAATTGAAAATTATTAATTCACTTCCAGTTAAGCTTTCAATGGTAAGCTCTTGAGTCATAGATGGTGAACCACTGGTTACATAAATTTTTTCACCATCTGCAGTCAAATCATAAGTTGCAGCAACAAGGCTTTGTGACACACAGTTGCTGTCCATGTCAAGGCCAAACGTTTCTGCAATTAAGCTACCATCATCCAAAAAATTAAAATATGTGTTTTGTTCACATTCATCTGCAACTACCACAGTTGATGGTGTTGTATTAAGATACTCTTGCTGAACTAAATACCATTTGTGGGCTAATAGTTCTTTTTTGGTTGGTGCGCTGTCATTATCACTTGAACAAGATGAAAATGATACCATAACGAATAGCAATGCGCAAATTTTTGCTGTGGTTTTGAAAAGTGTTTTCATGGTTATTAAATTTAAAGTTAAATAGCTTAATTAAGCTTCATACTAAGTAAGTAATTTAAGGGGTTATAATAAATTTATTGACTTTATAATACCTATAAAAATAATTTATGAAACTGCTTTAGTGGTCATTAAATGTATTTTTGGTAGTATATAATGTATTGTTGGTAATACTTTTTAAAAAAAATGGATTAACTGTATTTCACTTTTCTTAAAATACGAATAGACTCTTTAAAAGCTGCATACAACTCTTCATTGTATGCTTTTAGATAGGGTTTAGCCTCATTGAGTTTGTCAATAGCTTCATGAAATAAATTGAGATAGCAAATTAAATAGGTTGCAGGAAGATTTTTTAAGTCTTGCTCTTCATTTTTATTAAGTGTTAACCCTTTTTTCAATTTTTCGAGAATGGCATTGTTGGCATTATAAATATGATGTAATACCTTTTTGTCAAATTGTGGTGCTTCAAAAATTAAAGTGGTGTCTATATGATAATTGGCATTGTTGCCAAATTGAATGATGGTTTCTTCTAAAGGATAATACTTAAACGAATTTTGAAGCCCAAGACTTACATATTCTACAATTTTAAATGAATCTTCATTATATGTTATAGACACTTCATCTAAGGTTGAAAAAAATAAACGTACTTGTTCATTAACTAATTCTATATCTACACGGCTAAAAAAAGTCTCATTTTTGACTGTTTTTTTCTGTCCAGCCCAACAGAGCACAAAATATTCTTTAAACACTTTGTATTGTGGATGGAAATCTTGTCGTTTGTTCAAAAAATCAAAAACACCATCTAATGTGTGCTGAATATTATTTTGAGAATGGTTTTCAATAGCTTCTACAATTTTGGAGTTGACATCTTTAATTTCAACATCAAAAACTTTAGGCATACTCATGCTTCCATCTCTAAAAAAGACAGAACCTCCATAATATTTCCAGATATTTTTTCGCAACGAGGTTAAGCCATCAATAGGTCTAATAGTTACCAAACCAACCACTTTGTCGTCTGGTAAATGGGGAAACGGAATGTTTTCATACTGCACAATGGGTGGATTGGACAAATAGGCATTAATGAGATTTTGGATTTTACTGTCGTCAAAAAAATCGACGCCAACTATTTTATTATCTTCATCTTCAACACCAATAACTATAAACGAATTGTTTTTTGGATTGCTGTTAGAAAGCGCACAAATGTGCTTTAAAAACTTAGCTTTTCCTTCTTTTTCGCCAATATCAATTTTACGTTTTTTATCATAAAAACTGTTCTCATCGTTGTGAGCTAATAGGTTTTTTATGAGAAGGCGTTTGTTAATCAAAATGATATTATTATTTTCTGTTTTTATTCTTTATTCTTACGCGACTCATTATAAATTGGATAAACAAGATGACCATACTAAAAAGCCTCAGTTCATTTTTTTAGTATGGTCATATTGTTGGCCTGAGCCGTCGGAAACACCAGTAAATCAGCAATATTTACATGAGAAGGTCTTGAAACCATAAAATAAATAATTTCAGCAATATCATCTGCTTGAAGTGCTTTGTAACCTAAATAAGCATCATTAGCATTTGGAGCACCTTTAAAACGCACTTCAGAAAATTCGGTTTCCACCATACCAGGATTGATAGCTGATACTTTAATTCCAAACGGATTCAAATCCAAACGCATGCCTTCCGTAATAGCCAAAACAGCCGCTTTGCTACCACAATACACATTGCCATTTGGATAAATATCGCGTCCTGCTGAAGAACCAATGTTAATAATATGACCTGATTTTCGTTCAGTCATTTGCGGAATAATGGCTTTACTCACATAAAGCAACCCTTTTACATTTATATCCATCATCGCATCCCAATCATCTAAATTTCCATCGTGTATTGGGTCTTTTCCATGCGCATTTCCTGCATTGTTGATTAAAATATCGATGTGTTTAAACCCATCAGGAAGTGACGCAATTGCTTTAAAAATGGCCTGTTTGTCGCGTACATCAAAATTTAAAGTGGTTACGTCCGTTTGACGTTGCAACGCTTCTTGTATGGTATCTAAGCGTTCTTGTCGTCTTCCACACAAAATTAAATTGATACCTTGCTTTGCAAAGGCGTGGGCTGTTGCGCTACCAATTCCACTGGTAGCACCTGTAATTAATGCTGTTTTTTTCATATCTAAAAGTAAAACACTAAAATTAAAAACTAAATAGGTTAAAATACTATTAAAACAATGAACTTTTAACCAATTATTAACAGCAACGCACTAAAAATTTTAACAATTTGCACTACTCAAAAATTATGACCCTAAAAAAATAATCTAAATTTTTAATTATGATGGAAGATATAGGTACAGTTGATATTAAAAGCATTAATGAAAAAATTGAAAAAGAAAGTGCTTTTGTTGATTTACTTACTTTAGAAATGAACAAAGTCATCGTTGGCCAAAAATATATGGTGGAACGCTTACTGATTGGTTTATTAGGTCAAGGACATATTTTATTAGAAGGTGTTCCTGGACTTGCAAAAACATTGGCTATCAATACACTTTCTAAAGCTATAGATGCCAGTTTTAGTAGAATACAGTTTACACCAGATTTGCTTCCTGCTGATGTTGTTGGAACCTTGATATACAATACTAAAATCAATGATTTTACCATCAAAAAAGGCCCTATTTTTGCCAACTTTGTATTAGCTGATGAAATTAATAGAGCACCTGCAAAAGTACAATCGGCTTTATTAGAAGCCATGCAAGAAAAGCAAGTAACCATTGGTGATGAAACCTTTATTTTAGACAAACCCTTTTTGGTCATGGCTACACAAAACCCAATTGAGCAAGAAGGAACCTATCCGTTACCAGAAGCACAAGTGGATAGATTTATGCTAAAAACGGTTATTGACTATCCAAAACAAGACGAAGAACAACTTATTATAAGAGCTAACCTTAAAGGTGCTTTTGAAAAAGTAAATGCTGTGGTTTCCGTTGAGCAAATTTTGAAAGCACAACAAACGGTTAGAGAAGTTTATATGGATGAGAAAATTGAAAAATACATTCTCGACATCATCTTCGCAACACGTTATCCTGAAAAATATAAATTAGTAGATTTAAAACCTCTTATTTCCTTTGGATCATCACCACGTGGTAGTATCAACTTAGCAATTGCTGCAAAATGTTATGCGTTTATAAAACGTCGTGGCTACGTGATTCCTGAAGATGTTCGTGCTGTTGTGCATGATGTATTACGTCACAGAATTGGCATTACTTACGAAGCCGAAGCTGAAAATATTACCTCAGTAGACATCATCAACAAAATTGTCAACGAAATAGAAGTACCATAAGATTTAAGAATGACGAATTAAGATTTGTGATTTCCTACAGTCAGAGAAATTGTAAATCAAAAATCTACAATCGTAAATTGAAAGATGGATACTAAAGAATTACTAAAAAAAGTACGTAAAATAGAGATTAAGACACGTCGTTTGTCTAATCATATTTTTGGAGGCGAATACCATTCAACCTTTAAAGGGCGTGGTATGACTTTTAGTGAAGTGCGCGAATATCAATATGGGGATGATGTTCGTAATATTGATTGGAATGTCACCGCACGTTACAACGAACCTTATATCAAGATATTTGAAGAAGAACGCGAGCTTACCATGATGCTTATGGTAGATGTGTCAGGTTCTGAATGGTTTGGTACTGAAACACAATTTAAAAACGAAATTGTCACTGAAATTGCAGCCACTTTGGCATTTTCTGCCACTCAAAACAATGACAAAATCGGTTTGATTTTATTTTCTGATGTTATTGAACTCTACATTCCACCAAAAAAAGGACGTTCACATGTTTTGCGCATTATTCGTGAATTGATAGAATTTAAACCAAAAAGCAAAACAACCAATATTGCCGAAGCGCTCAAATTTTTATCGAGTGTGATGAAAAAGAAAGCCATTGTTTTTGTCCTTTCAGATTTTATTGCAGACAATTATAAGCAAACCCTTAAAATTGCAGCAAACAAACACGATGTAACAGGTATTCGTGTTTTTGACCAACGCGAAGCAGACATTCCAAATCTCGGAATTGTTCAAATGCAAGATGAAGAAACTGGCGAATTGTTATTGGTAAACACCAGTTCCAAAAAAGTGCGAAACAACTACAGCAAGTTCTACAATGAGCATGTGCAGTATTACAAAGAAAGCTTTACAAAATCTGGTGCAGGCGTCATTGATTGTCGCGTTGATGAAAGTTATGTCAAAAAATTATTGGGCTACTTTAAACAAAGATGATAAAGATGAATAATTATCAATTTATAAACTCCAAAATTTCCATTTTCGGTCTTCCGTCTTCGGTCATT
The DNA here is from genome assembly GCA_041391965.1 of Gelidibacter sp. Taxonomy (GTDB): domain Bacteria; phylum Bacteroidota; class Bacteroidia; order Flavobacteriales; family Flavobacteriaceae; genus JAWKMZ01. The sequence continues at coordinate 110,373 of JAWKMZ010000002.1, read as the reverse complement.
TTATCTTTCGCCTTAATTCTCTCATCTTACTTCTGTTCAGCACAAGTAACCTCATCAATTGACTCCACAAAAATCAAAATAGGCGAACAAATTACCTATAAAATTCAGGTAGAAGCAGATAGTACAGCATTGGTAATTTTTCCTGAAGGACAAACATTTTCACCTTTGGAAATGATTGAATCTTATAAAATTGACACCACAAAACACGATGACAAATACAACCTCATCAAAAAATATGGTTTGACTCAATTCGATTCTGGAGCATACACCATTCCGAGACAAAAAATCATTATTGGTGACAAAACTTTTTATACCGATTCTTTAAAAGTTGAAGTCAATAATGTAAAAGTGGACACTACCAAACAAGGTTTGTACGATATAAAACCTTATATACAGGTCGAAAAAAGCAAAACGCATTGGTCCAAAACCTTGTTTATTGTCTTAGCTGCTTTAGCCTTGGTTGCTTTTTTATTATACTGGTTTATATGGCGAAAAAAACCATTGACCGAAGAAGAGCAAATTGCCTTATTGCCTCCTTATGAGCGCGCCAAATTGGCTTTAAAAAAATTAGACGAAAGCGATTTTTTACAACAATCGGAATTAAAAGGCTATTATTCAGAACTCACTTTCATCATCAGAAAATATCTGGATGAAAAAGTATATGATAAAGCTCTTGAAAGTACTACAGATCAGCTTGTATCGCATTTAAATTTACTTAAAGACGGCAACCAAATTGAACTCAGCAAAGACGACATCAGAAATATTGAAACTATTTTAAAACGTGCTGATTTAGTGAAATTCGCAAAATCGGCTCCAGATGTCGAATTAGCAAAATTAGATAGAAACACAATTGATTTGGAAATAGACCAAGTCAAAGAAGCCTTACCCGAACCTACAGAAGAAGAAAAACTATTAGACAAACAATACAAAGAAGAACAAGAACGCAAAAAGAAACGCAAAAAAATTGTAGCTACAGTCGTCATCAGTGTGTTTTTATTGTTTGCAACCCTTACAGGATTTGTAATAAAATACGGCTTTAACTACGTAAAAGACACTATTTTTGGAGACGAAAGCAAAGAACTGTTAGAAGGCACTTGGGTCACCAGCGATTATGGTGTGCCACCAATTACCATCTCAACACCACAGGTTTTAGAACGTGTCGAATCGAAAGCATTAGACACTATTTCTCATGCAAAAATTACAGCCTTTAGTTATGGTACTTTGTTAAGTCCATTAAACATTGTGGTAAGCACCAGTAAACTAAACGTTCCTGATTCCACAAAAATAGACCTCAATCTCGCCACTGAAAATCAACTAAAAATGTTGGACAACAATGGTGTAAAAAATGTGGTTACCAAAAAAGAGCAATTCATTACACCAAATGCTGCTGAAGGCTTAAAAGTTTATGGAACAGCTGATTTTCCTGGTTTAGTTCCTAATCAATATAGAAATGGGAAATACGTCATTTTAGCCTTTACCTCAGGAAATGTATTACAACAAGTATTTTTGGTTTGGGATACTACAGATGACTATGCAGACCAGATTATGGAACGGGTTTTAAACTCTGTAGAACTTAAAAAAGCTGAATGATGTTTGAAGGAATTGAATTTTTAAACAAAGATTTTTTTTGGTTGCTATTGGTGTTGCCATTAGCCGTTTTATGGTATTTGTTTAAATACAACAAACAAACAGCCGAACTCAAAATGTCGAGCATAAAAGGCTTTAAAGTCACCAACAATTGGCTACCAAAAGCAAAACATACCCTTTTTGTATTGCGCTTATTGGCATTAGCATTATTAATTACAGCATTAGCACGACCACGAACAGTTGATGTCTCTACCAAAACAAAAACCACAAGAGGCATTGATATTGTGATAGCTATTGACGTTTCAGCAAGTATGTTGGCTAAAGATTTATTGCCTAACCGTTTGGAAGCGCTAAAAAAAGTAGCTGGTCAATTTATTAAAGGACGACCAAATGACCGAATTGGTATAGTGGAATACGCAGGAGAAAGCTATACCAAAACACCAATTACAAGTGACAAAGCCATTGTTTTACGTTCTCTTAACGATGTCAAATACAACACCATTATTGATGGTGGAACAGCAATTGGTTCAGGGTTGGCAACTGCAGTCAATCGACTTAAAGACAGTAAAGCCAAAAGTAAAGTCGTTATTTTAATGACCGATGGTGTTAATAATTCTGGATTTATCGACCCAAAAATTGCCAGTGAATTGGCTAAAGAATATGGTATCAAAGTCTATACTATTGGCATTGGCACTAACGGAACAGCATTATCACCAATTGGCATTTTACCTAATGGCAACTTTCAATATGGTCGCGTACAAGTAGAAATTGATGAAGGATTACTAAAAGAAATTGCAAACGTAACTGGCGGAAAATATTTTAGAGCCACCGACAACAAAAAATTAGCTGAAATTTATAGCGAAATCAACAAACTTGAAAAAACAGATGTTGAAGAATTGAAATTTTACAATTACGACGAAAAATACAGACCATTAGCCCTTTTAGCAGGCTTGTTGTTGTTAATAGAATTTTTGTTACGTTCTACCATTTTCAGAAGTTTTGTTTAAAATAATAACAAAGAAAATAAATCAAAAGCAATTAAACTCAATAAAAATAGATAAACAATAGTGCAATTAGAAGAAAAAATATGGCTTTGGGCGCTTCTGGTAATTCCAGTAATCATTATTGTCTTTTTGTTACTCCAACTATGGAAACACAAAGCACAACATAAGTTTGCAAACAAGTCAATGCTCAAAAAACTAAGTCCTGATAAGTCTTTATTTAAGTCTATTCTCAAAGTGATGGTATTATGTTTAGCATTTGCTTGTTTGACTATTGCTTTGGTAAACCCAAAAATTGGCACCAAATTAGAAACTGTAAAACGCGAAGGCGTTGATATTGTTTTTGCGGTTGACGTTTCTAAAAGTATGTTAGCTGAAGACATTGCGCCAAATCGTTTGGAAAAAGCAAAACAATTAGTTACTCAAATCATCAATAACTTGGCAAGTGATCGTGTTGGAATCATTGCTTACGCAGGAAAAGCATTTCCACAATTGCCAATCACAACTGATTATGCTTCGGCAAAAATGTTTCTTCAAAGCATGAATACAGACATGTTATCATCACAAGGAACCGCTATTAATGAAGCCATCAAATTAGCAGAAACCTATTATGATGATGACCAAGATACCAACAGGGTTTTAATCATCATTTCAGATGGTGAAGACCATAATGAAGAAGCCGCAAAAGCAGCCGAAGCAGCCAATGAAAAAGGAATTCGTATTTTCACTATTGGTGTTGGCACTACAAAAGGTGGTCCAATTCCTGAAAAGCGAAATGGAATCATTCTCAACTATAAAAAAGACAGTGATGGCGAAACCGTTATCACACATTTAGACGAAGAAAATCTCAAAAAAATAGCCGACGCTTCCAATGGTGCTTACATCAACGGAAACAGTACTGCAAATGTGGTTGACAACATTAAGGACATCCTTAATAAAATGGATAAAAAAGAATTTGAATCAAAACAATTTGCAGACTTTGAAGACCAATTTCAATGGTTTTTGGGTGCCGCAATATTCTTTTTATTGTTAGACATTTTCTTGTTAGAACGTAAAACAGGATGGTTAAAACGCTTGAATTTGTTTAATGAAAACCTATAAAATATTTTAAGAAAACATTATAACTATCATATCCTTAGATTCTTTAGTTTTATAAACTCATATGAAATGTACAAATCAAAATATAAATTTCAAACCATTTGCTAACAATAGCATTCCATCTGATCATTAAAAACCCATAAAAAGCAACAGATGAAATACATAACATTCATACTCTTTTTCACTACGTTTTTTTCTTTTGCCCAAAACAAAGCAGAAAAAAAAGAACAACAATTGGCTGCAAAAAAAGCAACCGATTTTGTGTATGAAGGTAATGACCTTGTGACTAAAGATGACTATATTTCAGCAGAAAAAGAATACAGAAAAGCCATTTCAGAACAGCCAGAAAATGTAGCAGGTGCTTACAATTTAGGAAACGCTTACTACAAAAAAGGCAATTATGAAGAAGCCTTGTACAGACAACAAGAAGCTGCAAAAAACGCAACAACCAAAGCAGAAAAACACAAAGCATATCATAACATTGGCAATATTTTAATGCAAAACAAACAATGTAAAGAAGCGGTTGAAGCCTATAAAAATGCTTTGCGAAATGATCCTACTGACGAAGAAACACGATATAACCTTGGTTTAGCAAAGCAATGTGCTGAACAACAAAAGGATCAAAACAAAGACGACAAAAAAGATCAAGACAAGGACAAAAAAGACCAAAATAAAGACAAGCAAGACCAAAATAAAGACAAACAAGATCAAAATAAAGACAAACAAAACGATCAGAATAAAAAAGAAGGCGACAACCAAAAGGATGACCAAGGCAAGCCTAAAGATGATAAAAAAGACCAAGGCAAAGACGACCAAAAGAAAGAGCAACAACAAAAACCTCAGCAAGGACAAATGTCGCCTCAACAAATTAAAAATTTGTTAGAAGCCATGAATAATCAAGAACAAAAAGTTCAGGAAAAAATTAATGCCGAAAAACAAAAAGGCGTAAAAGTTAAAACAGATAAAGACTGGTAAAAACAAGCGGTCAGTATTCCGTAATTTAAAATGAAATTAAAAACATACATATCCATCCTATTAATTGTAGCGAGTACAAGTTTTGCTTCTGCCCAAATAAAATTTGAAGCCAAAGTAAGCAAAACCAAACTTGGTATTAATGAGCGTTTGCGTGTCGATTTTGAAATGAATCAAGATGGTGATAATTTCAATCCACCAAGCTTTGACAATTTTACAGTAGTTGGAGGTCCAAATCAGGCAGTGAGTAATTCATGGATTAATGGTGTTCGCTCCTACTCAAAAACCTATAGTTATTTTTTAGCACCAAAAAAACAAGGAAAATTTACCATTGCCCAAGCTACTATTGTCATTAAAGGAGAAACCTATAAAACACTTCCTGTAACGGTTGAAGTTACAAGTGCTGTTAGCAGACCAAACGATCCTGATAATGCTCAAAATGTGGCTGATGACAACATCCATTTAGTAGCTGAAATTTCAAAAGGAAATCCTTATCTAAATGAAGCCATTACTGTAGTTTACAAACTTTATGTCTCATCAGATACAGGTGTCAGCAATTGGCGTGAAATAGACAATCCAAGATACAATGATTTTTGGAGCCAAAACATCGATTTAAAAGGTATAAAAGTTCAAAATGGCACTTATGAAGGTAAAGATTATCGTTATGTTGTGCTTAGAAAAACGGTTTTATACCCTCAAAAAACAGGGAAATTAGAAATTGAACCTTTAAGCCTTGACATTACAGTAGAAGTCCCAACCAATAGACGCGATTTTTTTGGTGGACGTGTTATGACACAAGTTCATAAAACGGTGTCTGCAGGCAGCAAAACCATTCAGGTAAAACCACTTCCAGAAGCTGGAAAACCAGCAAATTTTACAGGAGCTGTAGGCGATTTTAATTTTAAATTGACAACCTCAAAAACCAGTTTAAACGCTACAGAATCCTTGCAAGCACGTGTAGAAGTAACTGGTAATGGTAACCTAAAATTATTTCAATTGCCAAAATTGACCTTACCAAGTTCTTTAGAAGTTTATGAACCAGAACATTCAGAAAACGTCACCACCACTTTAGATGGCATGCAAGGTGGCATTGCAGATAGTTACACGATTGTTCCTCAATTTAAAGGCAAATATCCAATTCCAAATATTTCGTTTTCATATTTCGATTTAAAAACAGAAACTTACAAAACAATTTCATCTGGTGATGTGGTGATTGATGTGCTTGAAGGGCCAACTAATAACAGTAATACAGATAATAATTTAGCTAACGTTGGCGAAGGCAAACAACGTGTTGTGATGAACAACGACCAATTTGCATTTGTAAAAAGTGATGCTAACCTAAAACCTATAAAACAAAGCTATTTTTTTAAATCGACTTGGTTTTGGAGCTCGTTACTCTTGCCTTTAATGGCCATTCCATTAGCCATGGTTTTTAGAAAGAAAAAAGAAGAACGGGATGCTGACGTTACAGGAAACAAAATTCGTAAAGCCGATAAATTAGCTAAAAAATATTTGAGTGAAGCCAAAAAAGCATTAGGTCAAAAAGAAGCTTTTTATATCGCTCTTGAAAAAGCACTCCACAATTATCTAAAAGCGAAACTAAATATAGAAACCAGCGATTTTAGTAAAGACCACATCAAAAATTTATTGACAGGAAGAACCGTTGAAAACAAAACTGTAACTGACTTTATAACACTTTTAAACAGTTGCGAGCTGGCACGTTACACACCACATACCAATGTAACCATGCAGCAAGATTATGACAAAGCTGCAAAAACTATTTCATTAATTGATAAACAACTAAGTTAAAATGAAAAAGTTAGTTTACATCCTTTTAATAATGTTGAGCACCTTTACATTTGCTCAAAACGAAAGCTTATTTAAGCAAGGAAACACCTTGTACAACCAAGGTAATTTTGCAGAAGCCATTGAAAAATACAACGCCATTATTGACAATGGAAAACAATCTGCCGAACTCTATTTTAATTTGGCAAATGCACATTATAAACTCAACCATATTGCGCCAAGTATTTATTATTACGAAAAAGCCTTACAATTGGCTCCAAATGATTCTGAAATAAAAAACAACATCGCATTTGCACGCAATATGACTATTGATGCCATTGATACAGTTCCAGAAGTTGGATTTTCAAAACTCATAAAAAAGGTTAGTAATATTATGACGTTTGATAATTGGGCAAAAACTGCTGTCACATTGGTTATATTGTTTGTCATTTTATATATCCTGTATTATTTCAGCTATTCTACCTATAAAAAAAGATTTGCTTTTATAGGCACTATCACAACATTAATTTTAGCTTGTGTGGCCGTAGCTTTTGCATTTCATAATTATAATTTATTTCAAAACAATCAACCTGCAATTGTATTTGCTAAAGAAAGTGATGTAAAAAGTGAGCCTAATTTACGTAGCAATGAAGCCTTTAAACTGCATGAAGGCACAAAAGTTCAAATTTTAGATACGGTTAACAGTTGGAAAAAAATCAAACTTGCCGATGGTAAAATTGGTTGGATTCCAAACGAAGACATCAAAGCACTTTAATGTTTATTTAACTATTTTTTGGATTTCAAAATAGTATATTTGCAAAAACCAACCGTTTTTACATGCTTAAGAAATCAATATCACTCTTTTTTGTTCTATTATTTGCTTTATTTATTTCGGCACCAACCGTAATTTCTGTGTTGGAAAAAAAGTTTGATACCTCTGTTTTTTTTAGTCTTAATGAAGAAGAAAATAAAAGCAATGAAACGGTTAAGATTTTTGAAACAAAGCTTTTTGTAAGCGATAAATACAGTTTCGCAATCCTCAATTTTGAAAAAGAAAAATCATACAATTCGTATTTAAAAAACTACACCGCTTCACCAATTGAGTGTAGCTCTCCACCTCCTGAACAGGTTAACTTTCTTAATTTTTAGTTCAAAACTATAAGCTTTGAACGTTTATTGATGTTATTTTAATATTGATGTTCTCAATCAAATATTGCAACTAACACAATTAAAAAAATCACTTATAACTTAAAACGAGTGAATTTTAAGATTATTAAACTTATTTAACTTTTAAGATTTAAAAAACTACATGAAAAACTTTTTTTCAAATTTAAAAGGTGATGCCTTTGGAGGTATTACCGCAGGAATTGTCGCTTTACCATTAGCATTGGCATTTGGCGTGTCATCAGGTTTGGGCCCAAGCGCAGGATTGTATGGTGCCATATTTTTAGCATTTTTTGCGGCTTTATTTGGTGGTACTAACACTCAAATTTCTGGACCAACAGCACCAATGACAGCCGTAAGTATGGTCATTATTGCTGGTATTATTGCTGTAAATGATGGCGATGTTAACAAAGCTTTGCCTGCTATATTAACTGTTTTCCTTTTAGCTGGTTTAATTCAAGTTGGTTTAGGATTTCTTGGGTTTGGCAAATACATCAAATACATTCCATATCCAGTGGTTTCTGGTTTTATGACCGCTATTGGAGTTATCATTTTAATCACACAACTACTACCTGCTTTGGGCTATTATCCAAAAGAGGATTTAGCTTTTGTTAATCAATTTAAACCTCATGCCGAAGAACTAATTCTTGAAAACATTTTAAAAGAAGAAGCTGGCGAAGGCATTTTAGTGCTTGAAGATTTTAAAACTACCATTAACAAAGCAGAAACCATAACAGAAGCTGACATCCTTAAAGAATCAAAAACCTTGGCTGCCAATGAAGCTTCAGGCGTTTTAGGCGCATTAAAGTCGTTGCCAAAAGCCATAGAACATATCAATTGGCTCGAAGTTTTGCTGGCTTTAGGCACTATTTTTATCATTTATGGGTTTAAACGAATTACCACTGCAGTTCCAAGTACCTTAGTAGCATTAGTGGTGGTTTCTGGTATTGCCATTGGTTTTGGATTAAATTACAGACCTATTGAAGCCATCCCAACTGGATTGCCAAAAATCAATTTTAGCATTTTTTCAGAATTTAGCTTAGGCAGTATCACGCCTTATATTTTTACGGCTATCACCTTAGCACTTTTAGGTGCTATCGATTCGCTTTTAACCAGTGTGGTTGCTGATAATATGACCAAAACCAAACACAAACCCAATAAAGAATTGATTGGGCAAGGTATTGGCAACAGTATAGGAGCCATTTTTGGAGGTTTGCCAGGTGCTGGAGCTACTATTAGAACTGTTGTCAACATCAATTCTGGCGGAAAAACCAGATTATCTGGAATGATTGCAGGTATCATGTTACTATTAATTTTATTAGTTTTAGGTGATATTGCCTCAAAAATTCCTGCAGCAGTTTTAGCAGGTATTTTAATTACTGTTGGAATTGGAGTCATGGATTATAAAGGTTTAAAAGCCATCCCAAGCTTACCAAGAGACCTTAAAATTGGACCGCTAAAATTAAGTTCAGAAGTGTTTATCATGCTTATTGTTTTAGTATTATCAACCTTCTGGAATTTAGTCTATGCCGTTGGAATTGGCTTAATTGTAGCCTCCTTGATGTTTATGAAAAAAATTGGCGATTTGACAGCCCAACGGTCTGATGTAAAACCCTTGAAAGACGAAAAAAACTGGGAGGACGAAAAAGATTTTCCTGAGAACTTAAAAGAAGACGTCTTTATCAAACACATTAAAGGGCCTTTGTTTTTTGGTTCAACCAGTGATTTTCAGCAATTAGCAAAACAAATTCCTGAAAAGGCATCTACCGTTATTATACGAATGGGAAGAATGCAATATATTGACCAATCGGGTTTATATACCTTAGAAGATGCATTGATTGATTTGAAAAAAGAGAATAAAACTGTACTTTTGGTGGGCTTAATTAAACAACCAAGGTACATGATGGAACGCATTGGTATTATTCCTGATTTGATTCCAAAAGAACACCTTTTTACTACATTTAAAGAATGTACATCTTGGATTAAATTAAATATTAAAGATAAAAAATAAACACTATGAATTTAGATATTGTATTTGAAAACAATAAAAATTGGATTAAAGAAAAATTAGCAGAAGACCCAAATTATTTTGATACTTTGGGCGAAGGTCAAAACCCAGAATTGCTATTTATTGGCTGTTCTGATAGCCGCGTAACTGCTGAAGAATTGATGGGCTTAGGCCCTGGAGACGTTTTTGTACACCGAAACATTGCCAATATGGTTACAGCAACCGATTTGAACGTCATGTCTGTAGTAGAATATGCTGTGGTGCATCTTAAAGTGAAACATGTAGTGGTTTGTGGCCATTATGCTTGTGGTGGTGTAAAAGCTGCCATGCAATCAGCCGATTTAGGGATTTTAAACCCTTGGTTGCGTAACATTCGTGATGTGTATCGCATACACAAAACAGAATTGAATGCCATTGCAGACGAAGAAAAAAAATATGAGCGCTTGGTTGAATTGAACACTCAAGAACAATGTATCAACCTTATCAAAACGGCTGCAGTACAAAAAGCCTTTAGAGACAGAGGCTTAAAAGTACATGGTTGGGTTTTTGATGTACATACAGGCAAATTGATTGATTTAAATATTGATTTTGATAACATTCTCAAAAACATCATGGAAATTTATCATTTAGATTAAAACAAAAAACCACTCAATTGAGTGGTTTTTTTTAATTAAATAGGCTTCATCCAAAGTAAGTGTTTCCACTTTTCTTTTTCTTTTAAAACAAGCGCAATATTTATTGCAAATAAAACACCTGTTTGTATTAACTCTCCAACTTCATCAGATTCAAGAAATAAATGAAATAAGAAAATATGTAGCGTTATAGGTAACAAAAATAGTGCTCCCAAAAATCCTGTACCTTGAATAATTAAAAGAAATCCAAACAAAAGCTCACAAATTCCTAAAACTTGCCAAAAGTATCCCGTTTGTTTTGCTCCACTTATATAAAGTATTTTTTGGAGTGTAGATTCTTTTTCTGGTGAAGAAAACTTGTTTGCTTTTTCTAAAACTTCAATGGAAGTAGGAATAGGTTTTTCAAATTTTTGAATTCCTCCATAAATCATAAATCCTCCTAAAAATAAGCGAAGAATAATAAATAAGATGCTAATTGATTTTTTCATAATTAAAATGTTGTAACACCTTCATTTGGTTGATATACATAATTGAATGTATAAAATTGAGAATTGCTTAAATCATCATTTGGTTGACTATTTTCATAGTAACTTAAGATTTCAACTTTTGCATACTTTCCATTACTAGTCCTTATAACAAGAATTTTTCCCGCAATAGGAGAAATAACATGTGTTGTAGAATCATAATGATACCAACCATTATCAGATCCTGTTGCTATTGCTAAACCATTTACTGAACTGTCAGTGGCAAATAAAGTTGTGTTTACATCCGTAATACTCGCTAAAGTTCCTGTCGCAATATAAGCTCCAGCCTCAGCAGTTCTTATTGGTTGGTCTTCGGCTGTCGCTTCTCCACCATTTACTATTATGGTTGAGCCTCTAAATGCAATGTCCCAATTGGTTCCTGTGGTTGTGGTTCCTGTTTCAAAAGAAAATTTTATATAGTCTCCTGTTATTGTTGGTGGATTTGTTGTGTAATCTGCACTTTGGGTGGCTTGTAAATTGGTTATCGCTTCTGATTCTACTTCTAATGTTTGCGAAGAGCTATCATCGTCATTACTACAAGATGTGAAACCGATTAAAAGTACTGCTAATGTTAAAATTTTGATTGTGTTCATAGTGTTTATATATAATTATTAAAATTGAATATTAAGTTTTCCGTAAATGATTCTACCAGCAATATTGCTGATATTTTGAGTGTCTGTAAATGCAAATACATTGTCTATTCCAAGACCTATTTGGTAGTTTTTATAAAGTGTTTTGTTGATGGCAAAATCCCAAATGGTATAACCTTCAACAAAATCATCATAAGTGTCTAAATAGGTGTTGCCATTAGTATCATATAATCCATATTTACTTCTATAAGTACCACGAATATTGGTGTCTAAATTCCATTTTGGAATGTCATAAAACACTTTTAGGTTTACCATATGACGAGAACGATTATACAAACCAAAATAATCGTCTTTTTTAAGTTGAAATGAAGGTGAACTTGGCGTTTCACGTGCATAAACTTCGCCGTTTTTAAAAGCTTTTTCTGCTGCTTTATCTTTAGCGAACAACAATTGATAACCTGCTTTTATTTTTAATTGATTATTAGGTTTCCAAATGCTGTTAAATTCTAACCCTTGTGTGTAAACCTTATGGATATTATAGTAGCTAAATACATTCTGGCCATTAGTTTTGTTAGCAATTACACGTGTATCTATTAAATCCTCTATACTATTTTTAAACACATTTAGATTGAGTTTTAATGTTGAAATGGGGTTGTAATCAGCACCAATATTAATTCCTATAGAATTTTCAGGATTCAACTCGTCTTCAAATTCAGAAAGAGGTACAATTATATTAGCAATTTGTCCTTCGGCTTCTAATTCAGTAAGTTTTGTTATAACTGCATTATATCCTAAAACTGTATAACTAACAGTTGCATTAGTAAAATCAAAATACAATTGTCTAAAATCTGGTGCCTTAAAGCCATATCCAACAGAAGATTTAATTGTTATTTTTTCTGATAATTTATATTTAAGAGCTATTTTGGGACTGAATTGTGATTTGTACTCATTATGATTGTCAAAACGAGCACCAAGAAGCATGTTTAGCTTTGGGGATGGATTAGTATCATATTGCAAATAGGCATAAGGTGAATTAAATTCTGGTTTTGTTGAAAAATCTGTTCTATTTAAAGTTTCATGATTCCAACCTAAACCACCAATAAAAGTACTTTTTTCAGAAGGATTGTAGGTTGCTCTAATTTCTGGTCGTACTAATAGTTGATTAAAATTACTATCGCTAAAACGAGAATTGTCCGCATTGTTCAAATATTCATTGGCTTTGTAACGTGTTGCGTATAATTCAAAATAACTACTCCATTTTTTGCTATATGTGTGGCTTAATTTTAAATGTGTATTCCATTCGTTGATGCCGCTTTCCCCTTTTAAATCTTCAGATGCAACATAATCCTGATTTTGTGTATAGTACCTTACTGAAAGAAATAAGTTGGTATTATCGTTAAAATTATAATTCAGTTTTGTGCTTAATGTGTAATTATTATAAGGTTCTACTGTATTTAATGCATCATTTTTATTTAAATCATAACCATTACTTTTAAAGTTATTTATAAAAGCATTAATTGCTATCTTTTCCTTTTTATAACCAATACTAACACTGTTATCATACGTATTGAAACTTCCAATTCTTGAATTGATATTTTCATTAAATCCCATTTTAGGGCTTTCAGTAATAATATTTATAACTCCTCCAAGTGCTTCGCTTCCATATAAACTAGACGATGCGCCTTTAACAATTTCTATTTGTTTGATGTTGCCAACTGTTACTCTACTAATATCTAAAGTACCAGCAGAACGACCAATAAGCGGAACACCATCAATTAAAATAAGCGTGTATTGCGAGTCTAACCCTTGCAACTGAATGCCTTCACCATCACCAAAATCTGGAACAGTAATAAGTCCTGTTTGTTCATTTAAAATATCATTTAATCGCAAAGAGTTTACACTTTGTATTTCTTTTTTTGAAACTAATTGCACAGGAAGTGGTAATGATGACAACTGCCTTAAAGTCCTAGTTGCTGTTACAACAACCTCATCTAAAACTTCTGTTTTTGTGGAATCATTAGCAACCTTCACATCTTCTTGTGAGAAAACAAAACAACTAAAAAAAAGTAAAAAATAAATTAAAATATTATTTTTATTTAGACTCATTCTATATAAATTTGTCGCAAATATAAATGTTATTTTAATTTAATCTAAATAAGAATAGAATAATTTTATAAAAAACAAACTTCAAACACTAAACACTTTAAAAATGAAACAATTAACACTTTTATCCATTTTCACATTAACATTTTTACTAAATGTAAATGCTCAAAACAAGAAAACTCAAGACCAAAAAGCTATAAAAAGCATGTGTGGTTGCTATGAAGTGAGTTTTAATTTTGCTGAAACATTTCAATATTCTAAAGACTCAACTTACCAACCTTCAGCAGTAAAACATGATCGTGGATTAGAATGGGTAGAGCTTTTAGAAGATTCTGATAATAAAATTGTACTGCAACATTTATTAATTGTAGGAAAGCCCGAAAACCAACATGTCATTAAACATTGGAGACAAGATTGGTTATTTGAAAACACCGATTTATATACATACAACGTCAATAACCAATGGAATTATATAAGCCTGCCCAAAGCAAAAGTAAAAGGACAATGGACACAGAAAGTGTTTCAAGTAGATGATAGTCCACGCTATGAAGGTACTGCAACTTGGATTCATGCTGATGGAAAAAGCTATTGGGAAAATACAACTGATGCTCCTTTACCAAGAAGAGAATATACAAAACGAAACGACTATAATGTAACGGTTAGAACCAACAAACATGAAATTACAAAAACTGGTTGGATCCATGACCAAGATAATGATAAAGTAATTAGAAAAACTGGAAAAGACGATGTTATATTAGCTCAAGAAAAAGGGTTAAATATCTATACCAAGGTTGACGATAACAAATGTAAACTTGCTCAAGATTGGTGGAATGCAAATAATCAACCATGGAAATTAGTCCGAAACAAATGGGATGAAATATTTAATAGAAAGATAGATTTGACTTTAAAAGATAAAGTTGATGGTAAGCCATTATATAGTCACTTATTTTCTAAAGAATTTTCTAATAAAAAGGAAGATATTAATGCTATTATTGATGCGTTTGTAAAATAGCTACAACCTATTTAATCATATAAAACCACTCAATTGAGTGGTTTTTTTATACTTGGTTTCAGGTGCTTCCTCCAATGTTTTTTTCTTATCCAAAATACTCGGAAAAATCATCGGAACCAATGATTTTACTGGTTTATAAAGTACAGAATTGTCAATATCTTTTTTATCTGCCAAAGGCAAGGTGCTGTTTAAACTATCAAAAACTATCAAAATTACACTTAAAATTAATCCTATTTTTAAAGCACCAAAAAGACCACCAAGCAACTTGTTTAAAATTCCTAAAGCCGCAAAATTAGCAAGTTTTGTCAGTGCTTTTCCTGCTAAGGCAATAGCCAAAACAATAATGACAAAAGTTATTGCAAATGCTGTAATATTAATCATTTTTTCATCCCAATCAGTTTTGTCTTGTAAAAACGATGCTGCAAAATCACTAAAATGAATAGCGCCATAAACACCTGCTACCAAAGCAACCAATGAAGCTACCTCAACAAAAAGACCTTTCATAAAACCGCGTATCAATCCAAAAAGCAATAACGCAGCCAAAACAATGTCTATAATATTCATATCACACAGAATTTTATCAAATATAAGTTAACTTTGCGACTTTATAATTAATGAGATTTCCACTTTTTGGAAAAATAGATATGTCAAGAGACGAACAATTAAAACAACGTTGGGATTTGATAGTTGAAAAACTATCAAATCAATTTGCAGAAGGCGACACCTTAGATTTGGATGCCATTATTTACCTTATTGGAGTTCAAGAATTAGGACAACCACATCGAAAATTTAAAAAAGATCACAAGTTAGACCTAATGCACATTGCCATTTGCAGGCTTTTAGAACCTTATGGTTATTATGAGTTTGATTTTTTTGATGACGATAAATGGCCACATTATAAAGTAAAAGAACAGTTACCACACTTAAAAGCTGGTGAGCAAAGCATCTTAATGAAAGAAGCCATTGTTAACTATTTTTTGGAGTCTGATTATATAGACTAAAAGTAACAGTTTATGGAAAACGTAATGACTTTTATAATTGGTGTTTTACTAATAATTTTAAGTGTTTTATGGTTTCTACACGAAAGGAAAAAATGCCTGAATAAAAGAGACAATAGTGATTATATTGGCATGTCATTCCGTATTGAATTTCTTTTTGGAGCTTTAATTTTATTAGCAATAGGGTTTAAATTAATCTACAATTCATGCTTTGCTTAGTATATGGCACTTTTCAAAAGATAAATTTCATAAAAATCACTAAATTTGCACTCATTATTTTTGAATCATGATAGATAAGATAAAAGAACTCATTGCTGAAGCTGAAGCCTTTAAAGCACAATCTAAAGAAGAGATTGAAGCGTTCCGAATTAAATATTTAGGGAAAAAAGGATTGTTAAATGATTATTTTGCTGAGTTTAAAAACGTAGCTAATGAGCAAAAAAAAGAGTTTGGACAGGTTATCAATGCCCTTAAAAAAACTGCCGAAGATAAAGTCAATGCCCTAAAAGAAGAATTAGAAAGCAAAGAAGACGTTCAAGGCATTTATGGCGATTTATCACGTCCTGGTGAACCCATTCAAATTGGAGCGCGTCATCCAATATCTATCGTAAAAAATCAGATTATTGATATTTTTTCACGCATTGGTTTTAACGTCAGTGAAGGTCCAGAAATTGAAGATGATTGGCACAACTTTACAGCGTTAAACTTACCCGAATACCATCCAGCTCGCGATATGCAGGACACCTTTTTTATTCAAACCAATCCTGACATTTTGTTGCGTACACACACAAGCTCTGTGCAAGTGCGTTATATGGAAAACAACCAACCGCCTATTAGAACCATTTCTCCTGGTCGTGTTTACAGAAACGAAGCTATTTCAGCACGTTCACACTGCTTTTTTCATCAAGTAGAAGGCTTGTATATTGATAAAGACGTAAGTTTTGCTGATTTAAAACAAACACTTCAATATTTTACCACAGAAATGTTTGGGAAATCTAAAATCCGATTGCGTCCATCTTATTTTCCATTTACAGAACCAAGTGCAGAAATTGATGTGTTTTGGGGGTTAGAAACCGAATCTGATTACCGCATTACCAAAGGAACTGGTTGGTTAGAAATTGGTGGTTGTGGCATGGTGGATCCTAATGTTTTAGAAAACTGCAAGATAGATTCTAAAGTATATTCTGGTTTTGCTTTTGGTGTTGGTATTGATAGAATTGCCATGTTATTGCATCAAATTAGTGATATTCGTTTGCTAAGTGAAAATGATGTGAGGTTTTTGGAACAATTTAAGTCTGCCCTTTAACTTTGAAAAAAGACATCCAAATACCAAAAGTTGAAGACGTTTACGTTGCAGTCGTTTATGAATACAATGAGATTTACAAAACCGACGATTGGAATGCCTACATCATTAATGATAAAAATGTCGATTTAGATGTGGTTCTTATTGTTACCAGTGGGTATTCTGATAAAAAAATGACCTCCATTTTTAGAAAAAAATTAGACCTTCTTCCTAAAAAAAGTTATGCCAAAATTGAATTGATGCAAGAAGAATTGTTTGCCTTAAACAACGAATTTAAAGTCACTTTTTTTGAAGGCAACACCATGTTTGAAAAAACCTATCTTTTTAGAAAAAACACCATCAATTTAAAAGCACTACAAACTGTTCCTTTAATGAAAGTTAAAGGAGTTTTGGTCAAATAGAATGCACTGATTTTTTATGATTTGTCAGATACTGAATACCACAAATCATTCGTTTTAGAATTTAACTTTTCTACTTCATGTCTTTGCAAGTACCCTTTTGCATCTTACTAATCCAACTTATCTGTTAAACTTTTAAACGTTATTTTTGGGTCTTTTCCTTCGTATAAAATAGCGTAAACAGCATCAACAATAGGCATTTTTGCTTTTTTCTTGTTTTTCTGATTGAGTTTATACGCACTTTTGGTGGCATAATACCCTTCAGCGACCATGCTCATTTCCATTTGAGCAGATTTTACAGTATAACCTTTACCAATCATGTTTCCAAACATTCGGTTTCTGGAAAATACCGAATAACCCGTTACCAACAAATCGCCTAAATAGGCTGAGTTATTGATATTGCGTTTCATTTTGTGCATCTTTTTGATAAATCGTTTCATTTCTCGAATAGCGTTACTCATCAACACACTCTGAAAATTATCGCCATAACCCAAACCATGCGCAATACCTGCAGCAATAGCATAAATGTTTTTTAACATGACTGCATATTCTGTCCCAATAATATCATCACTAATTTTTGTTTTGATATAATCACTTGATAAATTGTTGGCAATAGTTTTTGCTTTATTGGCATCAGCACAAGAAATTGTGAGGTATGATAAACGCTCTAAAGCAACCTCTTCGGCATGACAAGGTCCTGCAATAACCGCAATATTTTCAAATGGAATGTTATAAATATCATGAAAATGCTCACCAAGCAATTTCCCTGATTCTGGCAAAATACCTTTAACAGCAGATACAATGGTTTTTTTAGAAAGATCTATTTTTATTTTTTCTAACTCATCATGTATAAATGCCGATGGAATTACAAAAATCAACACATCAGCATAAGCTGCTATTTCATTTATATCATTACTCAATTTTAGTTGATTGATTTTAAACTCTACCGAACTCAAATAACTTGGGTTATGTTGTTCTTTTAACAAATGCTCTTTGGTATAAACACTACGCATATACCAACCTACTTCATCTAAATTTTCGCACAACATTTTTACAATGGCTGTTGCCCAACTTCCTGCTCCAAAAACGGCATATTTTAATGGTTGACTCATAAGTTTTATACTATTATATCCTTCAAAAATACGGAAAATATAACGGTTTTTAAACATCATAACCCAATGCCTTAATAATTTTGGCACGTGTTTTGAAATCCAAATAACAATAACTTTAAACTGTTGGATTATGAAGACTATAAAATTACTTTCTGGATTTGCCTTAATTGCAACCTTGCTGACTTCTTGTTATCAAGAAGTTATTGTAGATGACTATGTTGATACGCCAACAATTTCATTGAATCAATTATTAAATTCTTACGAACTGTGGTATGTTGACATCAATCAAACCGTTGGATATGGCGAAACACCTTTTTTGCAAATTGCTTTTACTGTGTCTTTTAGAAACGGAACGCTTTACGCAAACAACAATTTGGTTGGTTTTGGTAGTCAAGGTAACGGATTTGGTATTCCTGTTGGCGATTATGATGCGTATGACATGATTTTAGATGTGTACCATGATATTGATGGTTACGAAACTTTTGATGTATATCAAATAGACAACAATACTATTGAATTGTACAATCCTTACAATGATACATCGTATTTTCTAAATGGTTACCAACGTAGCAATTTTGATTATGATTATGTATTTTATGACAACATTCATTATTTTTTACAAGAATACGATGCTTGGGAAAAAACCTATACAAGTGAGGTTGGAATGCTCAACGAATTTGACAATGAAAACTATTTACAGTTTTTAGCTGGCGGAAATGATTCAGAATTTAGAAGTTCACAAGACGTCAACATCAGCAATCCAAATAACATTTACTGGGATTACACAGGTGTTTATGGCGTTGGAAACATTAGCGGAAATATGTACCTAAAAACTTTAACATTAGATTATGATTATTTTGACAATGAACATTTTGAGTTAAGCGTTATAAATGATCAAAGGATAGAATTGTATCATCCAGCATCTGGAACGTATTACGAATTTACAGGACGAGGTTACATACAATATCTAAAAAATGCTGATGGAAGTACCACAAACAGAAATGCGCTTACCAAATCAGACAAACAGAAAAAACGCAAGCAAAAAACTGCTAAAAAAGAGAACCCAAGAGTCAACAATAGAAGCTAAATTTTGGTTGGTTATTTAGTTTCCAAAAAACGCTCATCTAATTCAATTTAGTTTGAGCGTTTTCTTTTTTTAATTGGTTTTCACACTTATTTTACTGAACTTTACATAAATAGAAAATTTTAACACTTAAAACAAAATAATTATGGGTTTATTTTCATTTATTAAAGATGCAGGCGCAAAAGTGTTTGGCATAGGCAAAACCACTGCTGAAGAAAAAGCCGAAGCTACTGCAAAAGCCAATGCAGAAGCTGTAGCAAACCAATTAAAAGCAGAAACTACAGCTGCCAAAAAGTTAGAAGAAACCATAAACGACTTACAGTTACAAGTTGAAAATTTAAAAGTCCGTATTAAAGGTGATATGGCTACAGTTACAGGTTTAGCATATGACCAAACCACAAAAGAAAAAGTAGTTTTAGTGGTTGGTAACACACTTGGCATTGCAGCTGTTGATGACCAAATGACTGTGGAGCATGTAGAACCTGAAGCGCAATTTTATACGGTTATTAAAGGAGATACTTTGGGTAAAATAGCCAAACAATTTTATGGCAACGCTATGAAATATCCTATTATTTTTGAAGCCAATAAGCCAATGCTCAAAACTCCAGATTTAATTTATCCTGGTCAAGTGTTGCGTATTCCACATTTAGATTAATAGCTTTACTTTATACTAAAAAGCCAACATTATGATTGATACTGTTGGCTTTTTAATTTTTAAACCCAACTTTTATTATTTAAGCAGTTTTATTTGCGCTTCTAAATCTTCCAAAGTTTCAGGTTTTCCAATAACTCTTTTGTTTTTATCTAAAAGAATAAAGGTTGGTGTAGCTCTTATACCATAGTCATGCGCTAAAGGATTGTTCCATTTTCCTAAACCTATTACCTGAATAAAATCTGGATATTTTTGAATCTCCTTTTTCCAGTTGACCTCATCATCTTCCAAACCGTAAGCTACCACTTTAATGGTTTTAGAATCATAATCTTCTAAGAATTTTTTCACTTTAGGTAATTCAAATAAACAATGAGAGCAAGTACTACTCCAAAATATCAACAAATAATGGTTGGAAACATCTAATTGATGTAATGAGGTTTTTACGGTTTTTCCATTTTCTGTCAATTCAATAGGGAAGTCTTTTGCTACTTCGCCAAGAGCGCTATTTTTATAGGTTGTAAGCCTATCAACCAACTCTATATTGTTTGTTTTATGTGCTAAATCTAACAAATATGTATCTGCAATATAGTTTGTTACATCTGTATTATCCATGTCTGCAAAATGCTGCCAAAGCGTTGCTAATAATGTTGTTTTTATGGTTGGGTTGTTATCACCAATGGCTACAACTAAGTTTTTCAATTGCTGTTCATAATAATCGTTTGATGGATTTGCCGACATGCTAAACACATAAGACAAAACTCTATCTGTCAAAAAATCAGAACTTTGCAACAAAGTATTACTAAAGTCAACATGTTTTAAATAGGTGTCTTTTAAATTTTTAGAGTAGGTTGAAATGTCTTCAAATTCAGTAGGAATATAAGGCGCATTTGCCGAAATAAATACAGAAGCCATTGTTCCTTTTGAAGCATCTTCAAAGGCTTGTTGTGTATCTTTTAAGGTTTTAAAAATTTCTTTAAATGCCTTTTTATCAACACTTTGTTGTGTGTAAAAATTACTAATGGTCATGTTAACTAACTCCATACTTTTGGTGTAAGAGGTCCACAATTTATTTTCATTAGATTCTGTAAACACTAAACCATCCGTCAAACTAAAGGTCAAAGCAATGTCTTCTTTAGCATCATAAATCAAATCAAAATTATTTTTATCTTGAGGTTGCCCATACACTATTTTGTACATTCCTGCCGTAACAGTGGAGTCTAATTCTATAGTAAAATTGCCTTCTGTATCCACTTTGCCACGTTCTACATAGTTTAATGAAGTTGGTGTTGCCCTGTATAAAAACGCATACGTAAAATCTTCAACTGGTGAAAATGTACCTTTTATGGTGTGTTGCGAAAACATCAATACTGGTAAAAGTGCTAATAGAAATGCTGTTTTTTTCATTTTTTTAATTTGTGTTTATAATCTCAATAATTAAGCCATTATGGGTTGCAAAGCTTCTAAAGCTTGCTTTACAGTTTTTATATGTTCAAAGGTTATTAATAAACGTAAGCCTGTTCGGGTTTGTTTTTCTTTCATTTTACAAGCATTTGGATGGGTTTGAATAAATTTTAATACGTTTGTAAACCCTTGACTTTGATAAAATGCGCTTTGTTGATCATTGATAAAATAACCTATCAGCTTCCCTTGCTTCATCACTACTTTTTCCAAACCAATTTTTGCGGCAATCCATTTAACGCGAACACTGTTCAACAAATCTACTACTTGTTTGGGCAATGCTCCAAAACGATCAATCAGTTGTTTTTCAAACGTTTGAAGTGCGTCTTCGGTTTTAATGCTGTTTAGCTGTGTATATAAATTTAACCGTTCTGTTATATTATTGATATAATCATCAGGAAATAAGAGTTCAAAATCAGAATCGATGGTAATGTCTTTGACGTATTCTTTATCAACTGCATCGTCTTGATACAACTCTTTGAATTCGTTTTCTTTAAGTTCGTCAATAGCTTCATTTAATATTTTTTGATAGGTATCAAAGCCAATATCATTAATAAATCCGCTTTGTTCTCCGCCCAACAAATCACCAGCACCACGAATTTCTAAATCTTTCATGGCAATATTAAAACCACTTCCCAATTCGGTAAATTGCTCTAAAGCGGTAATCCGTTTTCGGGCATCATCAGTCATTGCGGAATATTCTGGTGTAATAAAATAACAGAATGCTTTTTTATTGCTTCGTCCAACACGACCTCTCATTTGGTGCAAATCGCTCAACCCAAAATTATTGGCGTTATTGATAAAAATGGTGTTAGCGTTAGAAACATCGAGTCCACTTTCTACAATAGTTGTACTTACCAAAACGTCAAATTCGCCATTCATAAAAGCCAACATTAGTTGTTCTAATTTTTTACCATCCAATTGTCCGTGACCAATACCTATTTTAGCATCAGGCACCAAACGCTGAATCATCCCTGCAACTTCTTTGATATTTTCAATGCGATTATGAATAAAAAACACTTGTCCACCACGCTGAATTTCATAACTAATAGCATCACGTATAGTTTCTTCACTAAAACGAATGACATGACTTTCAATTGGATACCTGTTTGGTGGAGGCGTTGTAATGACTGATAAATCGCGAGCAGCCATCAAGCTAAATTGCAAAGTTCTTGGAATAGGTGTTGCTGTTAAGGTCAGCACGTCAACGTTATCTTTTAAGGTTTTTAGTTTTTCTTTTACGGCAACGCCAAATTTTTGTTCTTCGTCCACAATTAGCAAGCCTAAATCTTTAAATTTTACATTTTTATTGACCAATTGATGTGTTCCAATAATAATATCAACATGGCCATTCTCCAATTTTTCGAGTGTTTCTCGTTTTTCTTTAGCGGTTCTAAACCTGTTTAAATAATCAACCGTTACAGGAAAATCTTTTAGTCGTTCTGTAAAAGTCCTATAATGTTGATACGCCAAAATAGTGGTTGGCACCAAAACAGCCACTTGTTTTCCGTTATCAACTGCTTTAAACGCTGCTCTAATGGCAACTTCTGTTTTTCCAAAACCAACATCACCACAAACCAAGCGATCCATTGGACGCTCACTTTCCATATCGGTTTTGATATCTTGTGTTGCAGTCATTTGGTCTGGAGTATCTTCATAAATAAAAGATGCTTCCAATTCTAACTGCAAATAACTATCAGGATGGTATTGAAATCCTTTTTCTAATTTTCGTTTGGCATATACTTGAATCAAATTAAAAGCAATTTCCTTAACTCTCGATTTCGTTTTCTGCTTTAGTGTTTTCCATGCATTGCTTCCAAGTTTATAAATTTTTGGAGGTTTGCCATCTTTACCATTAAACTTGGTAATTTTATGTAAGGAATGAATGCTCAAATACAGCACATCACGTTCACCATAAACCAATTTGATAGCTTCCTGCATTTTGCCTTCGACATTTATTTTTTGAAGCCCTCCAAAACGACCAATACCATGGTCAATATGAGTGACATAATCACCAATATCCAAATTAGTTAATTCTTTTAAGGTAATGGCTTGTTTTTTAGCATAGCCATTTTTAAGATGAAATTTATGGTAGCGCTCAAAGATTTGATGATCTGTATAACAGGTGATTTTGTTGTCGTGGTCAATAAACCCTTGAAATAAAGACTGTACAATGGTTTTATAATAAACGTTCTGCTCAACATCTTCAAAAATATCATAAAATCGTTTCGCTTGTTGCTCACTAACGCAAGCTATATAGTTTGTGTATCCTTTTTGATGATAGGTATTAAGGTTTTCAATTAAGACATCAAACTGTTTATTAAAAGATGGTTGAGGCGACGTATGGTATTCAATAACTTGATTGCTCAATACGGATGAGGTGCCAAATTCTACCAAAGTAAATTCTAATAATTGCTGTTTTAATAAATTAGAATTACAAAACAATTCTTCGGGTGAAGCGTGTTTTAAATTGTTTGAAAGTGTTTTGAATGCTCCTTCGGCTTTTTCAAAAAAATCATCAATTCTTGAAAAAAGTAAATCTGCATTTTTTGTAAAGATGACTGTTTTTGAGGCAATGTATTTTAAAAAACTGGCTCTGCTTTCTTCCAAAAATTTATTTTCAACATTTGGAATGATACTAATTTTCTTGATTTGTTCAATTGACAATTGCGTTTCTACATCAAAGGTTCGGATGCTGTCCACTTCATCTCCAAAAAACTCAATTCGGTAAGGCTCATCGTGGCTAAATGAAAACACATCTACAATGCCACCACGTACTGAAAATTCTCCAGGTTCGGTCACAAAATCAACACGTTTAAATTGGTATTCAAACAACACTTCGTTTACAAAATCGATGGATAAACTATCGCTAACCGAAATTTTCAAAGTATTGCGTTCTAATTCTTTTCTGGTAACCACTTTTTCAAAAAGCGCATCAGGATAGGTGACGATGATGGCTGGTTTTTTGCGAGAATTGATACGGTTTAAAACCTCAGCACGCAACAAGACATTGGCATTGTCAGTTTCTTCAATTTGATAAGGACGACGATAACTTCCTGGATAAAACAACACCTCTTTTTCATTGAGCAACACCTCTAAATCGTTTAAATAAAATGCAGCCTCTTCTTTATCATTAAACACCAATAAAAATGGGAGTTCCGCTTGCTTAAAAGCCTCTGTAACAACAAAAGATAATGAAGAGCCAACAAGCCCTTTTATCTGTACTTTATTTTGATTTTTGGCAATAGCAATTTGCAGATTTTGCATTTGCAAAGTCTGTGCATAGGTTTGCGAGAGATGTGATTTACTCAAGGCACTGTATTTTTGCATCTAAAAAATTATTTGATGCTTTAAGATTGTAAATATAAAGTTTAGATTTTATATACACTTAGTTAATCTGTGAATTTAATCTTAAAAAAATGGGCAAACTCTCTTTTTTTAATTAAAAAAAACCGAAATTTAAGACTCTATATATGGCTATTTTTTTATAAGATAATTAGCCCATAAAAACCCTTTTTTTATCCTACATATTTCTTTTAAAAAAAGAAAAAAAATATGTAGTTTTGCACGACCTTAAAACAAGAAAATATATGTCAATTTCAGATTTATTTGATAGTGGATTTAAAAAACGTAATGAAGATCATTTTGCGGCTATTGTAAGAGTTGCCATGGATGATGGAATTATTAGTGATGAAGAAAGAGCGTTTTTAGACCGATTGGCTCGCAATTTGGATATTAGCGATGACGATTACAAACAAATTTTGAAAGATTACCAATCGCATCCAATCAATCCGCCTCATTCTTATGACAGACGTTTGGAGCGTTTATATGATTTAGCACGTATGGTACATGTGGACCATATCAAAGGAGATAGTGAAGAAATTTTATTGCGTAAAATTGGTATTGGTTTAGGATTTTCTCCAAATAATGTCATGTATGTGGTTGACAAAGCACTTACCTTGGTTAGTGAAGGTGTTGACTTAGATACTTTTATAGAAGAAATTAAAACTATGAACAGATAAAATTGTTTATTATAATAAGCCAAAAGCACTGCGTCTAAAATATGATGTAGTGCTTTTTTTGTTTAAACTTTTGTATTTTTGATAAAAAAATTGTCATGAAAACATTAAAAACAACCTTACTAAGTAGTTTTGTTTTACTACTACTCTTTGCCTCATGTTCTGTTAAAGATGAATCAGCAAACCTATTCAGTGTCCAAAACTTTACAACCACTATGAGTGAAAACCCAAGTAGTGATCAAGTTATAGGCAACATACAAGCTGCTGTTTATGCCGCTTATGAACTTAGGTTTAGTATTAGTTCTCAATCTCCAGAAAATGCCATAAGCATTAATCAACAATCTGGGCAACTTATTGTTAATGATCCTGGGCTGTTTGATTTTGAAACTCATCCTATACTTACAGCAACCATTAAAGTTGATAAGGTAACATCTGCTGTCAATGGAAATGGTTTTGATGAAGAAGTTTTAGATACAAAAACCATTACTGCAACAGTTAATTTAACTGATGTTGATGAGTAATTTCAAAAAATAAGAAAATCATAAAAAAAGCCGTTTCAATATTGAAACGGCTTTTACTTTTATATAAATTCTGTTTAAAGGTCAAATTTAATTCCTTGTGCTAAAGGCAAGTTGGTTGTGTAATTAATTGTGTTTGTTTGACGTCTCATATAGATTTTCCAAGCATCAGAACCCGATTCGCGTCCACCACCAGTTTCTTTTTCACCTCCAAAAGCACCTCCAATTTCGGCACCAGAGGTTCCAATATTGACATTTGCAATTCCACAATCAGAACCAGCAACAGATAAGAAACGCTCAGCTTCACGTAGATTGTTAGTCATAATTGCTGATGACAAGCCTTGTGCAACACCGTTTTGAATAGCAATAGCATTTTCAACAGCACCAGAATATTTCAATAAATATAAAACAGGTGCAAATGTTTCGTGTTGTACAATTTCAAACTCGGGCTTTGCTTCAGCAATAGCTGGTTTTACATAACAACCACTTTCATAACCTTCTCCAGAAAGGACACCGCCTTCAACAATGATTTTTCCACCTTCTTCAACCACTTTTGTCAAGGCATTTTGGTACATTTTTACTGCATCAGTATCAATTAATGGTCCAACGTGATTGTTTTCGTCCAATGGGTTTCCAATGCGTAATTGTTTATACGCATCAACTATGGCATCTTTTACTTTGTCGTATATACTATCGTGAATAATTAATCGACGTGTAGATGTACAACGTTGTCCAGCGGTTCCAACAGCGCCAAAAACAGCACCAATAACAGTCATTTTCACATCAGCATCTGGTGTGACGATAATGGCATTATTACCTCCTAACTCCAATAAACTTTTTCCTAAACGTCCTGCCACTTCTTTTGCTACAATTTTACCCATTCTGGTAGAACCTGTTGCCGAAATTAAAGGTACACGAGTGTCTTTTGTCATCATTTCACCAACTCTATAATCGCCATTAATAAGGTTGCAAATGCCTTCTGGTAAGTTGTTTGCTTTAAAAACTTCGGCTGCAATATTTTGACAAGCAACACCACACATTGGTGTTTTTTCACTTGGTTTCCAAACACAAACATCACCACAAATCCACGCTAAAGAAGTGTTCCAAGCCCAAACAGCTACTGGAAAGTTAAAAGCCGAAATAATTCCAACAACTCCAAGCGGATGGTATTGCTCATACATTCTATGTCCTGGACGTTCAGAGTGCATCGTCAAACCATGCAATTGACGAGATAAACCAACAGCAAAATCGCAAATATCAATCATCTCTTGAACTTCGCCCAAACCTTCTTGATACGATTTTCCCATTTCGTAAGACACTAATTTGCCTAAAGCCTCCTTTTTTTCTCTTAATTTTTCTCCAAACTGACGTACAATTTCACCACGTTGTGGTGCTGGCATAATGCGCCAGGTTTTAAATGCCGAAGTTGCTGTTTCCATCACCTTTTCATAATCAGCTTTGGTGGTTGTTTTTACTTTTCCAATCAATTTACCATCTACTGGCGAATAACTTTCTATAATATCGCCATTGGAAAAATTGTTTGAACCTGTAGAAGTTCCTTCATTTATAGCTTTCACTCCCAATTGTTGGAGTGCTTTTTCTATCCCGAAATCGGTCGCAACTGCTTCCATGTATCTTTATTTTAAATTTAAATTAATTTTCTACGAAGATAGCAATAAATTATGGCTTAGCTAAAGCCTTTAGTTTTAAAAAATGTTAACTTTAGTGCTAAATTAAGTAAAGTCAAAACTGATTTTTAAGACATTTTTAACGATTGGAAAAAATCTAAACCCTAAAATAAAAACGTAATTATTTTAACAAGAAATGGCCTACACTTTCTTTTTAAAATTCATGTTCATTCTAATACCATCCATCCTATGCTAATAAAAAAGCTTTTAGTTATTGTTTTGCTCTTTTCGGTAGTCATTTCTTGTAAAAAAAAGGAAGCACAACAAGACACTGATAACCTCTTTAAATTTAGAGATTATATCAGTTATACCACTTCGGGACGCGTTTCTGTTGCAGATCCAATTGTTATTAATTTGACAAAAGATGTGGATGGTTGGGCAGCAGAACAGGAAATTACAGATAACATTGTAAGTATAACCCCTTATATACAAGGCAAGTTAAAGGTTGCAAATGCACATGCGCTGACTTTTACACCTGATGAGCCTTTAAAATCAGATACTGAATATACGGTTACTGTAAAATTGAGCAGCATTTACAAAAACATTCCAAAAGAGTTTGAAAATTATACTTTTCAATTTAAAACCATTCAGCCAAATTTCAATATTGTTACTACCCATTTACAATCCTACAGTAAAGAATGGCAATATTTAGAAGCGGTTTTAAAATCAGCTGATGTTATTTCACTTAATAAGGCAAAACAATTGGTTGAAGCTTCACAAAGTGGAAAAGCATTAAAATTGCAATGGAATGAGGCTATTGAGCAAGCTCGTGTTTTTGAATTTAAAATAGATAGTATTCATCGCAAAATTGATGATTCAGAAATTATAGTAAATTGGAACGGAAATGCCATAAACGCCAATAACAAAGGTAAAAACACGATGGTCATTCCTGGTATTAACAATTTTACCATTGTAAATGTTGATGTGGTGCAAAACCCAGAACAGTATTTGGCTATCAACTTTTCTGACCCTTTAAAAAAGCAACAGAATTTTGATGGTTTAGTAACCATTCAAAATGCTAAAGCTCCAAAATATATAGTGGATGGCAATGTGCTTAAAGTGTATCCTGACAGCAAATTGGTTGGTTCTATTTTGGTTGATGTGTTTCAAGGCATCACTAATACTGACGGTTTTAAACTCAAAAAACCGTTTTCAGAAACCATTTCTTTTGAAGAGTTAAAACCTCAAGTACGACTAATTAGTAACGGAACTATCTTACCAAACTCCAAAGAATTAAAATTCAATTTTGAAGCCGTTAACCTCAAAGCTGTTGATGTTCGCATTATCAAAATTTTTGAAGATAACGTCCTTCAATTTCTTCAGGATAACGAATTGCAAAGTAATAACCAATCTGACATCAAACGCGTTGGTCGTCGCATTGCCAAACAAACCATTACCTTACAAAACGAAAGTGCAGAAAATGACAGAAAATGGAAAGCTTATAGTATCGATTTGTCCAACTATTTTAAGGCCGATGCTGGTGCCATTTATCGTGTAGAACTCAGTTTTAAAAAAGAGTATTCGTTGTTTGATTGTTCCAATTATTCAAATATTACTAACGCAGAAGATGATACTGATTATTATGACGATTACTATGATGATAACGATTATTACAATGAAAATTATAACCAAAACACTCCCGAAGATGACGATTTGCGCGAAGAAGAATATTGGGATAATTTAACTTATAGCTACAGAAATTACAATTACAACTGGAATCAGCGCAACAACCCTTGCCACGAAGCCTACTATAATGAAGATCGTATAGTATCACAAAACCTGTTGGCTTCCAACCTTGGTATCATTGCAAAATTAGGCGCTGACAACACCTATTATTTTGCGGTTACCAATATTTTAACTACTGAGCCAGAACCTAATGCAACCATCAAACTTTATAATTTTCAGCAACAAGAAATTGGCAAAGTACTAACCGATGGCGATGGTTTAGCAAAAATTGAAGCTCATAAATATGCCTCTTTTGCCATAGTTACCAAAGGAAAAAATACAAGCTATCTAAAACTTGCAGATGGTAATTCGTTATCATTAAGCAAATTTGATGTTTCTGGAAATCAATTACAACGTGGACTTAAAGGCTATATTTATGGTGAACGCGGTGTTTGGAGACCTGGTGATTCGTTGTTTTTAACCTTTATGTTGAATGATAAAGACAATAAACTACCTAAAGGACATCCTGTAAAAATGGAAATCACAGACCCTAACGGAAAACTTATTTACAAAAAAATAAGTACAGATAACATTCATAATTTTTACCGTTTTACAGTACCAACAACAACCGAAGACAAAACGGGTAGTTACAATGCTAAAGTATCCGTTGGTGGTGCATCGTTTTATAAAAGTTTGCGCATTGAAACTGTCAAACCTAACCGCTTAAAAATTAAAGTCGATTTTGAAAATGACATCTTAACAAGTAATGAACCCTTAAAAGGAACTTTAGATGTCAAATGGCTTCATGGCGCGCCTGCAAAAAATATAAAAGCTGAGATTAAAGCAAAATTTAGCACCTCAAACACAGGATTCAAAAACTATAAAGACTATGTATTTACAGATCCCACACGTTCGTTTTCAGCAGAAGATGTCAACGTTTTTGAAGGTAATGTTGATGAAAATGGCTTAGCAAAAATCAATAGCACGTTAACTGTAGGCAAAAATGCTCCAGGATTATTAAACGTTCAATTTTTAGTGCGTGCATTTGAAAATGGTGGCGATTTTTCCATGGACGCCTTTACCAAAACATATGCGCCTTACCAATCATTTGTTGGCTTACGCTCACCAAAAGGCAATCAATATGGTTCTTATTTTACAGACGAAAACCAAAACTTCGATGTTGTTGTAGTGGATGCCAAAGGCAACCCTATAAAACGAGATCATCTTGAAGTAAAAGTGTATAAAATTGAATGGCGTTGGTGGTGGAATTCTTCATATGACAATTTATCAAGCTATGTGTCCAGCAACTATCACAAGCCCTATTTAGATCAAAAAATAAATACAGATGCCAATGGGAAAGGGAAATTCACTTTAAAAATCCCAGAAAATGAACGTGGTCGCTATCTTATTAGAGTAGTTGATCCTGTAAGTGGTCATGCTACTGGAAGAACGGCTTATTTTTATAAAAATTGGTATCAAACATCACCTTCAGCTGATAAAGAAGCTGCTAAAATGTTAGTGTTTTCTGCCGATAAACAAAATTACAATGTTGGCGAAACCGCTAAAATTACCTTTCCGTCAGGCACTGAAGGCAGCGCCTTAATCAGTATAGAAAATGGTTCAGATGTGTTGTCTTATAAATGGGTAAAAACAAACCAAGGCGAAACTACAGTCAACATTCCAATAACCGAAGACATGGCACCAAATGTGTTTGTAAATATCTCACTATTGCAGCCACACGCTTCTACAGCCAACGATTTACCAATTCGTTTGTATGGCGTCATTCCTATCATGGTCGAAAATCCAAACACCAAATTAGAACCCGAAATTAGCATGCCAGATACCTTAAAACCAGAACAAACATTTGAAGTGATCGTGTCTGAAAAACACAAAAAACCAATGACTTACACCATTGCTATGGTTGAAGAAGGATTGTTGGACTTAACTCGATTTAAAACACCAAATGCTTGGGATGCTTTTTATGCTCGCGAAGCGTTAGGTGTCAAAACTTGGGACATTTTTGATGACGTTATTGGTGCTTATACAGGAAGTATTGATCAGGTATTTGCCATTGGTGGTGATGGAAATGCTGCTTCTGGGAAAAACAAAAAAGCGAACCGATTTCAACCAGTTGTAAAATATTTAGGCCCTTTTATATTAAAAGCTGGTGAAAAAGCATCTCACAAAATAAAAATGCCAAATTATATTGGAGCTGTTAGAATGATGGTAGTTGCTGGAAATGATGATGCCGAAGCTTATGGAAGTGCAGACAAATCCGTTCAGGTTAAGAAACCATTGATGGTGTTGGCAACTTTGCCACGAAAATTAAGTCCAGGAGAAAAAGTAACACTTCCTGTTACTGTTTTTGCCATGGAACCTAAAGTGAAAAATGTAACCATCCGTTTAAAATTAAGCAATGGCATTGAAGTCGTTGGCGACACTACCAAATCATTAAGTTTCACGAAACCCGATGAGCAAATGGCTTATTTTCAATTAGATGTTAGCAAAGCCAATGGCTTTAACACCGTTGAAGTAATAGCCTCAGGAAATGGCGAAACATCGACCTACAAAGTAGAAATTGACGTTTATAATCCGAATCCTATTACCTCAAAAGTCATCAGCAAAACATTAACGGCTAATGAAACATCCAATTTAGACCTTTCAACATTTGGTGTTGTAGGCAGCAATTCGGCAACTGTAGAATTTTCAACCATGCCACCAATGGATTTTTCACGTCGTTTAAACTATTTAGTGCAATATCCTCATGGTTGTTTAGAGCAAACTACATCAAGTGTGTTTCCTCAATTATATTTGAATGATATTTTTGATTTGCCTTATAAGAAAAAACAAGAAATTCAGACTAATATTGAAAATGGCATCAAACGTTTAGGCTTTTTCCAACTCCCTAATGGTGGTATGAGTT
Organism: Gelidibacter sp.; assembly: GCA_041391965.1. GTDB lineage: Bacteria > Bacteroidota > Bacteroidia > Flavobacteriales > Flavobacteriaceae > JAWKMZ01. The sequence goes on along the minus strand of JAWKMZ010000002.1, from coordinate 78,079 downwards.
ATTGGATGGGCGAAAACTCAGCCAACGATTGGAGTACCAGTTATGCTGGCCACTTTATGTTGGAAGCAGAGAAAAAAGGCTTTGTATTACCATTGACCTTTAAAAGCAATTGGTTAAAATATCAAAAACAAGCTGCTCGTGATTGGCGTCCAAGCTACAAAAACTACAATTCCGATTTAGCCCAAGCTTATAGATTGTACACCTTGGCATTAGCTGGAAGTCCAGATTTGGCATCTATGAACCGTTTGCGTGAATTTAGCGAATTATCAAATGAAGCCAAATGGCGATTAGCAGCAGCCTACGCATTAGCTGGACAAAAAGAAGCCAGCAACAATGTTTCGAGCACAGCAAATATCAATTTTACAACACCAAAATACAATTACTATACTTATGGTTCGGTGGATAGAAATAGAGCGATGGCTTTAGAAACGATGATTTTGACCAAAAATCCGAAAGCCAGAGAGTTGTCAGAATATATTGCAAAAGACCTATCAAGCAATCAATGGATGAGCACGCAAACAACAGCATATAGTTTATTGGCAATGGCAAAAATGGTGGAAGCCAATGGCGGCAAAGCCATGAAATTGGAATACACGCTCAACGGCAAAACCGAAACGATTGACACTAAAAGTGCCATTGCACAACGTGATTTACCAATAAAAGATGGTAAAAATAGCTTCAGTTTTAAAAATAATCTGGATAATGTGGTTTACATCAACGTGCTTAATTCTGGTAAATTGCCTTTAGGAACCGAAATTGCTGAACAGCGCGGTTTAAGTATTTCAGTGGTTTATAAAGATTTAAAAGGCAACACTATTAGTATTGACAAACTACAACAAGGTCAAGATTTTGTAGCAACTGTAACAGTTAGCAACTTAAAAGATGAAAACGTCAACAATATTGCTTTGACACAAATTTTCCCATCTGGTTGGGAAATTGTCAACACGCGTTTTACAGCTTTTGGCGATACTACTACAAGTGAAGCACGTTATACAGATATTCGAGATGATCGTGTAAATTTTTATTTTGATTTGAATAAAAAAGGAAAATACAGCACTAAAACCTTTCATGTTATGCTAAATGCTTCTTATTTAGGAACCTACTATTTACCTGGAATTCAGGCAGAAGCTATGTATGATAACGATTATTTAGTAAGAACAAAAGGACGATGGATTGAGGTTGAAAACTAATAATCATGAAGGCTTCAGAAATTTTAAAACAAACAAACCACAGGCCTTTTAAAGTTCCTAAACGGCCTTGGAAATTCTATCAAGAATGGAACAAAGTCTTATTTTTACATTGGGAAGTTGCCCCAAAACTTGTTGAGCCTTTTATTCCTGATGCCTTAGAACTGGAAACCTTAAACGGAAAATGCTGGATAAGTTTAGTGGCTTTTGATATGAACCATATTGGCATACGAAGCTTACCAAAATTGCCTCATATTTCTAATTTTCATGAAATTAATATTCGTACTTATATTAAATACAACAAAAAACCGAGTGTTTATTTTTTGAGCATGGAAGGTAGCAAAAAATCGTCTTGCAAAATTTTAAAAGCCATTTCAAAATTTCCTTATGAATACGCTAACATGCAACGAACCAATTTTAGTTACCAATCACATCATCCAAAGGCAAACAATCAATTGGATATTAGTTACAGATTAGAGACTTCCACTTTTAAAAAAGACGAAACCGATATTTGGCTTACCGAACGTTATGCTGTTTTTCAGGATTATAAAAATCATATTATTGCGTATGATGTACATCATTTAGAATGGCCAATACAATCTGTTTTAGTCAAAAAATTAGACATAAATTATCCCAAATTCAATCATCTTTTAAACAATAAGCCTAATAGAGTCCATTATTCAAAAGGTGTAAACGTATTAACTTGGGACAAAAAGAAACATTGATTATGAGCAAAGACTTTGTACCTTATTACGCTGTCATTTTTACATCAACTCAAAAAGAGACTATTGATGGTTATACTGAAATGTCTGAACTCATGGAAACTTTAGCAAAAAAACAAAACGGTTTTATTGGCTTGGATAGTGCAAGAAACACGTTAGGAATTACGGTTAGTTATTGGAAAAATTTAGAAGCTATTAAAAACTGGAAACAACAGTCTGAGCATTTAGTTGCACAACAAAAAGGGAGAACCGATTGGTATAATTGGTACAATGTTAGAATTTGCAAGGTAGAATGCGAGTATGAATTTGAAAATTGAAAAAAATAACAGCTTACATAAAACGTCATAAAATTAAGTTGGCAATTATTGCTATCCTTTTAATTGCCTATTATTTTTGTTTGCCAAAACAGCTTTTTAAAGACCCAACAGCAACTGTCATTACGAGTGCCAATAATGCCCTTTTAGGAGCGCAAATTGCAAAAGATGGACAATGGCGATTTCCTCAAAACGACAGTGTTCCAGCAAAATTTAAAACCTGCATTCTTCAATTTGAAGACGAATATTTTTATAAACATCCTGGTTTTAACCCAATTTCAATTTTTAAAGCCTTACGTGATAATTTAAGCTCCAGAAACGTAAAACGAGGCGGAAGCACCATTACACAACAGGTCATTCGTTTATCACGAAAAGGACAAGCACGAACCTATCTTGAAAAGCTAAAAGAAATTATTTTAGCCACACGATTGGAGTTTAGAGCTTCTAAAGAAAAAATACTGTCTTACTATAGTAGCAATGCGCCATTTGGAGGTAATGTGGTTGGTTTGGATGCAGCTTCATGGCGCTATTTTAACAGAGATGCTAACCAATTATCTTGGGCAGAAAGTGCTACACTTGCAGTGTTGCCCAATGCGCCACGTTTAATTTATCCAGGGAAAAATCAAAAGAAATTATTAATAAAACGAAATCTTTTACTCCAAAAGTTATTAAAAAATCAAATCATTGATTCGCTGACTTATAATTTATCTGTAGCTGAAAGTTTGCCAAAAAAACCTTATCCATTGCCACAAATAGCACCACATTTGCTACAAAAAGTAACGCAAAATCATTATGGGAAACGCATCAAAACAACTATTGACATCAAACTTCAAGAGCAAGTTAATGCTATTGTAAAAAATCATTACAACAACTTAAAGCAAAATGAAATATACAATGCTGCCGTTTTGGTTTTAGATGTCCACACCAGAAAAGTTTTAGCATATGTTGGCAATACACCAACGGATAAAACCCACCAAAAAGATGTCGATATTATTGATAAACCCAGAAGTACAGGTAGCATTTTAAAACCCTTTTTGTATGCAGCTATGTTAGATGCTGGCGATATATTACCAAACACGTTAGTAACTGATGTACCAACACAATTTGGAAATTATAATCCAGAAAATTTTAATAAAAGTTATGATGGTGCTGTACCTGCAAGCAACGCCTTATCGCGTTCTTTAAATGTGCCTGCAGTTAGAATGTTGCACACATTTGGATTGGATCGGTTTCATCATTATTTAAAAGCGTTACATCTTAAAGATTTAAAGTACAATGCCAACCATTATGGTTTATCGCTTATTCTTGGTGGTGCCGAAAGTAATCTTTGGGATTTGTGTAAAAGTTACGGAGCGCTTTCATCTACTTTAAATCATTACAACGAAAGCTCAAGCGAATATTTTAGTAATGAATTTTGCGAGCCTACATTTTTAGCAGATTCATCAATTGATTTTGGAAAAAAAACCAATGAAAAAACACTCTTTGATGCGGCTTCCATTTATTTAACTTTTGAAAGTTTAAAAGAAGTCAACCGTCCAGAAGGTAATGAAAACTGGGAATTTTTTGACAGTTCTAAACAGATTGCTTGGAAAACAGGCACCAGTTTTGGGTTTAGAGATGCTTGGGCAATAGGCACTACCAAAGATTATGTAGTTGGCGTTTGGGTTGGAAATGCTGATGGTGAAGGCAGACCAGGTTTAGTTGGTGTACAAACAGCAGCTCCAATTTTATTTGATGTGTTTGATTTGTTACCAAATAGTGACTGGTTTGCAAAACCTTTTGATGAAATGCAAGAAGTTGAAATTTGCACCAAAAGTGGTTACAGAGCCTCACCAAATTGTGATGACACAGCGTTGAAATTTGTACAATTAAGCGGTTTAAAAACGCAACCATGTCCGTATCATGTCCTTGTTCATTTAGACAAAAGCGAACAATTTCAAGTCAATACTTCTTGTGAAAATTTAGATGCTATTATAAACAAATCGTGGTTTGTATTGCCACCTTTAATGGCTTATTATTACAAAGCAAAAAATCCGTTTTATAAACCTTTACCACCATTTAGAGCCGATTGTTTGGGAGACAACGCCATAACGATGCAGTTTATTTATCCTAAAGAAAACAATACCATTTTTTTACCCAAAGATTTTGATGGCAACACCAATAACCTCATTATAAAAATTGCCCATTCTAAACCAGAAACTCTGGTGTTTTGGTATTTGGATGATACGTTTTTGGGGAGTACTAAAAACATTCATGAGTTTGCAATACTTCCAAAACAAGGAAAACATGTGATTACTGTAGTAGATGAGTTTGGAAATGAAGCCAAGCGATGGATTGAGATTTCAGAATAAATATCTCATTGAAGTTTTAAAATTAGTATTTTTGTTATCTAACCCTTCAAATACATATTATGTACGATACAATTAAAATTTTACATTCCTATTGGGCTTACCTTGTTTTATTGGTTTTGGTATTATCTACCTTTAATGCGCTTATTAAATATTTTGGAAACAAAGAGTTTCACGCTAAAGATTTCAGGATTTCATTGTTTACTTTAATTGTAACTCATATCCAGTTGTTATTAGGCATTTTGCTATTTATTGTGTCTGACTATATCAGTCTGATAAGTGAAATGGGAATGAGCACTTTAATGAAAAATGATGTATTGCGTTCCAACATCATTGAGCATCCATTCACTATGATTTTAGCAGTCATATTGGTTACTGTTGGATATTCAAAGCATAAAAAGAAATTGACTTCTAAGTCAAAATTTAAAATGATAGCTATTTTTTACACCTTAGCTTTAATATTGATATTGGCTAAAATTCCGTGGAATACTTGGTTGTAATATCACAATAAAAAAGAGGCTGACTTAGATTTTAAGACAGCCTCTTTTTTATTAAAGAATGTTTTTATTCAGCATCTGAAACTTCTTTTATCAAATAGATATATACTGGGAAGTGGTCACTAAACCCTCCTGAAAATCCACCATCAGACCAACTTCTATATGGATAGCCTTTGTAGCGGCCTCGCTTTTGAGTTAAATAATATTTATTATAAATACCTGCTTTATAAAATCTGTAAGATGAATAATCTTTTTCTAACAATGGTTTTGACATCATTATTTGATCAAACAAACTCCAAGCATCTCTATAAGCTGTGGTTCCTAAACCTCTTTTATAAAAATCTTCATATGGATTGTAAATATCTTTAAGTCCCACTTCGTCTTTTTCCGCTTTGGCACCAACACCTTCTTTAACGCTTGCGTTTATTGGGTCATCGTTCAAATCGCCCATTGTAAATATTTTGGCGTAAGGATCAATGGCTTGAAGTGAATCAATGATGTGTCTGTTCAATTTTCCTGCAGCCACACGTTTAGACCTGCTACGCGCTTCACCACCACTACGCGATGGCCAATGGTTAACTATGATATGTATTAAATCGCCATCCAACTTACCCGTTACCAAAAGTTGATCTCTGGTGTATACACGATCTCTTGTAAGATCATCATAAATTTTAAGCGTATGACTGCTTGTGCTTATCGGTTTAAATAAGGCTTTTTGGTAAATCATTGCTACATCAATTCCTCTTTTATCAGGTGAGTCATAATGAATAATTCCATAATCTTTTCCTAACAATAAAGGATCATTAACCAAATCAACAACAACACCTCTGTTTTCTACCTCAGAAATACCTAAAATAGCAGGAGAGTCTTTAGCCTCATCAGCACCAATATCTGCAATAACCCTTGCCATATTATGTACTTTCTTTTTGTAGGCTTCTTCCTTACCAGTATTTAATTCCATTATTGGACTTGCCTCATCAAACTTAGTTGTATCATTTATGGTATCAAACAAGTTTTCTAAATTATAAAATGCAATAGTGTGAATTTTAAAATGCTTTTTTTCTTGTGACCAAGCATTTATAGCAATCAATAAAAACAGTGCTATGAATAGGTTTTTAACGGATTTCATGTTTTTTATATATTATATTTTTGTTTTGTTAATACAAATTTTACACCAAAAGTATATATTTATTATAAATAATGTAAATTTGCTAGCCTTAAATAATACTTATTTAGAGGTAAAAAGACTATTAATCTTAAATTTAAGCATGAAAAAAAGTTTATTTATTTACTTATTCGGATTGTTTTCTGTTTTTACAGCAGTATCACAAACTGTTGTAAAAGGGAGTGTTTTAGATGGCACTACCAATGAACCAATTCCTGATGTTACCATTTCTATTGAAAAAACCTTATTAACCACGCAAACAGATTCAAAAGGTGAATTTAGCTTTACGAGTGACATTCCTCTTGGTGAGCAAATGTTAAAAGTAGAAAAACGAGGCTATGTAACCAAACGTTACCCAATTGTTGTAAACGAAGGAAAAACACTTGATATTAGTGGCATGACACTAAATATTGATGTGAGTGATTCTGTTGATCAATTTACCATTACCTTAACAGATGATGAATTGAATGATGACACTGGAGGTGCTGATAATATTTCAGGTTTGTTACAATCATCACAAGATGTGTTTCAAAACACAGCTGCTTTTGAGTTTAGTTCTTCCTTTTTTAATGTCAGAGGTTTAGATTCTGACAATGGAGCTGTTTTAATTAACGGAATTTCAATGAACAAACTCTATAATGGAAGACCTCAATGGAGTGATTGGGGAGGTTTAAATGACGTTGTTAGAAACCAAGAACTATCAACAGGGTTATCACCTTCAAATTATACGTTTGGAGGCGTTCTTGGAGCTACCAATATTAATACCAGAGCTTCTCAGTATAGAAAAGGTGGCCGTTTTACTTACTCGTCTTCAGACAGAAGTTACACAAACCGCGTCATGGCAAGTTATGCGACAGGTGCCATGAAAGGTGGATGGGCTGTTACAGCTGCAGCAGGAAGACGTTGGGGAAATGAAGGCTACCAAGATGCAACCTTTTATGATTCAAACTCCTTTTTTGCGTCTATTGAAAAGAAAATAAACGATAAACACAGTATCAACTTTACCTCCATTTATGCGCCAAACCGCAGAGGTAAATCATCTCCAAACACACAAGAAGTTTATGACCTAAAAGGTATTAAATATAATGAATATTGGGGTTGGCAAGATGGAGAAAAACGCAACTCCAGAGTTAAAGAAGTTGTTGAGCCAATATTAATGTTAAACCATTACTGGACTATTAGCAATAAAACATCACTAAATACTAATATAGGTTATCAATTTGGAAAAATAGGAAATAGTCGTTTAGATTATCCTGGTGGTCCAAATCCAACAGCTACTTACTATCAAAAATTACCAAGTTATGCTTTAGCCGATCCAAATGGTCCAGATTATGCAACGGCATACCAATTAGAACAAAATTTCTTAAACGATGGTCAAATAGATTGGAACAGAATGTATGATGCCAATTTAACCAATAACATTAATGGTTTGTCTGCCGCATATGTTTTGTATGAAGACAGAAACGATGACAAACAACTTACTGCAAACACCATTTTAACTACAGATATTAATGACAATATCACAATTAATGGATCTGTTAATTACAGTCATTTAAAATCTGAAAACTTTGCTGAAATTATAGACTTATTAGGATCTAACGGTTATTTGAATGTAGATTCTTTTGATAATGTTCAATTTGATTTACAACATCCAAACCAAATTGTAGGCAAAGGCGGAAAAATAAAGTACAATTATAATTTGTATGCAAATATTCTTTCTGGTTTTGCTCAAGCTCAATTTAAGTACAATAAAGTCGATTTTTATGCTGCTGCAAGCTTAACACATACAACTTACCAAAGAGAAGGTTTATTTGAACATGAATCATATATAGGTAATTCATTAGGAAAAGGTAAAAAATTAAGTTTTAGTGGTCTTGGTGCAAAAGCAGGATTGACCTATAAAATTACAGGAAAACATCTTTTAGATTTTAATGCTGGCTATATCACTAAAGCGCCTTCTTTACGAAACACATATTCAAATTCTAGAGAAAACAATCGTGTTGTAAGTGGTCTTTCTGAAGAAAAAGTAACATCTGTTGATGCAAGTTACATTTTCCGTTCATCCATAGTAAAAGCTAAATTAACAGGATATTATGCCAAAATGGAAAATGCCAATGAAATTTCATTTTATTATGCTGACGGTTTAAGTGGCTATGACATTTCAGAAAATGACACTTCGGCTTTTGTGCAAGAAATTTTACAAGGTATTGACAAAAAACACATTGGTGCAGAATTTGGAATTGAAGCCCAAGTAACACCAACAATTAAATTAAAAGGTGTTGCAGCTGTTGGTCAATACACCTATGCAAATAACCCTAATTTGGTGTTAACATCTTCAAGCTTTACATCAATGGATAATAGAATTGATTACGGAAAATCAAATTTAAAAAACTACAAATTGGCTGGCGGACCACAAACAGCATATTCAGTAGGTTTTGAATACCGTGACCCAGATTATTGGTGGTTTGGTGCAACAGCAAACTTTTTTGATAATACATACGTAGATGTGAGCCCATTAACCAGAACCAAAAACTTTTATTTAGATTCTGATGGCTTACCATTTAATGATTATGATCCACAAGTTGCCAAACAATTATTAAAACAAGAAAAGTTTGATAATTATATGAACATCAATCTTGTTGGTGGTAAATCATGGAAAATTGACGGTTATTATGTTGGATTCTTTGCAAGTGTAAGCAATGTATTAGATGCCGTTTACAAAACAGGCGGTTTTGAACAAGGAAGAAACGCCAACTATAGAGAATTAAGAGATGATGCCAGTAATGCAACACCTGTATTTGGTTCAAAATACTGGTATGGTCGTGGTGCTACTTACTTTGTAAATGTGTACTTTAGATTTTAAAAAAAATTGATTATGAAAAATATAATATTAACACTTATGAAAACGAACAAAATTTTAACTTTTTTCACGATAGTTACATTGGCTTTAACAATGTCTTCGTGTGTACAAGATGACGATTATACAGTGCCTAATAGCTTAGGAACTGAAGAAAATGCTGGTTTAAATGCTATCTTAGCTCAAATTGATGCTGGTACAATGACCTTAGTAACCATTCCTGAAGTTAAAAACATGTACCAAAACAGTATGCCAGAGCATATTGAAACCAATATTGTTGTTAAAGGCTATGTAAGCTCATCTGACCAAACTGGTAACTTTTTTAAAGAACTTTTCTTACAAGATGCGCCAGAAAATCCAACCTCAGGGATTAAAGTAATTCTTAACCAAGTAGATACTTATAATCAGTTTAACGTAGGACGTGAGGTTTATATTAAACTTACAGGTTTATATGTTGGTGAAGAACGAGTAGGCAACCAAGTAACTGCAATTGGTGGAGGAACAGAGACAGACCAATACGGAACAACCGTTGTTAGCCTTACTCAAAACCAAGTAAAAACAAGTATGTTTAGATCTCAAAATACTATGACATTAACGCCATTACCATTAACTTTTTCACAAGTCAATGGAAGTCATGTTGGCCTTTATGTACAATTTGATGGTGTAGAATTTGCCGACAATTTAAATGGCTTACGTTACTTTGATCCTGTTCAAAATTTTGATACTTCAAGAACGATGCAAGCATGTACAGGTTTTGAATATTCAACCTTTAAATTAGAAACTAGTTCATTTGCATCTTTTAAAGACAACTTATTACCTACTGGAAATGGTAGTATTGCTGGTATCATCTCAAAAACATTTGATGGTAGCTCTTTAATATTAGCATTAAATGACGTAACAGATGTAAATATGACTGGTGACAGATGTACACCATTAAATATTGATGACTTTTCAGTTGTATTTAGTGAAGATTTCCAAACAGCCGTAAACAACACCAACTTAGATTTACCAGGATGGACTAACTTTAGTGAAGCTGGAACTTTTAAATGGAGAGAAAAAACATTCTCAGGAAATGGCTATGCAGAGTTTAGTACGTACAACTCAGGAAGCCCTGTAAACATTGGTTGGTTAATTTCTCCAGGTATTGATATGGATGCTCAAGAAAATGAGTTCTTAAACTTTAAAACTGCGCAACACCATTTAGATTCACCAGATAACACCTTAGAGGTTATGGTCTCAACGGATTATGATGGTACTAATGTGTTAGCTGCTACTTGGACTCCAATTTCTGCTCAGTTAGCGTCACAAAGTAATGACTGGTATGAGTTTGTTGACTCTGGTTTAATTGACCTATCATCGTACACAGGAACCTTGTATGTGGCTTTTAAAGTTACTGGTTCTGGTACAGATACGACATTAGATGGTGCATATCAAGTAGATGATTTCACTATCTTAGCCACTCAATAAGCTTTAAACTAAATTTTATATAACAAAAACCTGTTAGTTTAATGCTAACAGGTTTTGTTTTTTAACTAGTGATATTTAACACGATGTCATTTTTTAATCAATTATTCTTTAACATATTCAATCACCTTAAAAAAGGAAGGTATAAAAAATCAGCAAATGATATAGCTATGTTTTATATCACATTAGTGCAAGGATCGTTTTTATTAGTCCTTGGCATATTCTTTGCGGAATTTTTAAACCAGATGAATGTCATTACAATAGCTTCTACTAAAGCTTGGTCATTGTTTGGTATCGTGTTATTCATATTATATTTCAAAAATTGGATGCAATACAGCGGCAAAAAAAGGAAAGTATTAAATGCCCAACAACGCAAAAACACAAGTTATAGTGTATGGGTTTTATGCCTCATTCCCATCACTTGTATCTTTATATCTATTTTATTGATGAAGATATTCTAATAAAAAACTCTGCCTAAATTTAGACAGAGTTTCAAGAAATTGGTTAGTTATTTATTGCCATTAATCTTATTGATTCATTTGTGGTCCGCCACTAGTGATAACAAACTCAGATCGCCTGTTGAGTTGGTGTTGTGCTTCAGTACAATTAGAACCACAGTCTTCCTTAGGTTCACTCTCCCCTTTTCCTACGCCTGTGATTCTGCTTTTGTCTATCCCTTTTGATATCACATACTGAACGGTGGTTTTGGCTCGTCTGTCTGATAATTTTTGATTATATGCTGCTGATCCTCTACTGTCTGTATGAGAACTTGCACTGATAACCATCTCTGGATATTTATTCATTATCTGTACCAACTTATCTAATTCAAAGGCGGCCTGTGAGGTAATGTTCGATTTGTCAAAATCAAAATAAATTGGTGCCAACTCTACCTTGTCGGCTACTATCAATTTTTCTATTGGGTCTAATGCTATGGGCACATTTACTTCTTCTTCTTGAGTGCCTTTTACTGCTACTCTTCTGCTTTCATAACCATCCATAGTCACTTCTAATGCTGTGTCCTTGCTGCATTCTACAATAAATTCGACTGTACCATCTGAGTTGGTCACTTTCGATAGTACTTTATTGCCTTGACCATCATATAATGCAACACTGGCTGCATTGATTGGTTGTCCTGTCTTTATGTCTGTAACTGTCCCTGTAACTAACACATCGCATAAGGGTTGTAGCTTTTTAATGGCATAGACATCATCACTGCCTAATCCGCCTTCTCTGTTGGAGGAGACAAATCCTTCGCCTGTGGCTTCATCAATATGGAAGGCAAAATCATCGGCATTGCTGTTGATTGGAATACCAACATTACGTATAGGTGCCATTTTTCCATCGATCTCTTTGGTGTAGAACACATCTAAACCACCTAAGCCTAAATGACCATTGGATGAAAAATATAAGGTCCCATTGTCACTGATATATGGAAACATTTCTTGACCTTCAGTATTTACTTTTTGTCCTAAATTCATCGGTTCGCCTAAACTACCATCGGCATTGATTGTCGCCTTATAAATATCAAAGCCTCCATATCCTGATGGCATATCTGATGCAAAATAGAGGGTTTTTCCGTCTGTGCTTACGCTTGGGTTTTTTACAGAGTAATTGGCGCTGTTTAAAGCAAAGCCTTCTACATTATCCCAATCTGAACCTGTCTTGGTGGCTTTGAATAATTGCAACACACTGTATCTGTTTTTGGTGATGGAGTCTTTCTCGTATTCTTTCTCAAAAAAACTTTCTCTTGAAAAATACATCGTATTTCCATCTGGACTGAACGATACAACGCCTTCATGGTATTTGGTGTTGATCTTGTTGTTTAATAAAACGCCTGCTTGGTAGGTGCCATCAGCATTCTTTGTAAACTCATAGATGTCTAAAAACGGTTGTTCGTTCCATCCGTATGTTTTTCTACTTCCATTTCTTGCTGAGGTTACATACAATTTACCTTCTTTCAGCGTGCCTCCAAAGTCTGAATACTTGGTGTTAATACTCATATTCTGAACATTGAATTTCTTGCCTTTTTCTAATATCTTTGGTAAATAATCTGGATTGGCTTTAAAGGCTACTGCTCGGTCATCGCTTGGTCGCATGGATGCGAATTTTGCCATTTGAGTGTTGGAGGCTTCATACTTACCGTTGGCCTTGAGCATTTGTGCATATTTATAAATCATCTCTGGGCTTTCGCTGGTTTCTAATGCCTTGGCATACCAACGCTCTGCTTCAACGGTATTGAATATGTTGTAATAGCATTCTGCCAACTGACCATAAATATAACCATCGCCTTTTCCGTCTTGGATTAACTTAGCATAATCTTCGGCGGCATCTACAAACTCATATCTTGAAAAGTGCTTATCCGCTTTCTTGGTGTCTTTGTTTTGAGCAATTAAGCTGAAACTACTCAATAGTATAAAGGTAAAAAGTATTTTAATTTTTTTCATAATCTTTAGCTTAACTGTTTAGAAATATCGTGGTGATCGGGATACATTTTTTGGGAAATTCAAATCAAACAACAACATAAACTCATGCGATGCTGGTGCGTATCTTTTGATGTCGGACGTTACACTGTCATATGCATAGCCTATTCTTAACGATGGGGTAATGGCAAAGTTTACAAGTCCTGAAAAAGAATCATCCAATCTATATGATGCACCTATCTCAAACTTCTCAAAAAACAATGCGTTTAGGTTGACATCAAATGACGTAGGTGCACTAAATGCTGATTTTACTAAAAAAGAGGGTTTTAGCTTTGTGTTAGGGGATACTTGAAAGACATAACCTCCTGTTAGAAAATAATGACTCACTTCTGACCCTATCTTATAACCATTGGCATCTAAATGCACTGAATTTAATATGTTTGGTACAGAAAAGGCTAAATAGTATTTGTCTGTGTAATAAAATACGCCTGCGCCTACATTTGGAGTGGTGCTATTGATGTTTTGTGCAAAGAAAGGGTCGTTCTCATCTATGACATCTATAGTGTTGTATGAGATGCCTATGTCATGAAACGTCGCGCCTGCCTTGATCCCAAAAGCTAATCGATGCTCACCTGCTAATCTTAAAGTGTATGAGAAATCTGCATAGGCATTGGTCTCTTTTACTGGCCCTATTTGATCAGCTATTACTGATAAACCTACGCCTACTTTATCACTTACAGGTAAGTGTCCGAAAAAAGTCCCTGTCTTTGGTGCTCCATCTATTCCAACCCATTGGGTGCGATATAAAAATCCAAATGATAAATGCTCCTTGGAGCCTGCGTAAGCCGGATTGATGACATTCATGTTATACATGTACTGTGTGTACTGAGGGTCTTGCTGTCCATGCATTTGTAATGCTATTAGCATTACTAGGATGATGTATAGTTTTTTCATCTGTTGTTGTTTGTTGTTTTAGTTGTCAGAGAGCATGCGTACATTTCTTTCTTGTACGCATGCTTTTCTCCTTCTGTTTTCTCTTATTTGTTTATATAAACCCAAGCACTCTTTTGTTTCCCTCCATCATAGGTCATCGTGTAAAAATAGGTGCCTACTGGTAAATTATCACCACTATTGGTCTGCCCATGCCACTCATCTACGTAGTTCGTCTTAGAATATACTAACCTACCATTACGATTGAAAATCTCTATCTTGGTTACTCCAAAACTGCTCAAATCAAAATTGTCATTATATCCATCTCCATTTGGAGATATCCCCTGTGGAATAATACATTGAGCTAATTCTATGACTTCTTGACCAGTAATACTTGAACACCCTGAATTATTAAAAATCACTTCAATTTCATAAAGACCTGCTGTTAAAACTGGCAAGTTTAGGCTATTTTGACCAGAGATTAAAACTCCATTTTGATACCAATTAATGGTCACTTCAGAAGTAGAATAATTATTTGGTGTTGCTGAAATTTCAATTGGTACTGTTGCATTTGGACAAACCTCATAATCAAAATCAGTAGTAAATGTAGTAACAGGAACATCATTAACTGTTAAAGAGAAATTAGTAATAGCATGACATGATGTAGCATTGTCTGTAACTCGTGCATAAACAACCTGAGGGTTTGAAATATTTGTATATGGGCTTACAAGTGGGTTTATATTATCAATTGCATCTTGTTCTGACAAATGATAGGTAACAGTAAAATCATCAGGATTTTGGTCACCTAAAATTGCACTATCATTATCTGTAAGGTTAAATTCAGCTGTTGAAAGTGACGTGTCACAACCAATAAGGTCTGGTGGTGTATGAGCTTCTGGGTTAGGCAAAAACTCAACTATAATAGAATCACTAATAAAACAAGCACTTGAAAAAACAATTTGTACTGTATATTCTCCTGGTTCAGTTGCTACTAAAGTTGAAGAGGTTTCACCAGGGATTTCAATACCATCATAATACCATATATGATTAATATTTGGAACATTGGTGTTCAAAATAACTTCTTCTCCGCCACAAACAGCAGTTCCTGCTGCAATGGTTATATCATCACCTAAATTAGCTTCTCCCAAGTCAAAACTTCCTGCTTTTAAAAATACGCCTGAATCTAATGCGCTATCTGTAGCATCGGCTATTACTAATTTTATATGATATGTCGCACCTACAGTAACAGCAGATTGAGCTGTAAAAACTTTGGTTCTGCCATCAAATGATGTAGATGGCAAATTTTGTGGCGTATAGCCTCCAAAATATTGTTCATTAATAGCGGGACATGACGGATTTTCAGGGTGAATATTGGTTACTAATATTGGTGTCGTTGTCTCTGGTAAGACGGCTAAATTTGTTGTGACACCATCAGGATCTGTTAATAAAAATGCAAAAGCATCAGAGTAAGTACATTCAAACGAACCTCCTGTGCTACCATTATATTCTTCTGAAGCCATTAAAAAATCAAAGCTGATTTCTTCAGCTAATGGCACAAAATCGAATTCAATTATTGATGCGTTATTAGATGTAATTCCAACTGTCGCATTCAAATCGGCATCACCAAGCCACGAATTAGTTCCAACGCTCATAGCATTGGTATTTGGTCCGCTTGCAAGATTCGCATCACCTGAAGTAAGTAAAATCCCTTCTTGGAATGGAAATCCAACTCCATCTGAAGTAAAATAACCAATTCCATTTTCTTGACCATAATCGGTTCCTGTTGAATAAGTAATGTTAGAAACCTGAGCACATGGGCTATTTACCAAAATATCTTGAATAAGTTGTTCAACTGTATAGGTTGTTTGGTCAACAATTACATTGCCTGGTGCTTCACTTATGCATAAATCAAAACTACTTGTCGCATCAGCAGTTCCAGCCGAGAATACTCTAATATAATAGATGTTTCCAACAATCAATTGAGGTGTTACGTTAGCTATGTCTGGAGAACAAAATATTTGTGTCAAAGCATCGCAAGTTCCTTCGTAAATAGCAAAATCAAGATCATTTGTACCTCCTGAAATGTTATTTATTGATATAATTTCTTCTTCATGTAAAGCCGTAAATTGGAACCAAACATCATCATTTGGATCACCAAAGCATGTTCCTGCAGGAATACCTGAAGGTGTAGCTTCTAAAACTGTTCCTGGAGTTGTCAAATCGCAAGTGCCATCTTCGTTTACAACTGCAACAGTAGCGTTGCAAGGGTTATCATTTGCAGGCGGACAAGCAAGTAATTGAAATGCTGAACTATTAATCACACAATTAATATCATCATCATTACTTAATGTTACAATGATATCTGTTGAAAATGGGAATGGTCCAATTTGGTATGTTCCAACAGCATTTGCCGAAACTGTATTGGTATCAATATTGTTAGATATTGTAAGTGAACTCGCTGAACCCAAACTTGTGACGTTGACATCTATCAAAAATTGATCGCCATTATCACAATCATCAACTATAGCATAGGTTGCCGAAGGATTAATACATGTGGCGCAACTTACAGTAATATCTAAAGGCTGATAGCCTTCTGTTTGGCAACTGAAAACACCATCTGAAGTTACTGTAAATGAAATTGTATCGCCTGCAGATTGGTAGTAAACTCCTGAAACATCACCATTATTACCATAAAAATTATCTGGTGTCATTTCTGTTCCGTCTGTATTATATACATGCAATTCATCCCATCCATTTTCCACTTGCCCTGAATTAATGACAAAGTTTAGAGGGGTTCCATCATTACTTGTAAAGGTGAAAACATTTGTATCGTTATTTTGATAACAATATATTAAGTTTTGCGGGCCAACTGAGCAATCAACAATATAATCTACACAAATTTCTTGTGTAAGGGTTGGGCTTGTTAAAGAACAATTCGCATCGTCATCATTTGCAACTGTAATAACTACGCCTGTGTTGTTTGCAAAAGGTCCAAAGGTCAATATCCCTGTTGTTGCTGTACTTTGTGGTGCACTCCCTTGGTTGTCGGTTACTGTTACTGTAGATGCTGAACCTAAATCGGTCACATCAACTTCTACAAAAAATTGAGGACCATTTACACAATCACTAACAGCGGCATAGCTCGCTACTGGGTCTATACATGTGTTCTCTGTAATGGTTAATGTATAAGCTGTGCTTTGTGGTGATGGCCATGTCGATATTACTATGTAATATGTTGTACCTGCTGTTACTGAATAATTGTCTATCAGCATATCGCCTCCCTTGAAATCCATTGACTGCTCCTGTTTCACAATTCACTCCTATGTTGCCACAATCTGTATATACAAATATGCCTGTGTATGTCCCAATACCTGTTAACGATATGTCTATTGAGGTATCAGCCGTTGGTGTATAAGCGTATACCACATCATCGCCTCCTAAGTATCCTGAGGTACTACCGCAAGTTGCTCCTGGACTGCCAACGTAATCATCTCCATAATTGGATGTGTCATCTGTGGTGCTATATGGTAATGGGGTACTTAATATCAATGGGTTACCATGAGTCTCCCTTATCCGCTACATGGTATACAAATGCATTCAACCCATATACTATAGCCATCTGTCCCACAATTTGCCTTTACATAAAACTCATAATCTGCTCCTTCTGTTATGTTAAATCTGACACTTGGAAAGCATTTGTAGACACAGATGTCCCTGTATCGGTATCTGTCGGTGCGCCTGTACCTGCTAATTGATTAATCACTTCCCATGAAGATTCTGAACCACCTGCTAACCAACTCCAAATCGGCTGTCGTTATCGTAACCGTTGCATCTAATCCTGATGGATTGTTACATGTGGAATTATATACTGAAACATTATCTATCATCCAGTACCATGCCCAAGCGTTACCATCATCATAAGTAAAACGTACTTGCATTGCTGCATTCTTATAGGCGGTGATATCTATATGTTGGTGATCTGGATTTGCGAACCCTGTCCCTGCATCTGCGGTCTGGTTCAGTACCTCTACCCATGAAGTCCCATCAAATACTTCTACTATCGCACTATCTGCTCCAATATTATTATAATATTGATCAAAATCTAAATATAAACCCACCGCTGCCGATGCATCAAATGCTGGTGAGGTTAAAATTTCATGCAGTAGCACGCCATTGCCATTGGCATCACCTGCCTACATAAACTCCATTGGTGCCATCCAAACTGTTAAATCCTCCCTGCATCCCTGATGCCCACGAATCTCCTGTAGCCCTTCGTCTGTAACTGTCCATGTCGATGGAATTTCGGTGTTGAAATCTTCTTGTAAATACGTCTGTGAATTTACACTCAGATATGAAACTATAAACATGAATAATAAAGTAATTTTTTTCATCGCATTCTTATTAGTTAAATTAAGGTTTTACAAAAAAGCTTCATCAAAAAATTTGATGAAGCCTTTCTTTTAATCTTATTGATTCATTTGTGGTCCGCCACTAGTGATAACAAACTCAGATCGCCTGTTGAGTTGGTGTTGTGCTTCAGTACAATTAGAACCACAGTCTTCCTTAGGTTCACTCTCCCCTTTTCCTACGCCTGTGATTCTGCTTTTGTCTATCCCTTTTGATATCACATACTGAACGGTGGTTTTGGCTCGTCTGTCTGATAATTTTTGATTATATGCTGCTGATCCTCTACTGTCTGTATGAGAACTTGCACTGATAACCATCTCTGGATATTTATTCATTATCTGTACCAACTTATCTAATTCAAAGGCGGCCTGTGAGGTAATGTTCGATTTGTCAAAATCAAAATAAATTGGTGCCAACTCTACCTTGTCGGCTACTATCAATTTTTCTATTGGGTCTAATGCTATGGGCACATTTACTTCTCTTCTTGAGTGCCTTTTACTGCTACTCTTCTGCTTTCATAACCATCCATAGTCACTTCTAATGCTGTGTCCTTGCTGCATTCTACAATAAATTCGACTGTACCATCTGAGTTGGTCACTTTGGATAGTACTTTATTGCCTTCATCATCATATAATGCAACACTGGCTGCATTGATTGGTTGTCCTGTCTTTATGTCTGTAACTGTCCCTGTAACTAACACATCGCATATGGGTTGTAGCTTTAATGGCATAGACATCATCACGCCTAATCCGCCTTCTCTGTTGGAGGAGACAAATCCTTCGCCTGTGGCTTCATCAATATGGAAGGCAAAATCATCGGCATTGCTGTTGATTGGAATACCAACATTACGTATAGGTGCCATTTTTCCATCTATCTCTTGCGTAGAACACATCTAAACCAATCTAAGCCTAAATGACCATTGGATGAAAAATATAATGGGTCCCATTGTCACCGATATATGAAACATTTCTTGACCTTCAGTATTTACTTTTGTCCTAAATTCATCGGTTCGCCTAAACTACCATCGGCATTGATTGTCGCCTATAAATATCAAAGCCTCCATATCCTGATGGCATATCTGATGCAAAATAGAGGTTTTTCCCGTCTGTGCTTACGCTTGGGTTTTTTACAGTAATTGGCGCTGTTTAAAGCAAAGCCTTCTACATTATCCCAATCTGAACCTGTCTTGGTGGCTTTGAATAATTGCAACACACTCGTATCTGTTTTTGGTGATGGAGTCTTTCTCGTATTCTTTCTCAAAAAAACTTTCTCTTTGAAAAACATCGTATTTCCATCTGACTGAACGATACAACGCCTTCATGGTATTTGGTGCTGATCTTGCTGTTTAATAAAACGCCTGCTTGGTAGGTGCCATCAGCATTCTTTGTAAACTCATAGATGTCTAAAAACGGTTGTTCGTTCCATCCGTATGTTTTTCTACTTCCATTTCTTGCTGAGGTTACATACAATTTACCTTCTTTTCAGCGTGCCTCCAAAGTCTGAATACTTGGTGTTAATACTCATATTCTGAACATTGAATTTCTCTTGCCTTTTTCTAATATTTTAGGTAAATAATCTGGATTGGCTTTAAAGGCTACTGCTCGGTCATCGCTTGTCGCATGGATGCGAATTTTGCCATTTGAGTGTTGGAGGCTTCCATACTTACCGTTGGCCTTTAGCATTTGTGCATATTTATAAATCATCTCTGGGCTTTCGCTGGTTTCTAATGCCTTGGCATACCAACGCTCTGCTTCAACGGTATTGAATATGTTGTAAATAGCATTCTGCCAACTGACCATAAATATAACCATCGCCTTTTCCGTCTTGGATTAACTTAGCATAATCTTCGGCGGCATCTACAAACTCATATCTTGAAAAGTGCTTATCCGCTTTCTTGGTGTCTTTGTTTTGAGCAATTAAGCTGAAACTACTCAATAGTATAAAGGTAAAAGTATTTTAATTTTTTTCATAATCTTTAGCTTAACTGTTTAGAAATATCGTGGTGATCGGGATACATTTTTTTTGGGAAATTCAAATCAAACAACAACATAAACTCATGCGATGCTGGTGCGTATCTTTTGATGTCGGACGTTACACTCATATGCATAGCCTATTCTTAACGATGGGGTAATGGCAAGTTTACAAGTCCTGAAAAAGAATCATCCAATTCATATGATGCACCTATCTCAAACTTCTCAAAAAACAATGCGTTTAGGTTGACATCAAATGACGTAGGTGCACTAAATGCTGATTTTACTAAAAAAGAGGGTTTTAGCTTTGTGTTAGGGGATACTTGAAAGACATATCCTCCTGTTAGAAAATAATGACTCACTTCTGAACCTATCTTATAACCATATTGGCATCTAAATGCACTCAATTTAATATGTTTGGTACAGAAAAGGCTAAATAGTATTTGTCTGTGTAATAAAAAATACGCCTGCGCCTACATTTGGAGGGGTGCTATTGATGTTTTGTGCAAAGAAAGGGTCGTTCTCATCTATGACATCTATAGTGTTGTATGAGATGCCTATGTCATGAAACGTCGCGCCTGCCTTGATCCCAAAGCTAATCGATGCTCACCTGCTAATCTTAAAGTGTATGAGAAATCTGCATAGGCATTGGTCTCTTTACTTACCTATTTGATCAGCTATTACTGATAAACCTACGCCTACTTTATCACTTACAGGTAAGTGTCCGAAAAAAGTCCCCGTCTTTGGTGCTCCATCTATTCCAACCCATTGGGTGCGATATAAAAATCCAAATGATAAATGCTCCTTGAGCCTGTATAAGCCGGATTGATGACATTCATGTTTATACATGTACTGTGTGTACTGAGGGTCTTGCTGGGCCCATGCATTTGTAATGCTATTAGCATTACTAGATGATGTATAGTTTTTTCATCTGTTGTTGTTTGTTGTTTTAGTTGTCAGAGAGCATGCGTACATTTCTTTCTTGTACGCATGCTTTTCTCCTTCTGTTTTCTCTTATTTGTTTATATAAACCCAAGCACTCTTTTGTTTCCCTCCATCATAGGTCATCGTGTAAAAATAGGTGCCTACTGGTAAATTATCACCACTATTGGTCTGCCCATGCCACTCATCTACGTAGTTCGTCTTAGAATATACTAACCTACCATTACGATTGAAAATCTCTATCTTGGTTACTCCAAAACTGCTCAAATCAAAATTGTCATTATATCCATCTCCATTTGGAGATATCCCCTGTGGAATAATACATTGAGCTAATTCTATGACTTCAGCAGAAAGTTCATAAGTACACCCTGTTGTGTTTGATGTGATTATTGCAGTGTAAGTTCCTGCCGTTAAAACTGGTAAAGTTAATCCTGTTTGTCCAGAAACTAAATCATTATCATGATACCATTCCACCGTAACGTCTGAAGCGGTATAACCATCTGGTACTAATGAAATTTCAATTGGTACCGGCATTTGGGCAAACTTCATAATCTACAACATCTGAATTGAATGTTGCATATGGTACAGGTGTAACGATTAAATCAAAATCAACTACGGAATAACAATCATAAGCAATATTACTTTCAACTCTTGCCCAAATGGTTTGTTGATTAGGTGTTGTATTTGTATAAGGTGAAACTAATGCCCCTGTTCCAGCATTGGCATCAGCTTCGTTGGCATAATAAGATACTATATATTGTGTTGCATCTTGTCCATCTAAGATATTTTTACATCATTATCAGTAAGTGTAAAGCTTTCAAACCCATCTCTTTGAATTATCATCACAAGTTTCCATATCAACACTTGTTGCTGTTGGTGTTATCCAGAAATCACTAAATCAAAACTTGTAGTTGCAAAGCATCCTGAGTTTGAACCTACAGCATCTACATCTTCTACTCTAACATAAATAGTTTGAGGGTTTAAAGTATTCAGGTATGGGGAAGTTAATGCGTTTATACCTTGTTGGGCATCAGCTAAACTTGCATAATACGTTACTGAAAAATCATCAGGGTTTTGCGCTCCTAATACTGCTGCGGTTTGAGATTCTAAATCAAAATCTTCAACACCATCTGCAGAAGCATCATCATCACAAGTAACAATATCATCTGGTTGATTGGCAGTAGCCTCTAAATAGAAGTTAATTGTAACTTCATCTTGAGCGGTAGCACCACAATTTTCATCATACGCAATAACTGTATATATATGTTTGATTCGGTAACTGTTAATGTTGAAGACGTTTCACCTTCTATTATAACCATCAGCATACCATTCATAACTGTCTGCAAAAGGAGAATCGGCATTTAATACTAACTCATCATAACCACATAAGTCTTGATCGCCACCCAAATCTACTTGTATTTCTGCGACAGTAGATCCTGCTCCTGTTTCAATCTGCATTTGTTTGTTGTATTTGGATGGTTCCTGCTTGGTTAGAATAATTAGTTACTAACAATACATATATATTTCTCCTGATAAAGCATTATCAATTGTTAAGTTTTCAACTGGCGCTGCAGAATAACTACAATCAATAATATTTCCGAATGGATAAAAATTAGATCACTAAAGTGTTATTTGGACATGTTGGACAATCTTGCAATAAATCTAATGAACAAAAATCTGTTGAAGTGTCAATGCATTCCCAAAGTACAAAAAATCCACATCCAAGCCTTGACCAATTGGCTTCATCAGCATCGAACTCTGTGTTTTGAACCATTTGAATATTGATAGGACCCTGGATCTCCAATTTGGATAATGTTCCAAGATGGATTAGGAATTGTATATAAACAAGCTACTTGTGTGTCACCAGGAACTCCTATAATATTACTCATATAAGGCACCACCTTCTCCACAAAAATTAGCGGCATTTTCGCAAATAATATTGTTTGGTGCTTTTTTGATACACAAGTCAAAACTACTTGTTTCATCCGCAGAACCAAAGTCGAAACACTCTCACGTAATAGGTGTTTCCAACAACCAGTTCTGGTGTGACACTTGCTGTGTTTGCAGAACAATACAATTCTGTTAGCCCATCACAAGTTCCTGAATAAACGGCATGATCTAAGTTTGTTGTTCCACCAGCGACATTCAAATAGAAATTAATTGCACTTCATTTAAAGCTGTAAACTGAAACCAAACATCGTCATTAGGGTTTCCACCACAGCTTCCCGTTGGCACACCAGAAGGCGTTGCCGCAATAATAGTTCCTGGAGTGGTTGAGTCACATGACTCATCAGCATTAACAGATGCCAATTTAGATTACAAGGGTTGTCATTTGCTGGCGGACACAAAGCAATTGAATTGGTGAGCTATGAATAATACAATTAACATCATCATCATTACTTACAGTAACAACGATATCTGTTAAAAATGGAAATGGCATTCAACTTGATAAGTTCCTAGTAGATACTGGAACAGTATTAGCATCAAAACTGTTTGAGATAGTTAACGAATTGGCATCGCCTAAACTTGTCACGTTGACATCAATCAAAAATTGTTCGCCATTAGCACAATCATCAACTACTTGATAGGTGGCTTGTGGATTGATACAAGTAGCACAAGATACCGTATAGTTTATTCCACTTGAACAGCAAAATGCTCCAGAAGCACAACTAACAGAAGTATCTGATGTTATTGAGAAATAAATAGTATCTCCTGTTGATTGAAATGTTAATCCAGATAAATCTCCGTCATTACCTTCACCATTGTATAATTCAGTTACACCATCAGAATCTAAAATAATCTAAAAATCCCAAGGAGCACCTTCAACCTGACCTGAATCAATAACTAAATTAAGTGGAGAACCATCTGAACTCATATAAGAGAATACGTTGGTATCACTATTTTGATAACAATAACTTGCACTTAATTCATTCTACAGAACAATCCACAAGATTCTCTAAACAGAATGCCTGTGTTAACATTGAACTCGTTTTTAAACAGTTAGCATCATCATCATTTGTACCGTCATTTTGAACTGTGTCGTATTTGGATAAGGTCCAAAGGTTAATATTCCTGGGCGCACTTGCGGTTTGTGGTGCACTCCTTGGTTGTCGGTTACTGTTACTGTAGACGCTGAGCCTAAATCGGTTATATCAACATCAACAAAAAACTGTAAAAGCGCAATCTCCTACAACTGTATATGTTGCAGTAGATTTGTACATGTGGCACAACTAACACTAACATCTATAGGTGTATAACCGCTACTTTGGCAACTACCTGATCCATCTGAATTAATATAGAATGAAATTGTATCGCCAGTGGACTGATAGGGTTAATCCTGATAAATCTCCGGCAGCTCCATAGAAATTGTCTGTTGGTGCTACAATAGCTGCCATTGGTATCTATGACTATGTCACTCCAATTATTTTCTACTTGTCCTGCATTACCAAAGGTTAAATTCTAAAGAATTTCCATCACTACTTGTATATGTAAAAATAATAGGATTATTTGGTAACTCCATTGCTATAGCAATAACTCATAGCTTTGTAATACAGAACAATCCACAACAAAATCTTGACAAAATTCTCGAGTAAGGGCTGGGTTTGCTAAAGAACAATTCGCATCGTCATCATTTGCAACAGTAATAACTACGCCTGTGTTGTTTGCAAAAGGTCCAAAGGTCAATATCCCTGTTGTTGCTGTACTTTGTGGTGCACTCCCTTGGTTGTCGGTTACTGTTACTGTAGATGCTGAACCTAAATCGGTCACATCAACTTCTGCTGAAAATTGAGGACCATTTACACACCACTAACAGCGGCATAGCTCGCTACTGGGTTCATACATGTGTTCTCTGCAATGGTTAATGTATGTAAGCTGTGCTTTGTGGTGATGGCCATGTCGATATTACTATGTAATATGTTGTACCTGCTGTTACTGAATAATTGTCTATCAGCATATCGCCTCCCTGAAATCCATTGACTGCTCCCGTTTCACAATTCACTCCTATGTTGCCACAATCTGTATATACAAATATGCCTGTGTATGTCCCAATGCCTGTTAACGATATGTTCATTGAGGTATCAGCCATGTTGGTGTATGCTTTACATCACATCATCGCCTCCTAAGTATCCTGAGGTACTACCGCAAGTTGCTCCGGACCGCCACTGCACCATCCCCATAATTGGATGTCATCTGTGGTGCTATATGGTAATGGTGTACTTACTATCAATGGGTTACCACAGGTCTCCTGCTGGTCCGGCTACATGGCATACAAATGGTCCAACCCATATACTATAGCCATCTGTCCCACAATTTGCTCTTATTATTAAAACTCATAATCTGCTCTTCTGTTAAACTGACACTTGAAAGTATTTGGTAGACACAGATGTCCCTGTATCGGTATCTGTCGGTGCGCCTGTACTGCTAATTGATTAATCACTTCCCATGAAGATTCTGAACCACCTGCTAACCAACTCAAATCGGCTGTCGTTATCGTAACTGTTGCATCTAATCCTGATGGATTGTTTACATGGAATTATATACTGAAACATTATCTACCATCCAGTACCATGCCCAAGTGTTACCATCATCAAGTAAAACGTACTTCTGCATTGCTGCATTCTTATAGGCGGTGATATCTATATGTTGGTGATCTGGATTTGCGAACCCTGTCCCTGCATCTGCGGTCTGGTTCAGTACTCTTACCCATGAAGTCCCATCAAATGCTTCTACTATCGCACTATCTGCTCCAATATTATTATAATATTGATCAAAAATCTAAATATAAACCCACTCGCCAGCCGATGCATCAAATGCTGGTGAGGTTAAAATTTCGATGCAGTAGCATCATCGCCATTGCCATTGGCATCACTGTTCATAACTCCATTGGTGCCATCCAAACTGTTAAATCCTCCCTGCATCCCTGATGCCCACGAATCTCCTGTAGCTCCTCCTTCGTCTGTAACTGTCCATGTCGATGGAATTTCGGTGTTGAAATCTTCTTGTAAATACGTCTGTGAATTTACACTCAGATATGAAACTATAAACATGAATAATAAAGTAATTTTTTTCATCGCATTCTTATTAGTTAAATTAAGGTTTTAAGCAATTCGTAATATATTGATTACAAACTTCTTAAAGTTTTGTTTCGGTTTATATGATTAATTTTAGTTAGCCTAACAATATTTTGAGAATACTGTATAAGTAACCGAAGATAAAAAAAATGATACTTAACATAGTATTAACATAACTATAATAGATTAAATGCAATTATTATCGACAAAAAGAGGTATTTTAACAAAGTTAATTTAATGTTATTTTTTTAATTGAATATACACTGGAAAGTGATCACTAAATCCTCCTTTATATTTTTTGCCTACATAAGTTCTAAAGGGTTGTCCTTTATATTTACCTTTATATTGTGTTAAAAAAGCATCATCAAAAATATCCGCTTTGTGAAAAGCAAATTCTTTAGGATTTGGTTCAAAAAAGTTAGTGGTGAATAATATCTGGTCAAATTGAATCCACTTAAAATTAAAATTCACACTACCTCTATCATTAGACCATAAAGTTTCCATTGGATTATAAAGTGACGCCATGTTTTTTAAATGCTTTACACTCTCATCATTTGGGTTGTCATTAAAATCGCCCATAACAATTATTTTAGCATCTGTATTTTCTAATCTAATTTTTGTAATAATCTCAATCACCTTATTGGCGGCTATCTTTCTTTTAAATGCTGTTACATCTGATCCTTCATGTCTTGAAGGCCAATGATTGACAATAAAATGCAGTTTTTCGCCTTCTAAAACTCCAGAAACTAAAAGAATATCTCTGGTATAATCTCTAACGTCAAAGTCGTCTTTTATAAGTACCTCAAAGGTTTCTGAGTGTTCTAAAGTAAAATCATCTTTATTATAAAGTAATGCTACATCAATGCCACGCTCATCTGAAGAGTCATAATGTACAAAGCCATAATTATAGGGTTTCAATTCGCTGGTTTGAATTAAATTCTCTAAAACTGCATCATTTTCAATCTCTGCCAAACCAATAATAGTTGGTGGTTTTTGTAACGCATCAAACCCAATTTTAGAAATCACTAAACCAGATTTATAGAGTTTTCGTTCATAGCGCTTTTTATCCCAATGTTTTGCAGATGAAGGTAAAAAGTCATTATCATTAGTTAATGGGTCATCATTGACATCAAATAAATTTTCAATATTATAAAATGCTATGGTATGTGTGCTTTGCAATTCCACGCTGTAAATTTAAGTTTTAAAAATACTAAAACACAACCATTCAATTATGTAACTTTGCACATTAATTATTTTTATGTTAGAAAAAAAAGATATAGAACTTGAAAAAGCGGTTTTGATTGGTGTGGTTACAAAAGAACAGGACGAAGCAACATCTAAAGAATATTTAGATGAGCTCGAATTTTTGACTTTTACTGCTGGTGGAGACGTCTTAAAACGCTTTACCCAAAAAATGGAAATGCCAAATCCTAAGACCTTTATTGGTACTGGAAAAATGGAAACCGTAAGACAATATATTGAAGAGCATAATGTAGGAACAGCCATTTTTGATGATGAACTTTCAGCTGCACAAGAGCGAAACATCAGTAAAATACTCAATTGTAAAGTTCTTGACAGAACCAATTTGATTCTCGACATTTTTGCACAACGAGCCCAAACCAGTTATGCCAGAACACAAGTAGAATTGGCACAATGCGAATATTTACTACCAAGACTTAAAGGGATGTGGACGCATTTAGAACGTCAAAAAGGTGGTATTGGAATGCGTGGTCCTGGTGAAACAGAAATTGAAACAGACAGACGTATTGTACGTGATAGAATTGCTTTGTTAAAAGACAAAATTAAAACCATTGATAAGCAAATGGCTGTTCAACGTGGTAACAGAGGTCAAATGGTGAGAGTTGCTTTGGTTGGTTACACCAACGTCGGAAAATCTACCTTAATGAATGTGATTAGTAAAAGTGATGTATTTGCTGAAAACAAACTTTTTGCAACTTTAGACACAACGGTTAGAAAAGTGGTTATAGGCAATTTGCCTTTTTTGGTTAGCGATACCGTTGGGTTTATCAGAAAACTACCAACACAACTTGTAGAGTCTTTTAAAAGTACTTTAGACGAGGTGCGCGAAGCAGATTTATTGTTGCATGTGGTAGATATATCACATTCCAACTTTGAAGAACACATTCAATCTGTCAATAAAATTTTGGATGAAATCAATAGTATTGACAAACCAACCATTATGGTTTTTAATAAAATTGATGCTTATAAACCCGAACCTTTTGATGCTGACGATTTGGTTGCCATCAAAACAAAAGCCAATTACAGCTTAGAAGAATGGAAAAAAACTTGGATGAACAAAATAGGCAATGACGCTATTTTTATTTCGGCTTTAAACAAAGAAAACTTAGAGGGCTTTAAAAAGCGTGTATATGATGACGTTAGAAATATTCATGTTAAGCGCTTTCCATACAATCACTTTTTGTATCCTGATTATGAAAGTGAAGAAAAATAAACCTAAAAAAGTCGCCAAATGGCGACTTTTTCAATCATACATAATTAATGCTTTAGAATTTATAACTCAATCCTAAAGTATAATAGGTTTGTAATTTATTATCAACATTACCAAAAGTTGGCTCCGCATTACCACTTAAAGGATCAAATTGTCCTAAAGCGTAATTTAAGGCTTCTTGCTTATTGCTACGTAAGCCAAAATCAAAACCAACACCAATCATTTTCCATAACGTATATCCAAATGAATTGGTCCAAGTAAAGTTTGATAAGTCTGAGCTTTTATAACTTTGGAAGGTTGAGAAATTAGATTTAAAATTGATAGCGCCAATTTGTCTGGTATAATCTGCAACAATTTTAGCTCCTAAAGACGATTCAAAAATAGCATCATTTTTAGCAAACACAAAGTTATAGTTTAAAGGATGTACAACTACAATTAAATCTTTAATTGGTGTCCAAGTAAAACCAACACCAAGGTCCAAATATCCTGGATCATTAAAGTTGTTCAACAAAGTTGTTCTGTATTCCATTAAAGCCGAAGCCGCAATTTTTGACGTGATATTGCGTCCATATAATGAAGATAAATTAAAAACATCTGTTGTTGGATTGAATTTGCTGTCATCCAAATCAGTATCCTTATTGTCTAATTTTACCCAATTCAAATTTGTTGTTAATGAGTTTCTCCAAAAATATTTTTCTTGAATTAAATTAGCATAGCCATTAAAAGTAATACCAATATTACCAGAAGCATTATTAGGTGCACCTTGAGAATACCAGTTATTAAAGTTAGATAAACTTCCGCCTATTGTACCAAAGGCTCCAACTCTCCACCCTGGAAGCGCATCAATTTGAGCTTGTAAAGCATTGGCTTCGGCTTGTGCAGCATCAGCCACAGCTTGTTTTTCTGCTTTTTGAGCTTCTAATTCGTCTTTGGTTTGCGAAAACCCAAATGAAAAAGATGCCAATAATAATGCTGTAAAAATTATTTTTTTAGTCATTGTTTTCAATTTTAATTAAGTCTTGTTTAATGTATTGCAAATATAAGTTTTAGCCATTTTTAACTAAAGATAAATCTTACTTTTATTCGTATTTCATTTTAATAAGAAACATTTTTAAGTTAAAAAGTCACATTTTTAAGTCACACTTTTTATTTTTTCTTGAAAAGTGGCACTGATGAGCACGCTTCACCATACATAATAGATTTGGCGATAGGTTTTAATTTTTGAGAAATTAAAATATAAGCATTTGCTGGGACTGGTTTGTCAGAACATCCTTTTATAATTAAGGGCTTGTCTTTAAATTCCGAAACATCTAAATTTTCAATTATAGTTTGATAAATTGAGGTTTCTAATTGCTCCAAAGTACCAATACTAATTTGTTTGGCATAAGGTTCTAAATGAACTGTTATTAACATATAAGCCCAAGCAGGAATAATAGCCTCTGTTGAACAGGTTAAAGCCACGTACATGTCTTTATATTGCGACCAATTGTGCTCTGCAACATACGCTCTAAAATCTTTTTCTCGCAGTACCAAGCCTTCCAAAAGCCAATCTTTAATATCAAAAACAGTGCGTTCTCCTTTTGGATAATAATCTTCCAAATCAAAAACAACTAATTTACTAATTGCTACACGGTTGATAATTTCTTCTTCCATTTTTTGGTGTTGCTTTGGATAGCTTTTAAGTTAATTCTATTTTAGTTGTTAAAAACTGTATTTAGAGCATTCCTAATTCTAACTTGGCTTCTTCACTCATTAATTCTTGGCTCCAAGGTGGATCAAACGTAATTTCAACCTCAGCACTTTTAACATCGTTGAGTGATTTTATTTTCTCTTCTACTTCCATTGGCAAAGTTTCAGCAACTGGACAGTTTGGTGTTGTTAAGGTCATTAAGATTTTTACATCGTAATCTTCATTCACAAACACATCATATATTAAGCCAAGTTCATAAATATCAACTGGAATTTCTGGGTCGTAAATAGTTTTTAAAACTTTTACTATTTTTTCGCCTAAGGCGTTCACATCTATTGAAGTTTCCATTTTAATTTAATTGTGTTTGGTACGCAATTGCATACATTTTTATTTGTTTTATCATACTTACCAAGCCATTGGCTCGTGTTGGTGATAAGTGTTCTTTTAGGCCAAGATTATCTATAAAAGTCATATCTGCAACAACAATATCTGTTGGATGCTGGTTAGAAAAGACTCTTATTAAAATAGCAATAATTCCTTTGGTGATGATGGCATCACTATCTGCTGTAAAAACCACTTTATCGTTTTTCATTTCAGAATGCAACCAAACTTTACTTTGACAGCCTTTAATAAGATGGTTTTCTGTTTTGAATTGCTCGTCAATAATTGGCAACGTTTTACCAAGATCTATCATGTATTGGTAACGTTCTTCCCAATCTTCAAACATTGAAAATTCGTCAATTATTTCGTCTTGTATTTGTTTGATTGTCATGCTTAAATTTTATACAAAAATACGATTTATCTACTGTTTTACAGCCATCTCTTTTATAGAAATGACTTTATCAACAAGTGCTTTTATAGCTTCTGGAGGATTTCCATGATCAAAAGCACTACTTTTTGTTTCAAATCCATTTTGAGTTATTGTAAGTGATGCAATAGCTGCTCCATCATAAAATCGTGCTTGTGTTGGCGATTCTAAATTAGGCATTGATTTAACAGCAATTGTATCTAAAATAATCATTAATTCATTCCATGCTTTTTCTGGACACTGAAAGCTTTGCTTTTCTTTTAAATTTCTGTCAGATGACACTGTAATACTATCTTGAGTAATCCAAATTTTTTCAAAAAAACCACGAGATAAGGCTTGGTAAGAAACTGTTGTATTATTTTGAACTGTTTTTTCAACTTTATTAACTGTCTTTACAGTTTTTTGTGATTTTTCAGCAGCAATTAATACGTTATTTTCTTGCTTTAATATAAGCGTGTTCTCTTTTACTGAAAAAGTTTGAACATTTGCCAATAGCTTAAAAAAGTGATGTTCAATAACATTTATTTCACCTTGGCAAGCTCGTTTTGTTGCCATCACATTTCCTATTGTGAGTATATTGCCTTCTGTTTTATACGAAGCTGAAAATCTATTACATCCCGAAAAACCAGAAACTCTATTCGTTTTTTTATCAAACTCTAAAGTTAAATCAGAAGGTAATGATGTGTCAACACCTAACTGAGTGATTGTATAAATCCCGTTGAGTGTTTCTGTTGGACGTTTATTCATGGCTTCTTGATTGTTTGTCGTCATATCTTTAGTGGTTCCGCATGAAAAAAAAACGACTGAAAGTATAAGTGTAGTAATGTAATTCATAAATTTAATTTTATACTGTATTACAAAAAAGAAGCCAAATTTGAAAAGCTTGGTTTTTATTCTTTTGTAAAACGACATTCCATAAGGGTTTCACCATCTTTTGAAAATAGAAAAAGGGCATCGCCTTCAATTTTATAAAGTGCTGCTTGGTTAAGTATTTTTATAAAAGTGGTTTCATTTTCTATGTCCTTGCACATCATTTTAGTAGTTGCAATATCACTGATTTTAACTTCTTTTCCTTTGATAGCAATATTTCCAAAAAATCGGTTACATCCTGTACTGCCTTTTATTTTTCCTTCAGACAAATCAATTTCAATAACTGGATTTCTACTAAACGCTGCAATGTCCTTAACTTTTACAACTAACCATGTGCCTTTAGAAATACTTAAAGGCATTTTTGTTTTTTCTAAAACTTTGAGTAACGTATAGCTTTGTGAATATGCATCAGCAGGAGGATTTTCATTTTTAGAAATTGCTACTTTTAATTTATATTGATAGCCTTCTTCAAAATCAAATCCTTTTATGTGTCCATAAAAATTGGACCACAAATCAACTTCTCTTTCTTTAATTTGTAAACATTTTTGAGGTGCAACACCTACACAATCTACTTTAGTGCTTGCAATGTAAATTATTGTTCCTTTATCTTTAGAACAGGATGTAAATAGTGTTACAAAAAAAAGAAGTGTTAAAAATTTTGAGTTCATTATCTAAAACAATTAAATGTAAAAATGGTAATTAAGATAGCATCCTTTTTGCCTTTTTGACGGCTTCAACCAAACCATCAATTTCGTGTTTCGTATTGTAAAAAGCAAATGAGGCTCTAAGGGTTCCTGGAATTTTATAAAAATCCATAATAGGTTGTGCACAATGATGACCTGTACGTACTGCAATTCCCATTTTATCCAAAATTGTACCTACATCATAAGGATGAATCTTTTCTAAATTGAATGAAACTACAGATGTTTTATGTTTAGACGTTCCGTAAATTATTAAGCCTTCAATTGCTGATAATTTTTTGGTAGCGTATTCTAAAAGTTCGTGTTCATAGTTTGCAATAGTCTCAAAACCAATAGAATTCATATAATCTATTGCAGCACCAAAAGCAATACCTCCACAAATATTTGGCGTTCCTGCTTCAAATTTGTGTGGCAAATTGGCATAGGTTGTTTTTTCAAAAGTTACTTCAGCAATCATTTCGCCACCTCCTTGATAAGGTGGTAATTTGTTGAGCCATGTTTCTTTTCCATACAACATTCCAACACCTGTTGGCCCACACATTTTGTGAGCTGAAGCCACGTAAAAATCAACATCCAAGGCTTGAACATCTGGTTTTATATGAGGACACGCTTGGGCACCATCTACCAAAACAGCGGCACCAACCTGATGGGCTTTTTGGATAATATCTTCAATAGGATTGATGGTTCCTAAAGCATTGGAAATATGATTGACAAAAACGAGTTTTGTTTTGTTGGAAAGCAACTTGTCATATTCAGACATCACAAGTTCTCCTTGTTGATTCATCGGAATGACTTTTAAAATAGCACCTGTACGTTCACACAACATTTGCCAAGGCACAATATTGCTATGGTGTTCTAAAGCCGAAACAATAAGTTCATCATCCTTTTTTAAAAGTGACGAAAAACCATTGGCTACCAAATTAATACTATGCGTTGTGCCAGATGTAAAAATAAGTTCGTGAGCGTGTTTTGCGTTAAAATGTTTCTGGATTTTGAGTCGTGCTTGTTCATATTTATCTGTCGCTTCTTGGCTTAACGCATGAACTCCTCTGTGGATGTTAGCATTGTAATTGCTATAATAGTCAACCATAACATCAATAACTTGTTGTGGTGTTTGTGACGTTGCTGCATTATCAAAATACACTAAAGGTTTGCCATTGACTTTGCGAGAAAGAATGGGAAAATCTTTTCTTATAGTTTCTACGTTGAACATTTAATACAATTTAGATTTTTTATGCTGGAACGCTGATGACACAGGTTTTTTATAATCTACACCAATAAAAAAGAAGATGAAAATCAGTATCCAATCTACAAATCAAACCCAATATTAACACCTAATTTGGTGGCAATAATTTTAGTAATACGTTGTTTAATTTCTGGTATTTTAACTGAACTCAACACATTATTACTAAACGCATACATTAAAAGCGCTTTGGCTTCTTTTTCTGGAATACCACGCGAACGCATATAAAACATAGCACTTTCATCTAATTGTCCAATGGTACAACCATGGGAACATTTGACATCGTCAGCAAAAATTTCGAGCTGTGGTTTGGTGTTGATGGACGCTTTGTCACTCAACAAAATATTGTTGTTAGCCTGAAATGCGTTGGTTTTTTGAGCTTCTTTGTTAACCACTACTTTGCCATTAAAAACACCTGTAGCGCTATCGGCAAAAATACCTTTGTAATCTTGGTGACTTTCACAATTTGGCTGAATATGGTGTACTAAGGTATTGTGGTCCACATGCTGTTTATTGCCAATGATAGTTACTCCTTTTAAGGTCGAATCGACACGTTCTCCATTTTGATAAAAGTTTAAATTGTTACGTGTTAATTTACCTCCAAATGAAAAGGTGTGCATGGTCGCTACGCTTTCTTGCTTTTGATTGATAAATGTATTATCTATTAACGAAGCATGTTCATTGTCATTCTGCACTTTATAATAGTCAACAATGGCGCGTTTGTTAGCATACACTTCTGTAACGCTATTGGTTAATATAGGATTGTCTGTTAAACTTTGATGACGTTCTATAATTTGCACATGCGAATTTTCATCAACCACAATTAAATTACGTGGTTGGTTGATTAATGCAATTTCACTTCCTGTTGAAAATTGGATGATTTGAATAGGTTTAGCAACCAATTTATTTTTAGGAATATGAATATAAGCACCTTCATAAGAAAATGCTGTATTTAAAGATGTTAGACTGTCTTTTGTAGCTACTTTATTAAAATAATTTTCAATAATCAAACGATATTTTGGTTTGGTTAAAGCTGAAGACATTAGGCAAACGTCTATGCCATCATGTGTGGTTTCTGATAAATGTGATGAGTATTTTCCATCAACAAATACAATTTTATACGTATCAATATCGTGTATAAAATACTTTTTAATATCGTTGTAGTCTATAGCATTTTCGTGTTTTGGAAACACACTATAATCGTGTTTTAAAATGCTATTTAATGAGGTATATTTCCAATCTTCGTCTTTTTTGGACGGAAACCCTTGGGTTTCAAATTCTTTAATAGCTTCACTACGTATATTATGAACAGGTGCATCAATATCGACCTGATTTTCGAATGCCATAAAGGAGGCTATGAGTTTTTCTTTTAAATCCATTTTTTTGAGTTGAAATGTTTAAAAGTTTGAAAGTATAAAGTTGTTAAAAACCCGCTTTATAACTTTTAAAACTTTCTTTTTTTAGCCGTTTATTTTAGGCGTTCACTTCTTCTTTAATCCAATCGTAGCCTTTTTCTTCAAGCTCGTGTGCTAATTCTTTGCCTCCTGATTTTACAATACGTCCATTGTATAAAACATGTACAAAATCTGGAACAATATAATCTAACAAACGTTGGTAATGTGTAATGACAATAACGGCGTTGTCTTTACTTTTTAATTTATTGACACCATTGGCTACAATACGAAGTGCATCAATATCTAAACCAGAATCTGTTTCATCAAGAATTGCCAATTTTGGTTCTAACATCGCCATTTGAAAAATTTCGTTTCGTTTCTTTTCACCTCCAGAAAATCCTTCGTTTAATGAACGTGATAAAAATTTGCGATCGATTTCTAATAATTCTGATTTTTCACGAATCAACTTCAACATTTCATTGGCTGGCATATCTGGTAAGCCTTTTGCTTTGCGTGTTTCGTTGATGGCTGTTTTCATAAAGTTAGTTACGGAAACACCAGGAATTTCAACAGGATATTGAAATGACAAAAAGATGCCTTTGTGAGCACGCTCTTCAGCTGCCAAATTGTCTATGCTTTGATTGTTTAAAATGATTTCTCCTTCTGAAACCTCGTATTCTTCTTTTCCTGCAATTACAGATGCTAAAGTACTTTTGCCTGAACCATTAGGTCCCATAATAGCATGTACTTCGCCAGCTTTTACTTCTAAATTGATGCCTTTTAATATGGCCTTACCTTCAACACTTGCGTGTAAATTATTGATTTTCAACATTTTTATCGTTTCCTAATTTTATAATATCATTATCGTCTGGGTTGGCTTTGGCTATACTCACTATGTCAATAATATCCACTCTGTTTTCCCAGCCTTCTTCGTTTTCTGGTTTTTTTGATACCTTAACTTTTAAGGTTACTACAACTTCATCTGTTGGTTCGTTTTTATATGCTTTTGATTTTTCAACCAATTCTTTCATTTTTTCATTTTCAATGACTCCAAAAAGCTCGCTTTTGGTTTGCAAAACTGCTGCATCAGCATAATAAATAAAGTTGCCTGTTACTTGCCTAATATTGTCTGTTGTTTCAGTAGTGTTGTTTGCTGTTTCGGTTTTAGAATCGTTTTTACAGCTATAAAATACTGTAACAAATAACAGGATGACAATAAATTGTTTCATTTTAACTTTGTACATTTTTAATTAAACCAATAAGGTGCGGAAAGCCTCATGGCATATTATCCGACTGAACCTTCTAAACTTATTTCTAATAATTTTTGAGCTTCAACAGCAAACTCCATTGGAAGTTTATTTAACACTTCTTTGCTAAATCCATTAACAATTAAAGCAATAGCCTTTTCTGTATCAATACCACGTTGGTTGCAGTAAAAAATTTGGTCTTCACCAATTTTACTGGTGGTGGCTTCATGTTCTATTTTTGCGGTTTTATTTTTGGCTTCTATATAAGGAAACGTATGCGCTCCACAATCATTTCCCATTAACAAACTATCACATTGTGAAAAGTTACGTGCATTTTCGGCGCGTGAGCTAATTTGTACCAATCCACGATATGAGTTTTGTGATTTTCCAGCAGAGATTCCTTTGGAGATAATGGTTGATTTGGTGTTTTTTCCTAAATGAATCATTTTTGTTCCTGTATCGGCTTGTTGGAAATTGTTAGTGACTGCAATAGAATAAAATTCGCCAACTGAGTTATCGCCTTTTAAAACACAGCTTGGGTATTTCCAAGTAATAGCAGAACCTGTTTCGACTTGTGTCCATGATATTTTGGCGTTTTTTTCACACAAACCACGTTTGGTTACAAAGTTATAAACACCACCTTTGCCTTCGTCATTTCCTGGATACCAGTTTTGAACGGTTGAGTATTTTATTTCAGCGCCATCTAATGCTATCAATTCTACAACAGCAGCATGCAATTGGTTTTCATCTCTACTTGGTGCTGTACACCCTTCTAAATAACTTACATAACTATCTTCATCTGCAATTAAAAGGGTTCTTTCAAATTGTCCTGTTCCTGCTTGATTAATTCTAAAGTAGGTGGATAGTTCCATTGGACATCGAACCCCTTTTGGAATGTAACAAAAACTGCCATCACTAAATACTGCAGAATTTAAAGCCGCATAAAAATTATCTTTTTGAGGCACAACGGTTCCTAAATATTTTCTTACAAGTTCAGGATGCTCTTTAATGGCTTCTGAAATACTCATAAAAATAATCCCTTTTTCTGCTAAGGTTTTCTTAAATGTGGTTGCTACAGAAACTGAATCTACTACAACATCCATTGCAACGCCTGCTAATTTTTTTTGCTCATCAAGAGAAATTCCAAGTTTTTTAAACGTATCCAACAGTTCTGGATCTACTTCATCTAAACTGTTGTATTTTGGTTTTTTGCTTGGAGCAGAATAGTAAGAAATGGCTTGAAAATCTGGTTTGACATAATTGACGTTTGCCCATTCTGGTTCTATCATTTCTTTCCAAGCCCGAAAAGACTCTAAACGCCATTCTGTCATCCATTCTGGTTCTTCTTTTTTAAGAGAAATAGCTTTTATAACGGCTTCATTTAAACCAATAGGAAAGGTGTCTGATTCAATATTAGTATAAAAACCGTATTCGTACTCTTTGGTTTTTAGTTCTTCTCTTAAATCATCTTCTGTATATTTCGACATAATATTTTCTTTTAAAATACTTTCTCAATTAAGGAAAGTTACGATTGGTTTTATAGCGAAAAACTTTCTCCACAACCACAAGTTCTATTTGCATTTGGATTGTTAAACACAAAGCCTGCTCCATTTAAACCACCTGAATACTCAAGGGTTGTTCCAATAAGATATAAAAAGCTTTTTTTGTCAACAATGATTTTTACGCCATTATCTTCAAAAATCTTATCTTCTTCATTTTGGATTTTGTCAAATTTCAAATCATAAGACAAGCCCGAACAACCTCCACTTTTTACACCAACGCGTATAAAATCTGTGGTAGCATCAAAACCATCATCAGTCATTAACTCAATGACTTTCTTTTTAGCCGTTTCAGATACTTTAATCATAGCTTATATAGATTATTTCTAAATAGATTGCAAATATACAACTTAAGTAGGGCATTTCCATAATTCCTAACATTATATTAGTAAATACATCTATCAATTTTTTTAATGTGATAAATTACTGAATATTTTCAAAAAAATCATTCGTGTATTCATCGCTATATATTTAAATTTGCAGCATGATAGAAGACAAAAACCAACAACGTACATCACTAAGTGAATTGGGTGAATTTGGGCTTATTGAACACCTGACTCAACATTTTGAAATCACACAAAACTCTACCATAAAAGGGATTGGTGATGATGCTGCTATTTTAGATTTTAATTCTAAAAAAGTGGTTGTCACAACCGATTTGTTAGTTGAAAATGTTCATTTTGATTTAAGTTATATGCCTTTAAAACATTTAGGCTACAAAGCTATTATGGTTAACTTGTCTGATGTGTACGCCATGAATGCTAATGCAACTCAAGTGACGGTTTCTATAGCCGTTTCTAACCGTTTTCCGTTAGAAGCTTTAGAGGCATTATATGCAGGTATTGAAACGGCTGCCAAAGTTTATCATGTAGATGTGGTTGGTGGTGACACGACGTCTTCAACAACTGGACTTATCATTTCGGTCACTGCTATTGGTGAGGTTGATGAAAACAATATTGTGTACAGAAATGGCGCAAAACCTAATGATTTATTGGTTGTTTCAGGCGATTTAGGCGCAGCATATATGGGTCTTCAGGTACTTGAACGCGAAAAGGAAGTATTTAAAGTGAACCCAAAAAATCAGCCCGATTTAGATCTTTACGCTTATATTATTGAGCGTCAGCTAAAGCCAGAAGCGCGACGCGATATTATCAAATTATTGGCGGATTTAGAAGTAAAACCAACGTCTATGATTGATATTAGTGATGGTTTGTCTTCAGAAATTATCCATTTGTGCAAACAGAGTCATGTTGGTGTAGCATTGTATGAAAATAAAATTCCTTTAGATCCTCAGGTAATTTCAACTTGTGAAGAATTTAATATTGATAGTACGACCATTGCCTTAAATGGTGGTGAGGATTATGAATTGTTGATGACGATTTCTCAAGCAGATTTTCCAAAAATAAAAGGAAATCCAAATTTTACAGTCATTGGTTATATGACTGAAAAAGAAAAAGGAATGCACTTAGTAACCAGAGCCGAAACGCTTATTCCTCTAATAGCAAAAGGTTGGAACGCGCTTAACGATCAAAAATAAAATTTCGGTTTTGCTTTCGCTCCATACGTCTGTTATGGATGCGTTCTAAAATAGAGTTGATTTCTTTGTATTTTGGCGTTAATGGTGTTAAGCCGCCTTTTCCATTAGTGGTCATTTGAGTTTTACAGTGCTTGCACTTATACTCACTTACATGATAGGTTACCTTTTTGGAGATTGTAAACTCATGTCCAAACAACGAACAGTAGATACTTTTCATTTTGCTATTAAATTAGTTATTACATAGAGGATGCTTAAATATATGAAAATCAAGTAATAACTTACAAAATAACTTTAATATATCGATGAACTGAATACTTTTTGCTGTGAACGTTGCATTCTACGTGTATAAATTTCTTCTAAAATAGAATTGATCTCTTTAAACTTAGGTGTCAATTCTGTTAAATGTCCATTACTATTGGTTGTTAATTGTTTTCTGCAACACTTACATGTGTATTCTTTTACATGAGAAGTTACTTTTTTTGAAACTTCATAATTGTGTCCAAAAATGTTACAATAAAGTTTCATTGGTGTTGGTTTGTTAGTAGATTTTTTCATCGTTGGCTAAATTTGGGACTCCTAACTTAGAAAAAAAAGTAAAATAAGCGTTAAAAATCAATTATTTTTCGATGAAACGTTTTATTATGTAATCTAATTCTTTCATATTTTCGATATGACTCATATGACCATCTGAAAATTGAACAATTTCAACCATCGTATTTTGAGTTTGTTCTAAAAGTGTATCATATTCTAAAACAGGATCTTTACGTCCAATAATCATCAGTTTTTTAAAATTGGTGTTATGAAGCAAATAAACTCTGTTTTTTCTAATTTTCATGCCTTCCAAGGCAGCAATAATACCTTGAAGTGGTGTTTTTAAAGCTTCCGTTTTGACTTGCTCTATCTCAATCTTTAATTTTTCCCTATTATCTGAAGCAAATAAATTGGCAACAGACATGCTTACAAAAGTTTTATAATTTTGTTTTACTGCCAAAATAGCTCTGTCTCTATTAAGTTGTCGCTCTTCAGAATCTGGTAAAGCCGAAGAGTTCATCAAACATAAGCCATTTATCTTTTTAGGAAACAATTCTGCATAAGCCAACGCCACATAGCCACCCATAGAATGGCCAATAAAGGTTGCTGTGTCAATTTTTAAATGGCTTAAAACAGCATCAACAGCTTCAGCCATAGCTTCCATAGTATGAATATAACCCAAACAACCTGTTTGACCATGACCAAGTAAATCAATAGTAATGACCTTATGTGTTTTTGATATAGTAGGCACAAGGTGTTGCCACATGGTCGTGTTTTCAAGAAATCCATGAAGCAAAATAATTGGATTTCCTTGACCTTCTTCAGTATGATGTATGATGATGCCTTTATAATCTAAGTTCATAAGGCAAAGATAAATTCAACAGTCCTAAAAATCTAACTTTCATTAAAGGAACTTATTTATCATTTAGTTCTTTAATCGTTTTATGACAGCAAAAGCTTTATCAACTAAATAATCTTCAACCAAAATGGTAAACTCATTAGTTGTAGAAACCACTTCGTATAATGCGATACCTTCCCAAGCTAAACGCTTAAAAATTTGATAATACAATCCTGTAATTTTTGAATTGTTTTTTGGTAACCTAATACTTATAGCCGATAAATTTTCTTGTAATCCAATTTGAGTTTCATGTTTAAAATTTTTGAGCATATTTTGGTTCTCAGAACTGGAAATAATAATATTACTTTCTAAAATACCACGTGAAAACGCATAAAATACATTCCCATTATTGTTGATATCGTCTAATATTTTGGCATGACTCTGATTTAACGTTTTTGAGTTTAGATAAGTAAAATCACTCAAATTAGAACGTACTGTAATGTCGCCCAAACTATCCAAAATGCGCTTTAGCTTAATAGAATTTCCTAAATTAATTGGAGCTTGATAACGTCGTAAAGCCATCATTACAGCACCTGATTTGACTTGTTTTTTAAGCATGTCGCTTATAGTAGGTCGTAATTCGTCTGCTAAAGCTGAATAATTAATGATGTTTCTTGATAAGGCTTCTTCTAAAAAAGGCTGTGCTACCAAAATTTCAGCAACACAAGATGAAATGGTTTTCATTTGTTATATAATTAACATTATGTGCAAAATTAGTCAATTTTTTAAATTTTCATTTTAAATAATCGCCTTGATTATACTTTTGTGGTCTCATAAATAAATTATTATGCTTGTACTAAAATTTGGAGGCACCTCTGTAGGCTCTATAGAAAACATAAAAAACGTTAAAAACATCATCAATGATGGACAGCGCAAAGTGGTAGTGCTATCTGCAATGTCTGGTACTACAAATGCTTTAGTAGCGCTATCAGATTGTATTAAATTTAAAGAAACTGAAAACGCTTTTAAGCAGATAACAAAACTACACAACACGTATAAAACAACTGTTGCAGAATTAATTCATCAAATAGATTTAAAAATAGAAGTGGACTCGTATGTTGATTCTGTTTTTGCCCTTTTAAAATCACTTACTGAAGTCAACCATACCTCTTTGGTTCACAATAACATTGTGGCTCAAGGCGAATTGTTATCAACCTTTATTTTTAGTCGATTTTTAATACAAGAAGGTTTAAACGCTTGCTTAATGCCTGCTTTAGATTTTATGAGAGTGGACAAAACCAATGAACCAGACAATTTTTATATCAAACAAAATCTCAATAGGATTATAAACCAATTACCAGCAGCAACTATTTACATAACACAAGGTTTTATTTGTTTAGATGCAAATGGCCATATCTCCAATTTACAACGTGGTGGAAGTGATTATACAGCCACTATTATTGGTTCGGTTTTAAATGCAAACGAAGTGCAAATTTGGACAGACATTGATGGGTTTCATAATAACGACCCTCGCTTTGTAACAAACACAACAGCACTTTCCAATATGTCTTTTGACGAAGCTGCGGAACTTGCCTATTTTGGAGCAAAAATTTTACATCCACAAACGGTTATGCCTGTAAGATCTGCAAATATTCCTGTGCGATTAAAAAACACGATGAATCCACATACTTTTGGTACTGTAATTACAAATGAAATTCATGGTGAAGGTATCAAGGCCATTGCTGCAAAAGATGGTATTACTGCCATCAAAATAAAATCGGCACGTATGCTGTTGGCTCATGGCTTTTTAAAAAAAGTGTTTGAAATTTTTGAACGCTATCAAACATCAATTGATATGATTACAACTTCAGAAATTGCAATTTCATTGACCATTGATGATGAAACCCATTTGCAATCTATTGTAGAAGAATTGGAACAATTTGCTTTGGTTGAGGTTGATACTTACAGAAGTATTGTGTGTTTGGTTGGAAACGCTATTGTATATCATCCAGATACACATCATTTATTCCAAATTTTGCAAGATGTAAATGTGCGAATGATTTCTTATGGAGGCAGTAACAATAACATTTCGTTACTTATAAACACAAGTGATAAACAAGAAACCCTTCAGAAACTGCATCGTTATATTTTTGAAATGGCTATGGTTTAATAATAAAAAAGGCACTTAAAATAAGTGCCTTTTAATTTATGAATTCATAAGTGATTCTATCTCATCTGCTTCAATAGGTATGTTACGCATCAAATTAAAAGGTTCGCCTTTCTTTTGAATTACGACATCGTCTTCTAAACGAATACCAAACCCTTCCGCTGGAATATAAATTCCTGGTTCAACGGTAAAAATCATATTGGCTTGCATTGGTTCTGTCAAAATTCCGTAATCATGTGTATCCAAACCAATATTATGACTTGTACCATGCATAAAGTATTTTTTATATGCTGGCCAATCTGGATTTTCATTCTTTACATCCGCTTTGTCCAAAAGTTTTAGACCTAACAATTCAGAAGTCATCAATTTACCAACCTCTTGATGGTATTCTGCCCAATCCGTTCCTGGAATCAGCATTTTGGTTGCTTCATTTTTTACACGATTCACAGCGTTGTAAACTTCTTTTTGACGTTTTGAAAATTTACCAGAAACAGGAATGGTACGTGTCATATCACTTGCATAATTGGCATATTCTGCTGCCAAATCCAACAAAATCAAATCTCCTTTTTTACACTGATTATTATTTTGAATATAATGCAACACATTGGCATTATTACCAGACGCTATAATTGGTGTATAAGCAAATCCTTTAGAACGGTTGCGCAAAAATTCGTGCATAAACTCTGCTTCAATTTCATATTCCCAAACATTAGGTTTTACAAAATTTAAAACTCTGCGGAATCCTTTTTCGGTAATATCGCATGCGTTTTGCATCAAGTCAATTTCAATTTTGTCTTTTACAGAGCGCAAACGCTGTAAAATAGGATTGCTTTTGGCTACATTATGCGCTGGATATTTTGCTTTTAACCACTTAGTAAAACGGTCTTCGCGTGTTTCTGTTTCTACATGAGATCTGTAATGTTCGTTGGTGTTGATATAAACCGTATCACATTGTGTCATTAATTCAAACATGATTTTTTCCATGTCTTGCAACCAATACACTGTTTTAATTCCTGAGGTCTCAAAAGCTGTTTCTTTGGTCAATTTTTCGCCTTCCCAAACAGCAATATGATCGTTGGTTTCTTTTAAAAACAAGAGTTCTCTATGATTTTTTTTAGGGCAATCTGGAAACAATACTAAAATACTTTCTTCCTGATCAATACCACTTAAATAAAAAATATCGCGATGTTGTTCAAAAGGCATCGTGCTGTCTGCACTTATAGGATAAATGTCATTAGAATTAAAAACCGCAAGACTATTAGGTTTCATCTGAGCCGTAAAATTTTTACGGTTTTTTATAAAAAGTTGATTGTTTATTTTATGGTATTTCATCTGAATTATATTTAGAATGTAAAGGTACTCAGATTTAATTTTT
Source organism: Gelidibacter sp. (assembly GCA_041391965.1). Taxonomy (GTDB): domain Bacteria; phylum Bacteroidota; class Bacteroidia; order Flavobacteriales; family Flavobacteriaceae; genus JAWKMZ01. Next base: position 33,354 of record JAWKMZ010000002.1, on the reverse strand, counting down.
AGTGCAAATTATCGATAAATTACTATATTGCTCGACGAAATACATAATTAACCATAAATTTAAACTATGAAAAAAATTACATTAAAGTGCTTAGCCTTAGCTTTTATAAGCCTTTTAGCAATAAGGACAACCTTAGCACAAGACCTTTTGTTCAAGATTCCATTGAGCAAACAAGTGCAATCTTCAACCCAAATTATTGAAGGAAAAGTCATTCATCAAGCATCTTTTTGGGATGTCAACCACCAAAACATTTATACCTCAAACACCATCGAAGTTTATAAAGTGTTTAAAGGGCAATCTTTAGCAACTGTCCAGGTCATTACACCTGGCGGAACAGTTGATTTAGAATCTGAAGTGGTAACTCCAAGTTTACAGCTTTCAAAAAATGATGTTGGATTATTTATGTTGCATAACAGCAGCATTTCGTTAGATAATAACAGAACCTCAACCCAAGCACAATATTTGCCTTATGCATCTGCTCAAGGGTTTTATAAATACAATATTAATGATGATATTGCAGCAAACCCATTAGATATAACTCAAGGAATTACAAGTAGCTTATATCCTAAAATTACAGGATTAACTCATACAAATTACACCAATGTAAAAGCATTTGATGTTGATGAAGAAAACCGCTTAAACCACAACATCAATACCTCAAGAGGCAGTACTTATATTAGTGATTTTTCGCCAACAACTGTGACTGGAGGAACAAAAACAACCATAACCATAAATGGTGCTGGTTTTGGTACCGCAGGCGTTGTTGGTTTTAGAGATGCTAATTATGGAGGTGAAGATGATATGGGAAGCCCTGTTTATTATAATTGCTTACCTACTGAGGTTGTAAGTTGGTCTAATACACAAATTGTAGTTGAGGTTCCTTCAAGAGCTGGTACAGGCGACATCAAAGTAATCTCATCTGCTGGTGGTGGCTCTCCTTCCATATCAAGCCAGACCTTAACTGTGGATTATTCAGAAATCAACGTGACTTATGACCCAGGAACAGGAGACGAAATGTTTATGACACAACATATCAATAAAGATGGCAATGGTGGCTACATTTGGCATATGCAAACCGATTTTGATGCCAATACAGCTGCCAAAGAATCATTTATCAGAGCCTTTGATACTTGGGTTTGTGAAACTGGAATTAATTGGGAAATTGGTACAACAACCACTACTGATGTTATTGCTGATGATACTATTAATGTTATCCGTTTTGACAATGGCACTGAATTACCTGACGGTGTTCTTGGACGATGCACCTCAAGGTTTGGAGGTTGCTCTTCTGGAAGTAGTTTGCATTTTTATGTTAAAGAGTTAGACATCGTTTTTAATGATGTGTTTACAGGCGATTTATCTGTATTGTCATGGGAATATGGTCCTGACATAGCAACAGGTTACGAAATTGATTTTCAAAGTGTTGCTGTACATGAATTAGGCCATGGCCATCAATTAGCTCATGTTATCAATCCAGGGCAAATCATGCACTACTCAATTGCAAACGGACAGAATAGTAGAACTTTAAGTGCTGATGATATTGCTGGTGGAAATGATGTACAAAGCAGAAGTACAACAGCACCAATTTGTAATAAAGGCTTAATGACCAATTCTACTTGCTCCACATTAAAAGTCAATGATGCTGTTTTAGCCGAAAATATTTTAGTATACCCAAATCCTGCCAAAAACAAATTAAACATCAAAAACAACACCAACATGACTTTAAATAAAGTGATTGTATATGATGTAACCGGAAAATTGATTTTAAAATTAGATATGAGTCAAAACAACAGACTCAGCAGTTTTGATGTCAGCAACTTACAATCTGGAATGTACTTTTTAAACATTTCAACAGACACAGCTTCTGTCACCAAAAAATTTGTAATAGAGTAATTCGTCTAACTCAAGCTTTAAGAGACTGTCAAAAAAAGGCAGTCTCTTTTTTGTTAATTTTTTTCGCTGACTTTGATGCTATAAATAGTTTGGTTAATTTTCATACCTATAAAACTAACCAAAATGAAATTTTCAAAAATAGTCCTTACTTGTTTTACCCTTAGCTCATTTTTAAGCTTTAGTCAACAACCAGCAACCACTGCAAATACAGTTGAAAACGCACTTCAGCAAAAAGAGGTTCTACAAAAAAATTCGATTGTAAAAAACGTTCCTTTTAAAAATATTGGACCAAGCGTAATGAGTGGTCGAGTAACTGATTTGGCAGTCAACCCAGAAAATCCAACCGAGTTTTATGTTGCTTATGCTTCAGGTGGTGTTTGGTATACTACAAATAATGGTACGTCATTTCAACCAATTTTAGACAATTCAAATACCCAAAATGTTGGTGATATTGCTGTAGATTGGAACACCAAAACCATTTGGGTTGGCACAGGCGAAAACAATGCGTCACGTTCAAGTTATGCAGGAATTGGTATTTTAAAATCTACTGATAATGGCAAAACTTGGCAACATATGGGCTTGGTAGATTCACAACATATTGGTCGTATTTTAATCAATCCAAACAATCCAGATGAGGTGGTCGTTGGTGTGACTGGTCATTTATATTCGCCAAATACTCAACGTGGTATTTATAAAACTACTGATGGTGGCAAAACTTGGAAACAGACCCTTTTTGTTGATGATATGAGCGGGATAATCGATTTACAATACGCTCCAAACAATTTTAATGTGCTATTTGCATCGTCTTGGACCAAAGACCGAAGTGCATGGAATTTTGAAGGTAGTGGAAACAATTCTGCCATTTATAAAAGTACTGACGCTGGACAAACTTGGACTAAAGTATCAACTGAAAAAAGTGGTTTTCCAACTGGCAAAGGTGTTGGACGAATTGGATTGGCTGTTTTTGATGAATCAACCATTTATGCCATACATGATAACCAAAACCATCGACCAGAAGAAAAAAAAGAACTTTCAGATGATTTAACCAAAGACGATTTTAAAACCATGTCTGTAGATGTTTTTTTAAAATTAGACAATAAAAAACTAAACACGTTTTTAAAAACAAATGGCTTTCAAGAAAAATATCGTGCTGAAAACGTCAAACAACTTGTTGAAAGTGGTACTGTAAAACCTATAGACTTAGCACATTATCTTGAAGATGCCAATGCAATGTTATTTGATACACCTGTAATTGGTGCTGAAGTTTACAAAAGTACAGATGGTGGCATTACATGGAAAAAAACACATGAAGGTTATATTGATGATTTATATTACAGTTATGGCTATTATTTTGGTCATATTCATGTAGCACCAAATAATCAAGACCATATTTATGTGTATGGCGTGCCAATTTTAAAATCGAAAGATGGTGGAAAAACCTTTACCTCAATGGATGCAGACAATGTTCATGCAGACCATCACGCCCTTTGGATAGACCCAAAAAACCCAGACCATTTAATTAATGGAAATGATGGTGGTGTTAACATGACCTATGATGATGGCAAAAACTGGATTAAAAACAACTCACCATCTGTCGGGCAATTTTATTCCATCAATGTTGATAACGAAAAACCTTATAATGTGTATGGAGGCTTGCAAGATAATGGTGTTTGGGTTGGCGCTCATACATCAGTAGAAGATAAAACTTGGCTTCAAGAAGGCGATTATCCATGGAAACGCATTATGGGAGGTGATGGAATGCAAGTACAAGTTGACAACAGAAATGCTAATATTGTGTACACAGGATTTCAATTTGGAAATTATTTTAGAGTGAATAGAACCACCAATGAGCAAACCTATATTTTACCTAAACACGAATTAGGTGAAAGCCCATATCGCTTCAATTGGCAAACGCCTATTTTATTATCACCTCATAATCAAGACATTCTGTATTTGGGTGGTAATAAATTATTGCGCTCCATGAATCAAGGGACAGATTTTACAACCATTAGTGGCGATTTAACCAATGGTGGTAAAAAAGGAAACGTCGCTTACGGAACTTTATCAACCATTAGCGAATCACCTTTTCAATTTGGACTCATTTATACAGGAAGTGATGATGGTTTGGTTCACCTTACAAAAGACGCTGGTGGCAATTGGGAAAACATCACTTCAACCTTGCCAAAAAACCTTTGGGTAAGTCGTGTTATTGCTTCGCAACACAAAAAAGAACGTGTGTATGTAACCTTAAATGGATATCGTTTTGATGATTTTACAAGTTATATTTATACAAGTGATGATTATGGACAAACTTGGAAAAACATTAGTGCCAACCTTCCTGCTTCACCAGTAAACGTCATTAAAGAAGACCCCAAAAATGAAAATTTATTGTTTGTTGGTACTGATAATGGCGCTTATGTATCTTTTGATAGAGGTGCCTCTTGGGAAGCATTTAGCAAAGGATTACCTAATGTAGCTATCCATGATTTAATCATTCAACCCGAAGCTCACGATTTGTTATTAGCAACACATGGTCGAAGTATCTATTTAACAAATATTGAAGCTTTAGAAACTATGACTGCTAACAAAATGAAGCAAGCTATTACACTTTTTGATACCGAAAGCATTCGATATTCGAGTCGTTGGGGAAGTTCATTTGGCACTTGGTATGATACCTATGAACCTTCTACAACTTTTGAGTTTTATACAAATACTCCAGGAAAACAAACCCTTAAAATTCTATCTGAAAAAAATTTGGAATTGACTACTATTACTGTAGATGCTGATAAAGGGTTCAATTATGTAAACTACGATTTGACACTTTCTGAAACTGGAAAAAAAGCTTTGTTAAAAGAAAATTCAATCCTCAAAATCAATAAAGCTGCTAACGGAAACTACTATCTACCAAAAGGAACATATACCATTCAAATAGGAGCTGAAAAAACAACATTTGAAGTCAAATAATATACTTTTTTTTTAAATTTAGAGTTCTTATTAAAACTCCAAACCTATGAAAACTTTAAAACTAATTCTTTTTGCAACGGTTATGATCCTAACATCTTGTTCAAAAGATAAAGATGATACACAAACAACGCAACACAATCTTATAATCAAATTAAAATTTGATCCTAACCAAGCACGACTGAACAATCTTGGGCAACCTGCTACCATCCCAGCAGGACATGCAGCACAATCACCAAATGTAAACAAAATGAGTGCAAACTATATAGAATTTGCTCCAACAGCTACAACCGCTTTAGGCGATGGAGACATTATTTTTAAAGGTGACGAAACTACAGCTGGAGGCGCAACTGCTATCGATTTTCAAAACGCCATTTTTGGAGGAAACAACGACACTTTTTTAACTGTTCCTTTAGCTGATGTTGCCACTGGAAATTACAATTGGGTTCGTGTATCTTTAGCCTATCAAGAAGGCACAATTGATTTGCGTGTCAATGGAAATGATATTACTGGCACTTTGGCAAGTTTTGTTGGTTATAACACCTACATCACTTCATTTGATTTGAATGGAAGCACAATTAATGTCAACGCCAACGAACTACAAGGGTTTTGGGCTTTTGAAGCCCTTGGTTTTACAACGCAAGGACAAGCTCCAGAAGGTGCAACTACAGTTCCAAATCCGTTGTTTGATACCTCTCCAATTCCACAAGGGTCTTGTGTGGTGACAGGTCAATTTGCAGACGGATTGACTATTACTGGTCATGAAACTGAAGATGTGGTTGTTACACTGTCTTTTTCAATCAACAATAGTTTTGAGTGGACTGAAGTAAATGCGGACGGAAAATACGAACCTGAAGCTGGTGAGCAAGTCGTTGATATGGGACTTAGAGGCTTAATCCCTATGGTTTCCAACTAATTAAAATATTTAATTAAAATCATTCTAAATACGAATTTAGAGGCGTTACTTTTTGTCTATAATTGTATTGTAGTGTACTTTTGTACTGATAAAAATTAACTTCAAAAAAATGAGCGGAATTCTAAATTCTTCGATTGGAAGAAAATTTGCCATGGCACTTTCGGCACTCTTCCTAATGATTTTCTTGTTACAACATTTTATTATTAATCTCTCTTCTGTCTTTAGTGCAGATGCCTTTAATAATATGTCGCTATTTATGGGCACCAATTGGATGATTCAATACATCATGCAACCTGTGTTACTATTTGGTGTCATCTTCCATTTTGTGATGGGATTTGTGTTGGAAATCAAAAACAAAAGTGCCCGAAACATCAAATACGCCAAAAACAACGGAAATGCTAATTCTACATGGATGAGCCGCAATATGATTTATAGCGGATTGTTTATTCTGATTTTTTTGGTCATTCATTTTTTAGATTTTTGGATTCCTGAAATCAACACTAAATATATTCAAGGCGATGTTACAGGTCTTGTAGATCCAAATAATGCCGAAAGTGGTTTACGATTTTATGAAGAACTAACTCATAAATTTGTACCTATTTGGAGAGTGGCTTTATACTGCTTAGGATTTGTATTCTTGTCGTTGCATTTATTGCATGGATTTAGTTCAGCCTTTCAATCAGTTGGAGCAAATAACAAATACACTAAAGGTTTAAAAGGTTTTGGAAAAGCATACGCAATCATTATCCCATTAGGATTTATCATCATTGCATTATTCCATCACTTTAATCACTAAAAAACACAGCTTAATATGGCTTTAGATTCTAAAATACCAAAAGGTCCCATTGCTGATAAATGGACAAGTTACAAGGATCACATCAACCTTGTAAACCCAGCAAATAAACGTAACATTGATGTTATTGTGGTTGGTACAGGATTAGCAGGTGGTTCTGCTTCTGCAACATTAGCAGAATTGGGTTATAATGTAAAAGCATTTTGTTTTCAAGACTCACCACGTCGTGCACATTCTATTGCTGCGCAAGGTGGTATCAACGCTGCAAAAAACTACCAAGGCGATGGTGATTCAACCTATCGTTTATTTTACGATACAGTAAAAGGTGGCGATTATCGCTCACGTGAAGCCAATACTTATCGTTTAGCTGAAGTTTCTGCAAATATTATTGACCAATGTGTTGCTCAAGGTGTTCCTTTTGCACGTGAATATGGTGGCTTGTTAGATAACCGCTCCTTTGGTGGTGTATTGGTGTCTAGAACATTTTATGCTGCAGGGCAAACAGGACAACAATTATTATTAGGTGCATATTCTGCCATGAACCGACAAATTGGTCGTGGTAAAATCAAAATGTACAACCGTCATGAAATGTTGGACGTTGTTATTGTTGACGGAAAAGCACGAGGTATCATCACAAGAAACCTTATAACGGGTGAAATTGAACGCCATTCAGCGCATGCTGTCGTTTTAGGGACAGGTGGTTATGGAAACGTGTTCTTCTTGTCAACCAATGCGATGGGAAGTAATGTAACAGCAGCTTGGAAAGCTCACAAACGTGGTGCATACTTTGCCAATCCTTGTTACACACAAATTCACCCAACCTGTATTCCTGTTTCTGGCGATCATCAATCTAAATTAACGTTGATGTCTGAATCGCTTCGTAATGATGGTCGAATTTGGGTGCCAAAAAATATAGACGATGTTAAGGCTATTCGCGAAGGCAAATTAAAACCAACTGATATTCCTCACGACAATAGAGACTATTATTTAGAACGTCGCTATCCAGCGTTTGGTAACTTGGTGCCTCGTGATGTGGCATCTCGTGCTGCCAAAGAGCGTTGTGATGCTGGTTATGGTGTCAACAAAACAGGCGAAGCGGTTTATTTAGATTTCGCTTCAGCAATTGAACGCTACGGCAAAGAACAAGCCCATATTCATGGATTAGATGAAAATGATACTGCAACCGTTCAAAAATTAGGAAAAGAAGTCATCAAAAACAAATACGGAAATTTATTTCAGATGTACGAAAAAATCGTAGATCAAAACCCATACGAAACACCAATGATGATTTATCCTGCAGTGCACTACACCATGGGAGGCATTTGGGTTGATTACAACTTAATGACCACAGTTCCTGGCTTATACTGTATTGGTGAAGCAAATTTTTCTGATCATGGTGCCAACCGACTTGGTGCATCAGCGTTGATGCAAGGTTTGGCAGATGGTTATTTTGTGTTGCCATACACTATTGGTGATTATTTATCGCAAGATATCAGAACTGGAAAAATTTCAACAGACACTCCAGAATTTGATGAAGCTGAAAAGCATGTAAAAGAACGCATCAATCACTTCATCAATAACAAAGGAACCCATTCTGTTGACCATTTCCATAAGAAATTAGGGAAAATTATGTGGAACAAAGTTGGGATGTCTCGTAACGCCAAAGGGTTGACCGAAGCTATTTCAGAAATCAAAGCCCTTCGAGAAGAGTTTTGGAAAGATGTTAGAGTTCCAGGAACCAATGAAGAATTTAATGAAGAATTAGCAAAAGCTGGTCGTGTAGCAGACTTTTTGGAATTAGGTGAATTATTTGCTAAAGATGCTTTGCACAGATCAGAATCTTGTGGAGGACACTTTAGAGAAGAATCTGTTGAAGAAGATGGCCCACAAAAAGGCGAAGCTAAACGTGATGATCAAAATTTTGCATATGTAGCTGCTTGGGAATATAAGGGTGAACCAAGTGATGCGGTGTTGCATAAAGAAGCATTAGAATTCGTCAATATAGAATTAAAACAAAGAAGTTATAAATAATAGGAAAGCTATGAATTTAACGTTAAAAATATGGCGTCAAAAAAACGCTAACGATAAAGGAAAATTAGTAGATTACCCAATTAGTGGTATTGAACCTGATATGTCTTTCCTTGAAATGCTGGACGTTTTAAACGAAGATTTAATCAATAAAGGTGAAGAACCTGTTGCTTTTGACCACGATTGCCGTGAAGGTATTTGCGGAATGTGTTCGCTTTACATCAATGGCGAAGCACATGGTCCAGACAGAGGCGTTACAACCTGCCAGTTACACATGCGAATGTTTAAAGATGGTGATACCATTTTTATTGAACCTTTTAGAGCAAATGCTTTCCCTGTGATTAAAGATTTGGTAGTTGATAGAAGTGCATTTGACCGTATTCAACATGCTGGTGGATTCATTTCTGTAAATACGTCAGGAAACACCATTGATGCCAATACCATTCCTGTTAACAAACACGATGCTGATAAAGCTTTTGAGGCAGCAACTTGTATAGGCTGTGGTGCTTGTGTAGCATCTTGTAAAAATTCTTCTGCTATGTTGTTTGTGTCTGCAAAAGTATCGCAATTTGCTTTATTACCTCAAGGAAAAGTAGAAGCAACAGACCGAGTTTTAAACATGGTAAAACAAATGGATGAAGAAGGTTTTGGTAATTGCACCAATACTGGAGCTTGCGAAGTTGAATGCCCTAAAGGCATTTCATTAGAAAATATTGCACGTATGAATCGTGAATATTTAAGCGCAAGTTTAAAAGGCTCATAAATTTCTTTAAAAAATTGGTGTTTTAATCATCCCAATTAAAATTCCAAATCCCAAGTTTTGCTTGGGATTTTTTGTTTCTTTATATTTCAATTTTGTTTCCTATGAGTCAACCACAATCGTATTATAAAACCCAATTAAAAACACAACAAGTTATAGTGCAACAACTATACAAACAATTGACTGTTTTAAGCAGCTTACGTGTTTTAGTGTTTTTAGTAGTGGCTTTAAGTGTTTATTTCTTTTTTAAACATTGGCAAGTTGTAGTTACAGTTATAGGGTTTGGCAGCATTGTTTTTATCTTTTTGCTTACAAAATACACCAACTTAAAAGCAAAACGTGAATTGCATAAAAAGTTAGTCACTATTAATGAAGAAGAACTAAAAATAGCATCTGGTCGTTTTAACCACAGACCTCAAGGGATAGAATTTCAAAATCCGACTCATTATTACAGTTTGGATATCGATTTGTTTGGTCATGGTTCTTTCTTTCAATTTATTAATAGAACCTCAACTTCTGAAGGAAAAACGGAATTAGCCAAAGCACTCACTGCAAACACTATTATAGCTATTAAAAAACGTCAGGAAGCGATTAAAGAATTGTCAGCAAAAGCAAATTGGCGTCAAACGTATGAAGCAACCGCAAGTTTAATCAACGTAGAAACACCAAATTCCATTATTTTAGAATGGATTTCAACACATAAAACTTTTTTGCCAAAAGCTATAAAACAGATTCCGCTACTCTTTGGAATAGGTTCAACAGCTATTTTTTTACTCGTCTTTTTTAAAATTTTAGACCCTTCTATTTTAGGTTATTGGCTACTTATTGGTTTAGCAATTACTGGTCGTTATTTGAAAAAGATTAATAGGCTTGCCTCCAATACAGATAAAGTTAAAGACACTTTTAGACAATATGCCTCCTTATTATATCAAATAGAAAATGAAACGTTTACCTCAGACTTATTAAAAGAAAAACAACAACAAACCCATTCAAAGAACCAAAAGGCATCCAAAATAGTTGCACAATTTTCAAAACATTTGGACGCTTTAGATAACCGAAATAATTTAATTTCAGCTCTTTTTGGAAACGGTTTGTTTCTTACCGATTTAAAAAACAGCTATAACGTAGAGCAGTGGCTAAAAACCTATCAACATAAAGTTAATGACTGGTTTGAAGTAGTTTCTTTTTTTGATGCTTACAACAGTTTAGGAAATTACACATTTAATCATCCACAGTATGTGTTTCCCGAAATTACAGATTCAAAAAATGCTATAAAAGCAGAATCCTTAGGGCATCCTTTGTTAAATCCTAAAAAACGTATTGATAACGATTTGCAGATAGAAAACGAACAATTTTTTATTGTTACAGGTGCTAATATGGCTGGAAAAAGCACCTTTTTAAGAACCGTTTCTCTTCATATTGTAATGGCCAATGTTGGCTTGCCAGTTTGTGCAAAACACAGTATTTACAACCCTGTTAAACTTATCACGAGTATGCGTACCAGCGATTCGTTGACCGATGATAGTTCCTATTTCTTTTCAGAATTGACACGTTTAAAATTTATTGTTGATGAAATTGCAAAAGAACCTTATTTTATTGTCTTGGATGAAATATTAAAAGGTACTAATAGTACAGATAAAGCTATTGGCTCACGTAAATTTGTAGAAAAATTAGTCGCTTCCAACGCTACAGGAATTATTGCAACACACGATTTAAGTTTGTGCGATATTGAAAAGGAATTAAACGAAGTCAAAAATTATTATTTTGATGCTGAAATTATCAATGACGAACTCCATTTTGACTACACTTTTAAAATTGGCATTTGCAAGAATATGAATGCTAGTTTTTTGTTGAAGAAGATGGAGATAGTATAAAAGAAAAACCCTCTCTGTTTCCAGAAAGGGTTTTTCTTTTTTAAAGATTGTAATCCTTAAACCGTGAACGGTTCAATAGATACATAAGACTTATTGTCTTTTTTCTTTGTGAATTTTACAATACCATCAACTTGCGCATGTAACGTATGATCTTTAGAAGAGTAAACATTCTCTCCTGGATGGTGTGTATTACCTCTTTGTCTTACGATGATATTTCCAGCAATAGCAGCTTGTCCACCAAAAATCTTAACACCTAAGCGTTTTGATTCTGATTCTCTACCGTTTTTAGAACTACCAACTCCTTTTTTATGAGCCATTGTCTTAAGGTTTTATATTGTTAAACTTAATGGATAGAAAATTACTTTTCTACTCCACCATCTAATTTGTCTTGTAATTCTTTAAGTTCATCCCACTTGCCATCTGCAGCTAATTTAGCTTGCTTTGGCCAAGTATCTGGTACATGATTACCACGAACCTCAGCAATAATTTCTTCAATTTTTGCTGGTTTAGCTTTAGCTAAATCTGCATAAGTTGAAATTCCTGCTGCAACTAAAGTTTCAGCAATTTTGGGACCAATTCCTTCAACTTTAGTTAAATCGTCTGCTTTTGCAGTTGATTTTTTAGGAGCTGCTTTTTTAGCTTCTACTTTAACTTCTTTTTTTGCTTCTTTTACTGGAGCCGCTTTTTCAGTTTTTGGAGCCTTTGTAGCTCCTGAAGCGACAATACTTTCAATAACGATTTCAGAAAGTGCTTGACGATGTCCGTTTTTCTTACGGTAACCTTTACGTCGTTTCTTTTTGAAAACGATTACTTTATCACCTTGAAGGTGTTTTAAGACTTTTGCTCCTACTTGAGCTCCGTCTATAGCTGGGGCGCCTAAAGTGATGTTGTTACCATCGCCAATAAGAAGAACATTATCAAATGATACTGTTTTACCTTCTTCAGTAGCTAAACGGTGAACAAACACTTTTTGGTCTTTTACAACTTTAAATTGTTGCCCTGCTATCTCTACAATTGCGTACATAGCGTAACGTTTAAATGAGTTAATATTATTAAAAAATGAGTGCAAATATACACCTAATTAATTAATCTACAAACGCTTTTATTTGTTTTGAGAATTTTTTTGGCTGTTTTTAAAAAGCTGCATAAAAGTAAGAGTCAAAATAACTGTAGAAGCAAGCCCTTCTATAAAAATTACAAACACGAGTATTGGTGTTGTCAACCCATAATCGGCATAACTTTCATTTAATATTTTTTGTGTAAAACCTGGATCTATATGAAACATATAGATGGCCATAAAAAAAGTAAATAACAGTGTGGCTACAAATCCTGTAATTAAACCTGTCTTAAAACCGTCAACATAAGTAAATTTATTTGCTACCGAAAGTTTGTAATACTTAATAGCATAAAAAATACCTGCTGCCATGATAATACCATTAAATAATCTTAACCAAGGATTTTCATGAAGGCTAATTAATTTTAAAATTAAGAAATATGCAATTAATGCTGCTGTGATAAAAAATCCGTATTTTAAAGCAACTGAAAACGATTTGTTCATAATACTTAAGTTTTTGGAAGTCATTTCTGTACTAAATTTCGTGAAAAATTGTCTATTTAAATAATTTTAAGCCGCTTTTTTACATTTATTTCACAGTAACCGAATTATGATTTCTTATTTTTGTAAAAAATGTAACTTTTTATAACATCCTAAGACTTACATTAAATAACACTAATTTTTAAAAACAAACTCACAATGAAAAAATGCTTATTTTCTTTAGCTTCTTTGTTGCTTTTAGGTAATATGGCCCAAGCACAAAAAGTTGAATTTGAAGAGTACAATTTGGATAACGGAATGCATGTTATTCTACATCAAGACAATACAGCTCCTGTTGTAATTACCTCTGTAATGTACCATGTTGGTTCTAAAGACGAGGTTGTAGGACGTACTGGTTTTGCTCACTTTTTTGAACACCTTCTATTTGAAGGCACTGAAAACATTAAACGTGGTGACTGGTTTACAATTGTTAGTTCTAATGGTGGCTCCAATAATGCCAACACAACTGATGATAGAACTTATTACTATGAAATATTCCCATCAAACAATGTAGAATTAGGTTTATGGATGGAATCAGAACGTTTAATGCACCCAATTATCAACCAAATAGGAGTTGACACTCAAAACGAAGTGGTAAAAGAAGAAAAGCGCTTAAGAGTTGACAATACACCTTATGGAAACATAATGGCAGAAATAAAAAAGAATCTCTTCTTTAAACATCCATACCGTTGGACAACTATTGGCTCTATGGACGATTTAGATGCCGCAAAACTTGAAGAATTTCAAGCATTTAACAAAAAATATTATGTACCAAACAATGCCGTTTTAGTAGTTGCTGGTGATATTGAAAAGGCTCAGGTAAAAAAAATGATTCAAGATTATTTTGGTCCAATTCCAAGAGGTGCAGCTATTAATAGAGACCTTCCAAAAGAAGACCCAATCACTCAACCTATGACTGCTACGGCATACGATCCAAACATTCAAATTCCAGCAGTCATTGCTGCTTACAGAACTCCTGCAAGCAAAGAAAAAGATTCGTATGTACTTAATATGATTTCAAGCTATTTAAGTGGCGGAAAAAGCTCTGTACTCTATAAAAAAATGGTAGATCAAGAGAAAAAAGCACTTGCTGTACAAGCTGTAAACATTAGTGAGGAAGATTATGGCGTATATGCCCTTTTTGCCTTACCACTTGGCGATGTGCCTCTAAAAGATTTAGTAGCTGATATGGATGCAGAAATTGTAAAACTTCAAACCAATTTAATTTCTGAACGCGACTATCAAAAACTTCAAAATCAATTTGAAAATGATTTTGTAAGCTCAAATTCAAGTATTGAAGGTATAGCAAGCTCTCTTGCAACAGACTATATGCTTTATGGTGATACAAATCTTATCAATACTGAATTGGACATCTATAAATCCATCACAAGAGAAGATATACAAGCTGTTGCTAAAAAGTATTTAAACCCTAACCAACGCTTAATCTTAGATTACTTACCAAAAAAAGACAATCAATAAAATGAAAACGATATATCATATGAAAACTAAAATAGCTGCGTTTATCGTATTGTTTTTAATGGCTTTTGGCACTAATGCTCAAATAGACCGTTCTAAACAACCACAACCTGGACCTGCTCCTAAAATAGCTCTCGACACACCTCAAGAATTCACTCTTAAAAATGGTTTAAAAGTTCTTGTGGTTGAAAATCATAAATTGCCAAGAGTTTCATACAGTTTAAACATTGACAACAAGCCTATTGTTGAAGGAAAAAAAGCTGGAGAGTCAGGTTTACTTGGCGCAATGCTTGGAAACGGAACGACCAGTATCTCTAAAGATGATTTTAATGAAGAAGTTGATTTTTTAGGCGCTAATATCTCTTTTGGTGCTTCAAGTGCTTATGCAAGTTCTTTGACACAATATTCAAGCCGAATCTTAGAGTTAATGGCTGATGCTGCCATTAATCCATTATTAACTGAAGAAGAATTCCAAAAAGAAAAAGACAAACTTCTTGAAGGCTTAAAATCTAGCGAAAAAAGTGTAGATGCCATTGCAGGTCGTGTAGGCAATGCTTTATCTTACGGAAAAAATCACCCTTACGGAGAAATAACTTCTGAAGAAACTGTAAACAATGTCTCCTTTGGTGATGTTGTTGCGTTCTATGACAAATATTTTAATCCTAATAACGCTTATTTAGTTGTTATTGGTGATGTAAATTTTAAAGCAGTTAAAAAAGAGATTGAAAATCGTTTTGGTAAATGGGAAAAATCAGTGGATGTAAATACCACAGTTCCTGAAGCTACACCAAACGTGCAGTACACGCAAATTAATTTTGTTGACATGCCTAATGCTGTACAATCAAACATCAATTTGACGAACAACATCGATTTAAAAATGAGTGATCCAGATTATCACGCTGTTTTAATTGCTAACAAAATTTTAGGAGGTGGCTTTAATAGTTACTTAAACATGAATTTACGTGAAGCGCATGCTTATACTTATGGTGCACGTTCTAGTGTTAGCGCTGATAAATATGTTGGTGAGTTTTCTGCTACTACTGCTGTAAGAAACATGGTTACTGACAGTGCTGTTGTACAAACCTTAAAAGAAATCAAACGTATTAAAACAGAACCTGTTGATGCTGAAGCTTTAAAAAATGCAAAAGCTAAATATGTAGGCGATTTTGTTTTGGCTTTAGAACGTCCGCAAACCATTGCCAGATACGCTTTAAACATAAAAATCAACAATTTACCAAGTGATTTCTACCAAACCTACTTGCAAAAAATCAATGCAGTAACCGCAGAAGATGTAATGCGTGTTGCAAACAAATACTTTAAAACAGAAAATGCGCGTGTTATTGTAGTTGGTAAAGGTAGTGATGTACTTGAAAACTTAGAAAAAACTGGTATCCCTATCAAATACTTTGATACCTATGCAAACCCAGTTGAAAAACCTGTGTTTTCTAAACCAATTCCTGCAGGTGTTACGGCGCAAACGGTTATTGATGCTTACCTAACAGCTGTTGGTGGAAAAGACAAAGCAAAAACAGTAAACTCCGTTTACCAAACTGCTGACGTAACTATTGAGGGTGCACCTTTTAAACCTAAAGCTGAAATGAAATCAATGGCACCAAACAAAGAATCATTAGAAATGAGCATTGAAGGTATGGGTGTTATTATGAAACAAAAATTTAATGGAACTACTGGCTATGCAGAGCAACAAGGCATGAAAAAAGAGTTATCAGCTGAAGAAGTAGCTGAAAAACAAGCTGACCACGCAATCTTCCCTGAATTGTATTATGATGCTTCTGCCGTTTCATTAGAAAGTGCCACTACTATTGATGGTAAAGATGTTTACAAATTAAAAGTAACTGAAGGCAAACAAGACACATTCCGTTATTATGACGCTACAACAGGCTTCTTAATAAGAACTGAAGCAACTCAAGAAGCTCAAGGACAATCTATAACCACAGTTATTGATTACGGAAATTACTCACCAGTAAATGGTGTTCAGTTTCCATATAGTCAATCTATTAAAACCGGACCACAAGTCATCAATTTGAATATTACGAATGTAAAAGTCAATGAAGGTGTTACTGATGCCGATTTTAATTAAGATAAATTAGTTTTATAATCAGAAAATCCGAAGCTTAATCGCTTCGGATTTTTTTATGGTTTTGGCCGATGCGATAAATACACACCTATAAAAATAATCAAAGAAGCAACAGCTTGTAAGAAGGTAAAACGTTCACCATCTAAAAGTCCCCAACCTAAAGCTACAATAGGCATCAAATACGTTACAGAAGAGGCAAAAACAGGTGTCGAAATCTGTATAAGATTATTAAACAATACTTTAGCTAATGCGGTTCCAAAAAAAGATAAAATAGCTATAAATACTAACGATGTTTTAAAATGCGGATTTTGAAACGTTGTTTCTGTAAAAAATTCTGAAAAAATTAATACAATAAGCGCAGGAATAAAAATTGCAACATAATTACCTGTAGCAATAGCAATGGGTTTTACATCGTAAAGATGTCTTTTAATAATATTAACATTAGCGGCATACATGATTGTTGACAAAATCACAAAGCCTACAAAAAGATAATTTTGATTTGGATGCAAATCTGCACCTTTTAAAATTAATAGTGTGGTTCCAATAAAACCAATAATAACTCCAAACATTTGCCGTTTTGTAGAAGCAATTTTAAAAATGGCAAAACCCATTAATAATGTACTTAAAGGTGTTAGTGAATTCAAAATAGAAGCTATAGAACTATCTATTTCTGTCTCGGCAATGGCAAACAAAAAAGCAGGAAAAAAAGATCCTAAAAACCCTGACAAAACCACCCATTTCCACTTCCTTTTTTCAATTGTTTTTATGGTTTTAAAGCCTGCAATAAATAAAAAAACACTTGTAAATATAGACCTCAAAGCACCTAATTGAAAAGGTGTCAATCCTAACAAGGCTTTTTTTATTAAGATAAAAGAAGTTCCCCAAATTAGTGATAAAATAAAAAGATAGAGCCATTTTACATTGATGCCTTTCATAAATTGTATCGTTTGTTGTGCAAAAAACGACAATATTGATTAAATTTGCCTTTAAAATCAATACTTTAAATCTATGATGACATTAAAAAATATTGGTCTTATTGCACTTGCAAGTCTATTTATTGTAGCATGCAAAAATGAGACACAGCCAGAAGTAAAAACTGTAGAAACCAATGTTACAACCCAAACAAAAAAAGAATTAGACCCAAATGCAAGCTATGCAAAAGCAGAATTTGGTATTGAAGGAATGACTTGTGCTATGGGTTGCGCCAAAACCATTGAAAAAAATATTGCGAAAATGGAAGGTGTCAAATCAGCTAAAGTTGATTTTGATAAAAAATTGGCTATGGTTGAATATGACCAAGCTAAAGTAACACCAACATCTCTTGAAGACGCTGTTAAAAAAACAGGCAAAATGTACTCTGTTAAAGACATGAAAACGGTTGATGCGTTTACAACTGAGAAACACGAATGCAAACCAGATTGCAAAATGGCTTGTTGCGCTGATAAAAACAAAACTGCAGACCACACAATATCTGACAAAAAAGAATGCAAAGCCGATTGTAAAATGACTACTTGCACTGAAAAGAAAAAAGCATAATCTTTTTTAACTAATAAATCGAAAGCCACTTATTTTGAGTGGCTTTTTTAGGTCCATTTACTAAAAGGACATTTGCTTAATTGTGAGTTGTAATATTTAGTTTGACCTGTAACTTCTTCACCAAGCCATTTCGGTTTTTTAAAAACTTCTGTAGCATGATTTAATTCTATTTCGGCAACAATCAATCCTTCATTAGCACCAAAAAACTCATCCACTTCAAACACATGATTGCCAACATTTATTTCATACCGAATTTTATTAATTATTCCTGTTTCGCATAACTTTAAAAGGGCATCAGCATCTTGTTTTGAAATCTCTTTTTCCCATTCAAAACGCGACAAACCTTCATCATCAAACAAGCCTTTAACCGTTAAAAATCCCTTCTCGCCTTTTAATCGTACTCTAACGGTTCGTTCTTTATCAGAGTTTAAAAACCCTTGAATAATTTGTGTGTTTTTAAAAGCTTCTTCTTTGAAAGCATTTGAAATGACTAAAAATTTGCGTTCTATTTCTACCATAATTACTTCTCAAAAAAGTGAGAATCTCTTTAAAAATCAATCTAAAATTTAAAAAATTATTCTTCAAAATTAGCATAATTTTGTATGATGCAACCCAATTTTCCTATAAGAAAAATAATTCATGTTGATATGGATGCTTTTTATGCGTCTGTGGAGCAAATGGATCATCCTGAACTCAGAGGAAAACCACTTGCTGTTGGTGGTAGCGAAAAACGTGGTGTAGTGAGTGCAGCAAGTTACGAAGCCAGAAAATTTGGTGTGCGAAGTGCCATGAGTGGCTTGCAGGCAAAACGCAATTGTCCTGATTTAATTTTTGTACGACCGCGTTTTGAACGTTATCATGAAATTTCTAAAAAAATACGCAAGATTTTTTATGAATATACTGATTTGGTTGAACCATTATCTTTAGATGAAGCCTATTTGGATGTGACTGAAAATAAAAAAGGCAATCCAAGTGCCAGTTTAATTGCTAAAGAAATTAGAGAGCGTATTTTTAAAGAAGTGGGTTTAACAGCTTCTGCAGGAATTTCCATTAATAAATTTGTAGCAAAAGTAGCCAGCGACTACAACAAACCAAATGGACAAAAAACAGTTAATCCTGAAGAAGTTTTAGCATTTTTGGAACAATTAGACATTCGGAAATTTTATGGTGTTGGAAAGGTAACTGCTGACAAAATGTACCAGTTAGGCATTTTTACTGGAAAAGATTTAAAATCCAAAACCATCGACTATCTTGATGAGCATTTTGGAAAATCGGGTCGATACTATTATTACGTCGTAAGAGGCATTCATCACAGTGAAGTAAAACCTAATAGAATACGAAAAAGTTTAGCTGCAGAACGGACTTTTAATGAAAATTTATCCTCTGAAATTTTTATGCTCGAAAAGTTAGAAAAAATTGCTAAAGAAGTTTCTAAACGTCTTGAAAAAAGTAAAGTTGCTGGCAAAACCATCACTTTAAAAATAAAATATAGTGATTTTACTTTACAAACCAGAAGCAAAACCTTGCCTTATTTTATCAGTGATAAAAGCATTATTTTAGAAACTGCTAAAGATTTATTGTATCAAGAAAAATTGAGTAATTCTGTACGTTTATTAGGAATATCAATGTCTAATTTGAATACAGAGCGTCCTAAAAAACAAACGTTGGAAAAAACAGATCAAAAAACAATTAGTGTACAATTAAAATTTGAGTTTTAATAAGCCACAAATACACGAATGATTTTAGCATCTATCCATAAAAATTTGTGTATTTGTGGCTAAAAACTACAACTTGTAATTTCAGTAACACGTAAGGTATTTACCATTCCTTTATCTTGTATTGGCATTGCTGCCAAACTTACCAACATATCACCTGTTTCCAAATATCCTTTTTTGCAAGCAATAGCGTTAACATCTTCAATAGTTTCATCAGTGCTTACAAATTTGTCATAAAAAAACGCTTTAACACCCCAAAGTAAGTTGAGTTGGGTTAAAATACGTTGGTTTGAAGTAAACACTAAAATATGAGCAGAAGGTCGCCATGCCGAAATTTGAAATGCGGTATAACCACTATTGGTTAAGGTAGAAATTGCTCGTGCATTGATTTCATTAGCCATGTTGGCTGCATGGTAACAAATAGATTTGGTGATGTATCGCTTTGTACGAATATGTGGAGGCGATTGTGGCACTTTAATTAATGGCGAATCTTCGACGCTTTTGATAATATTAGACATTTGCTTGATAACTTGTACTGGATATTGCCCAACAGAGGTTTCGCCAGAAAGCATCACAGCATCAGCGCCATCCATAACTGAGTTGGCAACATCATTAACCTCTGCTCTTGTTGGTGTTAAGCTCGAAATCATGGTTTCCATCATTTGTGTTGCAATAATCACTGGAATTCTAGCGCGTTTAGCGCGTAACACTAATTGTTTTTGAATTAATGGCACTTCTTCCGCAGGAATTTCCACACCCAAATCGCCACGAGCTACCATTAACCCATCACAATAAGCTACAATTTTATCTATGTTTTCAACCGCTTCTGGTTTTTCAATTTTAGCAATAATCGGAATTTTATGATCGCTGTGTTCTTTAATCAATTCTTCCAATTGCATCAAATCTTCAGCATGACGCACAAAAGATAATGCAATCCAATCTACTTTCATTTTAATTGCAAAATGAGCATCTTCAATATCTTTTTCGGTTAAAGCTGGTTGTGAAATATTAGTGTTTGGAAGGTTAACTCCTTTTTTAGAACGCAATGGTCCTCCTTGAATGACGCGTGCTTTGACTTCTGTTTTTTTATCAGTAGAAATGACTTCAAAAATCAATTTTCCATCGTCTAAAAGAATGCGTTCTCCTGGTTTGGCATCTTGTGGAAAATTATCGTAGGTCATGTAAACACGCTTTTTGGAGCCTTCAAATTTTTTGCCAGTTGCAAAAATAATTTCGTCACCTTCATTAACCACAACTTCGCCTTTCATCACGCCAACTCGTAGTTTTGGCCCTTGCAAATCGGCAAGAATGGCAGCGTTAAAGCCAAATTCTTCATTGAGTTCACGTATCATGGTAATACGTTCTTCTACATCTTTATAATCGGCATGAGAAAAGTTTATTCTAAACACATCAACGCCTTCTTCAAGCATAGCTTTTAAAACCGCTTTGGTGCTTGTTGCTGGTCCTAATGTGGCTACTATTTTGGTTTTTTTTCGTTTTTGCATGAATCAAAAAATTAAATGGTCTTTAGATTTTATTGAATCTATATCTATTGTATATGAGGTTACAATTTGAGGTATTGCTTGTATTTTTTGCAATGTTATTTTCTCATTAAAATAACTGTCCTCATTGCTTATTTTTATGAAATAATCAACATTTTTATATTCTGGTAGCAGATGATAGGTTTTTAAAACGGTATTACTACTGTTAAATAATGACCCTGAGCTTTGCAAACTGTCTTCTTCGCGTTTACAGACATTTGATACCAAATTCCATGTTGTTCCATATTCTGAATCTTCCCATTCATAAATGGAGTAGGCTGCCGCAAAATAGTTGTAATCAATATCTTGAGATTTACGAGCCAATTTCAGATTCAAATGCTTATTAAGAAGGTAGGCTAATCTGTAATCTTCTAAACCACAATGGATGGCTAAAAGACAAAAAGAAGCGTCATAAAAATCATCTACAAGAAGTTTGTGCAAAGCCATATATTACAAACATGAACTGTAAATATAGTATTTTATCATTACTCCAATATTAAGTTTTGATTATTCTTAACAGAAGATGTCAACGAAAACGTTGTAGTTTTTACGTTTTGGTTTTTTAATCATTAAATGTCTTTTTGATTTTGTTCTGAAAGGCGAAAAAAGCACGTTTTGAAGCTTTTTCTTCTGCCTTCTTTTTGGAGGTTGCTCTTGCTTTTGCAACGACTTTATCGTCAATAGAAAGTTTTACAGAAAAATGTTTAAGATCATCATTTCCTGTGTCTTCATACACATGGTAATCAAAGGTTTTTTTCTCTTTTTGGCACCATTCTATCAGTAAACTTTTATAACTAATTACTTTGCCTTCTAAGGTTTCAATATCAATGTGTTTATAAATCACATTTTTATTGATAAATTTTTCGCAGTATTTATATCCTCTGTCTAAAAAGATGGCACCAACCAAAGCTTCAAATAAATTGCCATGGATGTTGTTTCCAAAATTACTTTTAGGAATTTTACTTTCAACTAAACTGATAAGATTGAGCTCTTTACCTAATTCATTTAAGTGTTCTCTGCTCACTACTTTAGAACGCATTTTGGTTAAATAGCCTTCATCACCTTCAGGCACTTCGCTATACAAATAAGACGCGATAACAGCTCCCAACATAGCGTCACCTACAAACTCCAAACGCTCATAGTTAACCACCAAACCATCTGTATCTTTAATGTTCATGGAACGATGTGTAAACGCTTTTATATAAAGTTCCTTGTTTTTGGGTTTAAATTCTATAATTTTTTGGAGTTGCAAAAAAAAATTCCCGTCACTTTTTGAACGGGAATTTAGTATGTTACGAATGTAGCCCATTCAAAATCTTAGTCTATTTTTTTAAATAATAGGCATGCGTTGTGACCGCCAAAACCAAAGGTATTACTCATAGCCACTTTAACATCACGCTTTTGGGCTTTGTTAAGTGTTAAGTTTAATTCTGGATCAATATTTTCATCAACCACACTATGATTAATGGTTGGAGGCACCATGCCGTGTTCCATTGCTAAAATAGCAGCAATAGACTCAATGGCACCAGCAGCTCCTAATAAATGTCCAGTCATAGACTTTGTAGAATTAATGTTGATGTTTTTTGCGTGCTTACCAAAGACTTCAGTAATGGCTTTTAGTTCGGCAACGTCACCTAAAGGTGTGGATGTTCCATGAGTATTGATATGATCAACATCTTCAGGTTTTAATCCTGCATTTTGCAAACAATTTTTCATTACGGCAATGACGCCTATTCCATCAGGATGTGGCGCTGTCATATGATAAGCATCTGAAGACAAACCGCCTCCAAGAACCTCAGCATATATTTTTGCTCCTCGTGCCTTAGCGTGTTCATACTCTTCAAGAATGATAGCACCTGCTCCTTCGCCTAAAACAAAACCGTCTCTGGTTGCGTCAAAAGGTCTGGAGGCTGTTTCTGGGCTTTCATTTCGAGTTGATAAGGCATGCATCGCATTAAAACCTCCCATTCCTGCAATGGTTACAGCAGCTTCACTTCCTCCTGTTACAATAACATCACAATGTCCTAAACGAATATAGTTTAGAGCATCAATCATGGCATTGGCGGAGGATGCGCAGGCAGAAACCGTTGTATAGTTAGGCCCCATAAATCCGTGTTTGATAGAGATATTACCTGGGGCAATATCGGCAATCATTTTAGGGATAAAGAATGGGTTGAAACGTGGAGTTCCATCGCCTGATGCAAAGTTGAGCACTTCGTCTTGAAAGGTTTCTAACCCTCCAATACCAGCGCCCCAAACTACACCAACGCGAAGTTTATCAACAACGCTCAAATCTAACTTAGCATCTGCAATTGCTTCATCTGAAGCAACCATAGCATACTGGGTAAACCGATCCATTCTACTGGCAAGTTTTCGGTCTATAAAGTCCGTTGCCACAAAATTTTTCAATTCGCATGCGAATTTGGTTTTGAACTTTTCAGTATCAAAATAGGTTATAGGCGCAGCACCACTTTTACCGCTAACCAGAGCTTCCCAATATTCATTGATAGTATTTCCGATTGGTGTTAAAGCACCTAAACCTGTAACTACAACTCGCTTTAATTCCATAAAGTTTGTTACTTATTTTGCTGCTTCTATATAAGAGATAGCTTGACCAACTGTAGCAATATTTTCTGCTTGGTCGTCTGGAATTTGAATATCAAATTCTTTTTCGAATTCCATGATTAATTCAACAGTGTCTAATGAATCTGCTCCTAAGTCGTTTGTGAAGCTCGCTTCTGTTACAACTTCGTTTTCATCTACACCTAATTTGTCTACAATAATCGCTTTTACTCTTGATGCAATGTCTGACATAATCTTTTAATTTTAAGTTTTAATTAGTTGGCAAAAATAAAAAACTTTATTTTAATAAACACCTTTACTTTAAAAATGTGTCTGTAATTTAATAAATTTTAATTGAAGTAATTGAATTTTACCTTCTAATTGTTAATAATTATTCTTTTTTTTGTTTCTGAATTTATTGATATAAAATGTCTGTAAAATGAAGCGAATTGTAATTTTTGCGTCCGGAAGCGGTACTAATGCTGAAAATTTAATAAAGTTTTTTCACAACAGCAATACTATATCTGTTATTCAGGTACTCACTAACAATCCGCATGCCAAAGTTTTAGACCGATGCAAAAAATTAAATGTAAGTGCTTTATCATTTAATAGAGTTGCTTTTTTGGAATGCAATGATGTTTTAAATGTTTTAAAAGCATCGCAACCCGATTTAATTGTTTTGGCAGGGTTTTTATGGAAATTCCCTGAATTTATTTTAAAAGAATTTCCCAACAAAGTCATTAACATTCATCCTGCATTATTACCTAAATATGGTGGAAAAGGCATGTATGGTCATTTTGTACATCAAGCCGTTGTTCAAAATAAAGAAACTGAAACTGGTATTACCATTCATTATGTAAATGAACAATATGATGAAGGTGCTATTATTTTTCAAGCGAAATGTGACATAAACCCTTCCGATTCTGCAGATGATGTTGCGGCTAAAATCCATCAGTTGGAAATGGAACATTTTCCGAAAGTGGTCGATGGTCTTTTAAAATCATAATCCAAAAACTAAACCAATTTCTATAATTTGTGGCTAAAAAAAAGAAAAAATACTACACGGTTTGGAAAGGACATCACACAGGTGTTTTTGAATCTTGGGACGATTGCAAAGCCCAAATCAAGGACTATCAAGGAGCGCAATACAAATCTTTTGAAACTTTTGATGCCGCAAAAGCTGCTTTAAAGGGCAATTACAAAGACTATATTACTAAAGGTAAATTCAAAAGCAATTTATCTGAACTACAACTCAAAATAATTGGGCAACCTAATTATCATTCTATTTCAGTTGATGCTGCTTCCAGTGGTAATCCAGGGATTATGGAATACAGAGGCGTCGATACCAAAACCCAAAAACAGCTCTTTATTCAAGGCCCTTTTCCTGAAGGCACTAACAACATTGGTGAGTTTTTAGCCATTGTTCATGGTTTGGCTTTGCTCCAAAAAAAACAGTCTGACAAAGTCCTTTATACCGATTCTAAAACAGCCATCAGTTGGGTAAAAAAGAAAACCTGCAACACAAAGTTAGAGCGCAATCCTAATAACGAAAAACTATTTGAATTAATAGACAGAGCTCTAAATTGGCTTAAAACCAACACCTACCAAACCCCTATTGTCAAATGGGAAACCAAAGCTTGGGGAGAAATTCCTGCTGATTTTGGTAGAAAATAAATTCGTTTTTTAGCACTTAAAAACCTTATATTTGCAGCAAATTTTGAAAACGCTTTATGAGCAAATTAGTCATCGTAGGAACTGTAGCTTTTGATGCTATTGAGACTCCTTTCGGAAAAACAGATAAAATATTAGGTGGTGCAGCCACGTTTATTGGGTTAGCAGCTTCTCAATTTAATGTAGATGCCGCTGTGGTTTCTATTGTTGGTGGCGATTTTCCGCAAGAGCATTTAGATTTGCTTTCAAATAAAAATATTGATATTTCTGGTATTGAAATTGTTAAAGAAGGTAAAACATTTTTTTGGAGCGGCAAATACCACAATGACATGAACTCTCGTGATACGTTGGTAACCGAACTCAACGTTTTGGCCGACTTCAACCCTGTAGTTCCTAAAAATTATAAAGATGCTGAAATTGTAATGCTCGGTAATTTGCACCCAACTGTACAATTAAGTGTTTTGGAACAAATGGACAAAAAACCAAAATTGGCCATTTTAGACACCATGAACTTTTGGATGGATTGCGCTCTTGAAGACTTAATGAAGGTCATCAAAAAAATTGATATCATTACCATTAATGATGAAGAAGCACGACAATTAACAGGTGAATATTCATTGATGGCTGCAGCACGCAAGATTCATAAAATGGGTCCAAAATATGTAGTCATTAAAAAAGGTGAACATGGCGCCTTATTGTTCCATAACGACAAAGTGTTTTATGCACCTGCTTTGCCATTAGAAGAAGTATTTGACCCAACTGGTGCTGGAGACACCTTTGCAGGCGGCTTTGCAGGTTACCTTGCCAAAAGTGAAGATACCTCTTTTGAAAACATGAAAAATGCTGTCATATATGGTTCTACATTAGCATCCTTTTGTGTCGAAAAATTTGGAACCGAACGCTTACAAAATTTAAAACACAATGAAGTTCATAAACGCTTACAGCAGTTTAAAAGCTTAACACAATTTGATATTGAATTAACATAAACCAACGCGCTCAAAATTGAGCGCGTTTTTTAATTAAAGAATTTTGTCGTTTCCGTAAAAGTGGAAATCTTAAATTAAAACAAAACACAGAACAAAACCCAATGAGCGATGCTTTAAAACATGAGTGTGGAATTGCACTCATCCGACTTTTAAAACCTTTGGAATTCTACAAAGAAAAATATGGAAGTGCATTTTATGGAGTCAATAAAATGTACCTTATGATGGAAAAGCAACACAACCGTGGACAAGATGGTGCTGGTTTTGCAAGCATTAAATTAGACACAGCTCCTGGCGAACGCTACATTAGTCGTGTACGCTCTATCGCGCAGCAACCTATACAGGATATTTTTGCCCAAATTAATGACCGCATCAATAAAGATTTTACCGAACATCCTGAATATAATGACAGTGTAGCCCTTCAAAAAAAACACATCCCTTATATTGGCGAATTGCTTTTAGGGCATGTACGTTATGGTACTTTTGGAAAAAACAGTGTAGAAAGTGTACATCCCTTTTTAAGACAAAACAACTGGACTCATAGAAACCTTATTGTGGCTGGAAACTTTAATATGACCAATGTCAATGAGTTGTTTGATGAGTTAGTCAAATTAGGACAGCATCCTAAAGAAAAAGCAGATACCATTACTATTATGGAAAAAATAGGTCATTTTTTGGATGATGCCGTTGCTAAAAAATATAAACAGTTAAAAAATGAAGGGTATAATAAAAATGAATGTTCTCCTTTAATTGCCGAACGCTTAAATGTTGCTAAAATATTAAAACGCGCTTCTAAAAACTGGGATGGTGGTTATGCCATGGCTGGTCTTTTGGGTCATGGCGATTCGTTTGTCCTACGAGATCCTGCAGGAATTAGACCTGTTTATTATTATCAAGATGATGAAGTGGTTGTAGTTGCATCAGAACGCCCTGTAATTCAAACCGTATTTAATGTCGATTTTGATGAGGTTAAAGAATTAGAACCTGGACATGCCATTATCACCAAAAAATCAGGTGCAACAACCATCAAAAAGATAATTAATCCTATTGAACGGAAAGCCTGCTCTTTTGAACGCATTTACTTTTCAAGAGGAAGTGATGCAGAAATTTATCAAGAACGAAAAAAATTAGGCCGTTTGTTGATGCCAAAAGTTTTAGAAGCTATTGATAATGATACTAAAAATACGGTATTTTCATACATTCCCAACACAGCTGAAACCTCCTTTTTTGGGATGATAGAAACAGTTGAAGAACATCTTAACAAAAGAAAAACACAAGCAATTTTAGATGGAAATGGAAAATTATCAGCAGAACGTGTTATTGAAATCCTTTCTGAACGCCCTCGTATAGAAAAAATAGCCATTAAAGATGCCAAATTAAGAACCTTTATTACTGAAGACAGTAGTAGAGATGACTTGGTTGCTCATGTTTATGATGTTACTTATGGTGTTATTAAACCAACGGATAATTTGGTAATTATTGATGACAGCATTGTAAGAGGTACTACTTTAAAGAAAAGTATTATTAAAATGATGGATAGGCTACATCCTAAAAAAATAATCGTAGTATCTTCAGCACCTCAAATTCGTTATCCTGATTGCTATGGTATAGACATGGCACGATTAGAAGGTTTGATTGCTTTTAGAGCCATGTTAGAATTATTGAAAGAACGCAACAAATATCACCTTATTGATGATGTTTATAAAAAATGTAAGGCTCAAGTAAACATAGAAGATAAAGACGTTCACAATTATGTAAAAGACTTGTATGCACAATTTACTGATGATGAAATTTCTGATAAGATAGCAGAACTCATTAGTGACCCTACTGTAAATGCCGAAGTAAAAACCATTTTCCAACCTGTTGAAAACCTCCATAAGGCTTGTCCTAAAAATTTAGGCGATTGGTATTTTACAGGAAACTATCCAACCGTTGGTGGCAACAGAGTTGTAAACCGAGCCTTTATCAATTTTTATGAAGGAAATGACGAAAGAGCTTATTAGTCAAGTCATTAGATTTGGACACTTTATCCGAAAAAAGCGCAGTTTATCTAAATAATATGCAGTTCATCTAATATTTATGAGCCGTTGATAAAATACGCATACATTAGTAAGACCATAACATAAGTAGGTTAAGTTCATGGTAGATTTGGGGCAAAAAAAGGTGAATGAAAATTCACCTTTTTTTATTTTATAACTACACTTCTGTAAATCAAATCTTTAAAAGAACGCTTCATTTTACATCAATTATAAATCCTTTTTCTTCTTAAATCAAAGAATTAACTCGTTTAGCCTAATTTATTCGTCGTTTGTCTAATAAATTTAACATATCAAATAAAGTCCTGCTATATTTGTTTCACCATAACATAAGTAGGTTAAGTTTATGGTAGATTTGGGGCAAAAAAGGTGAACACTCGTTCACCTTTTTTCATTTTATTTAATATCTAAAGTAAAAGCAAGCACTTGCAAGCTAAACTAAACGACAAAAAAAGGCATAAGAATACCTAACAAGATCTTATAATTGTTGCACTCTAATTATTATAAAAAAGGAATTTACTTTAAGTCTTTTACCAACAACCAAGCACTCGGATTATTAGTTTTTCGTATCTCATGTAATGCTGCTAAGGCGTCGTGACTGTTTTGATAACTCGCATAAACCACTTCATGAAGACCATATTTATTAATACCAATGGTTCGCGCTTTGTATCCTAAAGCAATTAATTGTGCTACTTTTTTTTCTGAATTTTCTTTAATTCTAAATGCACCAGCAACAATATGGTAATTGCCTTGTTGCTTTTCAACAGTCAAGGTTGCAGAAGGTAACGGATTGTCAATAACAAAAGTTGCTTCCTGTACTTTAGCATCCAACTGGTTATTAGCTGCCTCTTGTGCCATTTGATTATGAGCTTCAATTTGGTTGCTGTAATAATTAGACGCTAAAAAACCACTAAGAGTTAGTGCAATAACTGCCACTGCAGCATATTTGAAGTATGATTTTGATTTTCTTTTTTCTGGTGTGATTGCAATAGGAATGACCTCTTCAAGCGTTTCAACTTCTTGCTTATAAACTTCGCGTGTTACTTTGGATGATACAAATTGAGATAACCCAAAGGCATCTGTCAAATAGTTAATATGATACGACGGTTCAAAAATAATTTTGCCTTCATTATTCAAAGTCAACTCGCCAATAGCATTGAACGTCAACGTTTCACCTTCAACCAAAAATGATTTGATAGATTTAACCTGCTTGCTTATTTTTTGTACAGCTACTTCATAAGGTATTTTTTCAACCTCAGCCATATAACTTGCTAACAAACCATCATTATGTTGTAATTGTTCATTAAAGGACACTACTTTTTTTGGCGGATAAAAAGAGTTGGTAGTATCATGAACTTTTGCCGAAACACGTTTGGTCAAAAAAGCACCAAACTCCGGAATCGTCACGCAGTCATAACGGTATAATAAATCGCTGATGTAAGTTTCTAATTGCATTAAAACAAAGTTAAAAAAAATTGATGCGGAATGAAATTTAAGCCTTACTATTTATTAACATTGCTTAAATTTAAAGGCTTTAGACTAACATTCAATTATTTAAATGACAGACCAAGAACTTATTTATACGTTAGCTCTGCAAAATGTTCCTAAAATTGGAGACATTACGGCCAAAAAATTGATTGCTCATTGTGGTTCTGCCGAAGCTGTTTTAAACGAAAAAAAACGTAACCTATTAAAAATTGATGGCGTTGGAAGTCTTATTTTGAGTGACGTTTTTAATACATCACATCTGCATAAAGCCGAAAAAGAATTAAGTTTCATTAATGAAAATGCTATTGAATGTCTATACTTTATGGATGCTGATTATCCTGAAAAATTAAAACACTGCATTGACAGTCCTATTTTATTGTTTCAAACTGGACACATCAATTTAAAGCAACAACGCATTATCAGTATTGTTGGTACTCGAAAAATCACAACGTATGGCATTGCTTTTTGTGAGCAGTTAGTAGAGCAATTAGCTACTTTTAATCCTGTTATCGTTTCGGGTTTTGCTTATGGAACTGATATTACTGCCCAAAAATTAGCTTTAAAACATGAGTTGCAAACCATTGGTTGTTTGGCTCACGGACTCAATCAAATATATCCAAAAACACATAAAAAATATGTAATAGAAGTTGAAAAACATGGTGGATTTTTAACAGAATTTTGGAGTACCTCAAATCCTGAGAGAGAAAATTTTTTAAAACGAAATCGGATTATTGCAGGTATAAGTGAAGCAACTATTGTGATAGAATCTGCTGAAAAAGGTGGAAGTTTGGTAACCGCAGATATTGCAAACTCTTATAACAGAGAGGTGTTTGCTGTTCCTGGTCGGGTTACAGACAACCATAGTACAGGTTGTAATAACTTAATAAAATATCAAAAAGCACATGTGCTTTCTAACCCAATGGATGTGCCTTATATTTTGAATTGGGAATTAGAAACCGACAAAAAACCTGCAATTCAAAAACAATTATTTGTAGAACTTGACGAGCAAGAAAAAAAAATTTACACCTACTTAAAAGTTAAAGACAAGCAATTATTAGACGTCATTGCCATTGAATGCCAAATACCAATTTTTAAAGCAGCAAGCATATTGCTCAATATGGAGTTGAAAGGTGTCATCAGACCACTTCCAGGGAAATTATTTGAAATTATCTAAGCTTTAATAGTTGATTTTTAAAATCCAGATGTTTTGGAAATCAGCTAATTTAGAGAGTTCTTTTTGCTTTTGATAAATAGCATTTGGGTCTTCATCATTTTTTAAATAGATATAATTCCAACCATTTTTTGGATTGATATACGATTTTGGCGTATAGCCTTTTTTTTCTAAAACTTTCATCCATTTTGTAGCATTTTCTGGTACCGAAAACACATTAGTCACCAAATAATAACCTTTTACAAGATTAGGAATGTGAATGGATTTAATATTTTTTATACGCTCTAAAGGTGTTTTTTTCTTTGGTGTTGTTTGGTGAGTTTTTTTTGGAATCTCTTTATAAACTGGTTCCACAACTTTTAAAGTATCTTCGTCTTGCGCTACAGTTGCATCGGTTTCTGATTTATCAAAGACCACTAACGTTTCGGTGTTGCTTTTTTCTTCAAGATAAATTGGGCTTATTTCTGTTTCAAAAGCAACAAAAAACAAATAAAATCCATCGGCTTTTGTTTTAAATTGAATTGTGGTTTCTGATGAATTATTAGAAATAATCGCATTATTTTTGTTTGGAATCTCCATTTTAAGCAAATCGAAACCTAAGGTATTAGAACTGTTAGGTGTTCTATTTGCATATAAGGCATCATCAGTAGTAATTGTGCTGTTAAAAAAATTATTTTTAGGCCTGATTTTGTTGAATAATGGCACGTAATCTGTTTTTTGAGCATCTAAAATAGCACATTGATCTGATTTGAATTTTTGATCACCTTCTAAAGCACCAAGTAAAAGCGATGTTTTAATAGCTCCAGCTTCATCAGTTTTAAAATCTTTAAATTGAATAGCAACTGCAGCTTTATCTACTGCAACAAAACCATTATAGGTTGTAAAATATTTAGGCGTTTCAGTTTCAGATTCATAAACCACATACAATAACCAACCTGCGGCACAACCACCAGACACGTAGCCTTCTGTTGCTTTTATATTGGCAACTGTATAAGTGCCATTTGGATTTTTTAGATTTTGCAACAACGATGTCACATCAGCAAAACACACATAAGGCTTGGTATCATTAAACAAATTGGTTTTATAACTATCATACACTACAGTTCCTGTTAAGGTTTGATACTTGGTTTCTGGTGTTTTAAACAAAATGGTGTTGACGTCTTCTGAACGTTCCTCTTTGCCTCTATACACCATTTTTTCATTGTTGATGATTTTTCGAGTGCCTTTATCATATTTATAAATAGCACTCCAATACAAGGCTGCATACTTTATTTTTGAAGCAGTTTCAGGAATGTTTAAATTGGCTTGACTTGAACTAAACGTCAATTTATCATCATCAACATCTACATACTCTAATTTTAATACATCATTAAACTCAGAGTTATCATTAAAAGGCTTTTTGGTATCTGCACTTATACTATTATTTCCTATTAACACAGAATTACCTTTAAGATATAATTGCGTATTTGAAGAAAACTCCAATCCTTCTTGAGCATAGCAAAACAGTGATGTGAGCAACGAAAGGATAAAAATTATAGGTTTCATACAAAAGCAATTTGGAACCTAAATATACTAAAAAATTAGGGCTTTAAAAGGCGTTAGTGTTTAGTAGCCTACTTTAGTTCTTACGCGTTTTAAAACATCATTTGCTACAAGTTTTGCTTTTTCTGCTCCAATAGCAAGTGCTTTATCAACCTCATCCAAATGGTTCATATAATAATGATAACGCTCGCGTTGGGTTTCAAATTTGGAAATCATCAACTCATATAAGGCTTGTTTAGCGTGACCATAACCATAGCCTCCTTTTTCATAATTGACTTTCATGGTGGCTATTTCTTCTTTTGAAGCCAACAAGCTGTAGATTGCAAAACAATTACAAGTGTTCCAGTTTTTAGGTGCTTCTAAGGGTGTGCTATCGGTTTCAATAGACATAATTTGTTTACGCAATTGTTTATCTGGTAAAAACATGTTGATAATATTCCCTTTACTTTTGCTCATTTTTTCACCATCAGTTCCAGGAATAAGCTTGGTATTCTCTTGTATTTTACCTTCTGGCATTACAAAAGTTTCTCCCATTTTGGCATGAAAACGCGAGGCAACATCACGTGTCATCTCAATATGTTGCAATTGGTCTTTTCCAACAGGAATAATCTCTGCATCATACAGTAAAATATCTGCAGCCATCAGCATTGGATAGTTAAATAATCCAGCATTGACATCTTCTAATCGTTCTGCTTTATCTTTAAAACTATGTGCTAAAG
>JAWKMZ010000001.1:0-599306 GCA_041391965.1 Gelidibacter sp. | reverse complement strand
TTTTATGAATTTGAATAACACCAACATACTCGCTTTTTGCACGTTTGATAATGTTGGTAATTTCGCCTTCAACTTTTCCTTTTTTACGACGTTTGTAAGCATAAAATTCAACTTCGTCGCCATTTAAAGCACGATTGATATGATTGGATGCAATAAATACATCTTCATCAAAATCGTCTGAAGTGATATAACCTGTACCTTTTGCTGATACATCAAGAATTCCTGTGTGGTATTCTGTATTATTGATGGCTTTAAACTTGCCTCGTTCTACTTCTTCTATTTCTTTTTTAGCTAAAAGCTCGTGAAGTTTTTTTATAATTTGGTTTCTGCTGCTGGCATCGTTAACATTAAGTATTGCAGCTATTTGTTTGTAATTGAATGTTTTGCCTTTTTCTTTTTTTAAAATACTGAGAATTGTATTGGTAAGGTTGGAAATACCTTTATTGGATTTTCCTTTTTTCTTTCTTGTCATCTATTATGTAATCATATTCATTTCCTAAAGATACATAGGAATTTATTATTTTGAACTTAATTAAAGGAGAAGATTGGTAATTAAGTTTTTACAAAGTTACGGTTTTAAAATTTAATGAATATTTAGTTAAGGTTAAATTAATGAAAAGATGTTATAAACATTCAATACTAGTATAATCAGTTTTATTTAAAAATTTAAAAAAATAATGATGTTTATGATGGCTTGTTAATAGTAGTTATAACTTTTTTGTAGAAAGTTTTGTTAGTATATAATTTACAGTTTATTAATATTGAGTTAACAAGTTATACTGCTATTAATACATTGATTTTAAAGCTATTTTTAATGGTTATTAACAATGGTTTATAACCTATTTTAATATTAAAAAGCTAACAAGTTATTATTAAAATGGTGTTTATAGCAACTACTTTTAAGTCTGATAAGTTTGCTAAAAAAAAGGCGTTAAATTTTTGGTAATTCTGTTTAACTTTTTGTTTGAAAAATTAACTGAATAATAAAAATTTATCTTTTAGATTTTAACGACAAGTTATAAACAAGTAATGAAATGGTTTAAAACGATTGTTAACAATTGCATAAAAAACTAATAACTCTGTAAAAATACGCTTTTATTTAGCCTCATTTAGTAACTTTATCCTTTCAATAAAAAACTACTAAAAATGAAAATTTCAATAGGTAATGATCACGCAGGAACTCAATATAAACAAGCTGTTGTGAAGCATTTAGAAGCAAAAGGGTTGACTGTAAAAAACTATGGAACCAATTCTAATGAGAGTGTAGATTATCCAGATTTTGTGCATCCAGTAGCTAATGATGTTGAAACTAATGCAGTTGATTTTGGAATTATTATCTGCGGAAGTGGTAATGGTGCTAATATGACAGCTAATAAACATCAAGGTGTTCGTTCTGCACTTTGTTGGACTAAAGAAATTGCAGCACTTGCAAGGCAGCATAATAATGCGAATATTTTAAGCATTCCAGCGCGTTTTACAGCAGAACAACAAGCAATAGAGATGGTTGATACATTTTTAGAAACCAAATTTGAAGGTGGAAGACACCAAAACCGCGTTGAAAAAATTCCAGTGCATTCATAAATGGGTCATTCGCATAGCCATCATCGTGATTTAAAAGATAGAAATCTTTTTTTATCCATCTTGCTCAATATTATTATTACTGTAGCACAGGTTATTGGTGGTTTATTGTCTGGTAGTTTATCGTTGTTGAGTGATGCCTTGCACAATTTCAGCGATGTTATTTCTCTTATTGTTAGCTATGTTGCTTCCAAATTATCTAAACAAAAAGCGTCTATCAACCGAACCTTTGGTTATAAACGTGCCGAAATTTTAGCAGCTTTTATTAATGCAGCCACTTTAGTTATTGTAGCTGTTATTTTAATTGTTGAAGCTATTAAACGGTTTAACCATCCACAAGAAATTGAATCTAATATAGTAATTTGGCTCTCGTTACTTGCTATTTTAGGTAATGGGTTTAGTGTGTTATTATTGAAAAAAGATTCTAAAAAGAATATTAATATACGATCAGCTTATTTGCATTTATTAACTGATATGATGGCAAGTGTTGCCGTTTTAATTGGTGGTTTATTGATGAAATATTACCAATTGTTTTGGGTTGATAGTGTGCTTACCTTTTTAATTGCGCTGTATTTGATTTGGGTTGGTATTGATTTACTTTTAAAATCCACAAAAATGTTGATGTTATTTACGCCAGATCATATTGATATTAAAGAAGTGATTAGAGCTGTACATCAATTGCCAAAGGTTAATAGATTGCATCATATTCATATTTGGTATTTAAATGATGATGAATTGCATTTAGAAGCACATCTCGATTTTAAAGAAAACATTACATTAACTGAGTTTGATGTTATTTTACATCAAATTGAAACTATTTTGCATGATCAGTTTGAAATAAATCATGTAAACATTCAACCAGAATTTAACAAAGAAGATCCTAAAGAAATTATTGTGCAAGACTAATGTTAGACATAAAAACTAAAGCCTTTAACAAATTAACTACAGACGAATTGTATGCTATATTACACTTGCGCAGCGAGGTTTTTGTGGTAGAGCAAGATTGTGTCTATCAAGATGTTGATTATAAAGACCAAAAAGCGTTACATGTTTTGGGTTATAAAGCTGATAAATTAGTAGCATATACACGTTTATTTAAATCTGGTGATTACTTTGAAAATGCAAGTATAGGTAGAGTATTGGTGGCAAAAAATCAAAGACAACATCAGTATGGTTATGATATCATGAACGCATCAATGGATGCTATAAAATTATATTTTGGAGAAACAACAATTAAAATTTCTGCTCAAAAATATTTAGTAAAATTTTATAACAATTTAGGGTTTAAACAAGTAGGCAAAGAGTATTTGGAAGATGGAATTCCGCATATTGCAATGATAAAAAACTAATTGCTTTCCTCAACATAAGTAATCAAAATTTCGACACGTCTGTCAAATTTTGGGTCGCCACCAAGTGGAAATTTGCGTCGCATACCAACATATTTCATACGTTTAGTATCCACTCCTTTTTTGGCTAAATAATCATAAATATATTTTGCCCTTGCCACTGATAAGTTGCGTTTTTTAGTTTTTCGGTCAATAGCATCTCTACTATTTTGTGTGCAGCACACATGACCTTGAATGGTAAAATAAATATCTTTACGAGTGAGCAACACTTTTGAAATTTCTTCAAGAGTTTTAACAGATTCTGGCAATAAATAGCTGTATCCTGTTTTAAATAAAATATTGTCAAGTAAAATATTATCTCCAGCTTTTAGGTCGCCTTTTAAAGTTTCACTTGCTGTTTTTACTTTGACTTCTTCTTTAGGTTTTGGAGGAAAAACAGGTGTGACAATAATTTCAACTTTCCGATTTAAACCTCGTATTTTATTGATATTGTCTTCTTTAACAACTTTTAAAAGGATTTCACCTTTACCATCTACATTGGTAATGATAGACTCATCAAACTCATTATTAGAAAACACTTCTCTAATAGCATCTGCTCTATTTTGAGATAAAACCATATTGTAAGAATCACTACCTCTATCGTCAGTAAAACCATAAATAGATATTTTTTCTATATCTAAAGATTCAATTTCTGATAAAAATAAAAGCAATCTACTTTGTTCAGTTTCAGGTATTTCATATTTATCAGTTTCAAAAAACACTTCATGTTTCAGTTCTTTTTGAGCCACTGCAACTTGAGATAGTAAGATGAGTAAAAAGATAAATTTTTTCATTACTAAATAAATTCAGAATTTTAAATATACTAAATTTTATAAAAAATTATTGTAAATAGCCTAAATAGGTTGATGGACTTTTTAAAATTTCAGCTCCTTTTTGAATTTCAGTATTGTGTTCAATATAGTAAGTGTACATGCCTTCACGGTAAAAATAACGTTTTACTATTTCATCTGATAATAATTCCATAAGCTGGGATTTATTGTTGTCTATTGCATTGGTTTTGTAGCTGGCTATTGTGTTTAAAAGGGTGTTGTATTGAGGCTCAATAACAGTGTTTAGTGCTTCTTGTTTTGCAACTGATAAGGCATCTTCAAACGCCTTTTCTGTTTTAGTTTCAAAGTTGAAATGATTTGATTTCAAAAAGTTTTTAAAATCATTAAAATCGGCATCAGTAAGTTTAAAGCTTTCTAAATTTGTTACTTGATGCTTGTAATAATATTGAGTAGCATAGTTAAAAATAAGTTGTTCATCAAGAATAGCTGTTGTTATTGGGCTTAATTTTGTGGACTCTAATTCTACGTCAGGTTGAATGCCACCACCATCATAAACCGTTCGGCCTCTTTTTGTTTTAAAGGCATTGTAATTTTCTTTTTTAACACGTGTCGCTTTACCATTTTCGTCTCTGTGCCAATAATCTAAAGCTTGTATGCAACGTCCTGAAGGCGTGTAATAACGTGAAATGGTTATTTTCATTTGAGTACCATAAACCAAAGGTTTTGGACGTTGTACCAGTCCTTTACCAAAGCTTCGTGCACCAACAATAACAGCTCTATCCAAATCTTGTAAGGCTCCAGACACAATTTCACTTGCAGAGGCACTTTTGCCATCAATTAAAACAACTACAGGAATTTCGGTATCAATTGGTTCTTTTTGCGTGTAATAGGTTTTGTTGTATTTTGCAACTTTTGATTTTGTGGTTACTACCAATTGGTTTTGAGGTACAAAAATATTAACCACATTTACTGCTTCATTAAGCAAACCACCAGGATTTCCTCTTAAATCTAAGATAAGGTGTTTGGCTCCTTGACTTTTTAAAGCGCGTACAGCATTAATGGTTTCAGACGAAGCTTTTTCGTTGAATTTTCTTAAAACGATATAACCTGTTTTATCATCAATCATGGAATAATGTGGTACTGCATGAATTTCTACGGCTTCGCGTTTTATGGCAGCATTTTCAGTTTTTCCTTGTCTTATATAAGTTACATTAACGGTTGTTCCTGCTGCACCTTGAAGTAGATTTCCTGCATCATCTTTAAAATCGGCAACTACGACATTATCTACTTTTATAATTTGATCGCCTGCTTTTAAACCAGCTTTATCTGCGGGAAAATCTTTATAAGGCTCCATAATTACCAATTTGTCTTTTAAGGTCAAAACATTGGCACCAATACCTGTATAATCTCCTGTATTGTTGATTCTTGCAGCTTCAACATCTTGTTCATTATAAAAATTAGTGTAAGGATCTAAGTCTTGCAACATACTTTTTATGGCAGTATCCATCAAATCACCAGGATTTGTTTCATCCACATAATTCATATTAACTTCCTTAAAAAGGGTTGTGAAAATTTCTATTTGTTTGGCAACTTCAAAAAAATCACTTTTAAAAGCTGTTCCTGTAAATAAAACCGAAAGGATAACCACAGGAAGTACAAAGCGTTTTTGTAGTAGTTTTTTCATAGGAAATAGGTATTTAATTTACTGAAACTTTATCAGTAAATTTTTGTAATAATGCTTTCATTTTGGTGTTAACGGAATCAAAATCTGTACCATCGTTACCAATGTACAAAATCATAAACGCATATTGGTTAGAAATGTTGTTAAAAATTGCTGTTTTGTTAAGCCTGAAAGCCTCTTTCATTAAGCGCTTGATCCGATTTCTATCCACGGCTTTTTTAAAATGACGCTTGCTTACAGATACACCTGCTTTTATCTTTACAGGTTCATCAAAATGAGTTTGAAGATACACCAAACGCAAAGGATAGACTGCGACTGATTGGCCTTTGGCAAACAGTTGCTCAATAAGTTTTTGGCTTTTGAGTTTTTCTTTTTTGTTAAATGTGTATTTCATGCAAGGTCAAAGGTAGTGAGGATTACCAAATAAAAAAACCGCTAATAAAAGCGGTTTGTATATTTTAAATTTGGTCTTTTACATTCAACGTGTTGTTTTCCCTATTAATATCTGCCATTAACCC
The DNA here is from genome assembly GCA_041391965.1 of Gelidibacter sp. Classification (GTDB taxonomy): domain Bacteria; phylum Bacteroidota; class Bacteroidia; order Flavobacteriales; family Flavobacteriaceae; genus JAWKMZ01. The sequence goes on along the minus strand of JAWKMZ010000001.1, from coordinate 593,353 downwards.
TTTTGGGTCGATGGTGATGGATTTTATCTCACTTTTTGGTTTGTTAATAGTGAATTGATGGGTTGGGTATGCCCAAGCCCAATCTGATAATACTGTTGTTGTGTTTGGAGTTGGTTTTGAACCATAAAGCATACGTAATGGAATATAAAATTGCTGTTTACTACCATCGGTAAATTCTATTTCAATATCTAAAGGCATTGGCATATTGCCTATGCGTTCTAAAGTTATTTGCGTGCTATTGTTATTTTTGGTAACGGTTTTGATGCTGTAATCAATGGTGTTTGTGGTTTTAGTCCAATCAGTTAAATACCAATCGAGTTGTAAACCAGAAACGTTTTCGGCAATTTTTATAAAATCTTCTGGCTTAGGGTGTTTAAAAGACCATTCGTTAAAATAGGTTTTTAAAGTTTGATTTAAGTTGTCTTCGCCAATAATATAACCTAATTGCGATACAAAAACAGCTCCTTTATTATAAGCAGAATAAGCAAAATTGTAATTATATCTGTCAGCATGTGTGGTTTGTGGTTGCTCTAAACCAGAAGCCACAAGTTTAAAATAACTTTTATAAGCACCAGCAATAGGGTTTTCTTCATTTTTATTCATAACAACATTGAGCGCATAATCACTAATATAATCAGTGAAACCTTCATCCATCCATTCGTGTTTAGATTCATTATTTGCTAATAAAAACTGAAACCAAGTGTGTCCAATCTCATGTGCTGTGGTGCCCACTAAACTCCCAAATGTTCTGTTACCAGTAATCAAAGTACACATCGCATATTCCATTCCGCCATCACCACCTTGAATTATAGAGTATTGTTTATAAGGGTATTTTCCAACATGCTCGCTATAATATTGCATGAGTTTTACAGCAACAGGCTGTAATTTTTTAAAGCCTTCAGCCGTTTCAGGATTGTCATTTTTATAAATAAAGTGCATGAGTGGACCATTTGGCACTTGTTGTGTATCGTGAGCAAAATTTGGGTCAGCAGCCCAAGTAAAATCGTGTACATTTGGCGCTATAAAGTGCCAAGTTAAAGTGTTGCCTTTTGGTTTAGTTACTTTTCCAGTTTCATAACCAAAGCCTATGTCGTTTGGGTTTTGAAGGTAACCTGTGCCACCAATTATGTAGTGCTTGTCGATGGTAATTTTTACATCAAAATTTCCCCAAACTCCATAAAATTCTCTTGCTATATAAGGGTCTGCGTGCCAACCTTCATCATCATATTCAGCAAGTTTAGGATACCATTGTGCCATGGAAAGCGCAACACCTTCTTTATTATTTCTTCCCGAACGACGAATTTGAACAGGAACCTGAGCGTTAAAAATCATATTAAATGTCGTTTTTTCACCAGGTTGAATGGGTTTTGCTAATTGTACTTCTAAAATAGTACCAATGGTTTTATAAGTGACAGTTTTACCATCTTGATTTAATGAGTTTACTTTTATATAACCAATTTCGTTAGGTTTGAGTTGGCTAATTCTACTTTGATATATTGGATCTTCTTTTGTGCCTATATTAGTAACCATTCGTTTGTCAGGATCTTTTATAGATTGTAAACGTGCATCCATTTCACTTCCTGGTTGAAACGCATTTGGATATAGATGATAAAAAACTTTTGTCAAAACATCAGGTGAATTGTTAGTGTACACCAAGGTTTGCGTGCCTTTGTATTGATAGGTTTTTACATCCATATCAATGGTCATTGTATAATCAGCTTGTTGCTGCCAATAGTTGGGTTTAGAGGTAGGTTTTGTGTTGTTTTGTGAGTAACATACAAGGTTTGAAATAAACACATAAATAAAAAATAAACGATTACTATAAGTCATTATATCTTAATTTGAGGTTAAAGTATTTTTAGAAATTTCTTGAGCCATAATCAAAGCATTATAAGCATTGACTATTTTGCCAGATTTTGATAAGTCGCTAAATGGTTTGACTTTTGAACTTTCAGGAACGATAACTTTTATGGTTATTGGCAGCCCAGAATTTAAAATAATATGTTTGACTTGTGATGCTGTCAAATTTGGATATTGAGATCTTATAAGTGCTGCAACGCCAGCAACAGCTGGAGAAGCCATTGACGTTCCGCTAATAGTTTCGTATTCATTTTCTGGATAGGTAGAATAAATTTTGCCTCCAGGAGCAAATATATCAACATTTATTTTTCCATAGTTAGAAAAATAAGATACCATATTTGAGCCATAATTTGGTTCAATAGAGCCTACTTCAATATAATTATCAGCTACTTCAGGGCCATTGCCATCAGCATCGTTTGGATATGTTGTAACATTATCTAAATTATAACCATCATTACCAGCGGCAATAACAATAAGCACATCTTTTTTGGAGGCATACACAATAGCGTCTCTAACCCAATTACTGTGATTGGAATAGTATTTTCCAAAACTGCCATTAATTACTTTTGCACCATTATCTACAGCATATTTGATGGCTAAAGCCACATCTTTATCATGTTCATCACCATCAGGAACGGTTCTAATGGTCATAATTTTTACGTTGTTTGCAATGCCATCAACGCCTTTTCCATTGTTGCGTTCTGCTGCAATAATGCCTGCCACATGTGTGCCATGACTTTCGGTTTTATCTATGGGTTTTATGTTGTTATTTCCGTAGAACTTTTGTGTTAAATCATCAGGATTATCACCTGTAGTTCGTCCTTTATAATTTTTGTTTAAATAGTAATTTAGATGTTTGTTGATGTCTTCAAAATCTTCATTAAACGCGAGTAGCGCCTTTTGTAAGGACTCAAAATCTAAGCTGTAAACATATTTTGCAAGCGCAACGGATTCTTGAATAGATTGATCAGAAGAGGTGACGGCATATACATCATCTTTGGTGTAGTTGCTTTTTTTGAAATACTTTGAAAGTTGGTCATCTGCATTTTTTACAATACTGATATTTTGTTCGTAATTTAGTTTTAGGTTTAGATACTTTTCGTGTTCTTTTGTATATTCAGCTTGTGCTTTTGCATAGTTTGGATTGCTGGTATCACCTGTGGCTAAAAGTCTTACATATTCATATTGCTCATTTAATGTGTTGCCTAAAAAATTCCAACCATGAATATCATCAATATAACCATTATTGTCATCGTCTTTTCCGTTGTTAGCAATTTCTTTAGTGTTGGTCCAAATAACATCTTTTAAATCTTCGTGATCAATATCAACTCCTGAATCGATAACTGCCACAATAGTAGTTTTCCCTTTTTTATTTTTTATAATTTGGTCATAAGCTTTGTTAACGCTCATACCAGGAATAGTGTCTTTGATAAGGTCTAAATGTGACCAAGTTTGTTTTTCTTTTTCGGTTAATTCAGAAGTTTTTATAGGCAACTTGCTGATGTTTTCTACAGGTGTTGATATAACTGCAGAACTTGCGCCACAATTAAAAAGGATTGTAGCCGTAAAGGCCATTATTAAAAATGATTTTATAAATCGCATGCTATTAATTTTAAATAAATAATTCTTGTGATGTAAATATATTATCCAAGCGCACGCCTTTTTCTGTATGTTTTACAGTAATAAGCTCATGGTGCGCATCGTGTTCTAAAAATAGATAATAATTTTGGTCGGCAGCGGTGTTTAAAAATGTGTCCTTTTCAGTAAGTGTTAGTAAAGGTCGTGTGTCGTAACCCATTACAAAAGGGATGGGTAAGTGGCCAACAGTTGGAAGTAAATCGGCCATAAAAGCGATGGTTTTGCCTTTATAATGGATAAGCGGAATCATTTGTTTGTCAGTATGCCCATTGGCAAAGAAAATATCAAAACCTAATTCTGAATTTTTAAGAATGTCATGTTCTGGAAGCGATGTAAATTTTAAATGACCACTTTCTTGCATTGGTAAAATATTTTCTTTTAAAAAGGAAGCTTTTTCTCTATTGTTGGGTTGGGTTGCCCATTTCCAATGGTCTTTATTGCTCCAATACCTTGCATTTTTAAAAGCAGGTTCATAACCTGTTTGGTCTTTATTCCATTGGATACTCCCGCCACAATGGTCAAAATGCAAATGCGTCATAAACACATCAGTAATGTCATCACGATGAAAACCATGGGTTTTTAATGAGGTGTCAATAGAGTGGTTTCCCCATAAATAATAATAGCCAAAAAACTTATCACTTTGTTTGTTTCCCATTCCTGTATCAATCAAAATCAACCGATTACCATCTTCAATTAACAAACAACGAGCCGCTATATCAATCATATTATTTGCATCTGCAGGATTAGTTTTATTCCATAACGATTTTGGAACAACACCAAACATGGCACCACCATCCAATTTAAAATTACCAGATTCTATTGCGTAAAGGTTCATTAAGGTATAAGCTATTAATACATTACAAAGAAACAAAAGTAGCTTGTGTTATACTAAAATGAGGGTTTTATTTAGTGGTTTTTTAACATTTTATGAACTATATCTAACATTTGAACGGATAACTTTGTTATCTTTCAACAGTAAAAATTACAATTAAGGCACAACTATGTTAGAATTAGCAGGCATCATTATATTAGGAATTTTAGCACAATGGGTGGCTTGGAAATTAAAAATACCAGCCATTTTACCATTGATACTCATTGGGTTATTGGTTGGTCCAATTGCAGCTGAGTTTTTATCGGCAGATGGTACTAAATGGATTCAACCTATTTGGAAAGATGGAAAAGGCTTATTTCCTGATGAAAGTTTGTTTTATTTTGTGTCTTTAGCCATTAGTGTTGTGCTTTTTGAAGGTGGATTAACCCTTAGAGTTAGCGAGATTAAAAATGTTGGTCCTATAATTACTAAACTCATTACACTCGGTTCTATTGTTACCTTTTTTGGAGCTGCCGCTGCAGCACATTATATATTTTATTTGAGTTGGGAAATTTCATTTTTGTTTTCAGCTTTGATTATTGTAACAGGACCAACAGTTATTACACCTATTTTGCGGAACATTCCTTTAAAAAAAGACGTGTCGGCTGTTTTAAAATGGGAAGGCATTTTAATTGACCCTATAGGCGCATTAGTAGCTGTCTTGGTGTTTGAGTTTATTAGTGTGGAAGGAGGAGGAGAGTTTACCAAAACCGCCTTTATTGAGTTTGGAAAAATTGTCTTATTCGGAACCACCTTTGGGTTTACCTTTGCCCATGGCTTAAATTTTGCCATCAACAAACGATGGGTGCCTCATTATTTGTTGAATGTTTTTGCTTTGGCTTCGGTTTTAGGGGTGTTTGTACTTTCAGATGCGTTTGCACACGAATCGGGCTTATTAGCCGTTGTGGTAATGGGAATGGTTTTAGGAAATTCAAACTCGCCTTATCTTAAAGAATTGCTCTATTTTAAAGAATCTTTAAGTGTTTTATTGATTTCCATTTTATTTATTCTTTTGGCAGCAAATATTAATATGGATGAGTTGTTACTTATCTATAATTGGAAAACAGCTCTTCTGTTTGTTATTGTGGTTTTTGTGTTAAGACCCATAGGTGTTTTTTTAAGTACGCATGGTTCTACTTTAAAGTTTAATGAGCGTTTATTTATAAGTTGGGTTGGACCACGTGGTATTGTAGCCGCAGGAATTGCCTCCTTATTTGGATTAAAATTAGCAAGAGAAGGGGTTTATGGTGCCGAATACATTACACCTTTAGTGTTTATGATTGTTTTAGGGACTGTTTTGTTAAATGCTACAACAGCACGTTTTTTTGCAAAGGTTGTTGGTGTTTTTCTAAAAAAATCGGAAGGGATTTTAATTGTTGGTGCCACCAAAGTATCCCGATTAATAGGCCATTATTTAGAAACTCACGGCAGACATGTGGTATTGATAGACAATAACCAAACCAATATTACCAAGGCAAAAGAGTTAGGCCTTGAGGCTATCAACACCAATATTTATTCTGATTCTTTAGGCGACAATATTGAACTTAATGATGTTGGTTATTTAATGGCTTTAACAGGTAATTCCGATATCAATCAATACGCTATTAACAAATTTGGGAAGCAATTTGGTGAAAATGGTTCATTTAGATTGTTGACATCAGATGAAATGAAAGGGACTGATGACAAGCCTAAAGAAGGTTTATTTTCTGAAACAGATGATTTTATTTCACTTATTGAAGTAACCAGACGTTTTCCTGCCATTCATGAAATAGATATTGATAATAAGGCTCATTTTCAGCATTTAATAGAACTTGCCAGTAAAGACCAAGACATTATTCCGCTATTTTTGAAAGATACCAATGGCGAGTTGGAAATCATATCACCTAACAACAAAGACATTTTAAAGGTTGATAAAGGGTGGCAGTTGGTTTATTTAGGAAAATCTTTTGATGTTGAAAAAGTATAAAAGAGATTTCTGATTAAAAAAACCTCTTTTATATTTTATAAAACCATAGTTTTTACTGTGTATTTATTTTATAGCTGTCGTTTAAAAAGGTGGTATTATTTTTACCCATTGTAACAATAATGGCGTTGGAAGTAGCGACAGCATCAAATTCTTCTCGTCCTTTAAAAACCTCACCAGACGTATCATCAGAAACATGTTGTTTATACAAAACCCAGTTTTGACCATCGTCAGTGTACCAAATATCATTCAATGAATCTGCGATGTTAGTGTTGTTTGGATCTAAACCATCGCCACCAATTAACCATAAACGCTCACCATTATTTTGAACTACACATACATGCTCAGTTCTGGTAGTAAAAGGCGCATTATTTGTCACTAAATTCCAATTAGAGCCATCTGAAGAACTCCACACATCATTAAGTTCTGCTGTTCCTTGAGGAGATCCACCAATAAGCCAAAGTTTGTTTTTAAAAGCAACCACTTGATGTCCAGTTCTTGCACTAAAGGCGGAATCATCATTGGGTTTGTTTTGTGTCCAAGTCACTTCATTATTTGCATTTAAAGCGCCATCAGTACTCCAAACATCACTTTGTAAAATACCGCCAGCATTTCCGCCAATAATCCATAGGCGATTGTTGAAAACAACCGCTTGATGCTGATTTCTTGGAGCGTAATGTGTATTATCTGCCACAGCTCCTGAAAATGGAACGGTTGACCAAGTTATACCATCTGTACTTTTATGCGCTGTATTTCCGTTTCCATCTAAAACCCACATTTCATTATTAAAAACAACGGCTTGGTGTTCTTGTGAGCGTTTAAATGAGGTACTTGACTCTGGTGTGTTTGGTTTTACCTGAATCCAAGTGGTTCCATCATCACTACTATTCCAAACATCATTGCTCTCAAAACCACTTCCATTTTCTAAAACGCGACCACCTAAAATCCATAATTTACCATTGTAATTTACCATTTGATGACCAAAACGCCCTTGTTGAGAGGAGATGGCATTAGAATTTATCAAAGTAATTGTTCCGTTAGGGCTTGAACCATTTCCAGTTGTAAAAGAGAAAGTAGCACTCATTTGTGTTGCTCCAAAAACATCATAGGCAACAACATACCAATAATAGGTCGTGTTTGTCGCTAAATTATTTTGAAACACATAACTTGTTAAAGGATTTGTGAAACCTTGACCAATCATAGTGGCTGTTTGCGCATTGACTCCAAAGTAAATATCATAAAACACATTATCCATATCTGGATCATTGGTTGATTGCCATGAAAGCACTGGTTTTAAATCGACATCAACTGCGCCATTTGCTGGAGAAAGCAAACTAAATGGGTTTGGAGCATGATTTACAAAATCTTCTGGAGCGGTTGTAAAGGTAAAAACATTGGAACTTGCAGTGCTTCCTCCATTACCATCTGTTGCAATAACATACCATTTGTAGTTGGTTTCAAATAATAACGATGTTGTAAGGGTAAAAAAATTGGTATTTAAATCAGTTGCAACAATAGTAGTGGGTAGTTCATCATTTTCTAAATCGGTAGTTTTATCAATTAACAAGGTGTATTTTACTGTATCACCATCAGGATCTGTGGCATTTTGCCATGATAAACTTGGTGTTAAAATTACATTAGATGCATTGTTGTTAACATACAATAAATTGAATGAGTTAGGATTGTTATTGTTATTAGAATTGTTAGACGAATTATCACAGGATATAAGTAAACATAAAAAACTAACAATAAGCCCATATATTTTAAATAAAGGTTTCATAGAAAATTTTAGATTAAAGATTTTAATTAAAATTAGCATGAAGATTCGTACATTTTATCTAAATGTGACGACTAACAAAAAAAACAGCATGTTTAGCAATCTAATCTTTACAAATTCTTTTTAAAGGTTCTTGAAATAGGAATTTCAATGTTGTAATCAACTAATAATGACGTGCTATTTATGGAAGAAATATAGTTTTTATTGATAATATAAGACCTATGAATTTGTATAAAATTGGGAGGTAATTCGTTAAGAACGGTTTTTAATTTATTTCTGTCAGTCAATTTTTTATCTTGTGTATAAAACTCCAAATAATTACCATCAGATTTGATATATTTGAGTTCTTTTAGATAAACCTTTGATTTGTTATTGAGCGTGATATAAGGTTTTTCAACCTTTTTTTCAATACTCTCTTTTTCTTGCACCACTTGCTTTACTTTTTTTAAAGACTTTATATACTGATTAAACAACCAAACAGAAACAAATAGAAGCAGTAATACTAAAGATATTAAGCGCCATTTTTTTTCATTTTGCTGAGAAAGTACCAGCGCTTTTTTTTGGTTTTCTTGTTGAAGTTCTAAAATTTCTTTAGCCTGCTTTTCTGTTTCAAATTGAGCTGTAATTTTGGCAATATGTTCATTCTCTTGAAATAAATTAATAGAATCTTTTATTTTGCTTAGCTTTTCTGAAACATCAAAGGCTTTTTTATAGTCGCCTTTATTTTTATAAGCTAAAATCAACATGTCATACATTAAGGGTTTTAGTGTTCTTTTTTCTGATAAAGAGATTGCCTTTTCTAAATTTTTAATTCCCTCGTCATAGTGTTTTAACCTAACTTCCGATTTACCTATAATGAAATATGAAAAATCTAAATTTTGACCATATCCAATAGCATTTTTTATCTCGATAGCTTTTTGAGCACTATTAATTGCGTTTTCATACTGTTTGTTATCAATATAATTTTTGCTCATATCATGATAAATAACAGCGGCAAGTCTTGATTCTTTGGGGTTTTTAATAGTTTTTAAGGCACTAAGACTAATTTTTATTTTGGTGTCAAAATTTGTTTTATGGTCTTCTTTTACGTCATTATGTAAACTTGTAATTGCTTTATTTTTGGCTAATTTTGAATACTCTAAGGATTTATCATAAAAAAAATCAGATTGTTTTAGCTTGTTTGTATTTTCATATATCACACCAATATTTAAGTAGTTTCTTGCTAACTGATTGTAATCTTTAAGCTCAGTAAAAATATCAATTGCGTTTAAATAATTAGTTAAAGCAAGATCACGTTGCTCTCTTAGGGCATAAATAGCACCAAGGTTGGTATATGTAATGCCTACGTCTTTTGGCAGGATTTGAGTTTTATTTTTTAGATTGTAACTTAACAAATCTAAGGCATCATCATACCTTTTTTTACTAATAAGATAGGTTGATTTGTAAGTAATTGTTTTTGCTATAATAGCTGTTTTATTGAGTTTTAGTGCTTTATTATAAGCAATTTCCGAATAGTAAAGTGCACTGTCTTGATTTGTTTTGTAGAAGGACTCAGCGGTATGAAGCAGCGTATCAATCTCAAAATTTACTTCATTTTGAGACCTTAGTTTTAGAGCGAAAAGCGTTATGGAAACAAATATAAAAATATGTTTATTCATAGTGTAAATTACAAAAAAAACCGAAACGGATAGTTTCGGTTTTTTTTATAATTATTTTACGTTTAGTCATTCAACTTTAAAACAGCCATAAACGCTTCTTGAGGAATTTCAACATTACCTACTTGTCGCATCCGTTTTTTTCCTTTTTTCTGTTTTTCTAAGAGTTTACGTTTTCGAGAAATATCACCTCCATAGCATTTTGCAGTCACATCTTTTCGAAGTGCTTTAATAGTTTCTCTGGAAATAATTTTAGCACCAATCGCTGCTTGTATAGGAATATCAAATTGTTGTCTTGGAATTAATTCACGTAATTTTTCACACATTTTTTTACCAATGGAATAAGCATTATCTTCATGGATTAATGCTGATAACGCATCTACTTGGTTAGAGTTTAATAACACATCTAATTTTACTAATTTTGAAGATCTCATTCCTATAGGATGGTAGTCAAAAGACGCATAACCTTTTGAAACCGTTTTTAATCTATCATAAAAATCAAACACAATTTCTGCCAAAGGCATATCGAAATTTAATTCAACACGCTCTGGTGTTAAATAAGTTTGATTGGTAATTTGTCCGCGTTTTTCTATACACAAACTCATTACGTTTCCTACAAAATCAGATTTTGTGATAATAGTGGCTTTAATAAAAGGCTCTTCAACTCTATCTAATTTTGAAGGCTCTGGTAAGTCAGAAGGGTTGTTTACAGTTAAAGGTGTTTCAGGTTCTTTTTTGGTATAAGCTAAATATGACACGTTGGGTACAGTTGTAATAACAGTCATGTCAAACTCGCGTTCTAAACGTTCTTGAATAATTTCTAAGTGCAACATTCCTAAAAAACCACAACGGAAGCCAAAACCTAATGCTGCTGAACTTTCGGGTGCAAATACTAAAGAAGCGTCATTTAGCTGTAGTTTTTCCATAGAAGCGCGTAAGTCTTCAAAATCTTCGGTGTCAACAGGATAAATACCTGCAAATACCATCGGTTTCACATTTTCAAAACCAGTAATCATATTGGTTGTTGGGTTCTTAGCATCGGTTATGGTATCACCTACTTTTACCTCTTTAGCTTCTTTAATTCCTGAAACTAAGTAGCCAACATCACCACTTGATATTTTTTGTTTTGGAACTTGGTTTAATTTCAAGGTTCCTACTTCATCAGCAAAATATTCTTTACCAGTAGCCATGAATTTAATTTTTTGACCTTTAGTAATTTCACCATTGATTACACGAAAAATTACTTCAATTCCTCTAAAAGGATTGTAATGTGAATCAAAAATTAAAGCTTGTAATGGTTCGGTTGGATTTCCTTTAGGTGCTGGAACTTTTTCAATAATCGCATCTAATATTTTATCAACACCAAACCCTGTTTTTCCAGAGGCATGAATAATATCATCTAAGTCACAACCTAATAATTCAATAATATCATCACTTACTTCTTCAGGATTTGCACTTGGTAAATCTACTTTATTTAAAACAGGAATAATTTCTAAATCGTTTTCTAAAGCTAAATATAAGTTAGAAATGGTTTGTGCCTGAATACTTTGTGCTGCATCAACAATTAATAATGCACCTTCACAAGCGGCTATAGAACGAGATACTTCATATGAAAAGTCAACGTGACCAGGTGTATCAATCAAATTCAAAATATATTTTTCTCCTTTGTATTCATATTCCATTTGGATAGCGTGACTTTTAATGGTAATTCCACGTTCACGTTCTAAATCCATATTATCAAGCAATTGCGCTTTTTCTTCACGAGCAGTTACTGTTTGTGTGGCTGCTAATAACCTATCTGCCAAAGTGCTCTTACCATGGTCAATGTGCGCAATAATGCAAAAATTTCTAATGTGCTTCATAAAAAGTCTTTAAGCTTAAAGATTTTGCAAATATAACGGATTTATTAAGCTTTTGGTTATTTTTATTTTAGTTGAAAAATTCATAAAAACTACGGAAAAACCGTAATATAAAGTTAATAACAAATAGTATATTGCGATTTTAAATAAATTAACTGTTTTGAAGATTTTTATTAGTGCTATTACCCTTTTTTTATGTTCTATTTTGAGTTGTTTTGGTCAAGAACATTCCATTTCTGGAAAAGTAGTTGACATACAAAATGAACCTGTGTCTTATGCAAATGTTATTGTGATGAGGGCTCAGGACTCTACTATTGTAAAAGGAACTTCTACTGACGATTTGGGGTTTTATAAAGTCAATTTACTTAAAGATGATAGCTATATTCTTAAAATAAGTTTTGTAGGATATACGGATGTTTTTAAATCCATACAGCTTACAAAGGATGAGAATTTAGAACCTTTGGTTTTAGAAGAATCTTCAGAATCGCTTGGTGAAGTTAGTATTATAGTAAAACAGCCAACAGTTAAAAAAGAAGCCGATAGACTTGTTTTTAATATTGAAAACTCAGCCTTAAGTGAAGGCAATATGTTTGAAGTACTCAAAAGCACACCTGGTGTTTTGGTTATAGATGGAAATATTCAGGTTAAAAACACAAAACCAACCATTTTTATAAACAACAGAAAAGTCCATTTAACCGATGAAGAATTGGTAGAGCTTTTAGAAGGCTCTTCTGCAAGTTCTATAAAATCGGTTGAGGTAATTACCAATCCTTCTTCAAAATACGATGCATCAAGTGGCGCAGTTATAAACATTGTGATGAGTAAAAACTTAGTTACAGGTTATAGAGGAAATGTATTTACTAATTACAGACAAGCTGTTTTTGCTAGTTATGACGCAGGAATGAGTCATTTTTTTAAATCTGAAAAAATCAATTTTTTTGCTAACTATAATTATTCAGATTCAAAAATTAATAGAAACAACATCCATAATACCAACTTTTTAGATACAAATCATGATGTTAATGAAATTTGGGAATCTAAAATAGACCGAAATACTTGGACAGAAAAACACAATTTCAATTTCAATTTTGACTATTCTTTTAATGATAAAAACACCTTGAGTTTATCATCAAGCATTCTGTTTCTTCCTTATTTTAAATATAAAACATTAACTCAAACCAATGTTTTTGATGCTGATAGAAATTTAGACTATTTTTTTAATGCCAATAACCTATCAAGAGACAATAAACACAACTTAGGTTTTGATTTAGACTACATCCATCGTTTTAAAAAAGAAGGAGAAAAACTAACGTTTAATTCGCATTATACAAGCTATGATTTTAATCGAAAACAAAATGTAAAGAGCGAGTATTTTGATGCAGATAATAGTTTTATGACAGCTACTGAATTTAACACCAAAAACAATCAAGATACAGAAATTTTTACATCACAAGCAGACTACACGTTACCTGCTGATGATTCGACCATTCTTGAAATGGGCTTAAAAACGTCCAAAATAAAAACCACAAGTGATATTACTCAATACGACATTATCAACGGAGAAAATGTGTTGAACACAACTAATACAGATGCGTTTAACTATGACGAAGCCATCTTTGCTGGCTATGTTAACTACTCAAAAGATTGGGAAAAACTAAGCCTTATTTTAGGTTTAAGAGCCGAACAAACCAATGTAAAAGGTGTTTCAATTTCAAACCACGAAACCAATAAACAAGACTATTTGGAGTGGTTTCCAACCGCAAGCATAAGTTATAATTTATCCGATAAACTTACCGTATATTCCAATTATAAAAGAAGTATTGAACGTGCTGATTATCAGAGTTTAAATCCGTTTAAGTTTTTTTTAAATGACAATACCTTAGTGGTTGGTAATCCTAATTTGCAACCAGTTTTTATAGACCATGTTGTTTTAGGAACCTCATTTAAATCGTACACCATTGAAGCGTATCATAAAACCCTTCGAAATAATATTTTTGAACTACCAATTCAAGACAACGCTAATAATCTAATTGCCTATACACCAGTTAATTTAGATAAAACTATTGAGTATGGTTTTGATTTTCTGACTAATTTTAGCATGACAAAAAATTGGTATTTATCGTTTGTAACCTCTTTTTACAATGTGAAAGGAGAAGCTACTTTTGGAAACAGTCAGGTTAAATTAGATCAATGGTCTAATTTTACACAACTTCAGAACAATTTTAGATTTTTAAAAGACAATAGCTTGTCAGCAAATTTTATTGTAACCTATAGCTCAGATAACTTACAAGGATTGATATTGGTTAAGCATATTTTAAAATCGGAACTATCGGTTTCAAAATCAATTTTAAACAAAAAAGGAATTATTTCCTTAGCAGTTAGCGACTTGTTTAATATGCACGATTATGGCGCAACAACACGCTATTTAAACCAAGACAACTACAGCTTTACAGATGTGGATGACAGATATGTTAAAATTGGTTTTCGCTATAAGTTTGGAAACACCAACCTTCAAACCAATCAACGTACATCACAGCACCAAGAAACCAATCGTTTAGAAAAACAAAGCAATTAGTCTTGCCACTCTGCAATAAACAAATTTGTGTCGTGACCTCCACCATTATGTCTGTTGGAAGAAAAAATCAATTTTTTACCATCATTTGAAAATACAGGAAACGCATCAAATGTTTCGCTATGAGTTACTTTTTCTAAGCCTTTTCCGTCAATACCAATAATGTATAAATTAAACGGAAATCCACGTTCTGCTTCAAAATTGGATGAAAATATAACACGCTTGCCATCAGGAAGAAAAAAGGGACTCCAATTGGCATTTCCTAAATGAGTCAATTGACGCAAATCACTACCATCAGCATTACAAATGTAAAGTTCCATTTGGGTTGGTTGCACCAAACCTTCGCTCAATAATGCTTTGTATTCTGCAATTTCGCTTTCGGTTTTTGGGCGCGATGAACGGAAAATAATTTTAGTACCATCAGGCGAAAAGAAAGCACCTCCATCATAACCCAATTCAAAAGTGATTTGTTTGACATCACTTCCATCAATATTCATGGTGTATAAATCAATGTCGCCATTTCGGGTTGAGGTAAATACAATTTTATCCCCTTTTGGTGATACTGTTGGTTCAGCATCGTAGCCTTTTTCGTTGGTCAATTGACCTGTAATATTGCCTTGTAAATCAGCTACAAAAATGTCATAAGTGTCATAAATTGGCCAAATGTATTTGCCATCTTTTTTCATAGGTGTTTCAGGACAAAGCGAATCACCTAAATGTGTTGAAGCGTAAATAATATGTTTATTATCAGGCAAAAAGTAAGCACAAGTGGTTCTACCTTTTCCAGTGCTTACCATTGGTGGCATTTTGTCTTTAAAAGTCTCATCAGCATTCATCAAAAACATTTGGTCGCAACTTACATTCCACTTTTTATTGTTGGATTGAAATACGATTTGCTTGTCATCAAAACTCCAATACGCCTCAGCATTGTCACCACCAAATGTAATTTGTTTGATAGATTTGAAATGTTTTTCTTCAGGAAAAATCAAAGAATCTGTTGAAGTAGTTACTGCAGAATCTGTTTTTTGTGTGTTTAATTTGGTCTCATTTTTACAAGATAAAAATGAGAAAGTAATCAAAAGCGAAAAAATGTATTTCATGTTTTTTGTATAAATATTACCTAATTTTGTGTGAAATTAATACTTATAACCATGAAAACCATATACGCTTTGTTTTTTTTGACATTTTTAAGTGCTTGCAAAAACAAAACAACTCCAAATATAAGTATGAAAGAAGATGTTTCCGTTTTAGCTTCTGATGCTTATGAAGGTAGAGAAACAGCAACCAAAGGCGAACATGAAGCTGCTAAGTATATAGAAACCCGATTTAAAAATTTAGGTTTGCAACCAAAAGGAACAAATGGATTTTACCAAACTTTTAGTTTTAAACCAAAAAAAGATCCGCATAGCGAGGTAGAATTTACAACTACTAAAACCGATAGCTCTAAAACAGGAACTAACCTCATAGGTTTTATTGATAACAAAGCCGAAAATACCATTGTTATTGGTGCACATTATGATCATTTGGGTTTTGGTGGCGAAAACTCACTTTATCGAGGTGAAAAAAAAGAAATTCACAATGGCGCAGACGATAATGCAAGTGGCGTTGCTGTAATGCTTAATTTGATTACCAAATTAAAAAGCACCAACACTAATAATAACTATTTGTTTATGGCATTTTCTGGTGAGGAAGAAGGCTTATTAGGCTCTAATTACTTTGTAAAACATCCAACGTTAGACCTTAAAAAGGTAAATTACATGATTAATATGGATATGGTTGGACGCCTTAAACCAGACAGCACCTTAGCGGTTTATGGTATAGGAACCTCACCGCGTTTTAAGCAAACGCTTGAAGCTACCAATACAGGCTTTAAACTGATTGAAAATGAATCTGGAGTTGGACCATCAGATCACACGTCGTTTTATTTGAACGATATTCCTGTATTGCATTTTTTTACTGGTCAGCACGAAGATTATCACAAACCAAGTGATGATGCAGATAAGCTAAATTATGAAGGAATGGAGGCTATTGCTAACTATATATTTGATGTGATTTCTGATTTGAATAATGCTGGCAAACTCTCTTTTAGAAAAACCAAGAACGAAAGCGATGATGCCCCAAGTTTTAAAGTGACTTTAGGCGTTATTCCAGATTATATGTTTGATGGCAAAGGGATGCGAATTGATGGTGTAAGCGAAGATAAACCAGCTCAAAAAGCAGGGTTGCTAAAAGGCGATATTGTTATAAAATTAGGAGATAGCGCTGTGACTGATATTTATGCATATATGAGAGCTTTATCTGTTTTTGAAAAAGGCGATAGCACCAAAGTAGTGGTGGATAGAAATGGAAAACATGTGGAAGCTGATTTAAAGTTTTAAAGCATCATACTACCACAAAACCCAAGACCCAATACTAAATAGGTAACAGCAAGAATGTAAAATACTTTTGCTGTTTTTTTGTTCGTATTTCGATAGCTCAACCCAATAATTCCAAGCAATATTGGAGGTCCAAACATAATAGCCAAAACAATAATAAATATGGCTGTATAGTCTGCATCTATAAATAATAATTTCATATGTTTCAATTAAAGTCCACTAATAATACTTCCACAAATTCCCAATCCAATAATTAAATAAACTACAATGATAATATAATAAATTTTTGCTTTTTCTAATCCGATTGATTGATTCCTAAAATTGTAAAAAATAGGAGAGGACTAAACATAATAGCAAGGATAAGGATGATTAAATCATATAGTTTCTGCTTTTAAAGTTTCAAGATATGCTTTTTTATCATCACGATAAAATAAATTCATTGTTTCAAACGGAATGATTTTATAGTCTTTATCTACAATATGAACACACGATTTTTTGATAGCGCGTACATCAAAATTATAAGCATCAATAAATTGCATAATAATCACTCTAAACAAATTGTCATAACCTAAATTTGGCGCATCAATATTTGGCAAACAGCACATGATGGATTTAAGATTTTCTTCAGCAACTTCTACTGAATTTCCTGTGCTGAATAGCTCAATCATTTTCCCATGAAGCATTTCATCTTGTTCATACACAATGGTGTTTTTACTGTTATCCAACAAATCATTTGGATTAATATAGCGCGTTAATGGAAAGACTTCGTCTCCAAGTTTCAACGCATAACCCATCACCAACGCATCTGGATTGCAAGGCACAGGAAGCAAATCATCTGCATTAAAAATGTTGGTTTGCTCTAAAATATTTCGTCTGACTTCAGTTAAAGTCATTCTATCAGTTTCTGGGTTAAAATGCTCTAATCGACCTGCAATTTGAGTTGGCTGAAATGTGACACCTCGTACACATTTTTGTTTTAAAGCAAAGTCGATGATTTTACCAATTTCGTGGTCATTTAGTCCCTTTTGAAGGGTCACTACTAATGTTGTTGATAAATTTAATTCATTCAGGTTTTCTAATGCTTGTTGACGAATGTTTGACAAATCTGCACCTCGAAGTTCACGCAATATGCTGTCTTCAAACGAATCAAATTGCAGATAGATTTCAAAATCCGGCGTGTAGGTTTTCAATCGCATTGCAAAATCTTTGTCTTTGGCAATTTTTATTCCATTAGTATTCAACATTAAATGACGAATAGGCAAGGTTTTGGCATAATCTAAAATTTCAAAAAATTGTGGATGAATAGTTGGTTCGCCACCAGAAATTTGAACCACATCTGGCTCTTTTTCGTTCTTTACAATTGTGTCTAACATTTTTTTGATTTCGTCCAATGTACGATGACGACCATACGTTGGTGAAGAACCAGCATAACAGGTTGGACACGTCAAATTACACCTATCAGTAACTTCAACAATAGTCAAACATGAATGTTGCTCATGGTCAGGACATAATCCGCAGTCATAAGGACAACCATAATGCGTTTTAGTGTTGAAGGTATAAGGGGTTTCAGATGGTTTGTTGTAGTTGCGAATATTCTTGTAGTATGTAACATCATCAGCTATCAACACCTTGCTCTTACCATGTTCATTACAGCGTTTTAGCATATATACATTACCATTTTCAAAGACAATTTTGGTATCCACTCGTTTTAAACACTCGTGGCAAAGGCTTAAAGTAAAATCGTAATACGTATAGTTTCTAATGGGCATTTTTGAATAGGTTTAAAATGGTTTTGTGGTAATATAACAAGCAAATTAGACAAAGTATTTGAATACTACTTAATCCAATCACAAAAAATGTATTGGGTTTTAGAAATTCAATCATCCACCTAAAACTGAAATATAGAATCATAAAGTATTTGAAAAGTTGTCCTTTATCAAGCGTTTTGTGGTTTTGAATGTGTTTCAGAAACACAAAAAGAAGTATTAGAAACATTAATTCATATAAGGCTAAAGGATGGCGTTTTAAGCCATCGCCTAAATCCATTCCCATAAAAAAAGTGGTTACTTTTCCGTAGGTAAATTCGTTAACTCCAGAAAGAAAACAACCAATGCGACCAATAAAAATACCAACAATAATTGGAAAGGTAAACAAATCACCAGACGATTGGGTTTCGCCAATTATTTTTTTCGCTATTTCGACACCAAGCAAGCCTCCAAAAAGCCCACCCATAATAGTTTTAGTGTTTAGTAATTGAATAAAGTTTTCCTTAGAAATAGGAATCAATGGATTTTCAAAAAAACCAGTCAATCGCGAGCCAATGAATGCACCAATAACAGCACCTAAAATAATGGATAATCGGTTGATGGATGAAATAGAATCTTCACTTCCTTTTCTTAAATAAAGATAATACCTAAAGGCAATAAAAAATGCTAAATATTCTAAAACCAAATGACTATTGATGTGATAACCAAAAACAATGGGTTCAAAAGGAATTTGCAAAAGGGTATAAATTAGAGTTTAATAATGATGAAGATACACAATTAACCAAAAAGATGTAATTTTGCTTCAAATTTTTAAAGTTTGGTAAAAATAGGTAACATACAACTTCCCAACTTTCCATTGCTTTTAGCACCAATGGAAGACGTGAGTGATCCGCCTTTCAGAGCGTTATGCAAAGAGCAAGGTGCTGATGTGGTTTATACCGAATTTATCTCAAGCGAAGGTTTGATTCGCGATGCTGCAAAAAGCGTAATGAAGCTCGATATTTATGAAAAGGAACGTCCAGTTGGCATTCAAATTTTTGGAGCAGAATTGGACAGTATGCTTCAAACCGTTGATATTGTTGAAAAGTCAAAACCAGATATTATTGATATTAATTTTGGATGTCCTGTTAAAAAAGTAGTTTGCAAAGGTGCTGGAGCAGGTATTTTAAAAGATATTGATTTGATGGTAAAGTTAACTGAAGAAATGGTAAAACGCACTCATTTGCCAATTACTGTAAAAACGCGTTTGGGTTGGGATCATGATTCCATCAAAATTGTTGAGGTTGCTGAACGCTTGCAAGATGTTGGCTGTAAAGCCATTTCCATTCATGGTCGTACCAGAGCTCAAATGTATAAAGGTAACGCTGATTGGAAACCAATTTCAGAAGTTAAAAATAACCAACGTATGTACATTCCTGTGTTTGGAAATGGCGATGTCGACTCTCCTGAAAAGGCTATGGAAATGCGTGATTCTTATGGGTTGGACGGTTGTATGATAGGGCGTGCAAGTATTGGAAATCCTTGGTTTTTTAAACAAGTCAAACATTTTTTTCAAACAGGAGAACACTTGGCTCCAATCACTTTAGAAGAACGTGTGGATGCTGCTCGTAGGCATTTGCAAATGGCTATTGGATGGAAAGGTGAAAAATTGGGTGTTTTTGAAACCAGACGTCATTACACTAATTATTTTAAAGGCATTCCAAACTTTAAAGAATACCGAATGAAAATGGTTACCAGTGATGATTCGGCAGATGTATTTGCCGCTTTTGATGAGGTATTGGAAGTGTTTTCTGGGTATGAGTTTGTTTAAAGCGTATAGCGCAATAAAATTAATATTAAGATTTAACTAATTTTTCGCTAATTCTTCCAGAGGCAATTTTTGAAGCAATCAAGCCCAAAACAGTAATTGTAACAAGCACCAAAATGGCATTTATGATTTTTAGGGTTACAGGATAAGGTAATGAAGGTGTAATCATTACCAAGGCAAATTGTTTTTGCAACACAACAATGATAAATCCTATGATAACACCAAGAATACCTCCTAAAACAGTCATCAAACTTCCTTGAAGAAAAAAGATGCGTTTAATGTCTTTTGTGGTGGCTCCTAAATTAAAAAGCGTATGTAAAGAGCCTTTTTTATCCAAAATCATCATAATTAAAGCACCAATCACATTAAAAAGCGCAATGATAATGACCAAAGTAAAAATCAGATAAACCGCTAAATTTTCGGTATTCAACATTTTGTAAAGCGCATCATTAAGTTGTGCTCTATTTTTGATAATAAGTTGGTTTCCAAAAATAGAGTTAAGTTGTTGTTTAACACTATTTTCATCGGCATTTGGTTTTAATTTTAATTCAATAGCACTTATTTGATTTTTCCTATAATTCAACAAATATTCGGCATTTATAATATCAGAATATACGTATGTAGCATTCAAATCTTCATTCACATCAAAAACACCAATATTGACAGCGGTTAAAGAATTAAAAGCGCCTTTAACAGAGGTAATTTGCCCTTTTCCTGGTTTTGGCACATAAATTTTAAGCGCTTTCCCATAATCGAGCACACCAAAAGAGAGTTTATGAGCAATTCCCCAACCTGAAACAATTTGACCACTACCAGCTTCAAACCAACTTCCTTGAATAATCATAGAGTCAATATGAGTCACTTTTAGATAATTTTCATCAACGCCTTTTAAGGTGGCAAGCAGTTTTTTGTTGTCAAACTCAAGAATAATGCGTTCTTCGATAATTTTTGAATAAGAAGCAATTCCTTCAACTTTAGAAAGTGAGGTCGAATCTGTTTTGGTTAAAACAAACGATTTCCCTTCAGCAGGAAGCATTTTTAAATCTGGATCTACAAAAGATGAAAATTCTAAACTAAAATCTTTTAAACCAGCAAAACCAGAAAGCACAATAAATAAGGCTGCTGCAGCTACTACAACACCAGAAGCTGCAATAATGGTCATAATATTAATAGCGTTGTTACTGCTTTTAGTAAACAGATAGCGCTTGGCGATATAAAGCGCGAAATTCACTTATGATTTTTTTCGTTTATCTAACAAATTAGCGTCTTTAATTGGGTTTTCTTCGCCTTTTAAAGACTTATCGATACGTTCAATATACTCTAAAGAATCATCAATAAAAAACTCCAAATTAGGCATTCTACGAAGCTGATGTTTGGTACGTTGCGCCAATTCGTGACGAATTAAAGGCGTATTGGAACGAATGCCTTTTAACAATTCAGCAGCTTCTTTGTTCGGAAAAATGCTCAAATATACTTTGGCAATCGACAAATCTGCCGTAACATTTACCTTACTTACCGAAATGATAATACCTTTTAAACCACCTTTAGTTGCAGCACCTTGTAGCACTTCAACTAAATCTTGTTGTAAAATTCCGCCTATTTTTTTCTGTCTATGACTTTCTTCCAATGGGATATATTTTTTAAGTAAAAAATTTGTGTTTAATGACTTAAGTTAACAATTAAAAACGAAAATACGAACTTCTATTTTGCAAAAGTATAGGATATTTAAGGATTATCGTATTTTTGAAGCTATTAATTGATTAAATAGGATTTTAATTGATGAGATTTTTGTTCTTTTAGAAAATGAATATGAAAAAAATAGAGCATATAGGAATTGCTGTAAAAAACTTAGAAGCATCTAATGAGGTGTTTGCAGCATTATTTGGCAAAAAACACTATAAAACAGAAACGGTTGAGAGCGAAGGGGTAAAAACCTCTTTTTTTGAGTCTGGACCTAATAAAATTGAATTATTACAAGCGACGAATCCTGAAAGTCCAATTGCAAAATTTATCGAAAAGAAAGGTGAAGGCATTCATCATATTGCGTTTGCGGTTGATAATATAGAAGATGAAATAGAACGATTGACCAAAGAAGGGTTTCAGGTGCTTCATAAAACACCTAAAAAAGGAGCCGATCATAAGCTGGTGGCGTTTTTACATCCTAAAACGACCAATGGTGTTTTAATTGAATTATGTCAAGACATAAAGCTATAAAAAATCTTGTAGAGTTTTAAAATAAATAGTAATATTGCACACTTTTTGGTCCCATAGCTCAGTTGGTTAGAGCACCTGACTCATAATCAGGTGGTCCTTGGTTCGAGCCCAAGTGGGACCACAAAAACAAAAGCCTTTCAAGACATTGAAGGGCTTTTTACATTTCTGCTTAGTGCTATTATTTTAAAGGCACAAATTATTAAACAAGTTTTATTTCACTAAAAAAATAAAGATAACTTTGTGGTTCTAAATATTTATAAACCCAATCACGATGTTTAAGTACGGAATTGACACGCTTACAGTTGCAAAAGTTATTGCTATTTCTAACGGAAATTTAAAGGCAACCATAACACCCGAAGCCATTTCAAAAGTTAACGACTGCCGAAAAAAGGTAGAAATAATGGCTAATTCCAACAAAGCTGTGTACGGAATCAATACAGGTTTTGGACCACTTTGCGATGTTCAAATTACACCTCAAGAAACAAGCAAGTTGCAAGAAAATTTACTTATAACACATGCTGTTGGTGTTGGAAACCCGATAGATAAAGAACTCTCTAAAATAATGATGATTTGCAAAGTACACGCTTTGTGTCAAGGATTTTCAGGTATTCGTTTAAAAGTTATTGAACGCATGGTTTATTTTATTGAAAACAACCTTTTACCTGTCGTTCCTGAGCAAGGTTCGGTTGGCGCTTCAGGGGATTTAGCACCACTTTCACATTTGTTTTTACCGCTTTTAGGCGAAGGAGAATTTTGGGTAAACAACCAAATTGTTTCAGCAAAACAAGTTTTAAAACAACAAAAATTAAGTCCAATTCAGCTGCAAGCCAAAGAAGGATTAGCATTGATAAATGGCACTCAATTTATTTTAGCACATGCCATTATGGGCTTAAACAAAATGGCATATCTTTTAGATTTAGCTGATGTTGCAGGAGCAATGAGTATTGAAGGCTATCAAGGAAGTGCATCGCCATTTAAAGAAGCCTTGCACAAAATACGACCATTTAAAGGCAATCTAAAAGTAGCTGAACGTATGCGAATGTTGTTTAAAAACTCTCAAAATATCAAGTCTCATTTAGATTGTGCTCGTGTGCAAGATCCTTACTCCATGCGCTGTATTCCACAAGTTCATGGCGCTTCTCGCAATGCGTTTTATCATTTAAATGAATTGGCTGAAATTGAAATGAATTCGGTAACCGATAATCCTATTGTGTTGAGTGAAACGGAAGCTATTTCAGGAGGAAATTTTCATGGACAACCCTTAGCGATGGTTTTAGATTACGCATCTATTGCAGCAGCAGAATTAGGAAATATTTCAGACAGACGATCTTATTTATTATTAGAAGGAAAATTTGGATTACCACGTTTATTAACAGAATCAGGTGGTTTAAATTCTGGATTTATGATTCCACAATACACCACAGCGGCTTTGGTAACTGAAAATAAATCCTTGTGTTTTCCTCCATCTGCAGACAGTATTCCAACCTCTTTAGGTCAAGAAGACCACGTATCTATGGGAAGCATTTCTGGCAGACAATTCAATCAAATATTAGGCAATCTTGAAAAAATATTAGCCATAGAATTAATGTACGCTGCACAAGCTATGGAGTTTAGACGACCAAATACTTTTTCAAAAATTATAGAAGACAACTTTAAAATCATTAGAAATAAAGTGGCTAAATTAGAAGAAGATAGACTTTTAAAAGACGATATCAACCACATGATTCAATTAGTAAAAAACCAAGCATTCATTGTAAAGTAATTCAAAAAAAATGACATTTCAAGAACACATATTACAAGGAATTCCAACAGAATTACCACCAAAACGAGACTATCCTAAAGGCATTAACAGAGCACCAAAACGTAAGGATAGTTTATCAAAAGAAGAAAAACAATTAGCTGTTAGAAATGCGTTGCGCTATTTTCCTGAAAAATGGCATCCAACGTTAGCACCAGAATTTGCACAAGAACTAAAAGAATTTGGAAGAATTTACATGTATAGATTCAAACCAAATTACGATTTTTATGCACGACCAATTTCAGAATATCCAGCAAAATCTATACAAGCCGCAGCTATTATGCTGATGATTCAAAACAACCTGAATCCTGCAGTGGCACAACATCCTGAAGAGCTTATTACTTATGGTGGCAATGGTGCTGTATTTCAAAATTGGGCACAATATTTATTGACCATGCAGTATTTAGCAATTATGACTGATGAGCAAACCTTGCATTTATATTCTGGTCACCCAATGGGATTATTTCCCTCATCTAAAAATGCACCAAGAGTAGTGGTAACCAACGGAATGATGATTCCAAATTACTCCAAACCTGACGATTGGGAAAAATTTAATGCGCTTGGTGTTACACAATATGGTCAAATGACAGCAGGTTCGTTTATGTATATTGGTCCACAAGGCATCGTTCATGGTACAACTATTACAGTAATGAATGCCTTTAGAAAAGTGTTGTCAAACAATGAAAATCCTTCAGGAAAAATATTTTTAACCGCAGGTTTAGGAGGAATGAGTGGTGCACAACCAAAAGCAGGAAACATTGCTGGATGTATTACTATTTGTGCTGAAGTTAATCCAAAAGCGGCTACAAAAAGGCACGAACAAGGTTGGGTTGATGTACTAATTGACAATATAGAAGACCTAATCAAGCGCACCAAACAAGCTCAAGAAAGTAAAGAAACAGTTTCTATTGCCTATATAGGAAACGTGGTTGAAATTTGGGAGCGTTTTGATATTGAAAATATTTTTATCCATTTAGGCTCAGATCAAACATCTTTGCATATTCCTTGGACTGGTGGTTATTATCCTGTAGATCTGTCTTATGAAGAAGCCAATCGTTTAATTAAAGAAGCACCAGACCTTTTTAAAGAAAAGGTACAAGCATCATTAAGAAGACAAGCCGCAGCAATTAATAATCACACTAAAAAAGGAACCTACTTTTTTGATTATGGCAATGCCTTTTTATTAGAAGCATCAAGGGCTGGAGCCGATGTGATGGCGCAAAACAACATCGATTTTAAATATCCATCCTATGTGCAAGATATTTTAGGACCAATGTGTTTTGATTATGGTTTTGGACCCTTCCGTTGGGTTTGTACTTCGGGCAAACCAGCAGATTTAGATACAACAGACGAGATTGCAGCGACTGTTTTACAAGAAATTATGGAAAACTCTCCTGAAGAAATTCAGCTACAAATGCAAGATAACATCACCTGGATAAAAGATGCGAAAAAGAATAAAATGGTGGTTGGGTCGCAAGCACGTATTTTGTATGCAGATGCCGAAGGACGCTCAAAAATTGCTCAAGCGTTTAATAATGCAGTTGCTGAAGGTAAAATTGGTCCTGTTGTTTTAGGAAGAGACCATCATGATGTTAGCGGAACAGACTCGCCATATAGAGAAACATCTAATATTTATGATGGCAGTAAATTTACAGCAGACATGGCAATACACAATGTGATTGGTGATAGTTTTAGAGGCGCTACTTGGGTTTCCATTCATAATGGAGGAGGCGTTGGTTGGGGCGAAGTAATTAATGGCGGTTTTGGGATGTTATTAGATGGTACTAAAGAAGCTGAACACCGACTAAAAAGTATGTTGTTTTACGATGTTAATAATGGAATTGCACGCAGAAGTTGGGCACGAAATGATGAAGCACTATTTGCTATTAAACGTGAAATGGAACGTTCACCAACCTTAAAAGTGACACTTCCAAATATGGTTGAAGATAAACTTTTGAATGACTTGTTCTAACCAACAAGTTTACAACTTAATCATAAAAAAACAGCAAGATGATAAGATTTCGTCTTGCTGTTTTTGTAACATGATAAAAATCATACTTTTTCATAATATAAGGGCTTAATTTTGCCTATATATTTTATAAGTATGGACACTTCATTAATCAATAAATACAACATACCTGGACCACGTTACACAAGTTATCCAACGGTTCCGTATTGGGATATGGAAACATTTTCTGCAAAGCAATGGAAAGTATCTATACAACAATCTTTTGAAAAAAGTAATGAAACTCAAGGCGTAAGTTTATACATCCATTTACCGTTTTGTGAGAGTCTATGTACCTTTTGCGGCTGTAATAAACGTATTACAAAACGCCATGAAGTTGAAACACCCTACATTAATGCTGTATTAAAGGAATGGGATTTGTACTGTAATTTATTAACCTCAAAACCCAATATAAAAGAACTTCATCTTGGTGGAGGCACACCAACCTTTTTTGCGCCCAAAAATTTAAAACGTTTGATAGATGGCCTTTTAAGCAGAGCCAACCTTGCACAAGGGTATGAATTTAGTTTTGAAGGCCATCCAAACAATACTACAAAAATTCACCTTCAAACCCTTTTTAATTTAGGGTTTAGACGTGTTAGTTTTGGAGTTCAAGATTATAATGAAGTGGTTCAAAAAGCCATTCATCGCATCCAACCTTTTGAAAATGTCAAACGGGTTACTGAAGAAGCTCGACAAATAGGTTACACTTCTATAAGTCACGATCTTATTTTTGGATTGCCTTTTCAAACAGTTGAGCATATTAAAACCACTATCCATCTAACCAAAAAATTATTACCAGACAGAATTGCATTTTACAGTTATGCACATGTGCCTTGGATAAAAGGCAATGGACAACGTGGTTTTAATGACAACGATTTACCATCTGCAGAAACCAAAAGACAACAATATGAACTTGGCAAAGCATTATTGTTTGAAGCAGGTTACCATGAAATT
The DNA here is from genome assembly GCA_041391965.1 of Gelidibacter sp. Lineage (GTDB taxonomy): Bacteria > Bacteroidota > Bacteroidia > Flavobacteriales > Flavobacteriaceae > JAWKMZ01. The sequence goes on along the minus strand of JAWKMZ010000001.1, from coordinate 566,236 downwards.
GGGATGGATCATTTTGCCTTAAAAAGTGATACACTTTATAAATCTATGGAAAACCAATCGCTACACAGAAATTTTATGGGTTATACGGCTTCAAAAACGCAGGCAATGATTGGTTTAGGTGTTTCTGCAATTAGTGATAGCTGGTTTGGATTTGCTCAAAATGTCAAAAATATTGAAGAGTATTATCATTTGTTGAGTGAAAACATCATTCCAGTGTATCGAGGACATATTTTAAATACAGAAGATTTAATAATCAGAACCCATATCCTTAACCTAATGTGCCATTTTAAAACCTCTTGGAGTGATGCACATTTGTATTTTAAAGAACTGCCAGAAGTCTTGCTAAGATTGACTGAAATGGAAACAGATGGTTTAATTGAAATACACTCCAATGCTATAATTGTCACAAAATCTGGTCAAGCGTTTATAAGAAATATTTGTATGGCATTTGACGTCTTATTACAGCGCAACCAGCCTAACACTCAACTTTTTTCTATGACCATTTAATTCAATTTTAATGAAAAAAATAATTGTACCAATTGATTTTTCTGAGTATTCAGAGTTTGCCTTAGAAGCTGCAGTTATGTTAGCAAAAACACACAAAGCCGAAATATTGGCGCTTCATATGTTAGAAATGTCAGACACTTTACTGACTAATTCAGATAATGAACAACACGCAAAAGCAGTTTTCCTTTTAAAATTGGCAGAACAAAAATTTGCTGAATTTTTGGACAAACCTTATTTAGAAAATGTTGCCGTGACGCCTATTGTCAAACATTTTAAAGTATTTAGTGAGGTTAATGAAGTTGCAAAAGCACAGCAAGCAGATTTAATAGTAATGGGCTCACAAGGTGCCAGTGGGATGAAAGAAATTTTTATTGGTTCTAATACAGAAAAAGTGGTAAGACACTCAGAAATTCCTGTTTTAATTATTAAACATAATCCTGTTTTAATGGATTTTGAAACGGTTGTTTTTGCTTCAGATTTTGAAGAACATTCTATAAATGCCTATATCAAAGCGTCACAGATGTTTGAGATATTAAACATTAAAATGCACTTATTATATGTTAATTTACCGAATGAAAGTTTTAAAAGCTCTTCTGAAATTGAAAAGAAAGTAACTCATTTTTTGAAAAAAGCAGATGGCAATTTAAATAAATTAAAAACCGTTAAGTATGTTTCAGATTATTCCATAGAAAAAGGAATTTTAAACTTTTCAAACACTATTGGAGCTGATTTGATAGCTGTGGCAACACATGGCAGAAAAGGAATCGCCCATTTTTTTGAAGGAAGCATTAGCGAAGATGTCGCAAACCATTCAACATTACCTGTAATGACTTTTAAAATTTAACATTTTTTTTTAGCTTTATGATTTATATCATATTCTTAGAAGCAGTTCTACTTTATCTTTGTACTACAATTAGGATAAAAAAGTCCGAATTTAATTAATATCACTAAACATCATATAATGAAAACAAAACAAATCATTTTTAAGAAAAAAAATTTAAAGCAAATTGGTTTACTTTTTTTAGTGGCATCCTTGTTTTTTTCATGCTTTAAAGAGAAAAAAACAGTATATGAAAACACGGTAGACATTCCTGTTAATAGAGAAATGGTGGCTGAATTAACATCACCTCCTCACGTACCAACACCTGTAGGTAAACGAAAAGCCAAAAAATTAATCGTTAAAATGGAAATTCTTGAAAAAGAAGGCGAACTGACCGATGGAGTAAAATATATTTATTGGACTTTTGGAGGCACAGTTCCTGGAAGCTTTATAAGAACCAGAGTTGGAGATGAAATAGAATTCCATCTTCAAAACCACCCAAACAACAAATTACCACATAATATAGATTTGCATGCAGTTAACGGTCCTGGTGGTGGTGCAGAATCTTCTTTTGTGGCTCCTGGTCATGAAAAAACATTCTCATTTAAAGTTTTAAATCCTGGGATATATGTGTACCATTGTGCAACAGCACCTGTTGGGATGCACATTGCCAACGGAATGTATGGTTTGATTTTGGTTGAACCAGAAGGTGGCTTACCTCCTGTAGATAAAGAATATTATATTATGCAAGGTGAGTTTTATACTAAAGGCGCTAATGGTGAACGTGGATTGCAGCCTTTTGATATGCAAAAAGCCGTAGATGAAAACGCAGATTATGTGGTTTTTAATGGGAAAGTTGGCGCTCTAACAGGCGATAATGCTATTACAGCAAAAGTTGGTGAAACCGTTAGACTCTTTGTAGGTAATGGTGGTCCAGGCCTTACATCTTCTTTTCATGTCATTGGCGAAATATTTGACAAAGTACATATTGAAGGCGGAAACGCAATCAATGAAAATGTGCAAACAACAGTAATTCCTCCAGGAGGTGCCACTATGGTCGACTTCAAAGTAGAAACTCCAGGTACCTTTATTTTGGTAGACCATTCTATCTTTAGAGCCTTTAATAAAGGAGCTTTAGGCATGCTTAAAGTAGAAGGCGATCAAGATAAGAAAATCTATTCTGGTGAGTTGAGAGATGATATTTATTTACCAGAAGGTCCTGGTATTCAAAGTATGCCTGCATCAGGTGAAGTTGCAGAATCTGAAATTCCTGCAAAATCGTTAGATGAACAATTAAAATTTGGTAAAAACATTTTTATGCAAACCTGTTTTGCTTGTCACCAATCAGAAGGTCAAGGGATTCCAAATGCCTTTCCTCCTTTAGCAAATTCTGATTATTTAAATGCAGATGTTGATAGAGCTATTGGTATTGTATTGCATGGTAAAACAGGCGAAATTACAGTTAATGGCAAAGTTTATAACAGCGTTATGACACGTCAAAGCTTATCTGCAGATGAAATAGCAAACGTATTAACGTATGTTTATCACAGTTGGGGTAACTCTAAAAAAGTAGTAACTCCAGAGATGGTTAATAAAGTAAAAAATAAAAAACAATAACTTCAATAATTAATAGCAATGTGTACCAAAACCTTCAGATTGTTTTTGTTTTTTGTTGTATTTCAGATGTTTAGTTATGGACAGTCTGAAGGGATGGTATATATAAAAGGCGGAAATTATATACCGCTTTATGGAAGAGATTCCGCTTCTGTTGAGGTTAACGATTTTGAGATAGACAAATATCCAATTACCAATAAAGAATATATGGCGTTTGTTGCTAAATATCCACAATGGCAAAAATCTAAAGTTAAAAAACTATTTGCCGATGGTAATTATTTACGCAACTGGAAAAATGATTTGCAAGTAAATGATAATGCCAATCCAAATAGTCCGATTACCTACATTTCATGGTTTGCCGCAAAAGCCTATTGCGAATGCCAAAATAAGCGTTTACCAACAATGGACGAATGGGAATATGTTGCCATGGCAGATGAAACTACCGCAGATGCACGAGTTAAAAAATCATATAACAAACAAATTTTAGCTTGGTATGAAACGCCTCGTTCTAATGAAAACGAAATTGGTAAAACGCCAAAAAACTTTTGGGGTGTTTATGATTTGCATGGTTTAGTTTGGGAATGGACTTTTGATTTTAACTCCGTGTTACTTTCTGGAGAGTCCAGAAAAGATGTTGATAAAGACAACAATTTATTTTGTGGTAGTGCAGCAATTGGCGCTACAGATTTAATGAACTATGCCGCCTTTATGCGTTATGCCTTTAGAGGCAGTATCAAAGCCAATTATACCATTAAAAACTTAGGATTTAGATGCGCTAAAGACCTAATAAAATAATACAATTATGAAAATAGTACCATTTATTTTTTGTTTCGCTTTAATGACCTTAACAGCTTGCAAAAACAATACTCCACCAAAAGATAGTGCAACCACCACCTATCAATGTCCTATGAAATGCGAAGGCGATACAACCTATACTGAACCAGGAAGTTGCCCAATTTGTAATATGGCCTTGATTCCTGTAACAAATCAAACAGAGCAAAAACAAGCCTCTAAAGAAATTTCAGACATGTCTGTTTTTAATTTGACATCCACTTGGACCAATCAAAATAACGAAACCATCCATCTAAAAGATTTAAAAGGGGATGTATTAGTTATGGTTATGATTTACACAAGTTGTAAAGCTGCGTGTCCGCGTTTAGTAGCAGACATGCGAAATATTGAAGCACGATTGCCAGAAAATACCAAAGGGAAGGTAAAGATGGTTTTTGTAAGTATTGACCCTAATACGGATACACCAGAGCGTTTAAAAGCCTTTGCTAAAGAAAACCTTATGGATCAAGACCCTTGGGAATTTTTAAGATCTACGGAAGATAATACACGCGAATTTGCAGCCGTTTTAGCAGTTAATTACAAGAAAATTTCACCAATGGATTTTTCACATTCCAACATTATAAGTGTTTTTAATGCAAAAGGTGAAATGGTATTTCAGCAAGAAGGGCTTGGTGTAAATTCGGATGAAACTATTCAACATATTGAAAAAGCTGCAAGTGAAATTATGTAAACCCTTACAGATTTAAGATACAAATCAGACAAAAAAGTTTTCCGTTTTCGCGGAAAAGACAAAAATCAAACCTATGAATAAAATAGTCTTTTTGACATTCTTCGGAATGTTGAGCCAGCATTTCTATGCTCAAGAATTAAACGTCGATTTAGAACTTAGACCACGTTTTGAATACAGACATGGCTATAAAACATTAGTGCCAGATGCTACTGATGCAGCTACATTTGTGTCGCAACGTTCTCGACTCAATTTTAATTACAGTAGCGAAAAACTTCAAGCTTTTATAGCCTTGCAAAACGTAAGAGTTTGGGGAGATGTCAATACCTTATCTGCAACCGATATTAATGGAACTGCACTACATGAAGCTTGGGCAAAAGCCATTTTGAATCAGCAATTTTCTATAAAAGTTGGACGTCAGGAAGTCATATATGATGACCAACGTATTTTTGGTAATGTCGATTGGGCACAAACAGGAAGAAGCCACGATGCTCTAATTTTAAGTTACAGGCCAAATACAACGAATCAGTTTGATATTGGTTTGGCATTAAACGCAGAAACTGAAACACTTTTTGATGCTAATTATAACGTTGCCAACTACAAATCCTTTCAATATATATGGTATCACACAAAATTAAATAAGCTATCCATTAGCGCTTTGGCTTTAAATACAGGTTTTGCTTTTGACAACAATGGCGATGAAAAAGTAGATTACAATCAAACCTTAGGCGCTTATGCAAATTATAAGAGCAGTATGTGGACTATGGAAGCATCTGCTTATGCCCAAACAGGAAAAGTGAATGATAGAAGTTTGAGTGCTTTTAATTTTTCAGGTGTTTTTCATTACCAACTCAACTCGAATTTTAATGTTGGACTTGGTGCAGAATACCTTTCTGGAACTGATATGAATACGACGAGTTCTAAACTAAAATCGTTTAATCCGCTTTTTGGAACCAATCATAAATTTAATGGTTGGATGGATTATTTTTATGTTGGTAACCATTTGAATTCTGTAGGATTGGTAGATGTTAATTTACCATTAAGTTATCAGAAAGATAAGTTTTCTGTTAATTTAATTCCTCATTTTTTCTCGTCTGCAGCGACTGTTGTTAATACTTTGGATAAAGAGATGAGCAATAGTTTAGGTACTGAAATAGATGTATCGCTTGGATATAAAATAGCAAATGACATTCAGTTAAAAGCTGGATATTCTCAAATGTTTGCAACTAAAACAATGGAAATTTTAAAAGCTGGCAACAGCAATAATAACACAAATTGGGCTTGGGTCATGTTTGTGTTTAAACCAAGATTGCTAAATTATAAAGTAGCTCAAACCCAATAAATATGTACTATTTCCAAAATTCATCATCAAGATTGTCTTCAAAAGGTGCTTGTTGGTGAATTTTTTCTATGTGAGCCAATTGTGTTTCTGTAGCTGTTTTTTGAATTTCAGGGAATAAAATGCGCTCTTCAAACCGAATATGTTGTTCTAATTCTTCTTCTATTTTACTTAAAGATTTAGTAATATCATCCTCATTATTAAACAAACGTTTTAAACGTCTATGGTCAGATAAGGCACGTTTTACAAGGTCATGATTGGTTTCCAGAATACTAAAAAGATGCGTTTCTTCCATCTCAAAATGAGGGATTAAATGGGTTTCAAAAAACCAATCAGCATAACTTTTTATACGTTCAGGAGCAACATTTTTATGAAAACCGTTGCGTATTTTCCAGGATAACAATAATCCATGATGATGTTCTCTACTTAAGGGTTGTAAAGCTTTATGTCGTTTTTGTGGTTTTGGATTCATGTTTTACAATTTGAGTTAAAAAAATAAAAATGCCTAATGGCAAAAAAATGCTACTTATAAATAAAATGAGATAATAGTTGGGTATCATCCCAATTTCAAAATAAAATAAAAGGCCTTGAATAAATAAAAGGAGTTCGGTCAATAAAAACCCAAGGATAAAACTATAAATGCCTAAGTTCAAAAAGGTGCTTTTTACGTTTGCTAAAACACTTTGCAATAAAAAGGCGAATAAAAATCCGCTGACACAACCTAACATCGTTAAATGTATAAAACCAATTACAAAATTTCTGTATAAGTGGCTAATATGAGCTATTTCTGGGATAATTGAAGCACTTTGCAACACAATCTTTAAAATAAAGTTGCTAATTGCAAACCCATACATCAACTTTAAAAGTTTAGGGATTTGGCTCCAAAAATTATTCATAAAAGGCTGTATCAATTTTATAAAATACCACAGCGCTAATAATTGCATCAACACACCAAAACCATTGATAATCAATAAAAAAGAATGATAAGCAAACCAACTTACAGGGAGCCCTAAAGTGAAAGTGGTTGCCAAAATAAGAAATACAAAAAAACGTTTAAACAGTTTGATATTTTGAATTTGAAATTGATTGATAAACAATGCTAAAACAGCAATTAAAAACCAACCATTAAATTGAAAGTGTAGAAAAAACTGTATGGCAATTTGATACAAAGCGGCATCTGAACCTAATTTAGCAACAATAAGACCTAAACTCAAAACACCAATGGTAGATAAAAGCATAAAAATGAGCGATGCTTTTAACAAATAACGAGTTGGTAATGTGTTTACTTTATGGTGTTTCCAAACCAAGTAAGCAAAGTAATAGCTACAAAAAATATGGAGTGCAGAAAATGAAATGGAAATGGCTGCATAGCCTTGTATTGGAAAACTGAGCATCATGCCTATCACAGCAATTTCCGTAAACCAAAATAACCGAGTGAAAACCGGTTTCTTATCTGGAATAAAATAATGAACTATTAAAACATAAAGTGCTAAATACACCCAACCCAACATGGCAACATGCGAGTGTGCGTGCATTAAAAACCCGTAATTGACATCTATGGGATTGATGTAAACATAACGCAATGTTAAACCCATAAGTGCAGCAACTAAAAAGTTGAAAAGGCTTACAACAATTAGTTTTTTTTGCATTAAAATTTTACTTAAGACTACAAAGATAGTATTAGTTTAAAAAAAGAGACACTTCTTTTTTTAGTTTCTTAATGATGTAATGCTTTCTATTTCCCTCTCAAAAAATAGAGGTTATTACAGTAGGTTAAGTAACTTCAAGAAGTGTCTCTTCAAACCAAATATTAATCAAATTTTTGTTCCAGTTTGATAGCTTCTGGAAATAGTATATTGTTTTCTAAATGAATGTGCAAGTGCAAATCTTTTTCAAACTCATCAAGCATTGCAAAGGTTACTTTGTAAGTGTTGCAAGCATCAGAAGGTGGAGTGTAATTATCAGTTAGCTCAACTATTTTTCTAAAGCGTTCACCTTCATCTTCGTGATCTTGTTTCATCATGGTAATTGGACTTTCAATAGTCTCAAATTGAGGCGATTGAATTGGTGTTCCATCTATTTTTGCTTTTACCATTTTTTTGATAAAAGGGAATAAAATTAATTCTTCCTTTTTCATATGAGCACCTAAAGCTCTTGAGGTTGCAATAAATAAGGCGTTTATTTCAAACAACTCAGGATGTCTTTCGCCATGAACTTTGCAAAGTTTGTCTAAAAACTGACGTATAATGGGTGTTTTTTCTTCTACGTATCTGTGGTGTTTTTTTTCAATGTATTCTGCTAATAAATCCAAGGGCCAAGATTTGTAATCAATACTTTGGTTGGTAGAAGCGTTTAAAATAGCATCAAGTTCTGAAATCAATTCAGCACTGTCAATGTTTTTTTTGTCGCAAACTTCTTCAATGGTTCTATCGCCTTTACAGCAAAAATCGATGCCATATTTAGTAAATACGGAAGCTGTTCTGTAATCTTCGGCTACAAATTGGCCGATTTGTTTTTCTGAATTTTTATGTAGTGTTTCCATAAGTAATGGTTATTTCGGATAAAATTATCCTGTTTATAATTAATTTTTTTTAGACTTTTAAAAAGCTAACTCCAGATTTAATATCTAAAGCCAATTGTTCAATATTGGTGTTTTCTAACATGTGTTTTAATTCATTTCTAATGGTTTTAAACTGATCGTGCACAGGACAAGGGTGTGCCTCGTCACAGATGTGCAAACCCAAACCACAACCATTGTAAATTTGGTCGCCATCAATGGCTTCAACAATTTGTGATAGTTTAATGTATTTGATATAATCTTTTTCTATTTCAAAACCACCATGCGCTCCTTTGACAGAATTGATAATATTGTGTCTTACTAAATCTTGAAGAATTTTTGCCGTAAATGCCACAGGAGAATCTATACTTTTTGCAATCTCCTTTAAGCTTACACGCTTGTTTTCGTAAGAGTTGGAAGCGATATAAATAGACGCTTTAATTCCGTATTCGCAAGCTTTTGAAAACATATATAAATAGTAATTAGAAGACAAATTTACAATAAAATTTTTAAATAGGATAAATTTATCTTATTTAAATAAGTTTCATTTTCAAGTATTTAAAATTAATAGCACTCTATTTGACTTGAAGCAGCATCAATAATTGGAGTAGGCGACATGTAAGGAATGCCAAGACCTAAACCGCGAATAATAAACCACAATCCTATAATAATAACAAAAATTGGAATGGCTTTTTGAATGCGTTGTTTTAGGGTTGTGTTTAAAAATTTGCCTAAATAAATAGCGGTTGTCATTAACGGAATGGTACCTAAGCCAAACAAGGCCATATATAGACTTCCTCCAATTGCATTTTGCATGGTTAAAGAGGCAAAAATAGCCATATATACCAAGCCACAAGGCAAAAATCCGTTTAAAAACCCAATGGTTAAAAACGTATCAGCTGTTTTTTTCTTTAAAGATTTTCCTAAAGCTGATTTAACTTTAGAGATTAATTTATAAATAGGCTTAGAGAAATTATATCTGTTAAAGAATTGTGTTGGAATAAGTACAATAACAATCATTAACACACCAATAAAGATGGATAATTGTTGTTGAAAACCAAAAATGTATAAGCCTTTTCCAACCAAACCAAACACCAAACCAATAATGCTATAAGCTAATAATCGACCAAAATGATAGGTGAAAATCTGGGTTATTTTTCTAAAAGAATTGGTTCTGTCAACTGGCAACATGAAGGCAATTGGCCCACACATGCCAACACAGTGAAAACTTCCTAATAAGCCAAACATAAGGGCTGACCAAAGCATTTAATAATGAATTTCTTTTTTGTAAAGATAAGAGTTTCCATTATATTGCCAGTCAACTTTAAGGTTCCAACGACCATCTAACAAGCGTTTGTCAGGTATGAGCAAATTGTGGTTAGACAGTGAAATGGAGGTTTCAAAATCTAATTGCTTATTAGACGGCCTGTATAGGAACACTCTGCCAGTGATGCTATTAACCTCTATGTTTTTTGGAAATATGATGAGCAAACCGTCTTTTGTTTTTTCCCATGTGATGTTTTCAGTGAGATCTTTAGCGTTGTTTTGCTTATTGATATCGTTTTGAAAATCGAGTTCTTGTTTATAATAATCTTCAGTAACTAAATCAAAATCATATTTTTTATTTGTATTCATTGCAATTATAAAATACATGATAAAGCTAATAAAGCCTACAAAAGCTAACACAATTCCTGTTCCCCAATTAAATTTCATAAGTCTTTATTTTTTAATTATAACTTCTTGGTCCTAAAAAGTTGACGGTTGTGGTTTCTATCAACTTATCATTGCTGTACACGTCAATTCTTAATTTATTTTTATCGCCAGACAAATCATTTTTATTGATTTCAATAAACAAAGTGCCTTGTGCCAAATTTTGTGCAGGTACTATTAAATTATTAGACGATGATACTGGTTTGATGACACCTTTATATTTTCTGAGTTTAAAGCTGATATTATCAATGTCTTTTGTAGTTTTATTTACTAATTTGTAGGTAAAAACGTTGCTGATAATGCTTCCTTCTTTATGCTCATACAATTGTCCTGGAAGCCTTAATATGGTTGCTTCAACATCATTACGCAATAATAGTAAACCAATAAAAACACCTGTTAAAATGGCTAATACAGCAATGTAGCCTTTCATTCTTGCGGTGAGCTTAAACTTTTCTTTCTTTTCAATTTCATCTTCGCTTGCATAACGAATTAAGCCTTTTGGCAAGTTGATGCTTTCCATAATGTGATCGCATTCATCAATACAAGCGGTGCAATTGACACATTCTAATTGTGTTCCATTTCTAATATCAATTCCTGTAGGACATACGTGTACACATTGTAAGCAATCAATGCAATCGCCATGACCTAAAGCGGCTCTATCTTCATTTTTTCTAAATTTCTTTCTACCATTTTCGCCTTCCCCCCGTTTATGGTCATATGCCACAACAATAGATTTGTTATCGAGTAGTACACTTTGCAATCTGCCATAAGGACAAGCGATAATGCAGACTTGTTCTCTAAACCAAGCGAATACAAAATAGAATACTGCAGTAAAAATAATAAGTGGAAATAAAGTACCTAAATGGTCTAAAGGGTTTTCTGTTATGTAGCTTAAAAGTTTGTCACTTCCTATTAAATAGGCTAAAAAAATATTAGCAATTAAAAAGGAAACGATTAAAAAGATGAACCATTTTAAGGCGCGTTTTTTTATTTTTTCGGCATTCCATTCTTGACTATCTAATTTGCGTTGTTTGTTTCGGTCGCCTTCAATCCAATATTCAATGCGTCTAAAAACCATTTCCATAAAAATGGTTTGAGGGCAAATCCATCCACAAAATACGCGTCCAAAACTCACAGTAAACAATGCAATAAAAATAACCCCAATAAGCATGGATATAACAAACAGATAGAAATCTTGGGGCCAAAAAGGTAAACCAAAAACATTAAAACGACGTTCCAAAATATTGAACATCAAAAATTGGTTGCCATTTATTTTTACAAAAGGTGCCGCAAATAAAAATATAAGCAATACGTAGCTTACTATTTTACGGTAATTGTAAAGTCTGCCACTTGGTTTTTTTGGGTATATCCAAGCGCGTCCACCTTCATCATTTATGGTGCCAATGGTATCTCTAAATGTTTCGTTTTCTGGGACTTCCATTTTATTTTAACCTTGGTACAAAGTGTCTAATTATTTTAAATTTGAGATTTATTTTATTGATTTTCAGCTGACGGTGTTTTTTCTGGCCAAATTATATCTCCTTCTGCTGCTTTTGGTTCTGCTGGTGTTGTACCTTGAAATTGTAGAACATAGCTGGCTACTTGGGCAATTTCTAAGGGTTTTAATCCGTTTTTTGACCAAGCAATCATTCCTTTTCCGTCACGACCACCTTCAGAAATTGTTTTAAATACATGTTTAATGCCACCACCTAAAATCCAATGGTTGTCAGTTAAGTTTGGACCAATGCCACCACCACCATCCATTTTATGGCAAGCAACGCAGTTTTCTTCAAATATTTTTTTCCCGTTGCCTAAATCTGAAGCATCGGTCAATACTTCAACCGTATTGAAATCCACTAAATCTTTTGCATTTTTTTTGTAGATTTCAATAGCTGCTTTGGCTTCAGCGTATTCAGTATCTAATTCATCATATTGGTTATCGGCATTAAACACTTCATATTTTAACATATAAACGATAGCAAAAATAATAGAGGCGTAAAAACCATATTTCCACCAAGGTGGAAGATTATTATCTAATTCTTGAATGCCATCATAGTTGTGATCCATTACAATTTCATGTTCTTCTTGTAAGGATCTTACACCACCTAATTTTTTAAACGTTTTTTGAAGCCAAGTTATAAATTTTGGTGTTTTCTCTTTTTTTGCTTTATAAAGTGCTTTTGCTTCTGCATCTAAGCTTTGATATAAAATGGAGTCCATTGCACCAACAACAGCATCAATACCTATTATAATAAGTAATATTAACAACAAAAACAGCATGATTAATGGTTGCTTCATTAATGCTGGTTGATTGCCAGAATCTACAAAAAACTCTATAAGCCCTAAGATGGCAAAAAATAGGATTGGAATTCTTAACCAAGATGGAATGTTTGGTTTCATAGGTCGGTTGAATTTGAATTATTAGTATCTAAAGGAATATGGCTTGCGCTATTGATGTACTCTTTTTTTGCAGTAAAAACCCACCAAAAAAGGATCACAAAAAAGATAAAAAAGATAAGCAATGATATGATAGGATATATTTCTATACCTGCAATGCTTTCCATATAGTTTTTAGCAAATTTTAGCATAACAATTAATTTTGTGAGGTTGATGGTGTGTCTAAATCTTTTATTTTAATATCAGTACCTAATCTTTGCAAGTAGGCAATAAGTGCAACAATTTCTCTATTGCGCATTTCTACAAAGGTGCCGCCTCCCGATTTTTTATCGGCTTCATAAGTTTCTGCAAAATCTGGATCAGTATATAGGTTTTTTTCTATTTGTGTTCCTTGTTCTAACATACTTTGTTGTGCATTTGCAATTTCGTCTTCAGTATATGGCACACCAAGAGACACCATAGCTTTCATTTTGGTTTCTGTTAAAGATTTGTCCAGTTTGTTTTTGATAATCCATTTATATCCTGGCATAATAGAACCAGATGAGGTACTCTGTGGATCGTACATATGGTTTAAGTGCCAATTATCTGAATATTTCCCTCCAACGCGATGTAAATCAGGTCCAGTACGTTTACTTCCCCAAAGAAATGGATGGTCATACACATATTCTCCAGCTTTAGAATAATCACCATAACGTTCTACTTCACTTCTAAAAGGGCGAATCATTTGTGAGTGACAACCAACACAACCTTCACGAATGTAAATATCGCGTCCTTCCAGTTCTAATGGTGTATAAGGTTTGACACTGCTAATGGTTGGAATGTTGGATTTGACCATCAGTGTAGGAATTATTTGAACAATACCACCAATAAGAATAGTTATAGTAGCTAAAATGCTTAATTGAACAGGTTTACGTTCTAACCATGTATGCCATCCTTCGCCAGCAACACGTCTTTTTGATACATGCTCTAAGGCAGGAGCTTCAGCCAATTCATCTGTAACTTTAACTCCCGATTTTTTGATGGTAACTATAATATTGTAAACCAATATAAGCATACCAGTAATATAAAGTGTACCACCAACCGCTCTCATGGCATACATTGGCATAATTTCAGTAACCGTTTCTAAAAAGTTACCATACATTAGTGTGCCATCTGGATTAAATTGTTTCCACATACTAGCTTGTGTAAAACCAGCCACATATAAAGGAAGGGCGTACATGATAATACCTAAGGTTCCAATCCAGAAATGGAAATTGGCTAATTTTGAAGAATAAAGTTTTGTTTTGAATAAACGTGGAATTAACCAATATATCATTCCAAAAGCCATAAAGCCATTCCATGCCAAAGCACCAACATGGACGTGTGCAATAATCCAATCAGTAAAGTGTCCGATGGCATTTACGTTTTTAAGTGAAAGCAAAGGGCCTTCAAAGGTGGCCATACCATACCCTGTTAATGCCACAACAAAAAACTTTAAAACAACGTCAGTTCGTACTTTGTCCCAAGCACCACGTAAGGTCAATAACCCATTTATCATTCCTCCCCAAGAAGGCATTAACAACATCACTGAAAAGGCGACACCTAAGTTTTGAGCCCATTCTGGTAAAGCTGTGTACAATAAATGGTGTGGTCCTGCCCAAATGTAAATAAAGATCAATGACCAGAAATGTATAATTGAAAGTCTGTAAGAATAGATTGGTCTGTTGGCAGCTTTTGGTACAAAATAATACATTAAACCTAAAAACGGTGTTGTTAAGAAAAATGCTACTGCATTATGTCCATACCACCATTGTACCAAGGCATCTTGAACACCCGCATAAACTGAATAACTTTTGAAAGCACTTACAGGCAATTCTAAACTATTAAAAATATGTAAAACAGCAACTGTAACAAAAGTGCCTATATAGAACCAGATAGCTACATACATATGGCGTTGACGACGTTTTATAATAGTACCAATTAAGTTCCAACCAAAAGCTATCCAAATAATAGCAATGGCAATATCAAAAGGCCATTCTAATTCGGCATATTCTTTTGAAGAGGTATATCCTAAAGGAAGCGTAATAGCAGCCCCAACAATTATAAGTTGCCAGCCCCAAAAGTTTAGTTTGCTTAAAAAATCACTATACATTCTTGCTTTGAGCAAACGTTGTGAAGAGTAGTATACACCAGCAAAAATAGCATTGCCTACAAATGCAAAAACAACAGCATTAGTATGTAATGGTCTTAAACGTCCAAAACTGAGCCACGAAATGCCATCAGTTAAATTAGGAAATAAAAACAAAAAGGCAAGAAGTAATCCTACTAACATACCAACTACACCCCAAAATATGGTTGCGTAAAGGAAGTTTTTTACAATTTTGTTATCGTAATAGAACTGTTGTGCTTTCATAAGGAAGTAATTATTTGTTTTTAGAGGTCTTTTTAGTTTTTATTGTTGGTTTTGATTGCTCTTTAACAAGTTCATCATCAAATAGCATTCTAACAGAAGGTGTGTAGCTGTCATCGTATTGCCCTTTTTTGACAGCAGTTATGAATGCCACAAAAAACACAAGTGCAACACAAATACTAATGCTTAATAAAATATATATAACACTCATACCTATTAGAAGTTATGCGACAAAAATACAGTGACATCTATACTTAAAACATGATTTTTATCATGTTTGACTAATTTAATTTTCTACCTATAAAATTGGTTGCAACTGTTGTAAACGCAACTACACTTATAGAACTTAAAGGCATTAAAATGGCAGCTATAACAGGTTCTAATTGTCCTGTAACTGCAAAATAAACCCCAATACAATTATATATAAACGATAGTACAAAACTCCATTTTATAATTTTTATAGTGTTTTTTGATGCTTTTAAAAATCGGTTTAATTGATTAAATTTTGAAGCATCTAAAATAGCATCACAAGCCGGTGAGAATACATTGACGTTTTCTGATAATGCAATACCAACATTACTTTGTGCCAAAGCACCAGCATCATTAAGTCCGTCGCCAACCATTACTATTTTAGCACCTTCAGTTTGATGGTATTTGATATACTCTAACTTATCATCGGGTTTTTGATTGAAAATTAGTTTAGTTTTTGCTGGCAATAATTTTTTCAGATTTTCCAATTCACCTTCATTATCACCAGAAAGAATGACTAAATCATATTGTTTTTTTAATTGGTTAAACAATCTTGACAAGCCATCTCTATAACTGTTATAAAATGTGAATTTCCCTTTGTATATAGTATTAGAGCTTATATGAACTGTTGTATTTAAAACAGAAACATCCTGTATATTGCCTACAAACTGAGCCGAACCAACTTTTATGCTATCATTGTTATGAGTGGCTTCAATCCCTTTTCCTAAGTGTTCTTCAAAATGGTTGAGTGTAATGATTTGATATTCATCTAAAATATCATACAATGTTCTACTTAAAGGATGATTGGAGCCTCTAAGTGTGTTTTTTAGCAGTTGTTCTTCAGTAGCTGTAAGCAAATCACCATCATAGGTTGCAGTGCTTTTTTTGTTGGAAGTTATAGTGCCTGTTTTATCAAAAATAATGGTATTAATTGCTGCGAGTTGTTCAATAACGCTTACATTTTTTAGATAAAACTTGTGCTTTCCAAAAAGGCGTAATAAATTTCCTAAGGCAAAAGGTGCCGCAAGTGCTAAAGCACAAGGACAAGCAATAATTAAAACAGCGGTAAATACGTTTATTGCTTTAGAGGCATCGGCAAACAACCAATAAGTTGTAGCTATAAAAGCTATGCTCAAAACATAGATGGTAAAACGCTTACTAATAGTGTTGGTTAAGGTTGTAAAGCTATCTTCCTTATTTTTACTAAACACATCGTTACTCCATAATTGGGTTAAATAACTTTGTTCTATAGATTTTATGGCTTCTATTTCGATAACGCCAGAAGTTTGCTTGCCTCCTGCAAATAGCTTGTCGCCAGAATGTTTTCTGATGGCTTCAGATTCTCCTGTCACAAAACTGTAATCTATTTTTGCTTTTCCGTTAATGAGAATGCTATCAACAGGAATAAGTTCTTCATTACGTATCAATAACCGATCTCCTTTTTTTATATCATAAACCTGAATAGGTGTTTCTTTACCTTCTAAAACTTTAGTGATTGCAATTGGGAAATACGATTTATAATCGCGTTCAAACGATAGAAACGTATAGGTTTTTTGCTGAAAAAATTTTCCGAGTAACAAAAAGAACACCAAACCTGTTAAGCTATCAAAAAACCCTGAACCTAAATCAAATAATATATCAATAGTACTTCTTAAAAATAAAACAGAAATTCCTAGCGCAATAGGTACATCAATATTCAAAATTTTAGAGCTCAATCCTTTGTATGCAGAAATAAAATAATCTTGTCCAGCATAAAAAACCACAGGAAGTGAAAAGGCAAACATCAACCACCTAAACAAAGGTTTATAGTGGTCTAACCAAAATTCGTTGACTTCAAAGTATTCTGGAAACGATAAAAACATCACATTGCCAAAAGCAAAACCAGCAATTCCTAATTTGTATATTAAGCTTCTGTTGATGTGCTCTTTCCCAGTTTTAAAATCATTTAAAGAAATGTAAGGTTCGTAACCTATGGAACTTAATAACAAAACAATTTTTTTAAGCGATGTAGTTTCAGGATTATAATTAACTCGAACTGTTTTTTTACCAAAATTTACTTGAGATGATGAAATTTCAGGTTGTAATTTGTTGAGATTTTCTAAAATCCAAATGCACGAACTGCAATGCATATGTGGAATGTATAAGGTAACAATTTGAGTTTGCCCATCATTAAACTCAACCAATTTTTCAATAATATTGGCGTCGTTAAGAAAATCATATTTTCCCTCAATTTCTTTTGGAATAATTCCAGGAGCCGCTTGTAAGTCATAATAACAAGTCAAGTCATTTTTCGAAAAAATCTCATAAACTGTTTTACAGCCGTTACAACAAAACAATTTTTCGTCAAAAAACAGGACGTCTTTTTTGCAGATGTCACCACAGTGGAAACATTGGGTTTGCTCCATAATATTTGCTCATTTATACCTTTTGCAAAGGTTGAAAACAGAATGAGTTTATAATATGATATTTGTCATGTTTTACGTAATTTTACAAAACACAATAAAAAGTATATGAGTAAGTGCGAACAATGTATCATCAGTCAGTTTAACTCTTTAAAGGCATTAACCAGAGATGAGTTGATGCGTATTTCTGGATGTAAAACGTCTAAATACATTAAAAAAGGAGAACTTATTTTTGAAGAAGGCGAAACGTTAAACGGCGTTTATTGTGTAAAGGATGGTATTTGCAAACTGTCTAAGCTAAGTGCAAATGGCAAAGACCAAATTGTCAAATTAGTGCTTAAAGGTGATTTGTTGGGACAACGTTCTTTAATTGGTGATGAATCGGCTAACTTAAGCGCCACAGCTTTAAGTGATATGGAAGTGTGTTTTATACCCAAAACCGAAATTATCGGAAATTTGCAAAAAAACTCAAGTTTTTCTATGGATGTTATGAAGCAAATGGCTAAAGATTTAAAAGAGTCGGACAATATTATTGTAGATATGGCTCAAAAATCAGTAAGACAACGTTTAGCAGAAACATTATTGTACATTGATACGAATTTTGGTAGAGATGATGAAGGTTTTTTGAATGTGGTTTTATCAAGAGAAGATTATGCAAATATAGTTGGCACAGCCACAGAATCGGCAATTAGAGTCCTATCACAATTTAAAAAGGAAGGATTAATCTCAACTACTGGAAAGCAAATAAAAATTAAAAGCAAAAATGGATTATTACAAATGGAATAAACCAATTTTGTAAAACCAGTTAACATGATATTTCGTAAGTAAATACATATATTTAAAATCAAATTAAATTGCTAAAACTTTAATTTATATATATTTATCAAATTTTGATTTAAAAAAAGATGACAAATTTAATTTAAGGATTTATTTTAAAATTATATATTTGTTTCGATTATTAATTAGTATAGTATAAGTGAAATAGCATTATTTTAAAAGGGTAGATTAGCTGAATTCTTGTTGACACAATATTCATTATAACCACCCTCTTGCCGAGAAATATTTTGTTAACTCGCTTTTTTTTATACATTTACGTTATAATGATAGTACAAAACAAGAAAATTTTAGCCTCAATCTTATTTGTATTAATAAGTTTTGTATGTACAGCGCAGCCCAATGGTATGCCGCCTCCGCCTGCACCACCACCACCTCCAGGGTTACCAATAGATAACACTATAATTGTTCTGTTTTTTTTAGCACTTGCCCTTGGTATTTATAAAAATTTTAAAAAAGTAAAAAGCTAAATAGAGTTATATTTTAAGCGCATTGAGCTTTTGAATATACTTACCCAACACATCAAATTCAAGATTTACAATACTGCCCTTTTGTAAAGATTTAAAATTGGTGTGCTCAAAAGTATAAGGAATAATAGCAACGCTAAAACGGTTTGTTTTTGAGTTAACTACAGTAAGACTCACACCATTAACCGTTATAGATCCTTTTTCTATGGTAATATGATTCAAGGTTTTATCATATTCAAAGGTGAAAAACCAACTTCCTTCTTGGTATTCAATTGATTTGCAAACTGCTGTTTGGTCAACATGTCCTTGAACAATGTGTCCATCAAGGCGGTCGCCAAGCTTCATGGCACGTTCAAGATTGACAATATCACCAATATTAAGATTTCTAAGCGTTGTTTTATTTAGGGTTTCTTTAATTGCAGTAACTGTATATTCACTGTTGTCCATATTCACAACAGTTAAGCAAACACCATTATGTGCTAAACTTTGATCTATTTTTAATTCGGAAGTGATATTGCTTTTTAAGGTGAGGTGAAGGTTGTCATTTTCATAAGTTAAATTAGTAATGACTCCTAAATCTTCAATAATTCCTGTAAACATAATGTCGAATAATTAATTAAATTTGCAAGTATAAATTTAGTTACAAAGATAGGGTTTTAATGAAAAAAGAGGAACATATAAAAGTTGGTATTTCAGTTGGCGATTTAAATGGTATTGGTGCCGAAATAATAATAAAAACCTTTGAAGACCCAAGAATGCTTGAGTTTTGCACACCAATAATTTTTGCATCTATAAAAATGATGTCCTTTTTAAAAAAACAATTAGACAATCCTATAAATTTTCATGGCATTAACGATTTAAACCAAGTTGTAGAAGGCAAAGTCAATGTAGTTAATGTATGGAAAGAAAATGTAGAAATTGAATTTGGTAAAGAAGATTTAAAAATAGGGGAATATGCTATAAAATCATTAGAAGCAGCAACTAAAGCCTTAAAAAATGATGAAGTTGATGTTTTAGTAACAGCACCAATCAATAAGCACAACATTCAATCAGAAACCTTTAAATTTCCAGGACACACCAATTATTTAGCACAAGAATTGGGAGGTAATAGTCTTATGTTTATGGTTACAGACCATTTAAAAGTAGGCTTACTAACAGATCATGTTCCAGTAAAAGACGTGCCTCAACACATCACTTCAAAACTAATAGAAGAAAAAGTAAATACAGTGTATGAATCGTTAGTTAAAGACTTTAGAATCAATAAACCTCGAATTGCCGTTTTAGCCATCAATCCGCACGCTGGCGACAATGGTGTTATTGGTGAAGAAGACGACAAAATTTTAAGACCAACCCTTCAAAAAATAAAAGAAAAGGGCAAGTTAGTGTATGGACCCTATTCTGCCGATAGTTTTTTTGGGTCAAATAATTACAAAAATTTTGATGCCATTATTGCCTCTTATCATGACCAAGGGCTTATTCCATTTAAAACCATCACCTTTGGAGAAGGTGTAAATTTTACAGCAGGATTAAGTAAGGTCAGAACCTCACCAGACCATGGTACAGCTTATGAAATTGCAGGAAAAGGCATTGCAGATGAAAGTTCTTTTAAAGAAGCTGTTTTTACTGCCATAAAAATATTTAAAAACAGAAAAGAGTATAAAAAAATATCTAAAAACCCTTTAAAAACAACCTCAAAAAAGATATAAACATTTTTTTGTTTATAACGTCTTTTGATAAAGAAAAAATTTATATATTTGCAGGCTCAAAATGAATGTGAATAATGAAGCCTTTAAAAGAGTACAACATCCAATTTGTTGGTCTAAAACTAGGAAAACACCATTTTGATTATCAAATTGATAAAAAGTTCTTTGATTATTTTGAGTATGATGAGTTTAATGATGTCAATGTAAAAGTTGATTTGGGTTTTGAAAAAAAGACAACACTTTTAGAATTGCATTTTCAGATTTCAGGAAAAGTCAATGTCAATTGTGACACCACCAATGAGCCTTATGACCAAAAATTAAAAGGAACTTTTGATTTGGTAGTTAAGTTTGGTGATGAATATAATGATGAAAATGAAGACATTTTAATTATTCCACATGGTGAGTATGAAATTAATGTAGCGCAATATATATATGAGTTGATCATATTGTCCATGCCTGCAAAACGAATTCACCCAGGAATTGCTGATGGCACATTAGAGTCAGACATACTTAAAAAATTAGAAGAATTAAGCCCAAAAGGCTTAGAAGAAAAAGAAAAGACAGAAGATATAGATCCTCGTTGGAATACATTAAAAAAACTATTAACGGATAAATAATTATATAAAATGGCACATCCTAAAAGAAAAATTTCTAAAACAAGAAGAGATAAGAGAAGAACACATTACAAAGCATCTGTTCCTCAGATCGCTACGTGTCCTACAACAGGAGAAGCACACTTATACCACAGAGCTCATTGGCATGAAGGCAAACTTTATTACAGAGGCCAAGTGCTTATTGACAATTCAGAAAAAGAAGAAAACTTAGCATAACTATTATGCACGCATACAATAAAACGCTCAACATTGAGCGTTTTTTTTGTGATTAATTTTTGAAAGTCTTAAAAACAACTTACTTTGCATCATATTTGACCAAAAATTGGTAAATTGAATAAAATTCAAACTCTTTTTACGTTTTTTAATCCATTTTCGGTCAATTTAATCTTAAAAAATGAGTAACATCACTGCTGCAATTACTGCCATTGGAGGTTATGTACCTGACTATGTATTGACCAACCAAATTTTAGAAACGTTGGTAGATACAAATGACGAATGGATTACTTCAAGAACAGGCATTAAAGAACGACGGATTCTTAAAGAAGATGGTAAAGGAACTTCATATCTCGCCATCAAAGCCGCCCAAAATCTTATAGATAAAAAAGGACTCGATCCTAAAGAAATAGAATTAGTTATTGTTGCTACAGCAACACCAGATATGAAAGCCGCTTCAACATCAGCTTTTACAGCAACTCAAATAGGAGCCACCAATGCGTTTTCTTTTGATTTGGAAGCAGCATGTTCTAGTTTTTTATATGGAATGTCCGTTGCTGCCAGATATATAGAATCTGGTAAATACAAAAAAGTGCTTTTAATAGGAGCCGATAAAAATTCGTCATTCATTAACTATAAAGACAGAGCCACATGTATCATTTTTGGAGATGGTGCAGGAGCAGTTTTGTTTGAACCTAATACCGAAGGTTTAGGGCTTCAAGATGAATTATTGAGAAGTGATGGTACAGGACGCGAATTTTTGCAAGCTACTTATGGAGGGTCTTCATATCCATCAACTCCAGAAGCTGTTGCCGAAGGAAAACATTATGTATTTCAAGATGGGAAAACAGTATTTAAAAATGCTGTTTTTAATATGGCAGACGTAACCGAAAAAATATTAAAACGCAACAACCTAACCAAAAAAGACATAGCTTGGTTGGCAGCACATCAAGCAAATAAACGTATTATTGATGCTACAGCAAGCAGAATTGAGCTTGAAGATGATAAAGTGATGATGAACATCCATAAATACGGAAACACAACATCAGCAACATTACCATTACTTTTATTTGACTATGAATCCCAACTCAAAAAAGGTGACAAATTGATTTTTGCAGCCTTTGGAGGTGGCTTTACTTGGGGCTCCATTTATTTAAAATGGGCTTATAATTCTTAAATTAACTAAACAACTTAAATATTTAAAATCTAATAATTATGGATATAAAAGAAATTCAGAACTTAATCAAATTTGTAGCCAAATCGGGTGCAAGTGAGGTTAAATTAGAGATGGACGATATTAAAATAACCATTAAAACTGGAGGCGAAGAAAAAAGCGACACTACAACCTATGTGCAGCAAATTCCTGTAAATGCACCAGTAGCACAAGCACCAGTAGCAGCAACTCCTACACCAGTTGCTTCTACACCAGAGGCAACTTCAGAAGACAATTCAAAATACATTACTATAAAATCACCAATTATAGGAACATTTTATCGTAAGCCATCACCAGATAAGCCCGTTTTTGCAGAAGTAGGCAAAACAATAAAAGAAGGAGATGTACTTTGTGTTATTGAAGCCATGAAATTGTTCAACGAGATTGAATCTGAAGTTTCAGGTAAAATCGTGAAAATTTTAGTAGATGACTCTTCTCCTGTTGAATTTGACCAACCATTATTTTTGGTTGATCCGTCCTAACCAATTGAAAATTCCAATAGACAAACCCCAAAATCCAACAACTGGAATTTGGAATTTGGAATTTGAAATTTTTAATTCTTAAAAGGTATGTTTAAAAAAATATTAATTGCCAATAGAGGAGAAATAGCACTTCGTGTTATCAGAACCTGTAAAGAAATGGGCATTAAAACGGTTGCAGTTTACTCTACTGCAGATGCCGATAGTTTACACGTTAAATTTGCTGATGAAGCGGTTTGTATAGGACCACCACCAAGCAGTGAATCGTATTTAAAAATGTCCAATATTATTGCCTCAGCAGAAATTACAAATGCAGATGCCATCCATCCAGGATATGGTTTTTTGTCTGAAAATGCTAAATTTTCAAAAATTTGCGAAGAACACGGTATCAAATTTATAGGTGCTTCCGCTGATATGATTTCAAAAATGGGAGACAAAGCTACTGCTAAAGCCACCATGAAAGCCGCAGGTGTACCTTGCGTGCCAGGAAGTGATGGGATTATCAAGAATTTTGAAGAATGCCAAAAAATTGCTAAAGAAACAGGTTATCCTGTAATGCTAAAAGCAACAGCAGGTGGAGGCGGAAAAGGAATGCGTGCTGTTTGGAAACCTGAAAACTTAAAAGCTGCTTGGGATTCTGCCAGACAAGAATCTAAAGCTGCCTTTGGAAATGATGACATGTACATGGAAAAACTCATTGAAGAGCCACGTCATATCGAAATACAAGTAGTTGGAGACTCCAGAGGTAAAGCATGTCACTTATCAGAACGTGACTGCTCTGTACAACGTCGTCATCAAAAATTGACAGAAGAAACACCTTCACCATTTATGACCGAAGAATTGCGTAATAAAATGGGTTTGGCCGCTGTAAAAGCAGCCGAATATATTAAATACGAAGGCGCTGGTACCATTGAATTTTTGGTAGATAAACATCGTAATTTCTTCTTTATGGAAATGAACACACGTATTCAAGTTGAGCACCCAATTACAGAGCAAGTAATTGACTTTGATTTAATTCGTGAACAAATTTTGGTAGCAGCAGGTGTGCCAATTTCTGGTAAAAACTACACACCAAATTTACATTCTATTGAGTGCCGAATCAATGCTGAAGATCCATATAATGACTTTAGACCATCTCCAGGAAAAATTACAACCTTACACGCTCCTGGAGGACATGGCGTACGCTTAGATACTCACGTTTATGCAGGATATAGCATTCCGCCAAATTATGATTCTATGATAGCCAAATTAATCACAACAGCTCAAACACGTGAAGAAGCTATTAATAAAATGAAACGCGCTTTGGATGAATTTGTCATTGAAGGTATTAAAACCACAATACCATTCCATAGACAACTTATGGAACACCCAGACTATTTAGCAGGCAATTACACCACTAAGTTTATGGAAGATTTCAAAATGCAAGCACCTTCAGAAGACTAAAAACAGTGAAACTCCGAAAGTAATTTCGGAGTTTTTTTATGGTGTTCCTTTTGCTTTTTTATCTAAAAGCAAAAGTCAGGCTGTACGCTATATCTTTTATTTTTAAAAAATAAAAGGATGCCGCTTCCATCCTTAACACTAAAACCCTACTTTTACTATTAGCTAACTAACTAATAATTTTAAATTTTGAACCTTTCTTATTGGGAACTAAAATCGTGGCTCACTAACGTAGATTTTACTATTGTAGGAAGTGGTATTGTTGGCCTTAATTGTGCTTTGCAATTGCAACAACGTTTCCCAAAAGCCACCATTCTTATTTTAGAAAAAGGATTTTTACCACAAGGTGCAAGTACCAAAAATGCAGGATTTGCCTGCTTTGGAAGTTTGAGTGAAGTAATTGACGACCTCAACACACATTCAGAAGATGAGGTTTTTAACCTTGTCAAAAAACGATTTGATGGGTTATTGTTATTGCGTCAAACTTTGTCAGATAAAGCCATTAATTACCAACAATTAGGAGGTTATGAACTATTTTATGACAATGATACCATTGGTTATGACACTTGTTTAAGCAAAAGAGAAGATATCAATAAATTGCTAAAACCACTTTTTAAAGACGATGTTTTTTTGTTAAAAGCAAACAGATTCAAATTTAAAAACATCAAATCATACCTAAGTTTTAGTCCATTTGAAGGACAAATTGATACAGGCAAAATGATGGTATCACTAACACAATTGGTATTAAGCAAAGGCATCAAGATACTCAACACCATTACTGTTGAAGGTTTTCAAGAAGTTGCAAATACCGTTCACATCAAAACCAATCAGTTTGAGTTCAAAACCTCCAACCTTTTTATTGCTACAAACGGATTTGCTTCGCAACTAATTAATGAAAACGTAAAACCTGCAAGAGCTCAGGTTTTAATTACAAAACCTATAAAAAACCTTCATATTAAAGGCACCTTTCATTTAGATAAAGGTTATTATTATTTTAGAAATGTGGAAGATAGAATTTTGTTTGGAGGTGGTCGCAATCTCGATTTTAAAGCTGAAGAAACTACTGTTTTTGAGCAAACTGCTTTAATTCAAAATAAACTGGAAGACCTTTTAAAAACTACCATTTTACCAGAAACCTCTTTTGAAATAGACCATAGATGGAGTGGTATTATGGGCGTTGGTAATCAAAAAAAGGCTATTGTAAAACCCATAAGCAACCAGGTGTTTTGTGGCGTAAGACTTGGTGGAATGGGTATTGCCATTGGTAGTAGCATAGGTAAAGAATTAGCACAACTCATCAATTAATATGATAAAGAAATTTTTTAGGTTTATAGGAAAACTCATTGTTTGGCTATTTTTCTTTTCGCTATTTATAGTGTTGCTTTTTAAATGGATTCCAGTACCAATAACACCGCTTATGGTTATTAGAAGTTTTGAGCAATGGCAAGATAATAAAGAAATAGTATGGAAACACGACTGGGTTTCTATAGATGACATCTCAAAAAATTTACAATTAGCAGTTATTTGTAGCGAAGACCAAAATTTTATAAAACACAAAGGTTTTGATGTAAAAGCGATTGAAAAAGCGATGGAACATAACAAAAAATCAAAGCGTACCAGAGGAGCGAGTTCCATCAGCCAACAAACGGCAAAAAATGTGTTTTTATGGCCACAACGCAGTTGGTTGCGCAAAGGTTTAGAAACCTATTTTACCTTTATGATTGAATTGTTTTGGTCTAAAAAACGCATTATGGAGGTGTATCTTAACAGTATCGAAATGGGAAATGGTATTTATGGAGCAGAAGCAGCATCAGCGTATTGGTTTAAAAAACCGGCATCAAGACTTACACAATCTGAAGCAGCAGCTATTGCAGCTATTTTGCCAAATCCGTTAAAATATAGAGCAAATCCAGCATCTTTATATATTCAAAATCGTAAAAATTGGATTGTTAAACAAATGGGTTATTATGGAATATTAGATTATGCAGCAAAAGAAGATTGACATGGAACTTAAAAAGCAATTGTATGGTCTTTGTTTAGAATTTGTTGCCAACAGACTAAAAACCATACAGCAAACCATTCAAGAATTACAAGAATCATTAACCTCCGAAACCAAAAGTAGTGCTGGCGATAAGCATGAAACTGGTAGAGCAATGGTACAATTAGAGCGAGAAAAAACGGGACAACAATTAGCAGACACCCAAAAATTAAACGAGGTCTTGTCTAAAATGGATATGGCAACAACATCAAAATCCATTCGCTTAGGAAGTGTGGTGTTAACTTCAAAAGCCAATTATTTTATAGCCATAAGTGCGGGACAATTTGAAGTTATGAACCGTCAATTTTTTGCAATCTCACCAAATACACCAATTGGTCAGCTGTTATTGGGAAAAACGGTTGGTAACAAGGTGGTTTTTGGAGAACAAAGTTTTGAGATTGAAGAAGTGTTATAAAGCAACAGTTAGATAAACAGAACTGTTTTTTTTCATAGCTTTTGGGTGTTCAAAAAAGATGGTTTCGCCTTCAAAATCAGCTTCAACCAAATAATTTTGCCCTTTAAAGTAAGACTGTTTTACAATTACTTTCATTTTTGATTTTTCAACCACTTTAAGTTGATGTGCATAAACAATCGTCTTATTTTTAAGGATATTAAATTCCTCAAAAAAGGATGCTACTAATGGTGTTTCAGGATGTTTGTATAATTGCTCAGGTGTGTTGTTTGCAATAATTTTTGTGTTATGTAAAACTAACATTTGATTGGCATAACCCAGCACATCTTCTTTGTCATGTGTAGCCACAATACAAGCAATATTTTTTTCTTTTAAGTAATTGAACACTTTGCGTCTTAAAGATTGTTTTTTAAAATTATCGATATGACTAAAAGGTTCATCTAACAATAAAATTTCAGGTTGTTTGGCCAAGGCTCTTGCTAAAGCTACGCGCTGCTTTTGTCCACCACTTAAATTCTTGACTTTTGTTTTAGCAACATCAGATAATTCTACAATAGTTAATAATTCTTTTGTGCGTGTGTTCTTTTCTTCGGGAAAAAAATTAGAGAGGTATTTGCCAATGTTTTCTTCAACAGTTATAAAAGGCATTAAATCAAATTCTTGAGCTACATATTTCATAAAATCATATCCAACAACCAAATTGTGTTTTGGACCTAAAATTTCAGTGTCGTTCCAAAAAATATGCCCTTTATGTAAATCAAATTCGCCATAAATTAATTTTAAGAGTGTTGATTTGCCAGAACCACTTTCGCCAATAATGGATAGGTGTTCACCTGCCTTTAGAGCAAAGCTAATATTTTTTAAAACCTCAGTTGTGCTATAGCTGAATGTTATATTTTTAATGTGTAGCATAAGAACAAAAATAGCACAAAAAAAATTCGCTCAATACTAAAGCGAATTTTTAATGATTTTATAAAAAGCAAGTGTTTATTGCTTGATAAATTTTTGAGTTTTAACTGAACTTCCAGAAATGATTCTTAAGATATAATTTCCAGAGCTTAAATGTGATACATCTATTGTTTTTGAAATCAATTTAGAATTTAAAACACGTTTTCCTGTCATGTCAAAAACGGAATAAATAGCACCTTCTAAGTTGTCAATGGTACTTAAGTTTAGCACATTTTTTGTTGGGTTTGGATAGATAATTAAATCATTTGCAAATGTATTTGGTAAACCAAGCGTACTACCTTCAGTAACTGTCAATGCGGTATCAATAGTTGGATTAACAATGTTATCTACCACACCAGATGGCCAATACACGCGTACATAATTGATGGCAGTATCTGTACCAATGCCAAAATGAGTATTTAATGTGCTCATAAATCTAAAACCTTCACCACTTCGGACATCTCTTATTTGAGTACCTGAAGCCGTATTAATTTCTACACGTGCACCAATACCACTTCTATTACTGTGACCTCCAGCTTCATCACCTATAGTAATAATTTTAATCCAATGGTTTGCATTACCATCATTTATACGAATGCTTCCGCCACCATAAACGTCTAAAAAGCCGTCGTTGTTTAAATCTCCAATACCACCAGTTCCAGGGGCTCCTGTAAGAATAGCTGTAAAGGTCATATCACCATTATTATGTAAAATTTTACCACCAGATAAAATATCAACGTAGCCATCATTGTCAAAATCAGCAGGAGCGTGTTCTATACTTGAGACCGTAAAATTTGCTAAATTGGTAGTGCTAGTTACATCCACAAACTTTCTTGGGTTTAGCACGTTTGTATTTGGGTCAGTATTAGGGACATTTAACATCATTTTATGAGGAGAACCATCAGAGGTTCCTACAAAACAGTCCATATAACCATCATTATTATAATCTGCCCAAGCAGCAGACCAAGTTTGGATAGGATCATCTAAACCGACAATGCTTCCTACCTCTGTATAATTTCCATTGCCATCATTTCTATACATTTGATTGGTGCGTCTTGGCACGTCACCTCCACATTTAGCCATAAACATATCCATGTCTCCATCGTTGTCATAATCTATCCAAACAGAAGCATAATTACCTCCCGATGGATAGCTCCCTAAACCTGAATTTGCGACACTTTGATAAAATGTAAGTCCACCAGTGCCATCATTTATATAATATACACTTGGCGCTTGGTCATGGCATACAAAAATATCTAAATGGCCATCATTGTTTATATCAACAAAATTAGTACGTTGTGTAAATACACTGTTATTAGCAGCAACAGAATAAGCCGTTCCATTTGCATTAGCTTTAAGCACATTAGCGCCATTGCTATCTCCAAAAACAATATCGTTATAGCCGTTACCATCATAATCTCCAGCAGCTAAACTCCATGTTGGGTTTCTTGGTGCTTGAGGAAAATAGTTAGCCTCCACAAAAGAACCATTGGCTTGTTGGTAGTAAATATTTAAATTGTATACAGTTGTAGATTCTGATTGACTTGGAATAGTAATAATGTCATCTAAAAAGTCACCATTCATATCCACAACACCCATTTTTGAACCTGTTGCAGATAGGGTTTGATTTGAGAAGGTAATGGCGGCAGGAGCAGGTGGCGCAGCATCTTCAAGTAATTGAAAAATAAAATTTTCACTATTTGCCCAACGGTTATCCCAAGCAATATAATAGGTTTGATTTGCTGTGGCAGCAAAATCTACACGTGACGGATATGTTCCTGAATTGATATCTACATCATCATTACCTGTAACGCAATTTAAAGCGCCACAAGTACCTGTATATATATGCACTCTCGTGTCTGTGTTTCCATTTTCGGGCAGGTATGAGGTAACAGTAACATTGTGGTTTGCTGTTGGC
Source organism: Gelidibacter sp. (assembly GCA_041391965.1). GTDB lineage: Bacteria > Bacteroidota > Bacteroidia > Flavobacteriales > Flavobacteriaceae > JAWKMZ01. Next base: position 536,454 of record JAWKMZ010000001.1, on the reverse strand, counting down.
GTGTAAGCAAACCATTCGCCATTACTAGCGGTTACACCATCATTTAAGCAAATTGGCGTTGGTGCATTACCATTAATGGCACCTACAGAAAAAGTGCCCTCTCCAGTAATATGAGTCGCACTTTCAGCTTCAGCACAACTGTTTGAGCTTACTTGAGAAAAAACGATTGCATTAGTAAGACTTAACGCAAATAAGAGTATTGTTTTTTTCATAATATATTATTTTAATTGCATGTGTAATTTAATGAGTTAATCCACTCTTCAATTAATTGGACGCCTTCTTCATGTATAAGGGTTCTTCCTAAAAGCGGCATTCGTATGGATGGATCAGTGGTATTGAGTCGGTTATATATAATTGATTTTTGGGCATTTCCTGCGGATACAATAAAATGAATAGCACTGTCAAAGATAAAAGTGCCATCAACACAAACACCTAAATTAACAGGGTTTGATGTTTTGTCAAATTCAAATCGAACATGTGCATATTCACAATAGCTTTGTTCGGAATGGCAATGTGCACAATTAATGTCTAAATAAGAGCGCACACGCATTTCTAATGGTTGTGTTGGGTCGTCCCATTTGACTATTGAATTTATATCTGTTGGATAGTTATTTGTTAAATAGCCCATTTCTACCCATTTGCTTAATTGGTTTTTAATACCATCAGGATAGTCTATGTTGCGATTTAAATTTTGAGGTTTTGGACCAATTGGGACAGGAGTATCATATTTATTGTGGCATGTAAAGCATTCGCTATAAGAAGGAATTTTGTAGTTTACATTTTTAACTGTGCCATTTTCAGTCCAACTAAAATCAACAAATTTACCTTCGGTATCAAAGGTGGCCTCGGTTTGTTCATCATTCCAAATATAATTAGCAAATGTCCAGCCTTCCTCTTTTTTTATCATCAGACGTGTTTCTAAAATTTTTGTTTTTCCTTCCGGAAGCACGTTGTCATAATAAAAATTTTTTATCAATACAGCTCCTGTTGGAAAATTTAATGGGGAATAATCATTAACGTAACTTGCGGTTACATTATTTGGCATCCAAACAAAGCGTTTTTTATGTGCATAATCAGAAAATAATGGAGAAATTAAATCATAAGGCAAAACACCATAAACTGGATTTAAATCTGACATGGTTCCTTCAAAAAAATTATATTCTGACAAGGTTTGATAAGGTACTGCATTAATATCAAATACAACAGGCGATTCTGGCTCAGGATTATCATCAACAGGCACATAATTATCGTCATTTGCACAAGAAAAAAGTGCAAACACCACCACTAATAAGTAAGGATATTGTTTGTAATTATAAAACATTTACAGTAAAATTTGGACTACTAATATAGCCAATTAAGTAAATGCGCAACAATTAATTAGTTGTATTACAAAAATTTACTGCTCATTTGTCTAAAAATGAGAAATTTTATAAGAAGAATTTTGAGCTTATACCAAATGGTTGGCAATCAAATATTCAGCAATTTGGATGGTGTTTGTTGCGGCTCCTTTTCGTAAATTATCACTTACAATCCATAAGTTTAAAGAGTTGGGCTGAGAGCCATCACGACGAATACGTCCAACAAAAACATCGTCTTTGCCATTGGCATAAATAGGCATTGGATAGGTGTTAACATCAATGTTGTCTTGCAATGTTACACCATCAGTGTCATTTAAAATTTTTCGAACCTCATTAGTATCAAAATCGGTTTCAAATTCAATATTTACGGCCTCGCTATGACCACCAGAAGTTGGAATACGAACAGCCGTTGCGGTAACTGCTATTGTTTTGTCATCCAAAATTTTTTGAGTTTCTCTTACCAATTTCATTTCCTCTTTAGTGTAACCATTGTCTTCAAATACATCGCAATGTGGAATGACATTTTTATGAATTGGATAAGGATAAGCCATTTCACCTTTAATACCAGCAAGTTCATTTTCTAATTGTTTGACAGCTTTTAAACCCGTTCCTGTAATAGATTGGTAGGTAGAAACAACAATGCGTTTAATTTTGTATTTTTTGTGTAAAGGTGCTAACACCATAACCATTTGAATGGTTGAGCAATTTGGGTTGGCAATAATTTTATCTTCTTTTGTGAGTTGATTGGCATTAATTTCTGGGACAATTAATTTTTTGGTTAAATCCATTCTCCAAGCAGAAGAGTTATCAATAACGGTTGTGCCAACTTCAGCAAATTTAGGTGCCCATTCTAAAGAGGTATTTCCACCTGCTGAAAACAAGGCAATATCGGGTTTTTGAGCAACCGCATCCTGTAGTCCAATGACTTTGTAATGGGTTCCTTTAAATGAAATTGTTTTTCCAATTGATTTTTCAGAAGCTACAAGAAGTAATTCTGTAAATGGAAAATGGCGTTCTTCCAAAACTTTTAACATAACTTCGCCAACCATTCCTGTGGCACCAACAACTGCTACTTTCATTTCTTTAAAAATTATTTTAGCAAAAATAAGTATTAAATCAATTTTGAAATTAAAAAAAGCTTTAGTTTTTAGTAAACTAAAGCTTTTTAACAATAAACAACAAAATGTTATTTATTTAACACATAATTATTTTTTCAATGCGTCTCTTATTTCTTTTAGTAAATCATTATCTGATGGACCAGCAGGAGCCGCAGGAGCAGGTGGTGTTTTGGTTTTGTTGTATGCTTTTACAATTATAAATAAAACAAAACCTACAATAATCAAATTAATGATGGCATTAATCCATTTGCCATACATAATAGCATTTTCAGCTTTGGTAACGGTACCATCTGCAGCAACAACAGCTTCATCTAAGACGAGTTTCATGTCTGCAAAATCCAAACCGCCAGAGAAATGACCAACAAATGGCATCATGATATCATTAACAAATCCGTTAACGACTAAGCCCATAGCACCAGCTAACAATACTGCAACGGCTAGGTCAATGACATTACCTGTCATAATAAAATTCTTAAATTCTTTCCACATAATAATTGTATTAAGTTAGTTATTAAGTATCTAATGTAAGAAAAATTGCTAAATGTTAAAAAATGAAGATAGAATTATTTTAAAATAACACGCTTGACACGCTGGGAAATAGCTGTAATTAGTTCATAAGAAATTGTGTTAGCACCTTTTGCAACCTCAGATGCAGGATGTGACCCATCAAAAACGATAACCTCGTCGCCTTCGTGACAATCAATATCTGTGATATTAACCATTAGCATATCCATACACACATTGCCAACAATTGGTGCTTTTTGATTATTGATAATGACATAGCCTTTTCCATTACCATATTGACGACCAATACCATCTGCATGACCAATAGGAATAGTGGCTGTTTTTTGTGAAGTTTCACTTTTAAAAGCCCTGTTGTAACCTACAGTTTCGCCTTTTTCAACATGATGAATCTGAGAAATCACTGATTTTAAAGCGGCAATTGGTTTAAAGTTTTTGTTTTCTATGTCAGAATTTCCAAAGCCATACAATCCAATTCCACTGCGTACCATATCAAAATGAGCTTCAGGATAATTTATAATCCCTGAAGTGTTACACATATGAAGAATAGGTTTGTAACCAAAAACAGAAACAAACTGCTCAACAATGCTTTTAAAACGTTCAATTTGATTTAGTGTAAATTCTTTTTCATTTAAATCTTCACTGGCAGCTAAATGTGAAAAAATAGAATTCACCTTAACTGTTTTTGTGTTTTTTATTTTGGAATGAATAGCGTCAATATCCTCTTCTTTAAACCCTAAACGATTTAAACCTGTATTAAATTTGATATGAATAGGATAATCTTGCTGTTTTTTGGCGGAAGCAACTTCAATAAACTGGTTTAAAATCTTTGTATTATATATGCTCGGTTCTAAACAGCGTTCTATCAAGGTTTTGAAATTCACAGCTTGTGGATGTAATACCAAAATAGGTTGGGTTATGCCTGCATTACGCAGTGCAACACCTTCTGCTACATAAGCAACTGCAAAATAATCGACCTTTAAATTTTGAAGATAGTTGGCAATTTCATTTGCATCATTGCCATAAGCAAATGCTTTGACTACTGCTAAAAATTTAGTATTGGACTGAAGTTTTGATTTTAAATACTCAAAATTGTGTTTAAGTGCTTTTAAATCTATTTCAAGGATGGTTTCTTGCGCTTTAGGCATTGGTACTTTTTGATTTTACAGTTACTTCTTCGGCTTCATTAACGCTCATGTTACGTACTTTATCACGTAACATAGCTTTGTAAAATGCAGCACGACTTAAAGGTTCGTATTCATCGACCTCACCAAGTAAAACCAAGGCATCACTTTTTGCTTTTCGGTAACTGTATTGTGCTAAATTTCCTGTTCGTGTACAGATGGCGTGTACTTTGGTAACATATTCGGCAGTTGCCATTAATGCTGGCATTGGACCAAAAGGGTTTCCTTTAAAATCCATATCCAAACCAGCTACAATAACTCTAACGCCTTTATTGGCCAAATCATTGCAAACCCTTACAATTTCGTCATCAAAAAACTGAGCTTCGTCTATACCAATTACGTCGCAGCCATCTGCTAAAATAGGAATATTAGCAGCTGCAGGCACAGGAGTTGAGCGAATTTCATTAGCATCATGAGACACGACCATTTCTTCATCATAACGCACATCTATTGCAGGTTTAAAAATTTCAACCTTTTGTTTTGCAAATTGTGCGCGTTTGAGGCGACGTATCAGTTCTTCAGTTTTGCCAGAAAACATTGAACCACAAATAACTTCAATCCACCCAAATTGTTCTTTAGGATTTACTGTATTTTCAAGAAACATTTTGTAATTTTAACACTAAAACAAAGCAAATTTTCGTTTGTATAAAGGTGGCGTAAATTTATTAAAAATCAAAAGCATAAATCAGAATAAAAGATAAAAAGTTATGAAGAAGAAGTTGGAATCAGAATTAATGAGTATTGCACATAGAATTCTGAAATTAAAAGGAAAAGAAGATGTCTTAAAAATGCACACCGAAGTTGGCGCGCTGTATGAAAAACTTTCAGTTTTGAAATTTGCTCATGAAAATTTTGAGCACGATTTACCAACCATTGGAAGTGATTCTTCATTTTTTGGAATGTTAGACGAAGCTTTTAATAATAAAGTAAGTGATAATATTGAACGCGAAGACAAAATTTATATCAATTTGGATGAGGTTGAAGATGATGGTATTATGGAGCCAATTATGGAGAAAATAAAAGACATGGTTGCACAAATGCCACAAGAAGCGCATGATGTAGACGTTATTATTGAGGACGCTATTACAGAAAACCAGTCAAGTAAGCACAGTTTAGACGAATTAACTGCAGGATTTGTTGATATGCCAGTTTTTGAACCTATCAATAATACATCTAAAGAAGGGTTTAAAAAATCGTTGAATGACAAACTTAAAAACGGAGGTTTGGCTATTGACTTAAACGATAAAATAGCATTTATAAAGCATTTGTTTGATGGCAGTCGAGAAGATTATGAACGTGTATTATCGCAAATTAATACATCAACGTCATATAAAGAAGCTCAAGATTTAATCAAAAACATTGTAAAACCAGAGTATAATAATTGGTCTGGGAAAGAAGTGTTTGAAGAGCGCTTTTTAGAAATTATTGAAAGTAAGTTTGATTAATAACTCAAATAAACCCAACCAATAAGAGGTTTTTGTAAGCTTTCTATTTCTAATACATAAAAATAAGTACCAGTTGGTAAACGCTTTTTGGTTTCAGGAAATCCTTTGTTTGGAACACCATTCCAATTGTTTTGATAGTTATTAGCTTGATAAACTAAAACGCCTAATCTGTTATAAATTTTGATATGGTTATTAGGATAATCTTCAATACATGGAATGACCAAAAAATCGTTTAAACCATCATCATTTGGCGAAATTCCTTCAGGAACTGTTAAACAATCATCAAGGACAACCATGGCTGAATCTTCATTATTGCTTGCATTTCGGTCAGTTTCATTTACACTGTCTAAAAGCGCAGTGTTTAACAAGTTGATAGAAGAAATTACTTGAGCCGTAATGGTTAATGTTTCTGTTTGATTTGGCTCTAAGGACGCAACATTCCAAAGAAAAGAGGAAACCTCATAATTACCAATTGTAGTAGATGATGAAATATAGTGATAAGCTATTGGTAAACTTTCAAAAATGTTGATTTGGGTTGCAGTTGTAGTTCCTAAATTAGTAATTTTAATAGAAAATTCAACAGTGTCTCCTAATGAAACTTCCTCTGGAAACACATTTTTTACAACTTCAATGTCAACGTTTGTCGTGTCTTCAATAACGTTTAAAGGAGCATAGGTTTGCGAGGTATCTATGTTTTGCTGATTTGAAAAATTGTTAGCATTATTTACATATTCACCAACAATAGAGGAGGTTACAGAAACAGAGAAAGTACAGCTTGAAACGCCTAAAGGGAATGACAAATTTGTCACACTGATAAAATCATCGCCAATAGAACCAGCAAAAGTTGCGGTACAGCCATTGGCTTCATTCCAAACAATGTCTCCAGAAAGGCTTAATCCTTCAGGTAAATTATCAGTAAAAGTGATATTGTTTTGTGACGGATTGGAAGCTAAATTATAAACCGTAAACGTAAGCGTGCTTTCTTGTCCAACAAAAATTGTTTCTGGATCAAAGCTTTTGATTAAAGTAGGTGCCAATACTTGTACATTGCTGATTGAAATGTTGGTTTCTGGAGTCAACTCATGGTTGTTAACTGTGTCTGGAATAGCTTTGGCAGTATTATTAAAAGCACCGCCAAAACTTGGAGCTGTTACAGGAATTTTTATTCGTATGGTTGAGCCAGCATCCATATTTGGGATTATTCCTGTAATGGAGTTGTTTGAAATATTGAATGAAGAAATACAACTTGCATTTCCTGAAGTCACTTGACAAGTTGGTGCTCCTGCAATGTTAAACACGCTGTTTAAAGTGTCTTCAAAAAAGATGTCGATAGCATTAGAACTGGTATTACTATTGGTAATATCAATAATCCAATTAAATGGTTGGTTAATTGAAACCGAGGTAAATTCAGGAAAGGTTTGAACAACTAAATCAACACATGGTGCAAAGAATACCTTAACATGATCTGAATTATTTGAAGGGTCATCACCAACGTTGGAATTGAGATTTTCAATAGTTACATGATTAGAACCTACAATATTTTCATCACTACAAAGAGGTTCCCAGTTTACAACCGTAGTAAAAGTAACCGAACTATTAGCTGGAAGTATCCAATTATCTTCTGGTACAATTTCCCAAAATATATCTTGCATGCCATTTTGTGGCACGCCATCAAACGGCACACCAATATTAATATGTTCTATTGGAAGACAAGTGGCTGTTCCTGTAGTTGAAGTACATTCAAAGGAAACCAAAGTTCCTATTATGGAATTGCTTATTGTGTTAAATGTATAATCTTTTAATTGGATATGTGCATCAGAGTTGCCAGAGTTTGAGGCAGTTATTTCGTATGTAATTTCACCCCAATCTGTCGTGTTATTTGCTGTACTTCCTTCTGGTAAAGCAGGTGAAACTTGTGTTTTTGTAATAGAAATATCAGCAAAATTAACACAAGGTTCTACAATAGGCAAAATGACAGTATCATCATCAAAATTATTTTCATCAAAAATGGTATCAAAGATGGTGTTAGAAAGAATATTGGTATTAGACCTAATATTTACCATCAGATTGTTTGAGTTGGAAGTACAAGGAGGCTCGTGAAACACCACAACGGATTGAACTGTTATTGTAGAGTTTGCAGGCATAATATAATCATTACTTGTCCAAACCGTAGGCTGTATTGTAAAGTTCAAATCATCACATGATAGGGCTCCAGTGGTTTCAATGCAGTTAACAGAAAGAATAGTCCAATTAGCAACTGTAGGTGTGAAATTTTGTAAATAAAATCGAAACGGAACATCCAAAGGACCGTTATTGCAAACAGTGGTTTCAAAGGTTACTTCTTCTTCCCAATTGACTACAGTTGTTGCAGATGGGTTTAATTGCACAGTTTCAATACACGCATCAGTTGTTTGGCACAAATTGGCATTTAACAAACTGGTTTCTACAGTGTTTGAAGTGTTTGAAGATTCATTTGGATGTTCTAAATTTATACTAATGGTACTACCAACTACTAATAAACCTTCTTCAAAGCCGCAAGCAGGCTCTAAATATTGATATTTTACCTCGAAAGTTAACGAACCTCCAGAAGTAAATACATGCACAGTACCAATAGTAAAAGTGTTTTGAACGGAACTAATAACTATTGGTAAACTATTAATGTTTGAAGTGTCAAAACACGCCATTCCGTTAGTACCACCAAGACAACTAAGAGAAATTAGTTGTGCAATAGGTTGCCCATATTCATAAGGAGACAATAATTTTAAGCTACCATTTATTGCAGATAAGGGATAATCAATACTACTGTTATTGGTAATGGTAAATTGATAAGTGACAATGTCATTCCAAGCACTAATTCCTATGCCTTCAGGAGGTGCCACTTGGGTATGTGTAACAGTAAAATCGATAGGCAAATCGGTTACATCAATAGAAATAATAGATTGGTTATTAGAATTATTGCTGTCTTCAGTACCATCTGGAGCAAAAACAATAGCATTCGCTGCAATACCTCCAACAGTAATTGGTGCTTTTAGTGCGATTTTTATTTGAAGGCTTGAGTTATTGGGAAGATTAGCAATAGGAGCTGATAAAAGATTTGAACCAGACAAATTAAAATCATTAATTGGAATAAGTGTTGCGCCATTTGTTGCGTTTTGACTGACAAATGAAATTATGGAAGCTTCTACATCAAGTTGCAATGTAAAAGACGCATCAAAAACACTGTTCCCAGAATTGCTAATAGTAACTAAATATTGAAATTCTTCATAAATGTGAACTTGAGATAAATCATTCCCTGACAAGTTTTGAGCTTCAACTACGATAGCTAAATCGGTTGTTTGTGAGGTCATAAATAGGGTTTGGAAACAAAAAAAGAAGAAAAAAATTAACCTCTGATTCATGGATTGACTTTTAAAATAGATGTTTAATACCTTAAAAAGGTTGCGTTAATATACTATAAAGATTGTAAATTTGATACTAAATATTGTGTTTAATGAAATTGTATATTGTACCAACACCTATCGGAAACCTTAAAGATATGACCTTTAGAGCGGTTGAAGTTTTAAAAAACGTCGATTTAATTTTGGCCGAAGACACTCGTACTTCTGGAAAATTATTAAAACACTTTGAAATTTCAACACCTTCTCAATCTCATCATATGCATAATGAACACAAAACGGTTGCCAATTTAGTTCAAAAAATAAAAAGCGGAATTAATATAGCACTCATTAGTGATGCAGGAACTCCAGCTATTTCAGACCCAGGATTTTTATTGACACGTGCTTGTATTGAAAATAACATCGAAGTTGACTGTTTACCAGGAGCAACAGCTTTTGTACCAGCTTTAGTAAATAGCGGTTTGCCTAATGATAAATTTGTTTTCGAAGGGTTTTTGCCAGTAAAAAAAGGACGTCAAACCCGATTAACGCTTTTAGCCGAAGAAACCAGAACCATCATTTTTTATGAAAGCCCTCATAAATTGATTAAAACACTCACTAATTTTTGTGAACATTTTGGTGAAGATAGACCAGTTTCCGTCTCTCGCGAATTGACCAAATTGTATGAAGAAACCATTCGTGGCACTGCCAAACAAGTGTTAGAACATTACATTAATAAACCACCAAAAGGCGAAATTGTGATTGTAGTTGCAGGAAAGCCCTTGAAGGGTAATTAAATACTGACGCTCTTAATAAATTGAAGAACCGCATGATTTATGAATAATTTACTAAAAGAAATAAGACAATGCACCATTTGTAAAGACTATTTGCCATTAGGTCCAAGACCCATTGTGTCTGCACATAAAGATGCTAAAATTATCATTATTGGTCAAGCTCCAGGAATAAAAGTGCACCAAACAGGAATCCCTTGGGACGATCCAAGTGGAAAACAATTACGAACATGGTTAGATGTAACGGATAAAGATTTTTATGACGACACTAAAATAGCCTTAGTACCAATGGGATTTTGCTACCCTGGAAAAGGCAAAAGTGGCGATTTGCCACCACGACCAGAATGTGCACCACAATGGCACCAACCCTTATTAGATTTTATGCCTAATGTGGAGTTGGTCATTTTAATTGGAATGTATGCCCAGAAGTATTATTTAAAAGACAAAGCAAAAAGAACCTTAACAGAAACCGTTGCAAATTACAAAGACTATTTGCCAAAATATTTACCCTTGCCACACCCTTCGCCACGCAATCGGTTTTGGTTGGCCAAAAACCCTTGGTTTGAAAAGGAGGTTTTGCCTGAGTTGAGAAAGAGAACTGTCAAATTGATATAAAGATAACATTTGTGAACCTGCCTTTCGGCAGACAGGTTCGTGGCGCAAAATCTAAAATCGTAATTCGTAAATCAACCATGCTTCCCTTTGTTCCAACCGTGTTTTCCAAGATATTGTTCACCACTTTCAACAGCACCTTTTTCAATAGAGGTTCCCATAGAGTCGTTCCATCTATTCAAATACCCAAAAAGTGAAATTACGCCTAACATTTCTACAATCTCACCTTCATTCCAATGCTCATACAATCGCTTTTTGATGGTTTTATCCACGGCATTTGGCACTATAGATGCCGCTAAACTAAAATCTAAAGCAGCGCGTTCAGCTTCGCTAAAAGCTGGATGGGTTCGGTAGTTCCAAATATTGTCCAATTGCTCTTGTTCGGCACCATAACGTTCCGCAGCTCTAATAGCATGTGCTTGACAATAGCGACAACCAGTGGCATTGCTACTTACCCAAGCAATCATGCGTTTTAAAGCCGAAGTTACACGACCTTCATTAGCCATCACAGCTTTGTTTAAATTGATAAACGCTTTTGAAATAGCAGGACGATGTTGCATGGTTAAGACTGAATTTGGACAAAAACCAAGGGTTTCATTAAAGAATTCCGCCAAGGCTTTAGTCTCTAAATCGTGGTGAGCAGATAATGGTGTAACTAAAGGCATAATATTGTTTTTTAGTAGTATTTTTGAATAGACAATAAACGAAAAAATCTCGACTTATGGAGCATAAAGTTATCACACATTGGAAAGGAAACGCTCAATTTGAATCAGACAATCCAAGCGGAAAAACCTTATTTATGGATACCTCTGAAGAACATGGAGGACATAATTCAGGATTGCGTCCAAAAGCCATGATGCTTTCGGCGCTTGCTGGTTGTTCGGGTTTAGACGTGGTTTCTATTTTGGATAAAATGAAAGTGAAAATCTCTGATTTTAGAATGGATACATATGGCGAATTAACCGAAGAACATCCAAAATATTACCATACAGTGTCTGTAGAATATCATTTTTATGGTGAAAATCTTGATGAGAATAAAATCAAAAAGGCTGTCGATTTATCCATCGAAAAATATTGTGGTGTTATGGAAATGTTTCGAAGATTCGCCAAAGTGAAGACATCAATTCATTATCATAATAAATAAGTTCTATCTAATTGAAATTTGAAAGTTATTTCTGAAAGAAATTATGCGTTGGACTATCAAACCAAAACCAGAAGCCTCAAAAGTAGCATCATTAAAACAAACACTCGATGTTGATGAGGTTATTGCTACGCTTTTAATTCAACGTGGTATTGAAACTTATGATGAGGCAAAACAATTTTTTAGACCGAGTTTAGACCATTTGCACAATCCGTTTTTGATGAAAGACATGGATAAAGCAGTGGCTCGTATTGAAAAAGCAATTTCTGAAGGTGAAAATATTTTGGTTTTTGGCGATTATGATGTGGATGGAACCACGTCTGTAGCCTTGATGTCTTCCTATTTAAAAACCAGAACAGATGCTGTTGCAACATACATTCCAGATCGTTATGATGAAGGTTATGGCATTTCTTATAAAGGCATCGATTTTGCACATGACAACGATTTTTCGCTCATTATAGCTTTAGATTGTGGTGTAAAAGCTATTGAAAAAGTAGCCTATGCTAACGAAAAAAACATCGATTTTATTATTTGCGACCATCACAGACCAGGAAACGAATTACCCAAAGCCATCGCCGTTTTAGACCCCAAACGCGACGATTGTAATTATCCTTTTGACGAATTATGTGGTTGTGGCGTTGGTTTCAAATTAATACAAGCTTTAGCGTCCAACCAAGGTGAAACAGTTGAAGATTTAGTAGAATATCTCGATTTAGTAGCCACAGCTATTGGCGCAGATATTGTTCCTATCACTGGCGAAAATAGAACCTTGGCCTATTTTGGATTGCAAGTCATTAATCAAAATCCAAGACCAGGTATTAAAGCCATCATTGCACAAGCCAAAAAAGTAGCACTCACAATTACTGACGTGGTTTTTATAGTTGCTCCAAGAATTAATGCTGCAGGACGCATGAAACATGGTAATTATGCGGTAACACTTTTAACTGAAACAGATTTTGATTTAGCTGTAACATATGCTTCAGAAATTGAACAATTTAATACAGACAGGAAAGAAGCTGATCAAAAAATTACCGAAGAAGCCTTGATGCAAATAGAAGAAAACAAAGAGCAAAAACGGTTTACTTCTGTGGTTTACCACGAATCTTGGCACAAAGGCGTTATTGGTATTGTGGCTTCCCGTTTGATTGAAACTTATTACAGACCAACTTTAGTATTTACCAAAAGTGGTGATAAATTAGCCGCTTCAGCACGTTCAGTTTCTGGCTTTGATGTCTATAATGCTTTAGAAGCGTGTAGTGAGTATATTGAACAATTTGGAGGTCATAAATATGCAGCAGGATTGACTTTAAAAGCAGAAAACTACGACGTTTTTAAACAAGCTTTTGAAGATGAAGTCTCAAAAACCATTGATAAAAGTCTGTTGACTCCAGAAATTAGAATTGATACTAAAATTGACTTAAAAGAGATTACGCCAAAATTTTATCGCATTATGCGCCAGTTTGCACCTTTTGGGCCACAAAATATGACACCAGTTTTTATGACGGAAAACTTAAAAGACACAGGGTATGGCAAATGTGTTGGCGAAGATGATAAACATTTGCGTATTACAGTGGTTCAACCCAAAGCAGATAAAATAGTTGCTATTGGTTTTAATTTAGGCGATAAATACGATTTAATTTCAAATAAAAAACCATTTAAAGCAGTGTATTCTATTGATGAAAATGAATGGAATGGACGCGTGAGTTTGCAATTGAAGCTGAGAGATATTAAAGAATAAAATTGTTAACTTTTCGTTTCTAACATATGAAAAAAGTCCTTTTTTTTATTTTGTCCTTGACATTTTATTCGGTTTTCTCACAAAATTTAGTGCTCAACCCAAGTTTTGAAGATTATAAATACTGCCCGAATGCTATAAGTTGTTTTAACAATAATGTTACTAATTGGTCTACACCTACACTTGGTTCTACTGATTATTTTAATTCTTGTAGTACTTTTTTTGGATTCTCCAACTACATTGGTAATCAAAAAGCAAGAACAGGAAAAGGATATGCAGGAATATATGTCTATGCTTATCCAAATTATAGAGAGTATATTCAAGGAAAATTAAAGGAGACTTTAATTAAAGGTAAAACATATCAGATTACATTTTATATTAGTTTGGCTGATAACTCAAACCACTCTATAAAAGATTTAGGAATTTTTATGACATCAAGTAAAAGATTCAATAATCAATCGGATAAAACTATTAATGCTAAACGAATTTCTAAAAAGGTTTTAGGCTTTGCATATGTTCCTTTTTTTTCAAAAGAATCCTATTCAAATAAAAAAGAATGGATTAAAATGACATCAATTTATAATGCTTCAGGATTCGAAAATTTTTTCATTATCGGAAATTTTAATAATAATAGTTCCAGCAAAATAGAAAAGTTAGAGAAATCAAAATATGAGGATTTTTCTTATTATTACATTGATGATGTTTCTATTGAACCCATAGAAAAGGTCGAATCAAAAGAAATCTTGTTGAATGATGAAACTGTAGAGACGGCTTTAGAGCGTAATAAAATCTATACCTTCAAAAATGTTCTTTTCAACTTTGACAAATCCATCTTGTTAGAAGTTTCAAAAATAGAATTAAATAAGCTTTCTAAATATTTAAAGGATAATTCAAAATTGAATATAGAAATTTATGGACATACTGATAACATTGGAACGAAAAAAAGAAATGAAGAATTATCTCAAGAACGTGCTGAATCTGTTTCAAAGTATTTAATTTTGCAAGGACTTGATGTTTCAAGAATACATTGGTTTGGTTTTGGAAGTTCGCAACCAGTTTCAACAAATGAAACTGAAGAGGGAAGAGCACAAAATAGACGAGTAGAATTTAAACTTATAGAGAATTAAGTAAGTAGCTTCAAAATTAAATGGAAGAAAAGCCAACCAAAAAAGACCCATACGCAGCATTGCGTTTTAAAGAATTTAATATCTTTTTATTAGTGCGTTTTGCATTGGTATTTGCATGGTCTATGCAATTTATTGTAATTGAATGGGAAGTGTATTCCATTACCAAAGATCCATTATCTCTTGGTTTTATTGGACTTATGGAAATCATTCCAGCCTTGTCCATGGCACTTTTTGCAGGTCATATTGCAGACCAAAGAGAAAAGCGAAATTTATTAGCTATCTGTATTTCGGCGTTTTCACTCATTAGCTTTGGGTTATTTTTGCTCACTTGGCCTAAAATAGTTTCTAATTGGTCAACAACCACTGTGTTATACTGCATTTATGCTTTAGTATTTTTTGGAGGTTTTGTACGTTCTTTTTTTGGGCCTACCATTTTTTCATTGGTGGCTTTGATTGTTCCTAAAAAAGTGTATCCAAATGCAGCAACGTGGAGTAGTTCAACATGGCAAATGGCTTCTGTTTTAGGACCTGCTTTTGCTGGATTTTCTATTCATTGGATTGGTGTCCATTGGACACTTTGCTTTGTGTTTGGTTTAGTTATGTTTTCTCTAATGGTTTTGCTTCAAATTAAGAAAAAACCAGTTTTAAACCCTAAAATTGGAGAACCAATTATACAAAGTTTGAAAGAAGGTATCAAATTTGTTTTTAAGACCAAAGCTATTTTAGGAGCCATCACTTTAGATATGATTGCTGTGCTTTTTGGTGGCGCTGTTGCGTTATTACCAATTTTTGCTCAAGATATTCTAAAAGTTGGAGCCGAAGGATTTGGTATTTTGCGTGCTGCTCCTGCTGTAGGTAGTTTTTTAATGCTGATTTTAACAGCTTATATTCCAATTAGTAAAAATGCTGGAATGAAATTGTTAGCAGCTGTTTTTGGGTTTGGATTGTGTATTATTATTTTTGGGCTTTCTTCTATCTTTTGGATTTCAGTACTTGCATTATTTTTTAGTGGAGTGACCGATGGCGTTTCGGTTGTGGTGAGACAAACCATTTTACAACTCAAAACACCAGATCATATGCGTGGTCGTGTATCGTCAGTAAATTCTATGTTTGTTGGGTCATCAAACGAATTGGGTGCTTTTGAAAGTGGCTTGACTGCAAAATTAATGGGCACTGTTACTGCAGTGGTTTTTGGAGGCACAATGACTTTAATTACAGTGGTAACTACTGGAATTATTTCGCCTTCATTCAGAAAATTAGATTTACGAAAAGATTTAGAAGAACATGAAAAAGAAGATTAATATGTTTTCAGTTCAAAAGCGGTTCCATCAAAAACGCCATAGGTGTAATAACTAATCCAATCGCCAAGATTGATGTATTTTGAGGTTGCATTGAGCTCAATTTCCAATGGCAAATGTCTGTGACCAAATACAAAAAAGTCTCTGTGCTTGTCTTCAAGCTTTCTTTTAGAATACTGCACCAACCATTCGTCATTTTCGCCTAAAAACGTAGCGTCTTCATCACCAGAAATCAGTTTGTTTTTTACTGATAAATGCTGTGCTAATTTAACACCCAAATCAGGATGCAACCATCTGAACAACCATTTTGAAAATGGATTTGTAAACACTTTTTTCATACGTTTATAGCCTTTATCACCAGGACCCAACCCATCGCCATGACCAATAAAAAAGGTTTTGTCATTAAAAGTAAATTCTTTGGGTTGGTGATATACAGGAATGTTGAGCTCGTCTTCAAAATAACCATTCATCCACAAATCGTGGTTACCAACAAAATAGTATATTGGAATTCCAGAATCGCTAATTTCGGCCAATTTCCCTAAGGTTCGTGTAAATCCTTTTGGGACAACGGTTTTGTATTCAAACCAAAAATCAAACAAATCGCCAAGTAAAAAAATGGCTGCTGCATCTTGTTTTACCTCGTTTAACCAAGCTACAAATTTTTGTTCACGCGGAAGTGACGCTTTTGTAGTTGGCGCTCCAAGATGATTATCAGATGCGAAATATATTTTTTTTCCTTCGGGAATGTTCATGTAGTAAATATAAATAAAATAGCCACCAATGCACGAATGTTTTTGATATAGTAACTACCAATGACTTAAAATTGCGCACTAATTATCTAAAGCATACCACTCAGCAAAACTTGAATCGGTTTCCTGAAGTTTTAAGGAATGTAATTGTATGCTTTTAGGTAAATGAGCCTTTATTTTTTGAGCAAAATCAATAACCATCATTTCACTTGTTGGCTGATAATCAACTAACAACACATTGTGTCCTCGGTCTTTCAGTTCTTTTGCCAACTCAACATGTGGTGTGTTTTTGTTAAAAACAGTGGCATGGTCAAAGACATCTACAATCTCAGTTTTAACAATTTTTTTCAAATCGCTAAAATCTATAACCATTCCGTACTTAACATTATTAGTATCTGTTATAGGGTTTCCAATAACAGTTACAAATAGTTTGTAGCTGTGTCCATGTACATTTTTGCATTTGCCATCATAGCCATAAAGTGCATGACCAGCTTCAAAAGAAAATTGTTTTGTAATACGAATTGTGCTCATTGCGTTTTCATTTTCATTGCAAAGATAATCGTTTTGTAAAAGCAATTTGTTTTTAGAGTACATTTGCGCACTTTTGTCATAAGAGGCTTAAGTTGTTAATGTGATGAATCAACTTTTTGAAGCGATTGATTTTGTTGAAAATCCGCTTTATGAGCGTATTATTGAAGAGATTGCGTCTCAAAAATACAGCGTTATAGAAGGTTTTTTTACTGATGAAGAAGTGACTGTTTTAAGACAATCTTTGCTCGTAAAGCATAAAGAAGATGCGTTTAAAAAAGCTGCAATTGGCAATCATTTTAATGAAACGATTGTAAAATCGATTAGAGGCGATGTCATTTTGTGGATGGATGAAACCAAAGCTGATGTTTCTGAACGACTGTTTTTTGATAAAATCAACCATTTGGTAAAATATCTCAATACAACCTGTTTTCTTGGCATTTTGCATAAAGAATTTCACTACGCCTTATATCCAATAGGAACATTTTACAAACGTCATATAGATACTTTTAAAAATGATGATAGACGAAAACTGTCCTTTGTTTGCTATTTGAATGAAGAGGGTTGGTTGCCTGAAAATGGAGGCGAATTGGTTTTGTATTTAGATGAAAATGGTCAAGATATTCAAAAAGTGATTTACCCATTTCCTGGACGTGTGGTCATTTTTGAAAGCCAAATCATTGAACATGAAGTAATGCCTGTAAACAAAGAGCGTTTAAGTATTACAGGTTGGTTAAAAACACGATAGGTTAGCGTTTCTTTTTTCGGTTATAAATATAGACAACAACCAATAAAATAACGAGAATAAGAAAGATGCCGTTGCCACTTAAAAAATTTAAAAAGTCCATTTTGTTAAACGTTTAGAAGTCAAATTTAAATCATTTTTTCATAACACAAGTTCATAACAATAAAATGGATACTCGCTTTGCTTAGGAAAATAAATAGATCCTAAACGCTCATAACCACGTTGCTCATAAAATTTTTGGTTCCGATGGTTTTGCGAAAAAGTATCAAGTCTAACCGAATGACACTTGTTTTTTAATGCAAAGGTTTCGGCAAAATCCATAAGTTGTTGTGCATAACCTTGAGATTGAAACTCAGGATGTATAGCCAATCTGTGAATGTAACTGTTTTTATCAGAAGGAGTTAACCATTTGATGGGTTGGTATTCTTCGTCCATAAAAGATGACACAACAACACAACCAATAAGCGTACTGTTTTGTACTAAAACAAACAATTCATCTCTTAAAACATCAGTTTCAAAAGCTGTTTTATTAGGATAATGTTCATTCCATTGGTATATATTGTTGCATATCATAAACATAGCACAAGCGTTGGTGAGTTTTAAAATAGCATCAATATCTGAATAAGTCGCTTTGCGAATCATATTTAATGTTTACTTTTGCATAAGTTTTATGTAAATTTAGCTTTAAATTTTAATTATGAAGAATATTTTAGTTCCTGTTGGCTCTTCAAAAAATGCCGTAAGTCATTTGCAATATGCTGTTGATTTTGCAAAGGCTTTTGGAGCAAAGGTTTATGTAGTACAAGTATTTAATGTGTACACCAAAGCAGGAACCATGATTAAAGTTGACCATATTTTAGAACGCGAAAGTTTGGAGTTTTTAAAATCGCATGTTACAAAAGTGGACACAAAAGATGTAGAAGTGGTTATTAAAACCTTTAAAGGAAAATTGGTTGATACTTTAGAGCTCGTTTGTAAGTCATTAGATATAGATTTGATATTGTTAGAACCAAGAACAAATTCTATTAAAGAAGAAGTTTATTTAGGTAAAACTTCTGGAAAAATCATAAAACAAACCAATATTCCTGCACTAATTGTTCCTGAAGGTTATACATTTAAGCCTATTATTTATATTTTGATGGCTTTAAAATCGGCAATTATTAAAAAAGAAAATGTATTAAATCCATTAATTGATATAAAAGACCAATTCAAATCCATCATCAATTTGTTATTGGTAAAAACACCATTTCATAATGAAGGCGATTTTGACGTAAATGATGATTTGGCCAGTATCATTACCAATACATTTTATAGCGAAAATGCTACAACATTTCAAGGCGTTTTAGAAAATTATAAAGAAAACAATCCTGATTTGTTATGCGTTGTACGCAGAAAACGAGGTTTTTTCACGAAGCTTTGGGAAAACAACACGATATTAAAAAAAGATTTTAATAGCTCAACACTACCAGTTTTAGTATTAAGCGGTTTAAAATAACGTACAATTTGGGGATGTAGCTCAGTTGGCTAGAGCGTTTGGCTGGCAGCCAAGAGGTCGTGGGTTCGAGCCCCATCTTCTCCACTTAAAGCCCTTGTAACACTAATGTTTACAAGGGTTTTTTGTTTTTTGCTTAAAAATGTGATTTTTTTAAAAAGTCGTCTAAAAAACTACTTTACATATTTTTTCGTATGTTGTACACGTTTTAAGCCCCCAACTATGAAACAGTTACTACTTTTTGCCTACATAATTAGCTTTGGATTAACTGCCCAAAATGCTATTTTTAATCCTGAAACCAGCAAAGGAAAACTTTACGAATATGCAGATTTTGTAGATGTTGGTAAATTGGACTTAACTGTAAATCATGTTTTAAAAGATTCAAAATTAAAATTTGAACCTTTGGTGTCTGATAATCAAAGTGTTGGTTTTACATCGGATAATTATTGGGTAAGATTTCAATTGGAAAACAGCAGTGACCAATTTAAAACTTACTACTTAGAAACTGCAAGACCTATTACTGATGTAGCTGATTTATATCAAATAAGTTCAGACAATATTCAGCACTTTAAAAGTGGCGATCAAATTCCGTTTAACAAGCGTCAAGTGGCACATCGTTCCACCGTTTTTAAAATAAAACTTCCAAAACAAACAGTACAACAGTTTTATCTTCATTTTAAAAGTGATGGAGAAACCATAAACCTTCCTTTAAATCTTTATGACGAAAGCGCTTTTTTAGACACCAATTACGCACAACAGCTTTTCCTTGGGTTGTTTTACGGATTGTTGTTTTTAGCAGGTATTATCTATTTGTTTTTTTATAGCAGTTTAAAAGAAAAATCATTTTTGTACTATAGTATTTATGTGTTTTCAATTGCGCTTTTGCAAGCCGCTTTAGATGGTCTAATTTTTCAATATATTTTGCCACAAGGTGGATTTTTAAACAGTAGAGCTGTGATGATAACCGCTTTGATGTCTAATTTTTTCCTTTTAAAATACTGCGAGCATTTTTTAAAGGTTAATGAACGAATGAAAGGGTTTTACAAAGTATTTAAAATAGGGTATATCATTATTGGACTTTTGTTTTTAATGCTTTTTATAAGTCCATCTACCTTAAAGATGGTGTACCCAATTAGCAATTTGAATGGTTTAATTAGTTTACTGTTTATACTAACTACTGTTTTTGTAATGCGCTATAGACGTATTTCTATTGACCCTTATTTTTCAATTGGTATTTTCTTTTTAGTCATTGGTTTGTTGGGTTTTGTGATGAACAATTTAAGCTTGCTTCCCAACAATTTCTATACTTTAAATAGTGCAAAATTTGGTGCAGGTTTTGAGGTTATTTTTCTTTCGCTTTCCATGACTAATTTGATTCGAAAATTGAGACAAGAAAAAGAAAAATCTCAAGAAGAGGCCTTGCAAAAATCGGAAGAAATTAGCCAACTAAAAACCTATTTCATGTCCAACATGAGTCATGAGTTGAGAACACCTATTAACGCTATTATGGGAATTGCAGAGATGCAACTTAGTTCAAAAAAAGATAATAAAGAGCGCAAGCAATTTGAAATCATCAAAAACGCATCGTTGAGTTTATTGAGCAATGTCAATGACATACTGGATTTTGAAAAAATTGAGAAGAATGAACTTCAACTTAAAAACGAAACCTTCAATCCGTCAATTGCATTACATCAAATTAGTAATAATTGGAAAATGGAAGCCGAAAACAAAGGCTTAGAGTATCAATTTGATATGGATTACGAAATACCAAGTCAGGTAAAAGGCGATTCGGAACGTTTTGTTCAAATTATTAATAATGTTTTGAGCAATGCTGTAAAATTTACAAATAAAGGAAGCGTCAACTTTAAAATGCGATGTACTGCACAACCCAATAATGAATACCGTTTTTCTTTTATTGTTTCTGATACTGGAATTGGAATGAATCCAGAATTTAAAAAGCAAATTTTTAATAGCTTTAGCCAAATGCGATTAAACCATAAACGACAATTTGGTGGTATAGGTCTTGGGCTTTCTATTGTCAGACATTTGGTTGAGCTTTTTGAGGGTCAAATCAATATTGAAAGTGAAGAAGGCAAAGGCACTGAAGTTTTTATTGAAATTCCGCTTAAAGCGTCTGTGAAAACAAATAAAGTATTAGTAAATAAAGATGCACACAATGACACAAAAGCGTTACATGTTTTAGTTGTGGAAGATAATCTACTCAATCAAATGGTAATGCGAAAAATACTAAGTGCCGCATCAAATATCAGTTTTGCAGTCGTTAATAACGGAAATGAAGCAATTGATGCGCTTAAAAAAGACGTTTATGATATGGTATTGATGGATTTGCAAATGCCTGTGATGGATGGTTATGAAGCCACTGAAATTATTAGAAGTGGAGAATTGGGTGTAACCATTGGAAAAATACCTATTATTGCTGTTACTGCAGATGCAATGCAAGAAACCAGACAAAAAGTTTTAGATATTGGAATGAATGATTATATGACCAAACCAGTCAATAAAGAAGCCTTGTTTGAAAAGATCAATTTGCACACAGAAACCCAACTAAAAATTGCCTAAAAACAGGATTTGATTAAAGCGGTTTTTCAGTAAATGCAATTTCAGGATTACAAATTTCTAATATCAACTTTTTTAATTCAATAAAATAATTAGCAAGTGTTTCTTCAGATATTTGCTGATTTTTATCAGAACTTCTTGGAGCAGATTTTTTTGCGAATTTTAAGAAATAATCACCTTGCAGATTTTTAAAAGAAATAATACCAGCTTCTACAAAATTGGTAAAAGGTTCTTTTAAATGCAACATCAAAGCATAAGCCAACACCTGAAAACTTTTACTGTATTTATCATAATCTGTTGTTAAATCATCCCAATGGACAATTTCTACTTGCCCTTGATTGACTTTGCCTGTTTTGTAATCAATAATTCGGGTAATGCCATTACATTCATCAATTCGGTCCACAGTTCCTTTTAAAAACACAGGAAAATTTAGTTCAGGCATGTCGAGTTGTATTTTTAATTTTTGTTCTAAAGCGATAATTTTTATCGTGTTTCCGGCGTTTATCGTTTCTATTTCTTTATTTAAAAAATTGTGAATATAACGTTTAGCAATTTCAAAAATGATGAGGTTTTTGCCTTTGCTCATATCACCTTCTTTATAAAAGTTATGAAAATGAATAGCCACTGTTTTTGCAATGGACTGTTTCATTTGTTCCAAGTGCTTAACCGTTAAGGTCTCATTTTTTAGAGGCTCGTAAAAATCTTCAAGTGTTTTGTGAATAACATTTCCTAAGGTGTTGGCAGCAACCGTTTCTTCAACCGCTTCAAAATTAGAAATGCCCAAAACCTTTTCGTAATAAAAATCAATCGGATTTCTGATATAATTAGTTAACGACGAAGGCGAAAACCCTTCAGAAGCAATGGTTTTTATACTGTTTATAACAGCTTCTGTTTTTTTAATGCTTATTGGTAAAGATTTGGCCAAAGGAACTTTTGGTGATACAATAAGGTGTTTGATTTTGTGTATTTTTTCAATTTCTAATTGTGTGATGAATCTACTTTTTTCGCCTCCATTGAGTACATCTGGTTCAGTATTATAAATAATGTAAACGTTTTTAGCGCGTTGCAATAACCTGTAAAAATGATAGGTATAAACGGCATCTTTTTCTTTATAAGTTGGTAAGCCATTTTCAATTTTAACATCAAACGGAATAAAAGAATTGTTGCTTTTTCCTGCTGGAAGAATGCCTTCATTGGTTGATGAAATGATAACAGTTTCAAAGTCAAGCACACGCGATTCCAACATTCCCATAATTTGAAGCCCTTGTAAAGGTTCGCCTTTAAAGTCAAGTGTTTCGGTTTTTAAAAGTTCTTTATACAAACCAAATAAGGTTTTGATGCTGTAAATGTGCTTATAGTTAGTGTTTAGTAACTGTAATTCATTAAACACTTCATTAAAACGATACAAATATTCTAAAGCTAACAGGTTGTTTTCTTTGTGTATATTGAGTTGATTTTTGATATGAGTGATGAGTTTAAAACAATTATCAATGGCTTTATCAGGACTGTCATTCCAAGAGCTAAACAATAAGTTGATAATATGACTTTTGGTATCAGCTAAAGTTCTTAATTTTTCTATGGCAATCGAAACGACATTATTAGTTTGAATGTGGTCAATGATGACATCAGCGTAGTTTTTGTAAGCCTCATCAAATAAGGGTTTGATAAATTGATGAGACAAGATACTAACAACATCCTTATGATAAAGCGTGGTTGAAGATGTTTTATGAATTTTGAACAACTCCTCAAACAATGATGTTAAAGGCGTCAATTTTAGAGGGAAACCCATAGTGATGTTAATGGCATCTATTTGCTTTGGGATGGAGTTGAGCAAAGGCATTAATAAAGTTTCATCTCCTAAAACAATGGCTGTATTTTGAATAGACTTTTGTTCTTTTTGAAGAGTTTCAAGCAGTTCACCTATATATTTTACTTGACCAACATTTTTTGGAACACCAATACTCTGTATGTTTTTTTGGGTAGTGTAATTTGTTGAAAACCAATTAAAAGGCTCCTTTTTAAAGTAAGGCCAATTGTTTTTGTGAAGCCTTGTAAATAAACCAGCATCGTGTATAGGGTTATCAATAAAAGTCTGATCAATATCCCAATAAATTAGGGCTAAATTTTGCTGTAATAATTCTTGAATGATAGTTTCTTCAGCCTTATTGAGCGCATTAAAACCGACAAACACATGCTTTTTGTTGGAATTTGATGCTATATACTGTTCTAAACCATTAACGGCTTCTCTGTAAACCAAACCTTGGTAGCCTTTCTTTTTTGAAATAAGAGCATCTTTGAATTGATTGTAATAGGTTTTTAAACGTTTCCAAAAAGACAGATAGTTTTTGATGTAGTCGGTTTGCTCGTCTGCTAATGACCAATGATTGAGTTCTTTTATGGCATTTAAATACTCAAAAATTGATTTGGAAGGAATGAGGTAACGATCTATTTCATTAAAATCTTGAAGCAACAACTGAGCCCATTTAGAAAATTGGTCAAAGGGTTCTATTTGGTCTTTTGGTGTTATGTTAAGGTAGATGCTATAAAATTCAAATAACAATTCGGTGTTGGTACTGTAGTTTAGGTCTGATATACTTTCAACAAACTCTTCAATTGCGACGATGTTTGGAGAAAAAATAGGTTCTTTAATAAGTTGTGAGAGTGTATGCTTTAAAAAGGTACCAGCTCTTTTACTTGGCAAAACAAAGGTAAGTTGAGCCATATCCAACTCTTTTTTTTGAATATCAACGATAACGTCATGTATAAAACTTGTCATTGTATAAAAATAAAAAACGCTCCGAATTTCGGAGCGTTTTTAAAACTTATTATTTTGATAAACTTAATTATTTAAGTTTTACTTCAACACGTCTGTTGTTTTTTCTACCAGCAGCAGTTTTGTTAGTGTCGATTGGGTTCTCTTCACCAAAACCTTTAGCAGTTAATCTGTCAGCGTTGATACCGT
Organism: Gelidibacter sp.; assembly: GCA_041391965.1. Taxonomy (GTDB): domain Bacteria; phylum Bacteroidota; class Bacteroidia; order Flavobacteriales; family Flavobacteriaceae; genus JAWKMZ01. The sequence goes on along the minus strand of JAWKMZ010000001.1, from coordinate 511,696 downwards.
TAGAAACTAAATAATCTCTTACAGCATTAGCTCTACGCTCAGATAACAATTGGTTAGATTTTGCAGAACCTACACTATCAGTATATCCTTCAATAGCGAAATCAGCTTGTGGATATTCTTTAAAGATAGCAGTCATTGCTTTTAATACAGGATCAGTATCTTTTGTGAAAGATGATTTACCTGTGTCAAACAAGATAGTTCTTGCATACTCGTTTAATTGTTTCATAACTTCTTCAGTTGGCTTAACTTCTGGGCAACCATTGTTTGCTACAGTACCAACTTCGTTAGGACATTTATCATCTTTGTCTAATACACCGTCACCATCAGTATCTTTCCATGGGCAACCATTGTTTGCAGCAGGACCAGCTTCATTAGGACAGTTATCATCTTTATCAGCAACACCGTCGCCATCAGCATCTGGGCATCCGTTTAATGCTTTTAAACCAGCAACAGTAGGACAATTATCGTTTTTGTCTGGAACACCGTCACCATCAGTATCAGGACAACCGTTAAATTCAGCTAAACCAGCTTCATTAGGACAATCATCTTTTGAATCTTCAATACCATCGTTGTCAGAATCTGGACAACCGTTAAAAGCTGCTAAACCAGGAACATCTGGACAAGCATCGTCTTTATCATATACACCATCGCCATCAGTGTCTTTTCCACCAAATTTGATAGCTAAACCAACAGTGTGTTGGAAATGTTTTGCTAAGTAATCTTCAAACGCATGTTTGTAAGAAGTTTGAGCTGTTACACCAATGTTTTCAGAAAACCAATAATTTAACCCTAAAGTTCCATTTAATGTCCCAGCACCAATTTCATCAACCCAAGTGTAACCACCACCAACACCTAAGTATGGTTCAATAGTTTTAGAATTGATTAATTTGGCAAAACTATATTTAATTGTACCATCTAAAGCATAGTAAGATAAATCATCAGCTGATGAGTCACCAATTTTGCTGATTCTGTTAATAGAACCTGCTGCAGAAATTGAAAATCCATCTGCAAGATATCTAGAAACTGAAACAGTAGATAATGATGGTAAGTAGTTGTAGTGATCACTCAAGTTAAAAAACTCATCAAAGTATTCACCTAAAGGTGCGTTTTCCCCAACAGGGTAAAAGTCAACCGCATTTGCGCCAATTCCAATTGCCCAAGGATTGTTTTCATCTTGTGCGTTAGCGTTGCTAAAGCTCAATACAAGCAACATAGCGAAAAATAATCTGCTAAGATTTTTCATATTCTAATAATTTAATTTTTAAGTGTTAATTGTAAGCAAAAGTAAGTTGTTAAATTTTATTAACAAAGACAAATATATAAAAATATTGATTATTTGCCTTAAAATAGAGGTGTTTGGATTGATTTTAAATAATATTTAGTGTTTTTCCAACCTTTTCAAAAGCAGCAATAGCCTTGTCTAAATGCGCTTTTGTGTGCGCTGCAGAGAGTTGTACGCGTATCCTTGCTTTTTCTTTGGGTACCACAGGAAAAAAGAACCCAATGACGTAAATTCCTTCATTTAGAAGCATTTTTGCCATAGTTTGTGACAATTTTGCGTCATAAAGCATCACTGGAACAATAGCTGAATCGCCATTAATGATGTCAAAACCAGCCTTTTTCATTCCTTTTTTGAAATAGTCGGTATTCCATTCTAATTGATCTCTTAGTGTTGTGTCATTTGACAGCATTTCAAACACTTTAATGGAAGCACCAACAATGGCAGGTGCTAAGGAATTTGAAAACAAATATGGACGTGAACGTTGACGTAACATATCTATAATTTCCTTTTTTCCTGTGGTGTAGCCACCCATGGCACCACCAAGGGCTTTTCCAAGGGTTCCTGTGATAATATCAATACGTCCTAAAACGCCTTTATCTTCTAAGGTGCCTCGTCCTGTTTCGCCAATAAAACCAGCAGCATGACATTCGTCAATCATCACCAAAGCATCATATTTATCTGCTAAATCACAAATTTTGTCTAAAGGTGCTACCAAACCATCCATAGAAAACACACCATCGGTCACAATAATTTTAAACCGAGCCTCATTTTTATTGGCTGCAATTAATTGTTGCTCAAGGTCATTCATGTCGCTGTTTTGATAACGATAACGTGCTGCTTTACACAAACGAACGCCATCAATAATAGAAGCGTGGTTTAAAGAATCAGAAATAATAGCGTCTTCTTCACCTAATAAAGGTTCAAATACACCTCCATTAGCATCAAAAGCTGCGGCATAAAGAATGGTGTCTTCAGTACCATAAAACTCAGCAATTTTTGCTTCCAAAGTTTTATGGATGTCTTGTGTGCCACAAATAAAACGAACAGACGACATGCCAAAACCGTGTGTATCCATAGCGTCTTTTGCTGCCTGAATAACCTCAGGATGTGATGACAAGCCTAAATAATTGTTGGCACAAAAATTTAAAACCGTTTCTCCTGTGTTTAAAGTAATTTCTGCACCTTGTGGCGAGGTGATGATACGTTCTTCTTTATAGAGACCAGCATCTTTAATTTCTTTTAACTCGTGTTGAAGGTGTTGTTGCAGTTTTCCGTACATGATTTTTGATTTTATGCAAATTTAAAATTCTTTTATTTGAATACCATCATTAATATAGATAAGAATTTTTTTAGTGACTTTAAAGCCCATGTCTTCTAAAACATCTTGATAGGTTTGTAATTGCTGCTGATGTTTGATTGCTTCTAATCCGGTTTTGTAATCTATAATAACAGCTTCGTTGGAAGTGCTAATGGCAATTCGGTCTGGGCGTAAAATCAAACCGTGTTTGCTAATAATGTCTTTTTCGTTGTAAATGGTCATATCTGAGTTAAAATACGGTTTCAATATTTTATGATTCACAAGTGCAGTTACAAGTGGCTTTAATTGGTTGGATTGTTCTGGATTTATTTTACCTGAGTCTAAAAACTGTTCAAAAACGTAATCAATGTCATTTTCGGTTGTAATTTGTGACATGATTAAGTGTACTAAATTCCCTTTTTCAATGGCTTTTTCTTGTTCGGTATCCCATAAATACGCAGCATTAGTTACAATTTTAAGATGGTGGTCTTCTCTTGAAACAGAAATAAATTGCGCTTGTGTAATGGTAGTTTCCTTTTTTGTTTCTGAAAGTCTTTTTTCAGGATTTCCGAAGTTATAGGTTTTTTGATGCTCGTTCCATTGTTTTGCAGATTTTAAATAATTGATGAATAGGCCAGAGTACAACTTTAACTTTTCGTTTTGAGCTTTATCTACATCATATTCAGAAATGATATACAATTGTTCTACAGCTCTGGTTAGTGCAACATATAAAAGGTTAAGGCTGTCTAATTCTAATTCGGCCTGATGGTTTCTGTAAATTTCAGCACCTAAAGTGCCAAAATCTTCCAAATCTTTATTCAAATTGACATATAAATTTGAAAAGCCATTAAATTCATTTTTATCAACAGCAATCCATGTTTTTGGATTCCTATCAAAATAAATATCCTGATTAGCAAAAGGAAAAATAACCACAGGAAATTCTAACCCTTTTGATTTGTGAATGGTCATTATTTGCAGAGCGTTATTGCCTTTAGGAGACACAATGCTTGTGCTGTCTTTTTTTAGATCCCAATATGCTATAAAACCAGTAAAATTAGCATTGTTTTTTTGTGAATAATCCAAAACAACATCAAGGTAAAACTGAATATACGCATTGGATGTTTTATTGAGCTTAAACCCTCTAACAATACTTTCAATAGCTTCATATAAAGACATTTGCAAAAATTGATGCCAACTGAAGGAAAACCCAAAATCATTTAATTTTTCAAATAATTGATAAGTACTTAAATGCACCAAACTTTCAAAAAACGAATGTTTGTCTTCTAACTGTAATTGATGTTCTGCTAAGTAACTTAAAATCTCAATTTTCAGCAATTCGTTGTCCATTTGGGTTGTCAAAGCCACAATAGCTGACATAAACTGAATTTCAGGCGAATGCTTGAGCAGCAAAGTCTCTGAAGACACAATAGGGATGTTTTGATTGCTCAAGTACTCAGCAATGGCAACGCCTTCTTTGGTTTTTCTGGTAATAATGCAAATATCACTTAGTTCAAAACCATGGGTCAACACTTTGTGGATTGTTTCTAATACTTTTTGGCAGTATAACTCGGTTTTATCATCCTCTTCTTCAAGCTCTAAAAAAGATAATTCTACATAACCTTCTGCTTTTAAAATCAAATCTTGCTTGCTTGCTTCATAGATGGCTTGATGTTCTGGGTTTGAGAAGGCAAATTGTGAAATATGCTGAAAAAATGAATTGTTGAATTGCACAACAGATTGTGTGCTTCGGTAGTTGGCTGGTAAGTTTTTAACGGTTGCTTTAACCTGAAACGGATTTTTTTTATGCGAATACAAATCGATAAATTGTTCTGCTCTTCCACCTCGCCATCTATAAATGGCTTGTTTGGCATCTCCAACAAGCAGGGTTGAACCTGTTTCGCCTTTTAAATTTTCGCCAGAAAGTGCATTGTCCACCAAAGGCACCAAGTTTTCCCATTGCAAAACAGAAGTGTCTTGAAATTCATCAATAAAATAATGTTTAAATTTTTCACCAATACGTTCATAAATAAAAGGTGTTGGCTGTGCTTTTATTTCATTATTAATGATGGCGTTAAATTCTGAAATTAGCAACAAATCGTCTTCTTCTTTGAGTTCCTTTAAGCTCTGATTGATGGCACTTAAAACCGATAAAGGCGTGCTGTTTTTTAAAGCATTTTTTAAAAATTTATAGTGAAGAATGTTTTGTTTTGTGCTTGTAAAAGCTTCAGTAATTTGTGGTTGAATGGCATCAATTGTCGATGCTGTTTCTGCCGAAACGCGTTTTGGATAAAGCGGATTGCCGTCTATTAAATCGGTTTGCCATTTTGGTGTAAAACTGACTTCAAAATTGCCATCTACCAATTTCAAAAAGTATTTTGGGATATAACTGCTCGAAAAATCATCAAACTGCAATCCGTAATTGGTAATGAGCTCTAAAACCTGTTGTGCTTTTTCAATAATTTGACGCTCAGTTTGTTGTGTTTTTTGCGATAAATTGGTTTTTAACTTTTTAAAATCAGAAAGTGTACTATTGGCAAGGTTGTCAATAAACGGAATGTCATTTTCATTAACTAACAATTTTGAAACGATATTAAAATCATGAGACACGTCCCAGCTTTTGTCGTCATCAGCTTTTTCAATAGCAAAATCTACCAAGATTTTGGTGAGTTCCTCATCTGTTCCTGCCTTGTCGATTAATTTGTCAACTGCTTTTGCCAAAATGGCTGGAGTATCTATTTCTACTTCAAAATTTAGAGGTAATTTTAAATCGTGTGCAAACGTTCGGATGAGTTTGTGGTTAAATTTGTCAATAGTCGAAATATCAAAAGCAGCATAATTATGTACAATCGTGTCTAAAATTAGTTTTGATTTTTGTTGTAATTGATTGGGATTCATTGATAATTCGTCCACAAGCGATAGGAACATATCGTTAGGATGCTCTAAAATTTTAGTGTCAGAAAAGGTGATGAGCATTTTAATGATGCGCTCTTTCATTTCGGCGACCGCTTTATTGGTAAAAGTCAACGCTAAAATTGTTTTAAAAGCAAGAGGATACTTTGATAGAAATAAAATTTTGAGGTAGGTTTTAACCAAGGTAAACGTTTTACCGCTTCCTGCAGAGGCATTAAAAATTTGATAAGATTGTGGTTGCAGCATTGTATATATTTTGATACAAGATAAATTAATTTTTAGTGTTTGTAGGCAGAATGCCTAATAAAACAAGTTTAAAGTTAAACTTTTCTTAAGGCTTCACAGCTTGTAAGGTAATATTTTTAATTGCACAGATTTATCCGTAATTTTGGAACAAGTAAATTATTAACATTCAAAATAACATATTATGGCTTTCGAATTACCAAAATTAAAATACGCCTATGATGCTTTAGAGCCTCATATTGATGCACGAACAATGGAAATTCATTATTCAAAACACCATCAAGGATATACTAATAACTTAAATGCCGCTATTGCTGGTTCAAATTTAGAAGGAAAAACGATTGAGAATATTCTTCAAAACTTAGACATGAATAACAAAGCAGTTAGAAATAATGGTGGCGGATTTTACAATCACTCATTGTTTTGGGATGTAATGAACCCAGAAGGAAAAGGACGATTATCGGGCGATTTGAAAGACGCAATTGAAGCTGCTTTTGGCAACGTTGATGCTTTTAAAGATGCTTTTAGTAAAGCAGCTGCAACACAATTTGGCTCAGGTTGGGCTTGGTTATGCGTGCATAAAGGAGGAAAAGTAGAAGTGTGCTCAACACCAAATCAAGATAATCCATTAATGCCAGGAGTGTCTTGTGGTGGTACACCAATATTAGGATTGGATGTTTGGGAACACGCATATTATTTAAATTACCAAAACAGAAGACCAGATTATATCAACGCCTTTTTTAATGTCATTAATTGGAATGAAGTTGAAAGACGTTACGCAGAAGCGAAATAGTAAATCTATTTTAAAAGTTAAAATTTTAACCATAAGCCTGTATTTAATTTTATAGATACAGGCTTAATTATTTGTAAAACAATAACATAAATAATAATTTATGCGTTTTTTAGCTTACAAACACAAAAGCTATTTAACTTAATAAATAATCTTATCTTTACACTTTAAAACTATATATTAATCTTCGTTCATTACATATTGGTAATGACTTTTATATAAAATTTATGAGTTGTAACAGTTGCTCAACTGGCAAAGATGGACAACCAAGAGGATGCAAAAACAATGGCACTTGTGGTACAGATAGTTGTAACAAGTTGACCGTTTTTGATTGGTTGGCTAATATGTCACTTCCACAAGGCGAAGAACCTTTTTTAGGGGTCGAGGTCCGTTTTAAAAACGGTCGAAAAGAATACTACAAAAACACTGAAAACCTAACCCTTAGTATTGGAGATATTGTAGCTACACAAGCAGCATCTGGTCATGATATTGGCATGGTAACCCTTACTGGAGAATTGGTTAGAGTGCAAATGAAACGAAAAAACGTTAAAATTGACGACCAAGAAAACGTGTTGAAAATCTACAGAAAAGCATCACAAAAAGATATTGATATTTGGTCTGAAGCACGTGATAAAGAAGAACCAATGAAGGTTAAAGCACGCCAGTTTGCAATTGATTTGAAACTGCAAATGAAAATTTCGGACATTGAATATCAAGGTGATGCAAGCAAAGCTACCTTTTACTATACAGCTGAAGAACGTGTTGATTTTAGAGAACTCATCAAATTATTTGCTAAAGAATTCCGTACACGCATTGAAATGAAACAAGTAGGTTTCCGACAAGAAGCGGCTCGTCTTGGTGGTATTGGTTCTTGTGGTAGAGAACTGTGTTGCTCTACATGGTTAACAGATTTTAGATCGGTAAGCACCTCAGCAGCACGCTATCAGCAATTATCTTTAAACCCTTTAAAATTAGCAGGACAATGCGGTAAACTCAAATGCTGTTTAAATTACGAATTAGATGCCTATTTAGATGCACTCAAAGAGTTTCCAAAATCTGAAATAAAACTTTACACCGAAAAAGGAACAGCAGTTTGCCAAAAAACAGATATTTTTAAAGGCTTTATGTGGTATGCTTACGAAGGCGAATGGATGAATTGGCACAAATTGACAACAACTCAAGCCAATGAAATTATTGACCTTAATAAGAAAAAACAAAAAGTTGTGAGTCTTGAAGAATATGCTTCTGAACTTATTGAAGAAACAAAAGCTGATTTTGAAAATGTAGTTGGACAAGATAGTTTAACACGTTTTGATAGTCCAAAACGCAAAAACAAACGTAGAAATAATAGAGGTAAACAAAAAAGAACGGGGAAACCGCAACATAAAAACAAAAAAAATAATGCCAAATAAGTTTGCTTGGATGATTTTCATTATGGCTTTGGTGTTGTATGCTTGCGATTCCAATCAAGTTTTTGATGAGTATAAATCTCTGCCCAACCAATGGCCGAAAGACGAGGTAATATCATTTAATGTCACACCTCCAGACTCTACAAAAACCTATAATTTGTTTATCAACATAAGAAATACAAATGCCTACAAATACAGCAATTTATTTCTCATTGTTGATATAGATTTTCCACACGGAAAAACCATTACCGACACTTTAGAATATCAAATGGCTGAACCTAATGGACAGCTTTTAGGCACAGGGTTTACAGACGTCAAAGAAAACAAATTGTGGTACAAAGAAGCCATTAAATTTGAAGAAGCAGGCACATATAAAATCAATATTCAACAAGCTATGCGTAATAATGGAGATGTTAATGGCGTTGATAACTTACAAGGAATTACAGATGTAGGATTTAGAATTGAACCTACTAAAAACTAAATTCAATTATGGCAAAAAAAAAGGAAGCAACTCAAGACTTTTCTAAATATATACGTTGGTTTTGGATGACTTTTTTAGGAGGCATCCTATTTATAATTTTACTATTTTTATTAGCATCATGGGGTGTTTTTGGTGAAATGCCAGACCATACTGTCTTAGAAAATCCCAAAACCAATTTAGCAACAGAAATTATTTCTTCAGATGGAAAAACATTAGCTAAATTTTACCTTAACGATAACAGAACTCCTGTTGATTATACTGAATTGCCACAAAATTTAATAGATGCCTTAGTTGCTACTGAAGATGCGCGTTATTTTGAACATTCAGGCATTGATGCACGCGGAACTTTAAGAGCCATTGTTAAGCTTGGAAGTGGTGGTGGCGCCAGTACCATATCACAACAATTGGCAAAACAATTGTTTCATGGCGAAGGTTCAAAAAATACATTAGGCAGAATTACCCAAAAAATCAAAGAGTGGATTATTGCCATCCGTTTAGAACGTCAATATACCAAAGAAGAAATTTTGGCTATGTATTTTAATATCTACGATTTTGGTAACAATGCCGATGGTATCAGAAGTGCTGCACGCATTTATTTTGGAAAAGAACCTAAAGATTTAGATTTAAAAGAATCTGCCATGTTAGTTGGCATGTTTAAAAATTCGTCCTTGTACAATCCAAGACCACATCGCAACCCAGAAGGCACTAAAAACCGTCGTAATGTAGTACTTAATCAAATGGAAAAATATGGTTACATTACAGAAAACGTTAAAGACTCCATCCAAAAATTAGATTTAGGATTAAACTATTCACCAGAATCGCATCGCGAAGGAACAGCCACTTATTTTAGAGCTTATCTGTCTGATTTTATGAAACAATGGATCAATGACAATCCAAAACCAGATGGTTCTAAATACAGTTTATATAATGGCGGTTTAAAAATTTATACCACGATTGATTCGCGAATGCAAAAATATGCTGAAGACGCCGTTGCAAAACACATGGCCAGATTACAGGCGGAATTTTTTCATCAAAACACACCAGACCGAAATAAAACAGCCCCTTTTTTAGATTTGACCGATGAGCAAATTAAAGATTTGTTAAACCGAAGTATGCGACAATCTGAACGATGGCGCAAAATGAAAGCTAATGGTAAAAGTGATAAAGAAATTATAGCGTCATTTAATGTGCCAACACAAATGGAAGTGTTTTCATGGAAAGGCGAAATAGACACTATTATGAAACCAATAGATTCTATGCGTTATTACAAATCGTTTTTACACACAGGAATGATGTCTATGGATCCGCAAACAGGACATGTAAAGGCTTGGGTTGGAGGTATAAATTATAAACATTTTCAGTATGATCATGTTAAGCAAGGAAAACGTCAAGTTGGCTCTACCTTTAAACCTTTTGTGTATGCCACAGCCATTGACCAATTGCATTTATCACCTTGTGATACCTTTCCGAACACAAAAATAACCATTGAAGCTGGTAAATTTGGAAACCCATTACCTTGGAGTCCAGATAATTCTGATAAAACCTATGGCGGATTTAAAACACTAAAAAATGCGTTAGCCAATTCAGTAAACACCATTACAGCGCGATTAATGGATCAAGTAGGCCCTCAACCAGTGGTTGATATGGCTCATAATTTAGGAATTGAATCTGATATTCCTGCAGTTCCTGCCATTGCATTAGGAACACCAGATTTGAGTGTTTATGAAATGGTTGCAGCCTATTCAACATTTGCCAATAAAGGGGTTTATAATAAACCTGTTATGGTAACGCGTATTGAAGATAAAAATGGGACTGTTTTATATCAGTTTAAACCAGAAACCAGAGATGTTTTAAGTGAAGAAGTGGCGTATGTGACCACCAACCTTATGGAAGGTGTTACAGAATATGGTTCAGGAGCGCGTTTAAGACGAACTTGGGGCGCAGATTCTGGAGTTTATAAAGAAATCATCACAGGCTATCCTTATGCCTTTACCAATCCAATTGCTGGTAAAACAGGAACAACACAAAACAATAGTGATGGTTGGTTTATGGGTATGGTTCCTAATTTGGTGACTGGAGTTTGGGTTGGTGGCGAAGAGCGTGCTACACATTTTAGAAGTATTGCTTATGGCCAAGGCGCCTCTATGGCATTGCCAATTTGGGCGTTGTATATGAAAAGTTGCTATGCAGACAAAGATTTAAATATTTCTACCGAAGATTTTGAGCGTCCCGCAAACCTTTCTATCAATGTAGATTGCGACAAATTTAATGGTGATGACCCTTCTTCAGAAGATGATAAAAAAATAGATGATACTTTAGATTTTTAATAATACAAAAACTTGTTAAAAAGCCATTCTAAACATCAATTTGATTTTAGAATGGCTTTTTTATTTTGTACTTTTCGGAAGTAAAACAGATAATAATGATTAATAAAAAAGTAGCTAATGTTGACGAAGCTCTAAAAGGCGTTAAAGACAACATGACCTTTATGTTTGGAGGTTTCGGATTGTGTGGTATTCCTGAAAATGCTATAAAATCTTTAGAAAAAATGGGCATCAAAGGTCTGACTTGCATTTCAAACAATGCTGGTGTTGATGATTTTGGACTCGGTTTATTACTTCACAAACATCAAATTAAAAAAATGATTTCCTCTTATGTAGGCGAAAATGAAGAATTTGAACGTCAAATGTTAAGTGGAGAAATGGAGGTAGAATTAGTACCACAAGGCACTTTGGTAGAGCGTTGCAGAGCAGCACAATCTGGTTTTCCTGCATTTTATACACCAGCAGGTTATGGCACTGAAGTTGCCCAAGGCAAAGAAACACGCGAATTTAATGGTAAAATGTATGTATTAGAACAAGCCTTTAAAGCCGATTTTTCTTTTGTTAAAGCTTGGAAAGGCGATGCTGCTGGTAACTTAATTTTTAAAGGAACCGCTCGTAATTTTAACCCAGCAATGTGTGGTGCCGCAAAAATAACTGTAGCTGAAGTGGAAGAATTAGTCCCTGTTGGCACTTTAGATCCTAATCAAATTCATATTCCAGGAATTTTTATTCAGCGCATCTTTCAAGGAGAAACCTACGAAAAACGAATTGAACAAAGAACTGTTAGACAAAGAAATTAGTTATGTTAGATAAAATAGGAATAGCAAAACGTATAGCAAAAGAAGTTAAGGATGGTTATTATGTCAATCTCGGAATTGGCATTCCAACTTTGGTTGCCAATTATGTAAGAGATGATATTGAAGTAGAGTTTCAAAGTGAAAATGGCGTCCTCGGAATGGGACCTTTCCCTTTTGAAGGCGATGAAGATGCCGATTTAATCAATGCAGGAAAACAGACCATTACCACATTGCCAGGAGCCAGCTTTTTTGATTCCTCAATGAGTTTTTCAATGATTCGTGGTAAACATGTCGATTTGACAATTTTGGGCGCTATGGAAGTTTCTGAAAATGGAGATATTGCCAACTGGAAAATTCCTGGTAAAATGGTAAAAGGTATGGGAGGCGCTATGGATTTGGTTGCAAGTGCCGAAAATATTATTGTTGCCATGATGCACACTAATAAAGCTGGAGATTCTAAACTATTAAAAAACTGCTCGTTGCCATTAACAGGAGTTGGTTGCGTTAAAAAGATTGTGACCAATCTTGCGGTTTTAGAAGTTACCAAAGACGGATTTAAACTTTTAGAACGTGCTCCAGGAATTTCAGTCGAAGATATCATTAAAGCAACAGAAGGTAAGTTGATTGTTAAAGGTGAGGTTCCTGAAATGACCCTGTAAGACTAAAACATTTATTTAAGCCTAAAAACACGATTAATATATTATAAAACAGTCGCGTTTTTAGGCTTCTTTTTTTATCTATATATCAAACTAAAAATTAATAAGTAGGTTCTATATTTGTAGGATTAATCTTCAATATAAGGATAAAATGTTAAAATTTAGTGTATTTCATCGATTTTTATTGTATTTAAACTGATTTATTCAAAATAAGTTACATATTTACAAAACCAAATCGAAATAACTAAATTAACCAAATTTACCGTAACCTTAATTTATGATTTGCCCCAAATCTATCATAAATTTCAACGCTTATGAACACAGCCCCAAATCTACCAAAACCTACTTTATTTGAAAGCAAATTTTTTTCTGGCTTTCAAAGCACTTTAAAATTACTTAGAGGTATTTTAATGCTTACCAAAAAAATATTCATGCTATAACCCTTTTGGAATAGCATGAATTAATTTTTTTGTGTACGCGCGTTCTGGATGCTCATAAATAACATCTGCATCAGCCATCTCTTCTATTTTCCCTTTATTCATTACCACTAATTGATCTGACATATATTTTACAACTGCCAAATCGTGCGAAATAAAAATATAGGTAAACTTAAAATTGTCTTTTAAATCATTCAGCAAATTCAAAACCTGAGCTTGTACCGAAATATCAAGAGCTGAAACCGATTCGTCGCAAATAATCAACTTTGGTTGTAACGCAATAGCTCTTGCAATACCAATACGTTGCCGCTGTCCGCCAGAAAATTCATGTGGATACCTATTAAAAAAACTTGCATCTAAACCTACTTTTGATAACAAGTCTAAAACTTGTGCTTTCCGTTCTTGGTCAGAGTTGCCAATACGATGAACTTTCATAGGCTCCATAATGGCCTTTCCAACAGGAATTCTTGGATTCAAAGATGCATAAGGATCTTGAAATATAATTTGAATGTCTTTTCTTAACTTTCTGATGGCAGACGCATTTAACTTAGTAATATCAACACCATGATATAAAATCTGCCCAGCAGTGGCTTTGTCAAGCTGCAAAATAGCATTTGCTAAAGTTGATTTTCCACAACCCGATTCGCCAACCAAGCCTAAAGTTTCACCTTCATAAAGTTTAAAACTCACATCATCAACCGCCTTAAAAATGTTTGGTTTTGTAAACCATCCCGATTTTGAAATGTATTCTTTTTCAACATTAAGCAGTTCTAAAATGGGTGTTTTAGCATATAATGTTTTGTGTGACGCTTTCCTTTGCTTGGATGTAATAATTTCAGATTTAGGATTATCTTCCATAAAATCTGTAATGGTTGGCAAGCGTTTTAAGCGAACATCTAAAGATGGTTTTGAACTCAACAAGGCTTTAGTATAGGTATGTTTTGGGTTTTTAAAGAGTTGTTTTGTTTCGCCTTCTTCTACAATATCACCTTTATACATTACCAAAACCCGATCTGCAATTTCTGAAACCAATGCTAAATCATGCGAAATAAAGATAATGCTCATCTCTTCTTCTATCTGAAGTTGTTTTAAAAGCAAAATAATATCTTTTTGAACTGTTACGTCTAAAGCGGTTGTTGGCTCATCAGCAATTAATATTTTGGGTTTGCAGGCAATTGCCATGGCAATCATAACACGCTGTTTTTGACCTCCAGAAATTTCATGTGGATAAGCGTTGTAAATACGCTCAGGAATTGGGAGTTTTACTTTTTCAAAAAGTGAAAGTGTTTCTGTTTTTGCTTCTCTTTTTGATATATTGGTATGTTGCAATAAAATTTCTTGAACCTGATTGCCACAAGTCATCGATGGATTTAAAGAACTCATAGGTTCTTGAAAAATCATAGCAATCTCATTACCTCTTATTGTTTGAAAGTCTTTAGAGGTCAAATGTGTCAAGTCATTTTCTTCAAAGAATATATGACCCTTTGTAATTTTTGAAATAGGTGTTGGCAACAATCCAAGAATCGCAAGTGTAGAGACCGATTTTCCTGAACCCGATTCGCCAACAATTCCTAAAATTTCATTCTTAAAAAGCTGATAGGAAATATGATGAATAATTTCTTTTTCTGTGGCATCAGAAAAAAATGAAATTGAGAGGTCTTCAACTGAAAGTAATGTGGTCTTCATAAGAAGTAAAAGTAGTAATTTTCTTCAAAGCTGTTGTGGAAAAACCGTAATGTTAATAAAATCTCAATTATTTTATCGAAAAATTATTTAAAATGTAATTTTGATTACACAATAATGCTAAATTCAATAAAATTTTTAAATAAATCAGGTTTGGATACCTCTATTAAAAGAGTAAAGAGGTTTTAAACATGAATGATTTCACTTTCATCTAAAAGAGCATCACCACGCAATCTTAAAAATATTTGAGCCACAGCAATGGTATCTTTTTCACAATAAATTACAATCCTGTCAATATCGTTTTCTTCATAATAAACTCTAAAGACTTCACTTCCATCAATATCATCTTTTGGTGATGGAATTCCGAGAACATTTGTTAATAATTTTAAAGAGGTATAGGTTTTGTAATCGCCAAATTTCCACAATTCTAAAGTATCTAAATGAGGTACTTCCCATGGTTTTTTTCCAAACAGGTTGAGTTTGTATGGTAGTTCGATATGATGAATAATCATACGTCTTGCTATATAAGGAAAGTCAAATTCCTTTCCGTTATGAGCACACAATAGGTGTTTATTTTGACTAAAATGTGAAATGAGTAGATTTTTAAACTCTTTTAGAATTTTTATTTCATCACCAAAAAAGGAGGTTACTCTAAAAGTTCTGACATCACCTTGAACTTTAAAATAGCCTACTGAAATACAAACTATTTTACCAAATTCGGCCCAAATGCCTGCGCGTTCATAAAATTCTTCGGCAGAAACTTCACCTCGTTGGTATTTGGATTTGAGTTCCCAAAGACCTTGTTTAGTTGGGTCTAAATCGGAAAAATGATGAGTTTCTGGAACTGTTTCAATGTCCAAAAACAAAATATCTTCGAGGTTGAGTTTATTAATCATAGTAATAAATTAAAACGTACTAAATATAAAAAATAAAGTTGAGTTAGCAATTGGGCAAACGTCTCAAAAACAGCCTTTTAAAACAACGATTGTTGCTTGTAAGGACTTTCGTGTTCTAATAACCATTGTTTTCTGTGCAAACCGCCTGCATAGCCTGTTAAACTGCCATCACTTCCAATAACGCGATGACAAGGCACAATAATCCATATCGGATTTTTGCCATTGGCATTAGCAACAGCTCTGATGGCTTTTACGTCGCCAAGTTGTTTAGAAAGTTCTAAATAAGACATTGTTTTTCCGTAAGGAATTGTTAAGAGCGCATCCCAAACCGTTTTTTGAAAAGTGGTGCCTTCTGGATTGAGTTTAAGGTCAAATTGTGTTCGTGTGCCTTCAAAAAACTCTTTAAGTTGATGCACACAATCTTCAAGCGCTGTTGGAATAATATCGGTTTCTTTTTCTTCAGAATTTAAGATAGAAACAGAAGTAATACCATCATTATCACCAACAATTTTGGTAAATCCTAAAGGCGATTTGATGATACATTCTTCCATTAAACAATTTTTATTGGACTAATTTAAGAAACGATATATATTAAACCTACAAGGTTGTTAAAACCTTGCAGGTTGTTGAATTATTTGTTTAAAAGCTTTGCTATATCTTTTGCAAAATAAGAAGCTATAATATCTGCTCCAGCACGCTTAATGGCTGTAATTTGCTCCATCATAACCGCATCATGGTCTAACCAACCTCTTTCTGCAGCAGCTTTAAGCATTGCATACTCACCAGAAACCTGATACACAGCCACAGGAACATCCACTTCATTTTTAATATCACGTACAATATCTAAATAACACAAACCTGGTTTAACCATCACAATATCAGCACCTTCATCAATATCCATTTCAGTTTCTCTGATAGCTTCAAAACGGTTGGCATAATCCATTTGATAGGTTTTTTTGTCTTTTGGAATGTTTTTCAAATCAACTGGAGCTGAATCTAAAGCATCACGAAAAGGGCCATAAAACGCAGAGGCATATTTTGCAGAATAGCTCATAATGCCTGTATTTAAAAAGCCTTCATCTTCCAACGCTTCGCGAATAGACAAAATGCGACCATCCATCATATCACTTGGTGCTACAAAATTGGCACCAGCTTTGGCATGAGAAAGGCTCATTTCGGTTAACACATCTACAGATTTGTCGTTAAGAACCATGCCATTTTCAATAATACCATCATGTCCATATATAGAATAAGGGTCGAGTGCCACATCAGTCATTACTAACATATCTGGGCAAGCATTTTTGACCGTTTTGATAGCGCGTTGCATCAATCCGTTTGAGTTTAGAGCCTCAGTACCTTTATTGTCTTTTAAGTTATCAGGTACTTTTACAAACAACAATACCGATTTTAAACCGAGTTTCCAAAGTTCTTTGACTTCTTTGTCAAGGAGGTCTAAGCTATAACGAAAGTAATTTGGCATGGACGCAATTTCTTCTTTCACATTTTTGCCTTCTATCACAAAAAGTGGCACTAAAAAGTCGTTTGGTGTGATGATAGTTTCTCTAACCAATGAGCGAATAGCTTCGTTGGTTCTTAGTCTTCTATTTCTTCTTAAAGGATACATAGTTAATGTTTTTTTAAAAAATTTTTATAAGATTTTGTGCGTTGTGTTAGGGTTTTATCCAATTTTTAGGATTCTTTAAAACGTCTATTAATTTTTCTTCTTCGCTTCCGTTTTCTGGTTGATGGTCATAAACCCATTGTACATGAGGTGGTAAACTCATCAAAATACTTTCTATACGACCATTGGTTTTTAAGCCAAAAAGTGTGCCTTTATCATGGACTAAATTAAATTCTACATAACGACCACGACGAATTTCTTGCCAAGTGCGTTGCTCTTTTGAATAAGAAGAATTTTTTCGTTTTTCAACAATTGGAACGTAACTTTCTAAAAAGCTATTGCCAACTTCTGTTACAAAGTTATACCAATTTTCTATAGACATATTTTCAGAGGTTTTGCAATAATCAAAAAACAGTCCTCCAATGCCACGAGCTTCATTACGATGCGTATTCCAAAAATAGTGATCGCATTTGGTTTTATATGTTGAGTAAAAATCAGGATGATGCTTGTCGCAAGCCTCTTTGCAGATTTGATGAAAATGAATAGCATCCTCTTCAAACAGATAATAGGGTGTTAAATCTTGTCCACCTCCAAACCAAGAGTCAACCATTTCTCCTTGTTGATTATACATTTCAAAATAACGCCAATTGGCATGAACCGTTGGCACCATTGGGTTTTTTGGGTGTAAAACTAAGCTTAATCCACAGGCAAAAAAGTTAGCATCTTTAACATCAAAATACTGCTGCATGGTTTGTGGTAATTTGCCATGAACAGCTGAAATATTAACGCCTCCTTTTTCAAAAACGTTGCCATTTTGAATCACGCGAGTTCTGCCACCACCGCCTTCTGGTCGTTCCCAAAGGTCTTCTTTAAATTTGGCTTTACCATCAACCGTTTCTAATTTTGAAGTGATTGTATCTTGTAATTTTTGAATGTATTTGTAGAATTTATCTTTCATTTTTGTGATAATGTTGTCTAAGCAATTGTACTAATGGGTTTAGATTTCTCTCCAGTAAGGTTTTTAAAACCTTGCAGGTTTTGATAGCTCGTATAATTCCATATCTAATGAGGGTTTATTTTCTGTTGTAAATTCATCTTTTAAAGTTTCTTTCCATATAAACCCTGAATTTTTAGCCACTTTCACACTTCTATAATTTGTTTTGTGTGCAATAATTTGAAGTGTTTTTAATCCTAAAGTTTCAATGGCATAATTTGAAGCAGCTTTAACGGCTTCACTCATCCAACCTTTACCTTCAAATTTTTTGCCAATGCAGTAGGCAAATTCTCCTTGTTTTAAAGTCCAATCTAAGTTTTTGAGAATCACCAAACCAGCAATAGTTTTAGTTTGTTGGTTTTTAATTGTAAATACATATTCAGCGTTAGAACCCATGGCTTCTGTTTTCTTTTTGATATATGATTTGCTGTCTTCTAAAGTTCGATTGGCAGCCAAGGTTTGGGGTAAATGCTGTTTAAAATGATTTGTATTTGATACTAAAAGTTTGTTCAGTTGTAGCGCATCTTCTAATTTTAAAGGTTTAATATAAAATACATCTGAACTATACATTATCAATGGTTTATCTGTTTTGGATTTTTAAAAGTTTGATAGTTTCAGTAGAGGCAGCAGTTACTGATAAAGGTAACACTAATATAATTCCAATCACAGGAATTAATAAAAACAACATAAATACCATTCCATTTCCAATGGCAACGCCTCTATTTTTTCTGACAAACGCTAAACTTTCGGCATATTTAAAATGACGTTCTAAAGTGTAATCCATATTACCAAAACCTGCGTAATATGATTGTACAAAAAAAAGTAAAACCGTTGAAACAATACCAATAAGAGGGATAAAACCTATAAGAAGGATGGGAATGGTTAGGAGCAATTCCATCATTAAATTTCTAACATTGATTCTAATACCTCGCCATAATTGTGCTCTAAAAGACGTGTTTCTGAGTGTTGTGTTCTCATATTCTAAAAAATGAGCTTCAATTTTTTCTGAAACAGGACTCATAAATGGTGCAGATAATGCCATAACGATATGTTTGTAAAGCATTAAGCCTAAAACCAAGATGATAAGACCACTCAATATGTCACTGATAATGGAAAAGGTTTCTTTTCCCCATTCCCAAACCCAAAGTTTAGAAATGTAAAAACCAAAATCATCTGACAATGTGTAAGCCGTAACCATAATAACAATGGCAATGACAATACTTATCATTATAGGAATGACAAAAAACTTCCAGAGCTTAAGTTTCGAAATCAATCCGAATGCTCCAAAATAAGCTTTTATGCCTTTTAAAATGTTTTTAAACATGATATTCTTTCACAGCATCTACAAATGCTTTGGCATTGTCCAAAGGAATGTTTGGCAAAATGCCATGTCCTAAATTGACAATATATTTATCCTTTCCAAACTCATTAATCATTTGATGCACCATTTTTTTAATTTCTGAAGGTGGTGATAATAATCTGCAAGGGTCAAAATTGCCTTGAAGTGTGATGTTGCCACCTGTCAAATAACGTGCATTTTTTGCAGAACAAGTCCAGTCAATTCCTAAAGCAGCAGCGTTGGATTTTGCCATCTCACCCAAAGCAAACCAACAACCTTTTCCAAAAGCAATGACGTGTGTATCATCTTTTAAAGCTTCAATAATTTGGTTAATGTACTGCCAAGAAAATTCTTGATAATCAGTTGGAGAAAGCATGCCTCCCCAAGAATCAAAGATTTGAACTGCATCAACACCAGCAACTACTTTTGCTTTTAAATAAGCAATAGTGGTATCTGTAATTTTTTGTAATAATTGATGTGCAGCTATTGGATTTGTAAAACAAAATTCTTTGGCTTTGTCAAAATTTTTGCTGCCTTGTCCTTGCACAACATAGCACAAAATAGTCCATGGTGACCCTGCAAAACCAATCAGCGGAACCTCATTATTTAGTAATTCTTTAGTCGCTTTTATGGCTTGCATAACATAGTCTAATTCTACAGTAACATCGGGCACAATGACATTGTCAACTCCTTTTTGGTCACGAACGGGATTTGGCAAATAAGGCCCAAAATTGGGTTTCATTTCCACTTCAATGTTCATGGCTTGCGGAATTACCAAAATATCGCTAAATAAAATGGCAGCATCCATTCCGTATCTTCGTATAGGTTGAACCGTTATTTCACTTGCCAATTCTGGAGTTCTACAGCGTGTAAAGAAATCGTATTTGGCTTTTATTTCTTGAAATTCTGGCAAATAACGTCCTGCTTGACGCATCATCCAAACGGGTGGACGGTGGACAGTTTCACCTTTTAAGGCTCTTAGATATAAATCGTTTTTTATCATATTATTTTAAATGTTTCACTACGTTTTCTAATACACTTTCTATAGTTGGATGTGAAGCAATGCTGGTTTTTTTACTATATTTTTTTACTGCTTCGGCTGTGGTTTTACCAATGCAAAATGCTATTTGCTGCTCTAAATGGTTGTTAGTCATGTAACTTTCGACACCACTTGGACTAAAAAATAAAATACCATCAAAGGTCCCTTCAATTGTTTGAGGGTTTAGCGTGGTTTTGTACACTTCAATTTCTATAAATGATATGTGATTTGCTTTTAGTGCTTCAGGAATGGTATCACGTCTTAGACTGCCACAAAAAAATGTAAAATGTTCGTTTTTATACTTTTTTTGGATGATTTTAGCCAATTCTTCGGCATAATGTGCCATTTTTATTACATTCTGACCATGTTCTTCTAAAAACGCTTGTGTTTTTTCGCCAACACAAAAACAATTTCTGATAAGGACTTTTTTATCAATAACTGCTTTTGCAGCATTTTGACTGGTGATGATGGCATTTTCAACAATGATATCGCTATCAAAGTCCACAAAACTAATATGGATGGCATTGTATTCTGTTAATTGAATAGAAGCCTTTTCAAGAAGATTTTTTTGATCTTGAGTTAATATTTTGGTAGAAAGAACGGTTTTCATTTTGGGATTAGCTCAAGTTGCCTATTTCAGAAATTTTTTCATTAAGACCAAAAACCACAAACACATCCTCTTTTTCAATAATGGTATGCCCAGTTGGAATACCTATAACTTCCAATTGAGTTGTAGAAACACCAATTAAATTGGTTTTGTGTTTCTTTCTTAAAATTGTGATGACATTCAGGTCATAATTGGCTCTAATGTTTAGTTCTTCAATGGTTTTACCAGCAAAAATTTTGGGAGCTTTAACCTCTGAAATGGAGTATTTGTTATCAACCTTAAAATTATCTATGACATTTTTTAAGTTGATTTTATTGGTTAGTTTTTCTGCAGCTTCTTGTTCAGGATGTACAATAAACTCAATTCCCATGGCTTGTAAAACCGTATCATGAATTGCTGAAAGTGACCGACTTATTACACGTGCTGGTGATAGTTTTTTAATTATAGCTGTGGTAATAATGGCAGCCCCTTCATTTTCGCCAATAGCTACAACTGCTATATCTGTTTGCTTAATTGGCAAAGCTTGATAGGCTAACTCATTTGTAGAATCTAAGCAAATACTGTGAGAAATTTTGTCTTTAATAAGATTAACCTTATCCATTTGCTTGTCAACGCCTATAACTTCATTACCTGATTCTGTTAAACTTAAAGCTAATGACATTCCAAAATTACCGAGACCAAATATGATGATTTTCATTTGAATAGATTTAGTTTATTAAAATATTTTCTTGAGGATATTTATAAAATTTTTGTTCAACCTGACCCAACATTCCAAAAAGGAGGTTGAGCATTCCAATTCGGCCCATAAACATGATTAAGATGATAACCAATTTGCTGGGTTCGGTAAGTGTAGGTGTTACATTTAAGCTTAGACCAACAGTACTATACGCTGAAAAACATTCAAAAGCAACAGCTAATAAGCTCTTATCGGGTTCAAAGAAAAGGAGCAATATAATACCTGTTCCTATGACAATTAAAGAAATACAAATAATAGCAAATGCTCTGTTTACAGTACTACTTGAGATTTCTCTGGTGTTTATTTCTATTCGTTTTTTACCTCGTGCTGTGGCAATAATATTGAGTGTGGCAATGGCAAATGTACTGGTTTTAATTCCACCTCCTGTTGAAGCTGGTGAGGCACCAATCCACATTAATAAAATAATAAATAATAATGAGGGTGTTGCAACTTGTGTGTAGTCAACCGTATTAAAACCAGCGGTTCTTGGTGTTACGGAAGAAAACATGGCTGCCGTAACGCGACCAAAAGTTGTGGTGTGCTCTTTGAGAGTATGGTTGGCTTCAGCAAAATAGAAAAACACAAAGCCTGCAACTAACAAAATTCCTGTGGTTATTAATATTATTTTAGAGTTTAAGGTAATAACTCTAACAGATTGTACTCTTTTTTTTTGATGAAATAGATTGATAAAAAAGTTTTTAAAATATGTAAAGGTGTTAAAGACAATATTGTAGCCTAAACCTCCAAAAACAATTAATGCCATAATAACCCATTGTAGGGAGTAATCAAAACGCAGTCCAGGATCATAAAAACTGGAAGATGAGGTTGAAAACCCAGCATTACAAAATGCAGAAATAGAATGAAAAATGGAAAAGAACACCTTATTTTGAACCGACGTTACTTTATCAATAGAGCTATAAATCAAAATGGCTCCTAATAATTCTAACACTAAAGTAAAAACCACAATTTTTACAGCCATTTTAAACACATCCTGAAGGTTTTCTGAGGCGGTAAAATCTTTCACATACATTCCTTCTCTAAAGGAAGAACTTTCTTTAAAAAAGTAAGCAAAAAAGGAGGTAAATGTCAATATTCCTAAGCCTCCTATCTGAATTAAAATAAGAATAACTGTTTGCCCTAATTGTGTAAAATCATGTGCTGTATCTAAAACCGCTAAACCAGTAACACAAATAGCACTTGTTGAAGTAAAAAGGGCGTCAATAAACGAAATACCATGTGTGGTTACTTTTGGTAGCATTAAAAAGAAAGCACCAATGAGTGAGAAAATGCCAAAACTACCAACAAATAAAATAGCTGGATTGAAATAGATTTTGTAGATGTATTTAATTAAAAAGGATAGCCGAATCAGAAGGTAAAAAAACAAACCAACTTCAAATATGACTTTGGTTTTTACAGTGTGCTCTACAATGGTAAACTCACTATTATAGAGCATAAACAATGTAGCACAAGTAATGGTTGTAAGTAATATAATAATATTAAAACGAATAGTTTTTCTGATGCTTTTATCTTTGTATTGCAAATGTTTAATAAAGTTAAAAGCGATTAACACAAACGTGATGATGAAAAAGCCTAATAACTTATAAGGTTTGTAATCATCATTAATTGTAAAACCGAAGTCAAAAATCAAAAAGAGTAAGATGATAATATCTATAAAACGGTATAAGTTTTGTAAGACTTTAGTTTTCATTGCCTTTTTTAGTTTCCTTAAGGTCAAATTTAATGTTTTCCATTAGTTTCTTACCTCCATTGTTTAATATTTCTAAAGCACACAATTTTCCAAATCCTTTAAAATCATTAATTTCCACTTCCTTTTTTACAACTAACTTTTCTTTTCCATCTAATGAAAGTAGGACTCCTTCAAACAATACAGTTTGTTCTTCAATGGTGGCTAATGCTCCAATTGGTGCTGTACAACCACCTTCTAACACACGCAAAAACTCACGTTCTATATGTGTGCAAATATGGCTTGGTTGATGGTTGAGTTTTGAAACAGCTTCTGTACAATACGCATCATTTTCTAAAGTGACAACAACCATAGCACCTTGTGCTGGTGCTGGCACCATCCAATTGATTGCGATGTAATTTTTTGGTAATACATTAATGCGCTCTAAGCCAGCTTTGGCAAAAATAGCCGCATTCCAAGCGTTGTCTTCAAGTTTTTGTAAGCGTGTATTGACATTGCCGCGTAAATCTTCAACTTTATGTGATGGATATTTGTGGAGCCATTGTGCCTTTCTGCGCAAACTTCCTGTAGCAATGGTTCCTTCAGCATTTAAAAAATCTAAATCTTTATACACCAAAATATCATCACCTGTTGCGCGTTTTAAAACCGCACTTTGCACAATCCCTTTTGGCAATAAGGTTGGTACATCTTTCATAGAATGTACAGCAATGTCCACATCGCCATTTAGCATTGCAATATCTAAGGTTTTAGTAAAAATTCCTGTAATACCAAGCTCGTATAAGGGCTTGTCCAACACCAAATCGCCTGTAGATTTTACAGGAACCAATTGGGTTTTATAGCCTAAATGGTCGAGCTGTTGCTGTACGGTTTTGGCTTGCCACAGTGCCAATTGACTATCGCGAGTACCAATTCTAATCAATTTAGACATGTGTGGTCGTTTCTAACTGAAATACTTTTTTGATGAGTTCTAAGCTTTCATCTGTTGGGACGTCATCTCCTTTTAAATGATGTGCAAAATGATTGGTAATTTTTTGAATGATGTTATTGCTAATTAACTCAATTTGCGCTTCATTAAAATCAGCATTCTTTTTACGTTGAAGGTCTATTTCAGCATTTTTAAAATCGAGGAGTTTATGTTTGAGCGCATTAATGGTTGGCGCAAATTTTCGGGTTTCCATCCAATCATTAAATTCAGCTTTTATATCTTCAATAATTCGTTCTGCAACAGGAATATGAGTTTTTCTGCGTTCTAAAGTGTCATCTGTTATTTGTGATAAATCATCTAAATGCACTAAAGTAACGTTTGCAAGTTCAGTTACATTTTGATGCACATTTCTTGGGATGGATAAATCTAAAATCAATAAGGGTTTTTTAGATTGGATACAATGCTTATCCACTGTTGGGTTTTGAGCTCCTGTGGCGACAATTAAAATATCGGAAGCGTTGATTTCTTCTTGTAAATTAGCATAATCTTTAACCACCAAATTGAACTTTCCAGCAATGTGTTCCGCTTTGGTTTTAGTTCTATTTATTAAGGTGATATGCTCGTTTTTAGTGTGTTTTATAAGGTTTTCGCAGGTGTTTCTTCCAATTTTTCCTGTTCCAAAAAGCAAAATATTTTTGGTGGTGACGGTTTCAACCGTATTTAAAATATACTGCACAGATGCAAATGATACTGAGGTGGCACCTGATGAAATTTCAGTCTCGGTTTTAATACGTTTGCTGGCTTGAATAACCGCATTGATAAGACGCTCCATAAACGCATTGAGTAAGCCTAATTTTTTTGAAACTCTGGCGCTTGTTTTTAACTGGCTGATAATTTCAAAGTCACCAAGAATTTGGCTGTCTAAACCAGAGCCTACTCTAAAAATATGATTGATGGCTTCTTTGTTTTTGTAAATGTAGGCAACTTCCTGAAACTCTTCAACTGTACCTTTGGTATTATCGCAAAGCAATTTGATGAGTTGAAATGGATGTTCAGCAAAACCGTAAATTTCGGTTCGATTACAGGTTGAGGTTACAATCAAACTTTCAATACCAGCCGTTTTTGCCTGATTGAGAAGCGTTGTTTTTGCAGCTTCCTCCAAGCTAAAATGCCCTCTAATGTCAGCATCGGCCTTTTTGTAACTTAAACCTATAGCATAAAAATAGGTGCTTTTTTTTGTGTGTTGATACTCCATATTTGATTTGGAAATTCAAAGAAACAAAAATAGAGTTGTTCTTTTTAAAAAAGTAACGCTAAAAGAACTTTAAATGTCGCTGGTGGTTTTTTAAAGCTTATTTTTAGTATAATCTGATAAAAGTCATACTTTTGCAGTCATAGCAAAGCTTTTTGTAATATTAGTTTAGAATCAATCTAAATAAGATTAAAAATAATAAAATGAATTCAGAGTTAAAAAATGTCGCTAAAGGGTCTTTTGATGAAACCAAAATTGACGATGGCTTTTTTGTGTTGACCTATCAAAACGAAAGTCACAATATGGCGCTTGTTGAACGTGCTATAGATAGCAGTTTTATTCAGTTTCATTTTTGTTTGAAGGGTTATAGCAAATTTAATTTTAATGAAGGCCGTTATACACTCGATATTTTAGAAGAAAACTCCTTGCTACTGTATAATCCGCAACGCGATTTGCCAATTCATTTAGAAATTCATCCTAATTCGTGGTTGGTGTCTGTATTAATTTCTATCAAAAAGTTTCATGGATTGTTTTCTCAAGAAGCCGATTATATTACCTTTTTAAGTGATGACAATAAAGACAAAAAGTATTATAAAGACGGAAAAATTTCGCCATCAATGGCTATTGTGCTCACACAATTAATTCATTACAACTTAAATCAATCTATTAAAAACCTTTACTTTAAAGGAAAAGCTTATGAATTGTTGAGTTTGTATTTTAACCGAAATGAAGATGCTAACATTGAACAATGTCCATTTTTGGTAGATGAAACCAATGTGATTAAAATACGAAAGGCTAAAGACATTATCATCTCTCAAATGGCAGAACCACCAAGTTTGCAAGAACTTGCTGATCAAATTGGCTTGACTTTAAAAAAGCTAAAAGAAGGGTTTAAACAAATTTATGGCGACACCGTTTATAGCTTTTTATTTGATTACAAAATGGAAGTTGCCAGAAAATTATTAGAATCTGGCGAGCATAATGTTAACGAAGTAGGTTTAAAAGTTGGATATAGTACAGCAAGCCATTTTATTGCTGCTTTTAAAAAAAACTATGGCACAACACCCAAAAAATATTTGATGTCCTTATCTTCGTAAATCTTAAACGGCAACTTCTGAAGTTTGAGAATTAAAAAGATTTTAAGCTTGAAAAGATTCCTTCCTCCGAAGGAATGAAAAATAATTTTTTCAATGAAAAAAGGAGTATTACTTGTCAATTTAGGCTCACCAGACAGTCCAGAACCCAAAGACGTTAAAAAATATTTAGGCGAATTTTTAATGGACGAACGCGTTATTGACGTTCCACTTTTAGCAAGAACCTTATTGGTTAAAGGCATTATTTTAAACACCAGACCCAAAGCATCTGCCGCAGCTTACAAAAGAATTTGGTGGGAAGAAGGT
Source organism: Gelidibacter sp. (assembly GCA_041391965.1). Taxonomy (GTDB): domain Bacteria; phylum Bacteroidota; class Bacteroidia; order Flavobacteriales; family Flavobacteriaceae; genus JAWKMZ01. The sequence continues at coordinate 484,873 of JAWKMZ010000001.1, read as the reverse complement.
TCGCCATTAATAGTCATTTCTGAACGCTTACAACAAAAAATTCAAAAACAGACCAATTTACCTGTTGCTTTAGCCATGCGTTACGGAAGCATGACCATTAAAAAGGGCTTACAAGAACTGGTAGATAAAGGCGTTGACGAGGTATTTATAATCCCTTTGTATCCACAGTTTGCCATGGCAACTACAGAAACTATTTTGGTCTTGGCTGAAGCCCTTAGAAAAGACCATTTTCCTAACTTGAAAATTTCCGATTTACCAGCATTTTATAACAATTCAGATTATATAGAAGTACTTTCAAATTCAATCAAAAAACATCTTGAAGGCAAAAACTACGAGCATTTGTTGTTTTCATATCATGGTGTTCCTGAGCGTCATATTAGAAAAAGCGATATTACAAAATCACATTGCCAAATTGATGGTAGTTGTTGTGTAACAGCTTCAAAAGCACACCAGTTTTGTTACAGACATCAGTGTTTGGAAGTCACTCGGTTGGTGGCCAAAAAACTTCAACTTAAAGACAATACCTATTCCACTTCCTTTCAATCGCGTTTAGGATTTGATCCTTGGTTGCAACCTTATACCGATTTGACCATTGAGCGTCTCGGAAAAAAAGGCATTAAAAATATGGCTATTGTTACACCAGCTTTTGTGAGCGATTGTTTAGAAACTTTAGAAGAAATTGCCATGGAAGGTCAAGAAATTTTTCATGAAATGGGTGGCAATGAGTTTACAACCATTCCTTGTTTAAATGATGATGATGAATGGGCTGATTTGTTGCTTAAATGGATTAATAACTGGGCAACAACTGAAACTATAACGGCATAATGGCACATGTATCTTCAAAAGATTTAGGCACACAACCTATTAGCAAACTACTAATTAAACAAGCACTTCCAGCTTCTATCGGTATTTTGGTAATGTCACTCAATGTTCTTATCGACACTATTTTTGTGGGTAATTGGATTGGTTCTATTGCCATTGCGGCCATTAATGTGGTGCTTCCTGTGTCGTTTTTTATTGCCGCGTTAGGGATGAGTATTGGTATTGGTGGTTCGTCCATTATTTCGAGAGCACTTGGCGCATCAAACTATGAAAAAGCTTTAAAAACGTTTGGAAACCAAATTACCTTGGCATTGCTTGTAACCATTTCAATGGTTATTATAGGCTTAATTTTTGCTGATAATATCATCTTTTCTTTTGGTGGAAAAGGCACTATTTTTGAGCCTGCTAAAATTTATTACAAAATTGTATTGTATGGTGTCCCTTTTTTGGCACTCTGTATGCTTGGAAATACAGTAATAAGAGCAGAAGGCAAACCAAAATTTGCCATGTATGCCATGATGATTCCTTCGGTTGGTAATTTGTTGATGGATTATATTTTTATCAACCTATTAGATTTTGGAATGGAAGGTGCTGCTTGGGCTACCACCATTTCATATGTGATTTGCTTTTTGTTTATCCTTTGGTTTTTTATGTCTAAAAACTCCGAATTGAAGATAAGTATTCCTCATTTTGGATTGAATGCACCTATTGTAAAAGAAATTAGTTCTTTAGGTTTTGTTACCCTTGCAAGACAAGCTGTAGTGAGCATTACCTATTTGTTTATGAACAATATTCTCTTCGATTTAGGAGGCGAAACATCAGTAACTGCTTATGCTATTGTAGGCAGAATGCTCATGTTTGCGCTGTTTCCTGTGTTTGGTATTACTCAAGGATTTTTACCAATTGCAGGATTTAATTATGGAGCCAAAAATTATCACAGAGTCAGAGAAAGTATCAATACCGCTATAAAATATGCAGCAGCTTTAGCAACCTTGGTTTTTATAATGTTGATGATTTTCCCAGAAGTTATTACCAAAATGTTCACTACAGATTTAGAAGTGCTTAAGCAAACGCCAAGTGATATGCGTTGGGTTTTTGCCGCAACTCCAGTTATTGCCTTTCAACTTATTGGAGCCGCCTATTTTCAGGCGGTTGGAAAAGCAATTCCAGCATTATTGTTAACCTTAACAAGGCAAGGATTCTTCTTTATTCCACTTATTTTAATTCTTCCTAAATTTTATGGTGAACTCGGTGTTTGGATGTCTTTCCCAATTTCAGATGTGCTTTCAACTATTGTTACAGGTTATTTTTTAAATAGAGAGGTTAAGTTAAATTTAATTTCTAAACCTAAAGATTAGCATTTAATTCCTTAATTTTAATAGCTCATAACCAAACCAACATCACTTATGCAATTTAAAGTTTCTGTCTTTCTAATAGGTCTTTTATTAGGAGTATCATTAGTAGTTGATGCACAAAATTTTAATGAAAATCAATACAATGCTTTAGAATATAGGCTTCTTGGCCCTTTTAGAGGTGGTAGAAGTGCCGCAGTTACTGGTGTTCCTAATGAGCCTAATTTGTTTTATTTTGGAGCAACAGGTGGAGGTGTTTGGAAAACAACCAATGGAGGACGCAGTTGGGACAATATTTCTGATGGTTTTTTTGGCGGAAGTATTGGTGCTATTACTGTTGCTAAAAGTGATCCTAATGTGATTTATGTTGGCGGAGGCGAGCAAACCGTCAGAGGAAATGTATCTTCTGGAAATGGCCTTTGGAAAAGTGTAGATGCTGGAAAAACATGGACAGATATTGGATTAAAAAAATCACGCCATGTCCCAAGAATTGTGGTTGATCCAACCAATTATGATGTCGTTTTTGCTGGTGTTTTAGGTGATATTTATAAACCCACACAAGACAGAGGTGTTTATAAAAGTAATGACGGTGGCAAGACTTGGAAAAAAACCCTATTTGTCAATGAACAAGCAGGAGTTGTTGATTTAACAATGGATCCATCCAATTCAAGGGTTTTATACGCATCCACATGGCGTGTACAACGTACACCTTATAGTTTGAGTTCTGGTGGCGAAGGGTCTGCTCTTTGGAAAAGTACCGATAGAGGCAACACTTGGAAAGAAATTTCATTAAACAAAGGCTTTCCTCAAGATACGCTTGGAATCATTGGTGTAACAGTCTCTCCTGTTAATAGCCAACGGGTTTGGGCAATGGTTGAAAACAAAGACAAAGGAGGTTTGTATAGAAGTGATGATGGAGGTGATACTTGGACACTTGTTAATAGTGATAGAAGTTTGCGCCAACGCGCTTGGTATTACACACGTGTTTATGCAGACACTAAAGATGTAGATATTGTTTATGTGCTTAACGTAAGCTACCATAAAAGTGTTGATGGTGGTAGAACCTTTAAGAGTTTTAATGCACCACATGGTGATCATCACGATTTGTGGATTGCTCCAGAAAACGCCAATAGAATGATTATTGGTGATGATGGAGGCGCTCAAATAACTTATGATGGTGGCGAAACATGGAGTACCTATCACAATCAGCCAACAGCACAATTCTATCGTTTGACTACCGACAATCATTTTCCATATCGTATTTATGCAGCGCAGCAAGACAACTCTACTGTCAGAATTCCATATCGTACAGATGGTTGGGCAATTACGGAAGATGATTGGGAAGAAACCGCTGGAGGCGAATCAGCACATATTGCGGTAGATCCTAAAAATGACGATATTGTTTATGGTGGCAGTTATGATGGATTTTTAACCAGAGTTAATCATAAAACAGGCTCTGTTAGAGCTATTGACGTTTGGCCAGATAATCCAATGGGAGCAGGCGCTGAAGCAGCAAAATATCGATTTCAATGGAATTTTCCCATTCTATTTTCAAAACATAACCCTAATAAATTATATGCCTTTTCACAACATGTTCATGTGACCGAAAATGAAGGACAATCTTGGGAAATGATTAGTCCAGATTTGACGCGTAATGATCCAGAAAAATTAAAATCGTCTGGTGGTCCAATAACGCAAGACAATACTTCAGTAGAGTACTATTGTACCATTTTTGCAGCAAACGAATCGCCTTTAAAAGAAGGATTGCTTTGGGTTGGCAGTGATGATGGTTTAGTAAATGTAACTCAAAATGGAGGTAAAACTTGGCAAAATGTGACCCCTAAAAATATGCCAGAATGGATGATGATTAACAGCATTGAACCAAGCGCATTTAATGAAGGTACTTGCTATATTGCAGGGACTAAATACAAATTGGGCGATTTCTCCCCATACCTATATAAAACCACAGATTATGGTAAAACGTGGACAAAAATTACCAATGGTATTCCACCAGAAGCCTTTACCAGAGTTGTTCGTGAAGACCCAAAACAAAAAGGATTACTCTATGCTGGAACCGAAACAGGCATGTATATTTCTTTTGATGATGGTAAAAACTGGAAACCGTTTCAACTTAATTTACCCATTGTTCCAATTACAGACATGTTAGTTAAAAACGATAATTTAATTGTAGCCACGCAAGGACGAAGTCTTTGGGTTATTGACGATTTGACACTTTTGCACCAACTGTATAAGTTAAACTCAAAAGAGAATATAATGTTTCAACCAAGAGCAACCTACAAAATGCAAGGAAGTAGCCGTAAAGGAAGTAAAACTGCGGGAACCAACCATCCAAATGGTGTGATGACCTATTTTAATTTGAATAATTACAATGATACAGATGAAGTATCATTAACGTATTTTGATACCAAAGGTGATACGATTAAAACGTTCAGTACCAAAAATAAAAAAGAAAACAGACTTGAAGTAAAAAAAGGAGCGAACCTATTTGTTTGGGATATGTCTTATGATGGTCCTGAAAAATTTGATGGCATGATTTTGTGGTGGGCAAGTTTAGAAGGTCCAAAAGCAATTCCTGGCACTTATAAAGTAACTCTTAACGTTAATGGAACCATTCAATCGCAACCTTTTACAATACTTGCAGACCCAAGAACAGAATCGACAATTGATGACATGAAAAAACAGTTTCAGTTTGTTACAGATGTCAATAACACCATAACAAATGCACACAAATCCATCAAAAAAATCAGAAAAATAAAAGACCAACTCACAGCTTTTGAAACCCAATATAAAGACCATGAAAGCGTAAAAGACCTTTTAGAAAAATCAAAAAAACTAAGAGAAGATTTTACTAAAATTGAAGAAGCCTTATACCAAACCCAAAACAGAAGTGGTCAAGACCCATTGAACTTTCCTATCAAATTAACCAACAAACTTGGTTATTTAAATGATTTGATTTTGATGAGTGATTTTGCACCAACAGATCAGGAAGTTGCTGTAAAAGATGAATTAACCACAAAAATAAACCTCCAATTAGATGCCTTTAACACTTTGATAAGTGATGAAATTAGCGCATTTAATACCGCGTTTAATAACAAAAAATTAAACTATTTATTTGTTGAAGATTAATGGAATACTACAACTATATCAAATCCTTACACCTCATTTTTGTGATTACCTGGTTTGCAGGTTTGTTCTATATTCCGCGTTTATTTGTGTACCAAATTGAAGCTTCACAAAAACCCTCTCCAGACAAAGAAATTCTTGGCAAACAACTCAAACTAATGGCAAAACGCTTGTGGACTATCATTACCTGGCCATCTGCCATTTTGGCCATCATTTTTGCGGTTTGGTTATTGATACTTCAACCATCTTGGTTACAACAATCATGGATGCACGTTAAATTGACCTTTGTAGTATTTTTGATAATCTATCACCTAAAAACCCATCAATTTTACAACCAATTACAACGTGATGAAGTTACAAAAACCTCTAATTTTATGCGTCTTTGGAATGAAGGTGCAACGTTTATTCTGTTTGCAATTGTGTTTTTGGTCATCTTAAAAAATGCCATCAATTGGATGTTTGGAGTTGTTGGTATCATTGTCCTTGGTGTACTTTTGATGTTGGGTTTCAAAATTTATAAAAATATAAGAGAGAAAAAAAACCATACTTAAAATCAGAAATTTCAAACACATTGAACCTAAATTTTTTGGTTCGATTATTGTTATATTTAGCTACTTATAATTTGCTGATGCATCTAAAAAAACTGTCCTTACGCGTTCGTATCTTTATTGCCATGATACTTTTAATACTGTTGGCATCCATTTTAATTGCTGCAGTTACCATTTATCAGTATAATGAAGAAGCTCATGATTACCACAAAGAGCGATTAGAACGAAAAGAAGAAAACATCAAACGTCATATCGACTTTGTAATTAGGGAAACGACCTATCCTGTAACGACAGAAAAAATTCCATTAATTTTCAGAGAAGAAATCAACAAAATTGCCGATATTCATCAAATGCGTGTTAATTTATACGATTTAGAAGGCGGTTTATTAAAATCGTCCAAAGCCAGCATGCAACAAGATTCTATATCAAAATGTTTAAGTGCTGATATTTTGAATGCTTTATCCAACACAGCAGAACGAAGATATGTCGAAAACATTCAGATAAATGGACAAAATTATAGATCTGCTTACACCTATATTACAGACAAAAAATTTAAACCTTTGGCCATCTTAAATTTGCCTTATTTAGAAGACGATGATTTCTTAAACAAAGAACTCAATGAGTTTTTGGAACGCTTGGCTTATGCCTATGGCTTTATGTTGGTCATCGCTTTTATGATTGCCTATTTCTTGTCAAAATACATCACCAAATCATTAAAAACAATTAGTGACAAAATCAACGCCACTCGATTAGAAAAACGAAACAAACGCATTGAGGTTGAATCTTCAAGCGATGAAATTGCAACTCTTGTGAACTCCTATAATAGCATGATTGATGAGTTAGAAGAAAGTGCTGTAAAATTAGCAACCAGCGAGCGTGAACAAGCATGGCGAGAAATGGCAAAACAAGTAGCTCACGAAATTAAAAACCCACTCACACCAATGCGCTTGAGTGTACAAAGTTTTCAGCGTAAATTTGACCCTCAAGACCCTAAAATTCATCAAAAAGTAGATGAATACAGCAAAACTTTAATTCAGCAAATAGATACGATGAGTTCTATTGCATCTGCGTTTTCCAATTTTGCCAAAATGCCTGCGCAACAAAATGAAACCTTAAATGTGGTAAGCATTGTAAAATTAGCACTCGATATTTTTAGCGAAGATTATATTGAATTTCATGCTAATGAACAAAAAATTATTGCCAAATTAGACCGTACACAATTAATAAGAGTGATAACCAATTTAGTCAAAAATGCCATACAAGCCATACCTGACCATCAAGAACCCAAAGTTGTGGTTAGTGTCCTTTCTGATGCTGATAAAGTAAAAATATTGGTAACGGATAATGGTATAGGAATTTCTGAAGCCAACCAAACCAAAATTTTTGAACCAAAATTTACCACCAAAACCAGTGGTATGGGATTAGGTTTAGCAATGGTAAAAAATATTGTGGAAACTTATGACGGAAATATTACCTTTACAACTCAAAAAGGAAAAGGAACCACTTTTACAGTCACGTTTCCAAAAGATTAACCCAAATTCCTAAAAAAAGAAATCTTAAACATTCAATATGTCTTACCAAAATATCTTAGCCGAGTTCAACAATAGTATTACAACCATTACTATCAATCGTCCCAACAAACTCAATGCCTTAAACAAAGCAACCATACAAGAATTACACGACGCTTTTGATAACGCTAATAAAGACAAAAACACTAAAGTTATCATTGTTACAGGAAGTGGAGACAAAGCGTTTGTAGCTGGAGCAGATATTAGTGAATTTGCCGATTTTGATGTAAAAAATGGCGAAAAATTAGCAGCTAAAGGACAAGAACTATTGTTCGATTTTGTTGAAAACCTTTCAACTCCAGTCATTGCTGCGGTTAATGGGTTTGCCCTTGGTGGCGGTTTAGAATTAGCAATGGCTTGCCATTTTAGAATTGCCAGTGATACTGCAAAAATGGGCTTGCCAGAAGTATCTTTAGGCGTTATTCCTGGTTATGGAGGTACACAACGCTTACCACAATTAGTAGGTAAAGGTCGTGCCATGGAAATGGTTATGACAGCAGGAATGATAGATGCTAACCAAGCACTTTCTTACGGCTTAGTAAATCATGTAACTACACAAGACGACTTAATTCCCTTATGCGAAAAAATTGCAGGAAAAATAATGCGAAATTCTTCAGTAGCTATTAAAGGCGCTATTAAAGCAATTAACGCCAATTTTAAAGAGGGAGTTGATGGTTATAAAACGGAAGTTAAGCAATTTGGAAAATGTTTTGGAACGGAAGATTTTACCGAAGGCACGACAGCATTTTTAGAAAAACGAAAAGCGGAGTTTCCTGGGAAATAAAATTCCTACACACTTTGTTAATAATCCAATAGTTTTTTAACAGTTTTAAAAACCATTATGAATTAATTTTAAAGAGATATTTTTCTAAAATTGCCTTTAAGTTAATTTTTTATGAACCCAAATCCTACCATTAAAGGTCGTGGAGCACAACTTAACACACCTAACCGATTCTTTGAGTTGACACACCAAATGCGCGACGATTTCTTAGAATTTTGTGCCATTGAAGGTGAAGAAGCCGATAAAAATAAAACCCAATATCTTGAGGTATTTCCAAAAACCATTGCCAATAAGGTAGAAAGCCCTGATGTTGGAATGGCTTATTCTATGAACATGTATCAAGGCTGTGAACATGGTTGTATTTATTGTTATGCGCGCAACAGTCACGAATTTTGGGGTTATAGTGCTGGTTTAGATTTTGAACGACGCATTTTGGTTAAAAAAGAAGCTCCAAAATTATTAGAAACACTGCTTAAAAAGAAAAGCTGGAAAACGCATACTATTGTGATGTCTGGCAATACAGACTGCTATCAACCAGCCGAAAAGCAATTTGAAATCACTCGAAAATGCTTGGAAGTGTTTTTAAAATACAAGCATCCTGTGGCTATCATCACAAAAAATGCTTTGATTTTGCGCGACTTAGATATTTTAAAAGCACTTGCTAAAGACAATTTAATTGCAATCAACATTTCAATCACTTCACTTTCAGAAGACACACGACGTATTTTAGAGCCACGAACCGCAACTATCAAAAAACGTTTAGAAACCGTTAAAATATTGTCAGAAAATGGCATTCCAGTAAATGTGATGTTGGCACCAATAATTCCATCTATCAACAGTCACGAAATTTTACCATTGGCAAAAACCGTTTCAGAGCTTGGTGCCTTGAGTATTGGTCATACTATTGTAAGGCTTAATGGAGCAATTGGCGAAATTTTTACCGATTGGATTAAAAAAACATTACCAGACAGAGCTGATAAAGTGCTACATCAAATTGAAAATTGCCATGGAGGCACTTTAAACGACAGCAGGTTTAAAACCAGAATGCGAGGCGAAGGCCAAATAGCCAAACAAATAAACGATTTGGTGCATTTGGCAAGACAGAAATATTTTAAAGGCAAACGAATGCCAAGGTTAAACACCGAACTTCACGAGGAATATAAAGTTGGACAGATGAAGTTGTTTTAAAATTGCCTTTCTGAGTAAGGTTAAGAAACACAAAAGTTCAAACTTGTCATAGGTAACCAGATTCAGTATCTATCCAAATTTTTCTCAAACACAATCTTAGTCTGCCCTTTAACATTGGTATATATTTTGTTGATGTCAAAACCGTTTTTCAAATTCAAGATCATCATTGGTTTATAAGTGTTCATCGATTTTGTCCGCAGCTTTTCAAAACCTTTCGTTTTAGCATAAACTTCTTGCAATTCCGCTAATTTAGAAGCGATGCCTTGTTTTCTGTAATCAGGATGAATGCCTCCAATCCAACTATAAAATGTAACATCGTTATATGGATAACCTATTTTAAAACCAATCAATTCATCTTGATTGAACACGAGAACAGCATATAAATCTTTATGTTCTGAAATTCGTTGTTTAAAAAACAAAGTATCAGCATCGCTAAAAATGACAGCATATAATTTAAGAAGTTTTGAAATTACAATGGTATCAGGTAAACCTTCAATAGATGTATATGAAATACTATCGTTTTCCATCCCATTCCGCATAAAATTGTTCTAAATACAATTCCATAAACTGATGACGCTTTTCGGCAATTTGTCTCCCAGTTTTAGTATTCATTTTGTTTTTTAACAACAACAATTTTTCATAAAAATGATTAATAGTTGGTGCTGTGGATGTTTTGTATTCCTCCTTGGTCATGTTCATATTTGGCTTTATAGAAGGGTCAAAAATGGTTCTGTTTTTAAAACCACCATAATTAAAAGTACGTGCAATACCAATGGCTCCAAGGGCATCCAATCGGTCGGCATCTTGAATAACATCCAATTCAGGAGAGGTAAATTTTTTACCTTTTTCTAAAGACTTGTTAAAAGAGATGTTTTCAATAATGTTGACAACGTGTTCAATGATTGTTGAATCGACGTTAATGTTGAATAAAAATTCGCGTGCCATTTTAGGACCAATGCTCTCATCGCCATTATGAAATTTACTATCTGCAATATCATGCAATAAAGCACCAAGTGCTACAACAAAAGCATCAACGTTTTCGCCTTTAGAGATTAATAAAGAATTATTAAACACCCTTAGGGTGTGAAACCAATCGTGGCCACCTTCAGCATTTTGAAGTTGTTCTTTTACAAAAATTTTGGTTTTGAATATTTGGTCATTAGCTTTTGTCATACTATAAAAATAAAAATTCCTTTCAAATGCTGAAAGGAATTTTATGTAACAATAGGTTTTGTCATTATTTTAAAACCGCTGGTTCTACCCATTTAAATTGATAAGAATTTTCAGGAATTTTCATGCGTTCTGCCAAACGGGTTAAACGCTGTGGTAATTTCATTAAATAGTCTCTTGCTTTTTCTGCTTCGTCAGAGAGGTTAGTCATATTAGCAATTTCCCAGCGTTTAATAAGTTTTTCAAGAATGTCCACATAATCTGCAGAAGTGTAAACACCAATACGTTGAGCTGTATTACTAAACTGTTCAAAGGCCGTACTTATTTTAGCACCAGATTCTCTTAAAAAATGTGCTGGCATTGTTATTTTTTGTTTCATCATTGTTTGAAACGCCACCATCATTTGGTTTGGATCTACTGCAAAAATACGTTCAACAAATTCACAATAAGCATGATGGTGTCGCATCTCATCACCCGAAATAATTTTACACATTTTAGATAATTGCTTATTCCCTTTGGCTTTAGCCAATTTAGCCACACGATTATGCGAAATATAAGTAGCCAATTCTTGAAAACTAGTGTATAAAAAGTTTTTATAAGGGTCTCTATCTGTACCTATATCAAAACCATCTGCAATTAAATACTGTGTGGTTTTTTCAATTTCTTTCATGTTAACACGTCCTGACAGGTATAAATATTTATTGAGGACATCACCATGACGGTTTTCTTCGGCAGTCCAATGACGTACCCATTTGGCCCACGGATTGCGTTCCATTTGTTCAATACCTTCCACGTCCATTAACCACGATTCGTAAGTTGGTAAGGCTTCTTCAGTAATCATATCACCAACTAAAACCACCCAAAAATCATAAGGTAATTCTTTAGATAGTTCACGTATTTCTTTAACGGCTTCTAAAAACCCTTCGTTTTCAGAATTTGGCAAAAAATCAGTAGGTTGCCATATATTTTCAACAGGAATTAAATATTTTTCTATTAAGGATTCGACGTCTTTTTCTAGATGGTGCATCACTTCCAATCGTACATTTTTTAACGACATAATCTTGAGTTTAGGGATGAATGTTTGAAGTAATTGTAGTCTCAATATGACTTATAAGTGCTTCTTTATTTGCAAAGGTAGCTAATTTAATAGGTTCATGTACTGTAAAAATAAGATGCGCACCTAAACCCATTGGAAATTTACCATATTTTAAGGTTTTCCAAGAATTGTTAATACTGATTGGCACTACAACTGCCGAAGGAATTTTTTTAAACAAAATTTCTAAGCCTTTGGTTTGAAATGGTTTTGGAATACCATTTTTGCTTCGTGTCCCTTCTGGAAAGATAACAGCTGCACGCTTATGTGCTTCAATATACTCACCAAATTTCATAATAGCAGGTAATGATTGCCTTGGGTTTTTGCGGTCAATTAACACCGAACCTCCATGACGTAAATTGTATGACACACTTGGTATGCCTTTGCCTAATTCTTTTTTGGCAATAAATTTTGGATGGTGTTTGCGTAGATACCACATAATAGGCGAAATATCATACATACTTTGATGGTTGGCAACAATAATTAAAGGTTGATTTGCATCAATTTTGTAAGGATTATTAAAGGTAAAACGAGTTCCTAAAACGTTCATACAACGCATTAAAAAAAACTGAAGCCAATCCACACTTATTTTATGAGCTTTATAGCCCAACACATTAAAACAAAACCATTGTATAGGATGAAATACAATAAGAGTTAACCCAAAAAAAAGAAGGTAAATAACGGTTAATGGGTAAGCTAATAATTTTATCATATTACAAAATTAGTTGAATGGTACTTAAGGACAAAAAAACCACGACATAATCGTGGTTTTTAATTTTTATGGACTTTGGTCTTCCAACTTCAGCCTTCCTTTTAGCAATACTCATTAAAAGCATCTACAAGGTTTTCTGCAATCAATTCGGCAGGACGACCTTCAATATGATGACGCTCTAACATGTGCACCAATTCACCATCTTTAAACAAAGCCATACAGGGCGAACTTGGAGGAAATGGTACCATATGCTGACGTGCTTGATCAACCGCTTCTTTATCAACACCTGCAAACACAGTGACAATATGGTCAGGACGTTTAGCGTTTTGCAAACTTAATCGCGCTCCTGGACGTGCATTGGCAGCTGCACAACCACAAACTGAGTTCACAACTATTAAAGTGGTTCCTTCTTTTGCTAAAGCAGCATCCACAGCTTCGGCAGTATGTAATTCTTCAAAACCAACTTTGGTCAAATCTTCACGCATTGGTTTTACTAATTCTGCTGGATACATATATCTTATTTTTTAAATTATTATTCAGACTGCAAAGATACGCAAAAATAGTCGGTAGTCAACGGTTATCAGTTAGGAGTTTGAATGGTACTATTTGGGTTTTCAATGGTTAAAATCGGTAACAAATACCTTAAAAAAACAACTAACTATAGTATATTTGATTTAACAAAAAAATAAATGCATAGATGAGTTTTTCAAAATGGATAGGTGCAGGTTTGGGTTGGTCGGTTGGTGGGCCAATTGGAGCCATTATCGGATTGGCAATAGGCAGTTTTATTGACACCATGGCTGATGGTAATAATACTCCTTTTTTAGGACAAGGCAATCCACAAAATAGACACCAAACAACCAATAGAACACAAACACAACAACGACCTCAAACCCAATCGGGCGATTTTGAAGTAAGTTTACTCATTTTGGCGTCCATAGTCATCAAAGCCGATGGCATTCAAGACCAACGCGAACTCGATTTTGTACGTCAACAATTTGTAAGCATGTACGGAAAAGACAGAGCCAACAATGCTTTTAAATTGTTTAAAAACATCAATCAGCAACACATCCCAACGCGTCAAGTATGTCAACAAATTCAACAAATGATGGACCATCCATCACGTTTGCAATTACTTCATTTTTTATTTGGAATTGCTAAAGCCGATGGGTTAGTAACGGAAGATGAGGCAAAGCAAATTTTTACTATTTCAGGGTATTTAGGAATTAGTGCTCGCGATTTTGAAAGCATTAAAGCCATGTTTTATAACAGCAGTGATAATGCATATAAAATTCTGGACATTACCAAAGACGCTACTGTGGATGAAATTAAAGCGGCTTACCGAAAAATGGCAAAAAAATACCATCCTGATAAAGTGATTCATTTAGGTGAAGAACATCGTAAAGGTGCTGAAGAAAAATTCCGACAAGTACAAGAAGCATATGAGCGGTTGCAAAAGGAACGCAAGTTTTAAGTGGAGCAAATGAATTAGATAAAAATTAAATTAAGAAATCTACATAGTGTGTTTTCTTAATTGGATACTACTATTTTAGTATCTGTCTCAAATGCCAAAACCTCATTCGTTCTGAAAGGCGTTATGCTTTATAGTTAAATATTTCATTTTTTTAGACAAGACTAAAAAAATATTTACCGTTAAGTAAATATTAGTATCTTTGTAATCTAAATGAAACGTTTTGGTGACCTTATCTGAAGAAAATTATTTAAAAGCTATTTATCACCTTGGCAAACAAGGCAATGATGCAGTAAGCACCAATGCTATTGCCGAACAAATGGATACCAAAGCCTCTTCGGTAACCGATATGATTAAAAAACTGGCCGAAAAAAATTTGGCGAATTATATCAAATACCAAGGCGTTAGTTTGACCGAATTGGGACGCTTAACAGCAGCATCTGTAGTTAGAAAACATCGACTTTGGGAAGTGTTTTTGGTTGATAAACTCCACTTTTCTTGGGATGAAGTACATGATGTGGCTGAACAGTTGGAACACATCAAATCAGAAAAATTGATTGACGAACTGGATGCTTTTTTAGGCCATCCAAAAGAAGATCCTCATGGCGATCCTATTCCTGATAAGGATGGAAATTTTACCAAAACAGCCAAAATTCTATTATCTGAATGCAAAATAGGTGACGAAGGTCTATTTGTTGGTGTCAAAGATTCATCTGCACCTTTTCTTCAATACCTTGACAAACAACACATTTCACTTGGTAATAAAATTAAAGTGCTTCACAAAGAAGTGTTTGACCAATCTCTCGAAATTGCCATCAATGCATCCATTATTAATGTCTCTAAAAAAACTGCAGACAACATTTACATACAAAACACATAGGACTTATGCAGAAACATGCCCATAAATCATTGGAAGAAGTTCATGGAACTATTGATACGTCTGGTAAAAAATCGCCTTGGAAAAAATTATTGGCTTTTTTAGGGCCTGCTTATTTGGTAAGTGTCGGCTACATGGATCCTGGTAATTGGGCAACAGATATTGCTGGTGGAAGCCAGTTTGGATACAAACTGATTTGGGTTTTGTTAATGAGTAATATTATGGCACTTCTATTGCAAAGTTTGTGCGCACGTTTAGGCGTGGTACGAGGACGTGATTTGGCACAAGCCTCACGTGAAGCCTATAATCCTTTTGTCAATTTTGTACTGTACATACTTGCCGAAATTGCTATTGTAGCTTGTGATCTTGCCGAAGTAATTGGGATGGCTATTGGATTGAACCTCCTTTTTGGATTACCAATGATTTGGGGCGTTTCCATCACTGCATTAGACACGTTTTTACTGCTTTTTCTGTTGAACAAAGGTATGCGCAAAATGGAAGTTTTTATCATTGGACTTATTTTTATCATTGGACTTTCATTTTTGGTCGAAATGTTTTTTGCAAAACCAGATATGGGCGAGCTTATGGCAGGGTTTATCCCTTCTCTTCCCAACAGTATGGCACTTTATATCGCTATTGGTATTATAGGAGCCACTGTTATGCCACATAACCTGTATTTGCATTCGGCCTTGGTGCAATCCAGAAAAATTGAACGTACAAAAAAAGGAATAAAACAAGCTTTGAAATTTAACTTTATAGATTCAGCCGTTGCACTCAATCTTGCCTTTTTTGTGAATGCTGCTATCCTTATCCTTGCAGCCGCTGTTTTTCATAAAAATGGTATGTTTGAAGTTGCCGAAATACAAGATGCACATGCGCTTTTAGAACCGCTTTTAGGCTCTAAATTAGCACCTGCTTTCTTTGCTATTGCCCTAATTGCCGCTGGACAAAGCAGTACACTTACTGGCACTCTTGCTGGACAAATTGTGATGGAAGGTCATTTGAATTTACGTATTCAACCTTGGGTACGACGCTTGATTACCCGAATGTTAGCCATCGTTCCAGCACTCTTTACAGTTATTTATTTTGGCGAAAGTGGCACAGGAAGATTATTAGTATTGAGCCAAGTAGTTTTGAGTTTGCAATTAGGATTTGCCATCATTCCTTTAATTCATTTTGTAAGTAGCAAAAAACTAATGAATGGCTTTCACATTAAATGGCCATTAAGAGTTGCTTCATGGCTTATTACTATTATTATTGTTGGATTGAATGCAAAATTAGTCTATGATGAAATTTTGGGTTGGTTAGCCACCGCTGAAAACCCAATTTATATCTGGATATTTGTCATTCCAAGTGCTATTGGTGCCGCAATTCTTCTGCTTTATATCACTTTTAGAACCACAACGTCTAATATGAAATTTGAAAACAGAAAAATGGTACCTCACATTCTTGATGCAAAAATAGAAGAGGTAATTAAACCTTTATCTTATAAAAAAATTGCAATACCTGTAGATTTTTCTACTTCTGATGAAAAGAGTATTTCTACTGCGTTGCAATTAGGAGGAACTAATGCCGAATATACACTTATACATGTTGTAGAAACCCCTGGAGCGATGATTTATGGCGATGAAATTGATGATTATGAAACAGAAAGTGATGAAGTCTTTTTAAACACTTATAAAGAAAAATTAGAGCAAAAAGGATTTAAGGTCACTACCGAACTTGGTTTTGGTTCGCCCAAACAAAGTATTCCTAAAATTGTAAATGCTACAAATTTTGATTTGCTTGTTTTAGGCAGTCATGGTCATACTGGATTTAAAGACTTGCTTTTAGGAACTACTGTAGATGCTGTTAGACATAAAGTAAAAATTCCTATAATGATTGTAAGAGATTAATGGCAATTATCACAATCGTGTTCTCCTACTTTGTTTTTGGATTTCGATTTTTTAAAAAAGAATTTTCTAATTAAAAAAAGTAAAGCAAAACCAAGTGCTGCAAAAACTAATATATTTTGAATGAGTGTATTCATAGTTTTTAATCGTAATTTATTTTAAAACCTGATAGGCAATTAAAGCAACAATGTAAGCAAAGCTACTCATGGTAACTAATTGCCACAGTGGCCATTTCCAGCTGTTGGTTTCTCTTTTTACAATAGCTAAGGTACTCATACACTGCATAGCAAAGGCATAAAACAGCAATAAGGAGATGCCTGAAGCAAAATTAAACAAGGGACCTCCTAAAACTGGATTGATTTCTCCTGCCATTCTGTTTTTGATGGTTTCCTCTTGGTCACTCCCTACACTGTAAATGGTTGCAAGTGTCCCTACAAAAACTTCGCGAGCAGCAAAACTGCTTATAATAGCAATCCCAATTTTCCAATCGTAGCCCAAAGGACGTATTACAGGTTCTATAGCGCGACCTGTCAAACCAATAAATGAATGTTCTAATTTATAGGTGGCAATATGTTGTTGAATTTCTTCTTCGTTTAAATGTTGAGAAGCATATTGTTCTGTTACAATAGCTTGGGCATCATTAAAATTTTCACCAGGACCATAAGACGCTAAAAACCAAAGAATGATAGAAATGGCAAGAATGATTTTACCAGCACCAAATACAAAAGATTTAGTTTTTTCAACAACTGTTAAGGCTACATTTTTAAGTAAAGGGAGTTTGTAATTGGGCATTTCAACTACAAAAAAGCTTTTACTTTTTATTTTAAGTATCTTATTTAAAATCATAGATGATACTAAAGCTGCTGCAAAACCTATTAAATACAATAGCATTAAAGTTAACGCTTGATAGCCTAAACCAAGAAAGCGACCTTCAGGAATAACTAATGAAATGATAATAAGATATACAGGTAATCGTGCAGAACAGGTAGTAAATGGTGTAACCAAAATAGTTATTAAGCGTTCTTTCCAACTCTCAATATTGCGCGTTGCCATTATAGCTGGAATAGCACAAGCGGTTCCTGAAATTAAAGGAACTACACTTTTTCCGCTCAAACCAAAACGTCGCATGCCTCTATCCATTAAAAATACCACACGACTCATATAACCACTTTCTTCAAGCACCGAAATAAAGAGGAACAAAAAGGCGATTTGCGGAATAAATATGACAATTCCTCCAAGTCCAGGTATGATACCTTCGGCTAACAAATTGGTAAAAGCACCTTGCGGTAAGGCGTGTTTAGTCCAATCGCCCAAAGCAGCAAATGCTTTATCAATAAAATCCATGGGTACGCTGGACCAATCATAAATGGCTTGAAAAATAGTAAGTAAAATGATAAGAAAAATAAGATAACCCCAAACTTTATGAGTTAGAATTCTGTCTAATTTGATACGCAAATCTTTGGCACTTTTAAGGTCGATGGTTTGCCCAACCTTAAGTGTATCATTAATAAATTGATAACGTTTAATGGTTTCTTTTTGCTGAAGACGTTTTAAATCGGCTTTAGATTTGGTCTTAAAATCGGCTACAGCATTAATTTCATTTCTATCGGTTTTACCAAAGTTCACATCTTGTGTAATAACTAACCAGAGTTTGTATAGTAATTGGTTTGGAAAGGCTTTTCGCAAACCATCAAAATAAGGTTTGTCAATTTCAGAGGCATTCATGCAAGGTTCAATGGATAACTCTTTGTAGTTAGAAATGAGCTCTTTTAATTCATCTATGCCTTTCTTTTTACGAGTGCTTACCAATGCAATTTTGGTTTTAAGCTGCTGTTCTAAATAGTCTATATCTAATGAAATTCCTTTATACACCATTCGGTCAGACATATTGATGACCAAAATGGCAGGAATTTCAAGATCTTTAATTTGTGTAAAGAGAAGGAGGTTTCGTTTTAAGTTTTCAACATCGCTTACCACTACTGCTACATCAGGAAAATCTTTATCGTTTTTGT
Organism: Gelidibacter sp.; assembly: GCA_041391965.1. GTDB lineage: Bacteria > Bacteroidota > Bacteroidia > Flavobacteriales > Flavobacteriaceae > JAWKMZ01. The sequence goes on along the minus strand of JAWKMZ010000001.1, from coordinate 466,243 downwards.
TTAAAAGTAGTTCAATGACTACGTTTTCATCAAGTGATGAGGCGTTTAAACTGTAAGTTCCTGGCAAATCGATAATATGTGCTTTAACACCACGCGGTAATTTGCATAGTCCTTCCTTTTTTTCAACCGTAATTCCTGGGTAGTTTCCTACCTTTTGGTTTAATCCTGTTAGGGCATTAAATACGGAGGTTTTTCCTGTATTTGGATTTCCTATTAAAGCGACATTAATCTGCTTACTCATGTATCAAGTCTATTAAAATATGAATGGCAGTTTCTTTGCGTATGGCCAAATGGGTGTCATTAATATTAAGATACATTGGGTCTGCAAACGGAGCTACTTGTACAAGTTCTACATAATTACCAGGCAAACAGCCCATTTCTAATAGTTTTAACGGAACATAAATAGACGACACATCAGTAATGATGGCGCGTTCTCCACGTTTTAATTGTGCTAAAGTAATTTGCAAAGCTTATTTAGATTGATTTTAAAGAAGCAAAAATAAACTAAATAAGTCAGAGGGTCAAAGTTTCGGGTTTAAAGTTTTTTAGATATTGATAATGTTTTAAAAAAATAGGAATTATTTGGCGTTTTGGCTGTGCTATTCTTTCTTTTTTTAAAATAAAATTAGGTGTTCAAAAATCAATCTCTTTGTTCTTTTTCCAAAATTTTAATATCTTTTAGTAAGCGTTTAATGTCTTCAGGCTTGGTGCCATCGTAATAACCTCGTATTTGACGCTTTTTATCAACAAGGGTAAAGTTTTCAGTATGTATCATGTCATACATATCACCATTTCCTTGTGTTTTTACAGCCATATAGCTTTTGCGTGCCAAGTCATAAATTTGTTTCTTGTCACCAGTAACTAAATTCCATTTGGCATCATTCACCCCTTTTTCAATAGCATAACGTTTTAACTGAGCAACACTATCAATTTGTGGAGTTACAGAGTATGATAACAGCATAACCTCATCATCATCTTTAAGAGCGTTTTGTATGTCAACCATATGGCTTGTCATAACAGGACAAATACTTTGGCAAGTGGTAAAGAAAAAATCGGCTACATAAATTTTGTTTTTGTAATCGTCTTGTGTAACAATCTTTCCGTTTTGATTAATAAGGCTAAAATCGGCAATGGTATGGTATTTTCTTTGATACTGAATGGTGCTATCTACCATATCTGAATTTACCATCGCTGGTTGATAAATAGGCAAGGGTTTTTGCACATCATAAATGTTATAAATAATACTGATGATGATGATAGAGAGAATGGTAAATGCGATGGCAAAATATTTGTAATCTTTAAAAAACGAAAGCATTTCGACTGTGTTTTTAGGGGTTATGTAAGATTTGTTTGCAAAAATACGACACATAAGTATTTATTTAGGTATTTTTAACATGCTATTTGTATCTGATTGTCAGATGCACAAAAAAGAAAATAAATATCAATGAAAACACCTCTACTTTGGATTGCCTGTTTTGTGTCCTTACCCTTTTTTGCCCAAAATTTTAATGAAACTTTAAATGAGGTTAGAGAAGCCGAAGCTAAGGCGGCTCTAAACCAAATGCTATTTAGAGCAAATTTAAACACAGGCAACTATGATGTAAAATACCATAGATTAGAACTTAATGTAAATCCTACACAAGCATTTATCTCTGGAGATGTCACCACCTATTTTGAAGCTAAAGAAAATTTAAACCAAGTTACTTTTGATTTGGCTAATAATATGACGGTTTCTCAAGTACTGCAACGCGGTAACTCTTTGTCGTTTAATCAAAATGCAAATGAAGAGTTAGTCATTACTTTAGACCAAACCCAAAATACAGGCGTTTTAGATTCATTAACCATCAGTTATTCTGGCAATCCCGTAAGTTCTGGATTTGGCTCTTTTGAAGTCAATTTCCATAACGGAAACCCTATTCTTTGGACACTTTCGGAACCTTATGGAGCCAAAGGATGGTGGCCTTGTAAACAAGATTTAAATGATAAAATAGATTCTATTGATGTCTTTATCACCACACCACAATTCAACCCTTCATTAGACGAATATGTAGCAGTTTCTAATGGTTTAGAACAAAGTCAGGTGGTTAATGGCACCAACAAAACTACACATTTCAAACATGGCTATCCAATTCCTGCCTATTTAGTAGCCATAGCCGTAACCAATTACGCTGTATATACAGAACAAGTGGCTAATAATGGTAACCCTTTTGAGGTGGTCAATTATGTTTATCCTGAAACCTTGGCTCAAAGTCAAGCTAACACAGCTATAACACCTACGTTAATTGATATTTATTCCAATTTATTTGGCGAATATCCCTTTGCTAATGAAAAATATGGTCATGCCCAATTTGGATGGGCTGGAGGTATGGAACATACAACCGTTTCTTTTATGGGAAGTTTTGGCAGAAACCTCATTGCCCACGAGTTAGCACACCAATGGTTTGGCGACAAAGTAACCTGTGGCAGTTGGAAAGACATTTGGCTCAACGAAGGCTTTGCAACCTACCTTTCCGCTTTAGTAATTGAAAATTTAGATGGCAATACCGATTTTATTACTTGGAAACAACAAACCAGAGCATCTATCACATCGCAACCTAATGGTGCAGTTTATTTATCAAATATTGACACCTTAGATATCAATCGTATTTTTAGTAATAGGCTCACCTATAACAAAGGCGCTATGGTGTTAAATATGTTACGGAAAAAATTAGGAGATACCGATTTTTTCCAAGGGATGAGAAATTATTTAGACGCTCCAAATTTGGCATACAACTATGCTAAAACGGATGATTTTAAAGCGATAATGGAAAATACAAGTGCTTTAGATTTAACCGAATTTTTTAACGATTGGGTTTACAACCAAGGCTATCCAACCTATAATATTACTTGGAATCAACCCAACAGTAATCAAATAAGTATTAAAATTGAACAAACGCAAAGCGATGCCTCAGTCAGCTATTTTGAAGCACCTGTTCCTTTAAGACTTGTCGGAACCTTAGGAGAAACTTTAGATATCGTATTAAACAACACTACCAATATGCAGCAGTTTCTTAATTCAGTAAACTTTACAGTTGCCAATGTCCTCTTTGATCCAGAAGCCGATTTAATTTCCAAAAACAACAGTGTCACTTTAGGTACTGATCCTGTCCAATTAGAAACATCTTTGCTTTTATATCCAAATCCAGTTTCACAAATCTTAAACATCCAAAAACCAGAAAGTTTAGACATTTTCAAAATAAGTATCTATAATACCTTAGGACAATTAGTACTACAACAACCAAATATAACAAACACCATCAACGTTTCTGCCTTAGCGTCTGGTTTGTTTTTTGTGCAATTGCAAACCAATAAAGGGCAAATTAATAAATCGCTGTTAAAAAATGAGTGAATACACAGCTTATTATTTTCTAAATGGCAGTAAAACACTACTTTTGTGCCTTATAATTTTTTGAATACGATAGATGGAGTTTGTAATTAAAATTGGGCAATTTTTATTAAGCCTTTCCTTACTGATTGTTTTACACGAGTTAGGACACTTTATACCAGCAAAAATTTTTAAAACCAGAGTAGAAAAATTCTACCTTTTTTTTGATGTTAAATACTCATTATTTAAAAAGAAAATTGGCGATACCGTTTATGGTATTGGTTGGTTACCCTTAGGAGGTTATGTAAAAATCTCTGGAATGATTGACGAAAGCATGGACAAAGAGCAAATGGCACAACCGCCTCAACCTTGGGAGTTCCGCTCTAAACCTGCATGGCAACGCTTAATTATTATGTTAGGTGGTGTTACCGTCAACTTTGTATTGGCCATCTTTATCTATATAGGAATGAGCTATTATTATGGTGACGAAATTTTACCTAATGAAAACATCAAAGACGGTTTACTTATTGAGAATACAGTTGCTAATGAAGCAGGATTAAAAACAGGCGATAAAATTATTGCCGTTGACGGATTTAAGATTCAAGATTTTTCACAAATTTCGGAACGTGTGCTTTTTGGTAAAGACATAACCATTGAACGCCAAGGCGTGCAATCAACAATAGAATTACCTCACGATTTACTTTCGCAACTCATCGATTCAAAAGACCGTTCGTTTATTGATTTAAGAATGCCCTTTTTAATATCCGAAGTACCTGACAGCTCGTTTAATAAGAACAGTGGAATTACAAAAGGCGACGTCATTATTGGTCTAAACAACATCAATACAAAATATGCAGACCAATTAATCCCAGCACTCAAAACGCTCAAAGGACAACAAGTAGAAGCTCATATCAAAAGAGATAACACCCAATTAACCATTCCTCTCACCATAAATGACGAAGGTAAATTAGGCTTAATATACGCTACTGGTGCCTCACCAAAAACCTTAGAAGCCTTAAACTATTACCACTTCAAGAATAAAAAGTATAGCTTTTTAGAGGCGATTCCTGTAGGTTTAAATAAAACAAAAGATAAACTAAGTTCTTACGTTAAGCAACTCAAAGCTATTTTTACACCAAGTACAGGTGCTTACAAAGGTGTTGGAGGCTTTAAAGCCATCTACGATATTTTTCCAGATTTTTGGAGTTGGGAAGTATTTTGGAGTATTACGGCATTTCTTTCTATCATGTTAGGATTTTTAAATTTATTGCCTATTCCAGCTTTAGATGGCGGTCATGTTATGTTTTTATTATATGAAATTATTTCGGGTCGCAAACCAACAGAAAAGTTTTTAGAACGTGCCCAAATGGTTGGTTTTTTTATACTAATCGCCTTAGTATTATTTGCTAATGGTAACGATATATTCAAAGCAATTTTTAAATAAAAATATTTTTTTAAAATATATTTGTTGAAATTAAAAAATACGATATATTTGCAACCTCAAAAAAGAGAAAACACCTTCCTCCTTAGCTCAGTTGGTTAGAGCATCTGACTGTTAATCAGAGGGTCCTTGGTTCGAGCCCAAGAGGAGGAGCAAAAAAAGAGTTACATGAAAATGTAGCTCTTTTTTGCTTAAATAAGCATTGTAAAGTGTTAATCTGCTTCTACTCCAAAATAAATTATTCTTCTTTAAAATATATTTAATATAAGGCAGTAGAAATGTTAAATTTAAAACAAACATAAAGCCATTCCAATCTTACTATGGAGCAATCTACCCACCTCCAAGCAAAAAAGCAAGCCTAATTTTAGTTGCAATTTTTTTGCTCACGTTTTTAAATCATTTCGATGTAGTTATATAATCATTATAAAAGCTATTAATTATGAAACGATTTTTACATCTATTACTGCTGCTTTGCCTGATAGGCACCACGGCAATTGCACAAACCAGCACATGGACAGGTGCTGGAGACGGAACCAACTGGAGCGATGCTGCCAATTGGAGTTTAAACGCTGTCCCAACAGCATCCAATGATGTTATTATTCCCAATGGCAGTGATGTCAATGTCAATGTATCATCTTTTGTTAAATCGATTGTGGTACAAGGCACCTCAACCCTTACCATGAATCAAAGTTTAAGTTTTACGGACGCTTCATCCTTTAGTGCTAATACAACGGTTACTTGGAAGAACCATTCATTTTATGGAGGAGGTACCTTAACCAATAATGGGACTATTATTATGGCAACAGGAGGCAGTCGTTATATCTCTGGAGGTACCACCTTAATCAATAATGGGTTAGTAACCATGCCTGGAGGTGGCTATTTGTATTTATATGACACCTCTGTATTTAACAATACAGCGTCAGGTGTTTTTGATTTTCAATCCAATGCCATTGTTACTTATGGCGGCAATGAAGCTCATAATTTTATCAATGCAGGGTTGCTTAAAAAAACCGCTGGTGACGGAAACTCGGGGTTTTCAGCGTATTTAACCAATACAGGTACTATGAGTGTTGAAAACGGTTCATTGATCATGCAATCTCTACCAAAAACATTTAACGGAGGAGTGTACAACGTTGCAACAGATGCTACCTTAGTATTAAATACAACGATAAATGTTGATAATGAGCTAACAGGCACCTTGGAAGGTGCTATGAATTGGAATAATAATATTTCCGTTGCTACCACAGCAAGCTTTAATTTTACAGGAGCTACTGGTGTTACTTGGACGGCAAATAGTTTACTTGGAGGCGGTGTCTTAACCAATGAAAGCACTATTGGTTTAGCAGGAGGAGGTAGTCGTTATATCTCTGGAGGCACCACCTTAATCAATAATGGGTTGGTAACCATGCCTGGAGGTGGCTATTTGTATTTATATGACACCTCTGTGTTTAACAATGCAGCGTCAGGTGTTTTCGATTTTCAATCCAATGCCATTGTTTCTTATGGCGGCAATGAAGCTCATAATTTTATCAATGCAGGGTTGCTTAAAAAAACCGCTGGTGGCGGGAATTCCGGATTTTCAGCGTATTTAACCAATACAGGTACTATGAGTGTCGAAAACGGTTCATTGATCATGCAATCTCTACCAAAAACATTTAACGGAGGAGTGTACAACGTTGCAACAGATGCCACCTTAGTATTAAATACAACGATAAATGTTAGTAATGAGCTAACAGGTACCTTGGAAGGCGCTATGAATTGGAATAATAATATTTCCGTTGCTACCACAGCAAGCTTTAATTTTACAGGAGCTACTGGTGTTACTTGGACGGCAAATAGTTTACTTGGAGGCGGTGCCTTAACCAATGAAAGCACTATTAGTTTAGCAGGAGGAGGTAGTCGTTATATCTCTGGAGGCACTACTTTGACCAATAATGGGTTGGTAACCATGCCTGGAGGTGGTTATTTCTATTTGTATGACACCTCTGTATTTAACAATACAGCGTTAGGTGTTTTCGATTTTCAATCCGATGCCGTTGTGAGCTATTCAGGGTCAAATCATAGCTTTAACAATGCAGGTTTGCTTAAAAAAACTGCTGGCGATAACACTTCATATTTTGGCTGTATTTTGACTAATACAGGAACCATTAATGTAGAACACGGATCAATTCAAATGTATAATCAGGCAAAAACCTTTAATGGTGGTGTGTATAACGTAGCAACAGACGCTACCTTAGTATTAAATACAACGATAAATGTTAGTAATGAGCTTACAGGCGCCTTGCAAGGTGCTATGAATTGGAACAGTAATATTTCCGTCGCTACCACAGCAAACTTTAATTTTACAGGAGCTACTGGTGTTACTTGGACGGGTGGTAGTTTGCTTGGAGGAGGCACTTTAACCAATGAGAGTGACATTAGTTTGGCAGGAGCTGGCTCTCGTTATATATCAGGTGAAGATACTAAACTTATAAATACCGGAACCATAAAGTTTCCTGATGGAGGGTATCTATATTTATATAACAATGCTATTATAGATAATCAAGCTTCTGGTGTGATTGACTTTCAATCGGATACCATCTTAACTTATAGTGGTAGCGAAGCTTTTAGTATTAATAACGCAGGTTTGATACAGAAAACAGGTGGTACTGGAGTGTCATATATTTATCCGCCAGTTACCAATTCAGGGACTATTAACGCAAGTTCTGGCGAGCTCGAATTTGTTGATGGTTTTGGACTGAACAATACAGTAGATGGTATCATCAAAGGAACTGCAACTATAGACATTCCTGCTGCAGCAAACTTTACCAATGATGGTATCTTTGCGCCAGGAGGCTCACCAGGAACCTTGACCGTTTTGGGAGCTTATAAATCATCTTCGACCTCTGTTTTGGATGTAGAATTAAATGGGTTGACACCAGATACTGAATATGATGTATTGGCTATTACTGGAAACAATGTCATTTTTGATGGCGAAGTCAATGTGACCATGGGTTTTGAAGGCAATTTAGGCAATACCTTTACCATCGCAACCACGTCATCAACCATTGCTACTGAAAACTTGACGACTCCAGTAATTGCAGTATATCAAGGAAAACAATATACTTTTGATGTCACCTATCCTGGAGATAACTCGGTATTATTGACCATTTCCGGTAAATTGGATATTGAACCACCAACAGTTCTTACTCAAAATATTACTATACAATTAGATGCTTCAGGAAATGCAAGTATTACAACTGCACAAATAGATAATGGCTCAACCGATAACTGTACCTTACAAGCTAATTTATTGTATGCTTTAGATGTTACCAGTTTTACCTGTGCCGATTTAGGTGATAATACAGTAAGTTTAACCGTTACTGATGAAGCAGGAAATTTCGCAAGTGCTGATGCTACAGTAACCGTTGAGGATTCTATAGATCCAACAGTAGTTACTCAAAATGTAACCGTTCAACTGGATGCTTCTGGTAATGCAAGTATCACTACTGGAGATATTGATAATGGTTCTACAGATAATTGTACAGTGTCAAGTCTAAGTTTAGATGTCACCAATTTCACTTGTGCTAATTTAGGAGACAATACAGTCATGTTAACAGTTACAGACCAAAGTGGCAATAGCGCGTCAGCATCTGCAACGGTAACCGTTGAAGATAACATAGACCCAATTGTAATTTGTAGAGGAGATGTTGTAATTAATGAAGATACAGGTTATACAGTTCCGGATTATTATGCCAACAATGAAATTTCAGTAACAGATAACTGCAGCAGTTTTAATGTTGTACAAACACCAGCTCCAGGAACGGTCATCAATGCTGATGGAGATACATTAATAACACTTACAGCAACTGACGCTTCTGGTAATGTAGGTTCTTGTTCGTTCAATTTGAATGTTACTTTAGGAGTTGAAGGGTTTCAATTATCTGAAAGTAATATTACACTCTTTCCAAATCCAACAAATAATATCGTTACACTAAAAAATAACAGTCATATAAATTTGACTAAAGCAACTATTATAGACATTAGTGGAAGAATACTTTCTGTTGTAGATTTAAAAGGAATGAATGGCACTAAAGAAATTTCATTAGAAAACTATTCAAGCGGTAATTATTTCTTAAGAATAGAATCGTTAAACAGTAGTATTGTAAAACAAATCATCAAAAAATAGAACAGCTTTTTAATGATAAAAACCTCAAAATCTTATTTAGACTTTGAGGTTTTTTGTTTTATTGATGTTAATTATTTTATCGGGTTTAAAAAAAAATTATGAATTTATATGATGACCTTTTTAAACGTTTTCGATGACAAAGTATAAACTCGAAAAATGCTATTAATCAGCTAAGGGAAAACTTTAGAGTTTATACTTTAAAAGTTGCCATTAATTTGGCAACTTTTTTTATGCTTTTTTGTTTTTTATAAAATAGAATAGAAATAAAATAATTACAAAACCGCCTAACAACCAGTAAATTAAGCTTGAAGACGATGTTAAAGCTATAGGTGAAGTATCACCAATTAACACCAAACCAGCCCAATATTGCGGATTGATAGCTCTTCCTTTTGCCCTTGCCATATAGTCTAATTTGGCTTGTTGTAAAGCTTTGTCTTTTGACCAGCCTTTTTTAATGTTTTTATAGAACAAATCAACAATTTCAGCACTCGATTGTTCATCAATTTTCCAAAGGCTCGTCAATATGCTTTCACTTCCTGCATAATTGAAGGCGTTTGCCAACGAAATCATGCCTTCACCAGCTTGATAGGTTGGTTTTCCGGTTTCACAGGCTGTCAGGATTGCCAAGTTAGACGATAGGTTGGTATTGTAAATTTCGTAAGTATATAAATAATTATCATCTGTGTTTGTAGAATCTAACGCTTTTGCAAAGACCAAACGCGACAGTTCTGGTGTAACGTTATTAGATTCGGCATGTGTACCAATATAAATAATTTTGTGTTCTTTAGCGCTACTTTCAAAAATATGTTTGGTCGATTTTTCATTTAAAAAAGAAGTCCCTTTAAATAAGCGTGTTGATTTTTGTGCTAAGCGTTTTGTAAAAGGTTGTGGCAACAATGTTAAATAGGTTTTGTCTAAATTTAAAGAATCACGAATTGCTATTTCGTATTCAGTCTTCATTTTATCATTAAATTCTGGTGCAAAGGCTACAAAATTATCTTTGTAGTCTGTGATTTTACTGTCTTTATCAATTAAAAACAAACTGTAATTATATGAAATCACATATTTGGACAGCAAACTATTAGTTGCTAACTCAGCATATGATTTTGCCTGTTTTGGCGTCAGCATTTCAAAACTCAAATTAAACAACGCTCTATCTGGAATAATGATAACATGTTCGGTTTTAATGTCATTTTCAAAAGGACTCCACAGTTTTGCATATAAAGTATGTAAAATTTCAAATTGATTTTCAAACAAGGTGCTTCCTTCTTGCAATTTTTCAATAGCATTCGTTATTTGATCTTGATTTAATTTATAAATATGAGAAGCTTCTTTAGAAATAACAATGGCATACAGTTGATTATCAATATAGGTATAACGTACAATGGTTGAATTTTTAGGTACTTTTTCAGAAAGGTTGGCCAACGATTTAAAAATGGAAGCAAAACGCAATTTATAATACTTTGGATACTTGGTTTTTAGCATTTCTAAATAAGCTTTCCAGTCATTTTCCAATTTAAAATAATGTGACATAGCATCGTCAGTATCTAAATCTTTTTGAAGTGCTTTTTGAATGGTTTTTTCTTGATTTAAAATGGCTTGAGGCACATCATTATAAACCATAGATGACCTTGAGTTGAGGTGTGCTCGTATGTTATTATAAAGAATAGATTCGTTTAAACCAATGACTTTATTAAGATAGGTTTGATCTTTAGTTGCTTCATACAACTCTAAAGCCAATTGCTTTGCAAACTCAAAAAGTTGTGTGTTATCTGCAATTAAAAAAGAGACATTATTTTCATTACCAACCAATATTTTCTGGCGTTCTACAATGGTAATGGCTTCTTCTATGTTGTTAAATTCATTTTTTAGAAAGGATAGCTCTTTTTTAGTTTGAAGTTTATAAGCTGCTTGACTTTTTAACAAAATAGCCTGAGGTTTATAAAAAAGAATCTGAGTAGAATCTGATGGGTTTGTTTGCGTTGGCAGTATTTTTTTTAGAAGTTCTAAAGTAGCTGTGCCTTTTTGAAAAGCAAGTTCATAATCGCCTAATTCATAGTGTATTTCTCCTAAATTTAAAGCCTGCTGAATTTCAAAAGAGGTGGTAACACCTTGATTGGCTTTTATATAGGTATAAGCTTTTTCAGCCATGTTAAGTGCTTTGCTCTTATCGTTATTTTTGGCATAAAAATGAGATGCTTTAATAATAAAATCTAAATACAAGGCATCATAAGCACCATTTAAAGCAGCTTCATAATACTGTTCAGCAACTGCGTAATTTTGTTTTGCAATGGTGTTTTTTCCTAATTCTTCATTTAAAGAAGCTTTATAATAGTGCGCATCTGCTGCCCAAAAGTAGTTGTCGCCATCAGTCATTTCAATATGAGCCAAACCATCATCTAAAAATTGTTCAGAACGCTTATAGTCTTTTAATGCCAAATAAATTTGTCCCAATAAGATTTTTGCTTTGAATAATTCAGGATTTTTGGCTTTAAATTGCTTTTGCTTTTCTTTATAGGCGTATTCTAAAAGTTCTTTCGCTTTTTCAAAATTGCCCATATCTTTATAAATGCCAGCATAGTTTTCAATACCTTGAAACAGGAACTCTTTTGCAGCTTCTTTTTTAATGTCAGAAGCGTCTGATTTCAGAAATTCTGTGATATAATTAATAGCCAGTTTCATGGATTCTAAAGCTTTATCCAAATTACCTTGACTTGCATAAATTCCTGCAATATTGTTTTGAAGTATTGCAGGTCTGTAATAGGAATTTATCGGATTGGGTTCTAATAATTTCAATGTTTTGTCAGCCTTTTTATAAAAGTACAAGGCACTGTCTATTTTGGATATATACCACATAGATCCTCCAAGTGAATTGTAAATTACATAAAGGTTTGTTTTATCTGTTTTAGAATACGATTCGTAAAACTTAAGCGCTTTTTTATGATGCTCTAACCCTTTGGCTAAATCTCCTTTTCTATTGGCTAATGTACCTAAATTATTCTCTATAAGACCATAATCTTCAGGTGTTGCTTGCTGCCATTTTGTAGTTAATTTTAAGGCTTCCAAATTGGCGTCGTAGGCTTTTTGAGAATCTCCTAAAAACTCATAATAACTGGATAATTCCAACTCGGCTTGACGCAATACTTTTAAAGAATCTGTTGCTGATTTTATAAATTCAACCAATTGATTTACAGCTATTTTTGAAACCGATTCATTTTGTAATTCTGATTTAATTTTGCCTGTGTAGTAAATATAATCTGTTAATAAGTAATACGATTTTTTTGCAGTTAATTCAGAAATGTTTGCTTTGAGAACAGAATCTGCCTTGACAAATTCTTTTTCGCTAATCAACTTGTCTAAAATTTCTGCACCTCTATTTTTGCTTTGAGCATTGTTTAAAAGGCTTGTAAGCAAACAAATGAAGCATAATATTTGTTTTAAATGTGCCATAGTATTTTAAAACTTATAATGAGTTTGTCTTTGTTTTTTTAAAACCGTTCTTCCATAAATTAAAATAGTAAACACTAACAATAAAATTCCAAAAACCCAATACACTAAATTGGGAGAAGATGTCATTTGTATTGGAGTTGTGTTACCAATCAATACCAAACCAGCCCAATATTCTGGATTAATAGTTCTGCCTTCGGCTTTAGAAATATAAGTTAATTTGGCTTGTTGTAAGGCTTTGTCTTTTGGAAAGCCCTTTTTGATGTTATTGTAAAACAAATCCACAATTTTAGCACTCGATTGTTCATCAATTTTCCAAAGGCTCGTCAAAATGCTCTCGCTTCCTGCATAATTAAAAGCATTTGCTAATGAAATCATGCCTTCACCAGCTTGATAGCTTGGTTTTCCGGTTTCGCAAGCGGTCAAAATGGCTAAATTGGAAGATAAATTTGTGTTATAAATTTCGTAGGTATAAAGATAATTGTCATCACTGTCAAGGCTGTCAGCAGATTTTGCAAATACCAAACGTGACAGTTCTGGTGATACATTGTTAGATTCGGCATGTGTTCCAATATGAATGATTTTGTGTTCTTTGGCAGCATTCTCAAAAATGTGTTTGGTTGATTTTTCATTCAGAAAAGAAGTGCCTTTAAATAGTCGTGTAGAACTTTGAGCCAAACTTTTAGTAAAAGGTTGAGGTAAAAGGGTTAAATAGGTCTTGTCAATGCTCATGGAATCTTTGACTTCGACCTTGTAGTTTTGCTTCATTTTGTCATTGAATTCTGGTGCAAACGCCACAAAATTATTTTTGTAATCTGTAATTTTACTGCCTTTGTCTATCAAAAATAAACTGTAATTATAGGAGATGATATATTTTGATAGCAGACTGTTTGTGGCCATGTCTTTATAAGAAGAAATGGGTTTTGGTGTCAACATTTCAAAACTCAAATTAAACAAATCACGATCTGGAATGATGATGACATTTTTGGTAGTAATGGCAGCTTCAAAAGGTTTCCATAATTGGTTGTATAAGGTCGATAAACTTTCAAATTGGTTATCAAAAAGCGTGCTTGCATTTTGAAACTTGGCAATGTTTTCAGCAACATGTTCTTGATTGAGCTTAAAGCTTTGCATATTTTCTTTTGAAATGACAATGGCATACAACTGGTTGTCAATATAAGTATAACGCACAATGGTTGTGTTGGTTGGCACCTTCGCTTCTATGTTTTTCAAAGATTTGGTAATAGGCGCAAACTTTAATTTGTAGTAGTTGGGATAGTTTGATTTGAGGTCTGCTAAATACGCTTTCCAATCGGTTTCTAATTTAAAATAAGTGTCCATTTGGGTTTCAGAAGTCAATGCTTCAGACATGGCTTTTTTGATGCTTTTTTCTTTCTCCAAAACGGTTTCAGGAACATCGCGAAATGCCATGGACGCCCTCGAATTTAACTGTGAGCGTATTTTGTTGTACAACACAGATTCATTGAGACTGATGACTTTATTGAGATACTTTTTGTCTTTGGTCAGCTCATAAAGCTCCATCGACAACTTTTTGGCAAATTCAAAAACAGGTGTGCTTACTTCAATTAAAACGGAAATATTGGTATCGTCTCCAAGATGTGATTTTTGTTGCTCAATAATGGTAATAGTGCTATCGAGTTCTTCTAATTGCTGTTTAAGAAATGTTACCTCTTTTTTAGGATGAAGTTGGTAATTGGCTTTTGTATTTAACAAGACAGCCGAAGGATAATATTTATAAATGACGGTTGAATCCTTTTGTTTTGTTTGGGTTGGAAGCGTTGTTTTTAAAAGATTGATTGTGGTTTCACTTTTTTGCAGTGCGGTTTGATAATCTTCCAATTCATAATAAATTTCGCCAAGATTCAGGGTTTGTTGTATTTCAAAAGAAGAGGTTACGCCTTGATTCTTTTTGATATAATCATAGGCTTTTTCCGACATTTGTAAAGCGCGTTCACGTTCATTGTTTTTAGCATAAAAGTGCGACGCTGTTTCTATCATGCTCATATACACATCGTCATAGCTGCCTTCAAGTCCCAATTCGTAAAGGCGTTCAGCAGCTTCAAAATTTTGCTTGGCTTCTTTTGTGTTTTTTAACGCGTTGCAAACCATGGCTTTTGCAAAATGAGCATCAGCATCATAAAGGTAGTTGTCGCCTTCGGTATTGCTAATTTGCAAAATGGCATCGTCTAAATAGTAATTGGCTTTATCATAATTGTTAAGATCTAAATAAATTTGTCCCAATTTAATTTTGGTCTCAAAAAGAAGCGCATGATTTGCACCTAAATTTTTCTGTTCTTCTTTATAATTGAAAAGATAGAGGTCTAATGCTTTTTGGTAATCGCCACTTTGTTTAGTCAGTAGTGCGTAGTTTTCAATGGCGTTAAAACGAAAAGTTCTTGCCTGTTCTTTGCGTTTGGCGGAAACATCAGAATTGATAAAAGTATTTAAGCAATTGATGGTGGTTTCCATGGCTTTTAAACCTTGTTCCAAATTACCTTGCGAACTGTAAATGGCTGCCATATTATTTTGAAGATAGGCTTGACCAAAAATATTTTCAGGAGTTTTTTCGAGGGTGTTTAATAGGGTTTCATATTTTTTATAATAATACAAAGCACTATCCACTTTGGAAACTTTCCACATACTCACAGCTAAGGAGTTGTAACTGTTGTACAGATTTTTTGGGTCAGATTTTGGATCTGATTCAAAATACTGCATCGCTTTTTGAGCATGTAGTTTCCCTTCTTGTATGTTGCCCAAAAAGTTGCTAAACGTACTTAAGTTATTTTCGATGATTCCAAAATCTTCGCCTTTGGCTTCCTTCCATTTTTTTGTAAAATTTAAAGCGTTTATGTTGGCGTCGTAAGCGTTTTGGTACTCTCCAATCATTTGGTAAAATGTTGAAGTGGTCATTTGTATTTGCCGCAACACCTTTGCAGAATCTGTAGCTTTACTTACAAGGTTTATAAAATCGGTTACCGCTTTTGTTGCAACTACTTTATTCTGATTTTGTTCCAATTTTAGTTTTCCGACATAAAACACCAAATCGGCTAAATAGTAGTAATCTTTTTTAGCGGTTAATTTTGAAATTGTGGATTTTAAAACAGCATCTGCTTTTACAAATTCTTTTTTATTGATAAGGCTATCTAATAGCTTTGTGTCTTTGCCTCTATCTTGCGAATGGCTTATAATGCTTGTAAACAAACAACTAACAATAAGAATTTGTTTCAAACGTAGCATGGTATCATTTTAAGGCTTTTAGGATGCCTTCACTTTTTTTAGATGAGCTTTTTTGAAAAGCTTCTTTGGCTTTGTCAGTTTTTTCAGATTTTAAAAAGGCAAGTCCTAAATAAAAATAGGCATCTTTGGTAAAAACACTTTCTGGAACCTCAACAGTTTTGTTCAAATATGTAATGGCTTTGTCTGTGTTTTTATCAGCTAAATAAGCAACACCCAAAAAGTAATTGATGGTGTCATTTTTGGGGTCGTTTAACTCTAATTTTTTCCATTTAGAAATGGCGGTTTTATAATCGCCTTGTTTGTAGTTAACCATGGCGTCAAAGAATGCGTAATTATCTGTTGTTCCCATAGTTGTTGGCAAACCAGGGTCTGGAGTAAAATAATTGGCGTAAAGCTTGCTGTTGGTGCTACTACTAAACCACCAAAAAGCTCCAAGACTCAGTATTAAAATGGCTGCAACAGCCACTTTTTTAAAGTTTAAAAAGCGAACGTTTGGCTTAGGTTTTATGATGGTTGATGTCTTGGACAATTCGTTATGAAAGCTGTCTAACTGTTCTTTTAAGGCTTGTGTTTCTATACCAAGCAGCAGGGTTTTTATATCAGCTACTTGTGCTTTAAAATTTGTGTCGTTTTGAAGTTGTGCTTCAAAGGTTTTCCTTTCATTTGCTGGCATTGTGTTGTTGTGGTAACGCTCAACAGTTTCTAATAATTCTTGTGATATGTTGCTATTTGTTTTCAATTTTTTATGATTTTGAGGCTAAAATAAGTTCGCGTAATTTTTCCATACATCTGTATTTTTTATTGCGCGCTGTAGTTTCTTCTATTTGTAATTTTTTTGCAATGTCGCGTAAAGATTCTTTTTCAAAATAAAACGCGGTTAATAATTCTTTGCATGGGCTGCCAAAGGTTTTAAAAACAGCCATGGTGTGTTTTAATTTTTGTTTTTCTATACTGATATTTTCATTTGTTTGTTCTTCAGTTGCATCAGTCAAAGGCAAAGTATCATCTATAAATTTTGTTTTTTTAAATTGTGATGAGCGCAAAACATCCATCCATTTGTTTTTTGCAATTTGATATAAATAGCCTTGCAAAGCACTTTCATTTTGAGGGATAAATGTATCATTCTTTATATTATTCCAAACAGCAATAAAGGCGTCTTGATAGATGTCTTTTGCGTGTTCTTTAGTTCCATTGTTTTTTAAAACTAATGCTTCAACTTTGTAGTAGTTTGTAGTGTAAAATGTTTTTAATACGACAGAATCATTAGCTTTGATGGCTTCAATGAGCTGTGTTTGTAAATCGATTTTGTATGTTTCTCTCATAGGTTATGCAAAACATGAGAAATATACAATTTATTAAAGTGACTTCAAACACTCGTCTTTTAAATGACAATTTATACGTTTAACTACTTTACTCTTGGTTTTTCATTCTACTTCAGCATCGTAAAGCTTTATAAATGTCATCATTTTAATTTTGTTTTGTGGTCAAATCCCAATGCTGATTGTCATAAATAGCATCAGTATTTGGATTGTAAAATAGGTCGTTGCTCATAATATATTTGCCATCGCTATTCATCCAATAGTTATTAGCGCCAGCTTCAACTTTAAAGGTTTTGCCTTCTAAATTTACATTTTGTTCTTCTCTAATCATATCTATAAAATTTTGATGGTTGGCATCAGAGGTATAGCTGTATGTTGAAGTAGGAGTGCCACGTAGTGAGTTCATAAAGCGCTCATGGTTAGCGTCTTGTGCAGCATAACGTTCTTTCATCATTTGTTGGTGTTGTTCAAATTGTTGTTGTTGGTTGCGCATGCGTTGTTGGTGTTGTGCAATTTGTTGCTGTTGTCTAAAGTTAAGAACTTGTGCTTGGTATTTTTGCCAATTTGGACTATCCTTTTGTTTTAGAGTAGAAGTAATGGCTGTTTTTAATACAGCTTCATAGGTGTTGCTTGGTGCAAATAGAAAATCTGTTTGATAATTCCATAGTGTTGTAGGCTCGGTCATGCCGTTTGAATTTCCATAGCTTAGTACCATTTGGCTTACCATTGTGATGCCTTTTATATTTTTTTCATTAATCCATTCGGTCGCTATCATATGAATGTCTATATTATTTAATCCCATTTCGTTTTTCTTTTGATTAATATAAGCCATTAATTCAGGAAATTCTCTATTAGATACAAACTTGAATCCGTCACGATTCATAATGGGTTTTATTTCGTTTTCTACAATAGAAGGTAGTGATGCTACAGGTTTGATGTTGTTCATGCCATAATTTCTCATCATTTGTGCATATTGCGGGTTTTGAAACGCTATATATTGGCGTATTGGTGTGTTAAATGCCTTTAATCCTTTTTGGTTTTGGATGGCATATAAAAACGAAGGAAAATCTTTATCTAAATCGTAAGTTGGTTTTGAAACCACTTCCCAATCAGATGGAAATGCTTTTTGATAAACAACCAACCCTGTTTTGGCATCAACAAAATAGTGAGTTTTTTCGCTGGTTTTAAAAAGTGCGAACCCTGAGTTTGAAGTGCCGTTTTCAGTTTGTGAATTCAAACAAGAAACACATAAAAGGCTTAAAAAAAAAGGATATAATAATTTCATAATGCTTGTTTTTTAAAGCATCGGAAACTGTTTAAAATGTCATCCTTTTTTAAGAATTATTTTTTTGAAGCTGTATATTTTTTTTCTAATTGTGTAAGCATTTCTTTGGTCATTCGCTTCAAATCAAATTTATAGGTCCAGTGCCAATCGGTTTGAGCAACAGTATCATCAATAGATTTTGGCCAACTATCAGCTATGGCTTGTCTAAAATCTGGATTGTATGAAATGGTAAATTCTTTAATATGTTCTTTTATAGAGGCTGCAATATCTTTTGGCGTAAAACTGATAGCTGCCAAATTATATGATGAACGAATGCTAAGATTTTTTGAAGGAGCATCCATTAATTGGATGGTGGCATCAATGGCATCATCCATAAACATCATTGGAAGCTCAGTATCTTCTGATAAAAAGCTTTCGTAAGTGCCTTCAGTAATGGCTTTATGGTAAATTTCAACAGCATAATCTGTAGTGCCACCTCCAGGCAATGTTTTCCAGCTAATAATTCCTGGATAACGAACACTGCGAACATCAACATCATATTTTTCAAAATAATATTGACACCAACGTTCTCCCACTTGTTTGGTAATACCATAAACCGTTGAAGGTTCCATAACGGTATATTGTGCGGTGTTCACTTTTGGAGTGGTTGGCCCAAAAACGGCAATACTTGATGGCCAAAATACTTTTTTTATAAACTTGGCTTTGGCAAGGTTAAGCACATGAAACAAAGAATTCATATTCAAATCCCAAGCTTTCATTGGGTACTTTTCACCAGTGGCACTTAACATGGCAGCCATAAGGTAGATGGTGTCAATGTTGTGTTTTTCTACACAAATTTTGACGGAAGCGTAATCTTGAGCATCTACAATTTCAAATATACCTGAATTGACCACCTCAACATTGTTGTAACTAATATCACTTGCAATGACGTTATCATTTCCGTAGATGGCTCTAAGTTTATAGGTTAATTCAGAGCCAATTTGTCCGCAAGCGCCAATAATTAATATTTTTGAGGTCATAAACTAAGCTGTTCAAAATTTTTACAAAAGTAACAAGAATACAAACTGTATAAAATTTAATAGGATAAAATTAACGTGTTGCACTAAAATAAATCTATACTAAAGGCGCAACAAATTAGTTTAATTATATTTACAGCCAATTTGTGTTAGTAACTTTATGAAACCTTTTTTTCTATTTTTTATTTTAGGCCTTTTTGTATGTGGATGTAAACCCAATTCAAAATCTGAAATGGCTACAGATACAGTCAATACTCCAGAAAGTTATCATCTTACAGCTAAAGATGTTGAAAGCCTAAAATACACGGACTTTGTATTAAGTCCAGATTCTAAAAAAGCGCTTTCTACATGGCAAAAATATGCAGAGCTATCAACACAAATAGAACTTTTAAAAGCGGGTGATTTATCGTTTTTTAAAAATGAGAAAGAATTGATGATGACGTTTATTACCGATTTTAAAAAAGAAGAACCACAAGCAATTAAAACCGCAGCCATCTATTCCAGAATAACGGTTTTAGAAACCACCTTACTCAAATTGCAAAGCATTGCTAATTTAGACACTATCAAAAAAGCCGAACTCTTAAACAGTGTTAAAGAACTTTTGGTTGCTTATGCTAATTTAAACCTTCAAATCAACAAAAAATATGAATTAGAATCTCAAGTGATTGAGCAACCTTATTAAAATTCAGAAGGTTAAAAGAAGCGTTGTTTTCTTAATATTTTGTTAAGATGTAACAAATCTAAGCTCCAAGCATCTAATTAATATTAATTTTACTAAAATAAACAACTTAAACACTATGAACACCAATCTTAAACACGTATTGGCTATTTCGGGTTTGACCCTTACAAGCTTAATTGCCTGCAAAGAAGAACCCAAAAATGACACTGCAATGACTGAAAAAAAAGTACCTGGTATTGTATTGGATAATATGGATACCACTGTAAATCCAAAAGATGACTTTTACGATTTTGTTAATGGTAATTGGACTAAAAAAACAACGATTCCTGATGATGAAACACGATGGGGAAATTTTGCTATATTAGGTAAAGAAACCAAAAAAGATGTGTTAGAGATTTTAAAAACCTCTAAAGAATTAGGAACCTATGCAGAAGGTACTGACCAAAAGAAAGCCTTATTAGTTTTTGAAACAGAATTAGATACAGTTGCAAGAAATAAAGCAGGTATTGAACCTATTAAACCATTATTAAGCGCTATTAATAGCATCCATAACCTTGCAGATATGCAAACGGTTTATGCAACTACAGTAGGAGTTTCTGCTCCTTTTGTTGGGATAGGCTCTAATGCAGACCTTAATAATAGCAGCATGAATATCGCTTGGATATTTCCAGGTGGTTTAGGATTACAAAGAGACTACTATGTAGATCAAGACGCTAAAACCAAAGAAATCAGACAGCAATATGTTGACCATATTACAAAAATGCTACAATTTATTAATTATGATGAAACTCAAGCAAGAGCTGCCGCAGAAACGATTTTAAAATTAGAAACAGAATTAGCAGAACCACGATTGGATAAAGTAGCTATGAGAGATGCGCGTAACTACAACAACAGATTGCCTTACGCTGATTTACAAAAAATGACACCAGCCATTAACTGGAACAAATTAGCTACAGACATGGGTATTACCAAAACCCTTGATACAGTTAATATAATGCAACCAAAATATATGACTGCGTTGCAAAATTTTTTGACCAACACGTCTATTGATGATATTAAAACATTAATGACTTGGAGTACACTTAACAACGCATCCGGATTTTTAACCACAGCCATTGAAAAAGCAAATTGGGATTTTTACTCTAAAACCTTAAATGGCGCCATAAAACAAAAAGACCCAGAAGAACGTGCTTTGGCAACTGCCAACGCTGCAGTTGGAGAAGCTATCGGTAAATTATATGTAGATGCTAAGTTTCCGCCAGAAGCAAAAGAAAAAGCTAAAAAAATGATTGCCAATGTTATTAAAGCCTACCAAAATAGAATTATGGCTTTAGATTGGATGTCTCCAGAAACAAAGAAAAAAGCCGTTGAAAAATTAGATAAGTTTACCGTAAAAATAGCATATCCAGATGAGTGGAAAGACTATTCAAAATTAATGGTAAAAGAAGGCAATACCTTTGCGCAAAATATGTTAGCAGTAAGCAAATGGGCTTCAGATAAAAATTTATCAGAAATCAATGAACCTGTTGATAAGACAGAATGGGGAATGACACCACAAACTATTAATGCGTATTACAATCCGTCAAACAACGAAATTGTGTTTCCTGCAGCCATCTTACAACCACCTTTTTATAACTATAATGCAGATGACGCTGTAAATTATGGAGGAATTGGTGCTGTTATTGGTCACGAAATCTCTCATGCTTTTGACGATTCTGGAGCGCGTTTTGATGCGGATGGAAATCTTAAAAACTGGTGGACACCAAAAGACCTTGAAGAATTTACAAAACGTGCCAATGCTTTAGCAGAACAATATGACCAAATAGAAGTATTAGACAGTGTCCATGTTAATGGTAAATTTACACTTGGTGAAAATATTGGCGATTTAGGTGGTGTGCTTGGAGCTTATGATGCCTTACAATTAGATTTTAAAGAAAATGGACGACCAGAAAATATTGATGGTTACACACCAGAACAGCGTTTCTTTATTTCTTGGACCACAGTTTGGAGAGATTTAATTAGAGAAGACAACCTAAGAACAAGAATAAAAACGGATCCACATTCACCAGCAAAAGTTAGAGCCATACAACCTTTAAAAAATGTAGATGCCTTTTACCAAGCTTTTGATATTAAAGAAGGAGATTCTATGTATTTAGCACCAGAAAAACGTGTAAGAATTTGGTAGTTTATTAAAATCAATTCATAAAAAAAGCAGCCTATTGGCTGCTTTTTTGTGTTTATATAATTCGTGTTATTCTTTTTTCTTTCTCGATAATAAAGCATCTTTACTAATTTTTGCCATATTAAAATTAGGGTCAATTACCAAAGCATGATTTAAAATAGCTAAAGAACTTTCCACGTTATTAGTTTGGTCTTCGTTAAAATTAACCAACGCTTTTAAATATAAAAAAGCAGCTTTTAATGGTGTTTGATATGGTTGTTGTGTTTCATAAAAAGCACGTTTCATATCGTCTGTTGCATTGGCCAAACCATATTCAATTTTTTCTTTAGCACCAGCAAAATCACCCAATTGTATTTTTAAATCGGCAACATCATAAGCTATTGGTGCACTTGGTTTTTTGTTATATAAAACTTCATAAAATACTAAAGCTTCTTTTGGATGGTTTAAGGCAGCCAAAGCAACAGCTTTTACCTGAGTATTGATATCAGAATCTGAAGCATTTTTTTCAATACCAATGGTGTTTAAAGCTTCTAAATTTCTACCATCTGACATATAAATATATGCTAAAGTATCTTTTCTGGCTTGTGATGGCGACAAGACATCTAAGTGTGTCAGCGCATTGATAACACCTTGTGTGTCACCTTGTTTTTTCATTTGTTGATAGTAGGCTTCAAAATGTTTTTGTAGCTCAGTTTTGGTTTGTGCAGAAAGGGTTACAGACACCATAACTGCAAATAGAAGGACTATTTTTTTCATTTTTATTAGTGTTTTGTCGTTTTCAAGATTATGAAACTTATGTAAAGCGATTCATTTTTAACGCGTCAAATCTAAAAAAATAAACAGTAACAACTCTTAAAAGCATGCTAATTGTTAGAGTTTAATTTTAAACTCATAGTTCAAAAGCTGTACCAACTTTGTAGAATCTATATGTTTTCCTTTTGAAATGCTGCTATCATCAAACTCAGGAAGTGGTAAATTTAAAGCTTTACATGCAGATGTGTAATAGTTTTTTCGAGTTGGATGTGATGGTGATGACGCATTTAAAACCATATTCCAAGATGCGTATTTTAAAATTAATGTAATGATGGCAATGCAATCTTGTTGATGAATAAGATTAACTGGTGCTTCCGGATTTTTCAATTCTTTTTTCCCTGATACCCATTTTGCAGGATGTCTGTCAACACCAAATAAACCACTAAAACGCAAAATAGTTGTATCAAAATGCTTGTTTTTCAAAAGTAATTCTTCAACACTTAAAAGCTGTTTTCCTGATTCGGTATCTGGTTGTGGTTTGCTTTTTTCTGTAATTATAGGAAACGATTCATCATCAGCATAAACAGAAGTAGAACTTATAAAAAGCACTTGTTTTATGGTAGATGTTTCAATATAAGGCAGCAATAACTGGATGCGTTTTACAAAATTGGTGTCAGAATTTTTTCGTAAACCAGGAGGAATATTAAGAATTAAAATCTTACTATTTTTTAAACAAGCTGCAATATTGCCAATAATTTCAGTTTCTGAAAAACGGACAATAGAGGCCTCAATACCAACAGCACTTAAAAGATCCATTTTTGATGCTGTTGTGGTCGATCCTTTTATGTTATAATTGTTTTTAATAAGATGTTTTGCTAATGGCAATCCAAGCCAACCACAACCAATGATACTAATTTGTTTACTCAATACGAATGGTTTTTTTGATGATAATGGCATCATTAACTACAAAAGGCTTTGGAATCATTGTGTCAGGACGTTTTGGAACTCTGAATAAATCATTATTGAGCATATCAAAGGAGGCTTCATACATTTGCAAATCTGTTTTTTGCCCTAATGGCACTGTAAAATCGAGTACCAAAGGGCTTTTATCAGTTACATAATAGCCAAATAAGTGATTGTTTTCTCGCTTGTCAAATACCATATTTTGGTTTTTCTCTTTTGGCACTTCTAATCCATTAATATTGAATGTGAAAAAGTTATTAGTAGAATCTGCAAAAAACTCTAATTGATTCACCTCTCGTTGTGATGTGATAAGTAATTTGACATGTCTTATCGCATTGATAACCGTATCTGTTTGAATATCAATATATGGAAGTTTTAAAGGTTTAACGTTGGCCTTTTTTGTATAGGAAAATCCTGTTTTATATTTACTGGCAAAGGTGTTGTCTTGTTTTGCTTTATCAGGATTATCTGTTAAATAAGCCTTAGTCCAATCGTCTAAAACATGGTCATAAGTTCCCCAAAGAGCGGAGTTATTATCGGCATCCATAAGATAGACCAAACTATTTGGTTTAGGACGTTCATCATTAAAATCAGACTTAAAATGGGCTGTAACAAAACAGCAAAGCGCTAAAATGAACAGCACATAAGACCATCGGTCTTTATATCTTGAAAACCCAACAACGGAAATACATAACGAGAAAATTAACGACACTAAAAGTGTGGTTGCAATCATGGTTTTTAATCCTAAAGCAACAGGAAACATTTTTACAAAAGGCACTAACATGGTCAATACTGGAAACAACAAAAGCGCCATAAGAATGATGCTTGGACGTTTTTGTCTAACCAAAATAAAAAGACTTAATAAGCCAAAATATACAGGAATGATAAAAAAGCTGGCACCTTTCAGCTTAAAAGCAATCACACCGCATATCACCAACCATAAAAATAAAGGTGGCACTACTAAACTTGCTGTGTTTTCTGGTTTGTAAACTTTGTTGTACAACCACATACAAACTGCTGTAGAAAGAAGTGCAAAAGCCCAAATATAGATATAACCATTATAGGTGAAGCCTTGAAGTATTTCGGAGTATTGTGGATAAATAACCAAAAGCAACTTCCACCCATAAAATCCAATAAAACCGTTAATGACAACCGCTGCAATACCTGGTAAAAATCCAACAGCAATATGTTTTGAGTTGAGTGTGCGTTTGCTAATACCATAAAATACTAATGCAATAAAAATAAGAATGGCTAAAATAAGCATTGGAAAAATCCAAGAATTTGGATAGCTTACCATTTTAAATAGTGGTACGTTAAAGTACACTTTATCCACATCGCTTTTAAGATTATTGAGGTTGGCATCAGCAAAATAAGTAAGTAAAGGCATTAAATAACTGCCTTGATGTTCTAAAGTTTTTCGGTCTAAACGGTCATAATTGTCTAAAGCGGTATGGTAATCATAATGGTCATCAATAAAAGCAAAATTAAAACCATCAATATTTTTATCTTCTCTAAAACGAGTCAAATCTGTGTCGTTTGGAAGCATTTTATAAATGCTATAAGCTAATGAGTTTGCAACAGGAAATTTTGGATTGGCAGCTATAAATCCTCTTATCAAATTTTGATTGCCTCCATTGGTTTCTACCAACATATAACTTGGGCCGCCACTACCTCGTGCTTCAAAGTTTAAAACCAAACCGACATCTTTTACCCAAGGATGCTTATTGACAAAAAGATCAGCACCATTTAAACCTAATTCTTCAGCATCAGTAAATAAGATGATAATATCATTTTTAGGAGCTTTTTTTTCGCTTAAATAAGCGCGTAAGCCTTCTAAAATAGTGACAACTCCAGCACCATCATCACTCGCACCAAATGAGGCATGCGATTTGCTATCATAGTGCGATAGTAGTAACAAGGCTTTGCTGTTATCTGTTCCTTTAATACGTGCTAAAATATTTTGAGGTTTAGTTATGGTTCCCCAATCGGTCAATGAATAGCCTTCTTGGACCTGCGTTTCTAAACCTAAATCATGAAGAGTTTTAATCAAATAATTTTTAACGGTTTCATGATTTTCAGAACCTACATAATGTGGTTTTTGTGAAATTGCTTTTAAATGAACCAAAGCACGTTCAGTAGAAAAAGAGGTTTTTGGGGTTTCTAAAGTAGAAACACGATCTGGCAATAAGGCTGCAAAACTCCAATAAATAGCGATGAGAATTAAAAACAGCGCAATAATTTTTTTTAGCATTGTAAAAGGTGTTGGTTGGTATATAAAAATACAAAAATAATTCCATCTATTTGTAATTAGGTTAACTGACTTATTTTCAGTATTTTTAAGTTCAATTTTAATTTTTTATTATGGGAATCAAGAGTTTTCAAGGTGCCAGAAAGCAGCAACAGAATGCTACTGAGCAAATACCTTTAAAGGTAAGTGATTATATGACACGCGATTTAATTGTTTTTAAACCAGAACAATCTGTTGATGAGGTTATTAACACCTTGCTCCGATTTAAAATTTCGGGTGGTCCTGTGGTTAATGATAATTATGAATTGGTTGGTATGATTTCTGAAGGGGATTGTTTAAAACAAATTAGTGAAAGTCGGTATTACAATATGCCAATGGAGCAAGATCATGTTGAAAAACGGATGATTAAAAATGTGGAAACTATTGATGGTAATATGAATGTGTTTGATGCTGCCAGCAAATTTTTAGAATCCAGAAGGCGGCGTTTTCCTATTGTCGAAAATGGTAAATTGGTAGGGCAAATAAGCCAAAAAGATATTTTAAAAGCAGCTTTGGAGTTAAAAGGGCAAACTTGGAAGTAATTATATTGATTTTACATCTTCTGATTTTACATCTTCCTTTTGAGTTTCAGACATATCAGTAATGATCAACTTTTCTTTGCCTTCGCTTACCAATTCTATAATTTTTGAATAATGGTATTCTGGAACAGGTTCACTCAAGGTTTTCCATTTGGCAATGCCTGCAACAGTAATGCGCTCTCCAATTTCAATTACAGCTTCTTTGTAACGAAGTTTTTTGTTGAATCCAAAAAGACCTGTACTTTTTATATTGTAATGTTTTAAAAGAGCTTCAAATTCTGGTGTTGGGTTATTAAAAGTCCCAGAACCTGTTTCTTTGTCTGTTATTAAATAACTGATATAATTTTTGGGTGATTGGTTAGGTTTTATAATAAGCATTTCGCCATTAGCTTCTACAAAAAAGTCTTGTACTTTTTCTTCACTTACCAATTTTTTCCAATGAGAACTCTTTCCGCTACTCACTTTTTGTTCTATTGTTATTGAATAAAACACACAGCGTCTTAAGCTAAAAGGCGCCATAAATGGCTCATGAACGTGTAAAGCTTTTCCATTAATTTTTACCAAATCATTATTTTTTATTTGGTGGATTCTTTTTAGAGGTGTTTTTGAAAGTTTTCTAAGGATGACTTGTTTTGGGTTGAAATAATAGACAAGAAATCCAATTAAGATAATGGCGCCAATAATGAGGATTGGGATATAAAAATTAGTAGTGTTGGTTATTGCAAGCATTATTTTGAAGTCTAATTTATTAGTTAGTTGATTAAAAAAGTGGAATGTTACAATTAACTTTCCCGTTTTACCAAAGCGTAATAATCGCCCTCAATAGGTAAGTAACCTTGGTCATAGACAAAATAATAAATGGTACCAACTTTAGTAGTATAAATGCTTGTAAAGTAATTAAAGTCAAAACCTTTTTCGATGAGCTTGCTTCTTGATACTTTTGTTTTTTGATCAGGATTTAAACTTTCCAAAATCCTATAATTTTTTCGCAAACGGTTGTTTGTGTTTCTAATAAGGTTTTTGTTATCCTTATTAATAGTATTGTTATAGGCATTTCGACAAGCGTCACCACAAAATTTTTTATCAATTCTGCCAATAATTTTTTCACCACATTCTGGACATAGTTTTTGCATAAAATACTGTATATAGATGCCTATAAATGTACAAATTATCCGTTTACAAACGACTACAAATAGTTACAAACGAATTTAAATAGGTAACAACCGAATAAAAGTTGCAAGCCATCGCATCTTTGCCTTGTCGAAACATCAAAACGCGATAGTATTAACTGTTTAACATTTAAATTTTAGAAAACATGAACACATTAAGAAACAAAGTACAGTTGATTGGTAGATTAGGACAAGATCCTGAAATTGTAAATTTTACCGATGGTAACAAAATGGCAAAATTCTCTTTAGCTACAGATGATAGTTACAAAGACAAAAAAGGCAACAAAGTAGAGCGCGCATATTGGCACAATATTGTGGTAAAAGGAGGCTTGGTAAACGTGGTTGAAAACTATATAACCAAAGGCAAAGAAATTGCTGTAGAAGGCAAATTAACCAACAGAACGTGGGAAGATAAAGACGGAAAAAAACATCAAACCACTGAAATTATTTGCAGTGAATTGTTGATGTTGAGTAAATAATTTTTTACTGAATAGCTAAAAAAGGTTCTCATTTGAGAGCCTTTTTTTAGGTATGCAACTTCAACTGAATCCGTTTTCTGGGCACATCCACATCCAACACTTTCACAATCACTTGTTGGTGTAAACTCACATGTTCGTTTACATCACTTACAAAACTATCTGATAAATTGGACACATGTATCAAACCACTTTCTTTAATGCCAATATCCACAAAAGCACCAAAATTGGTAATGTTGTTTACAATGCCTGGAAGCAGTTGTCCTTCTTGTAAATCATTAATTGTTTTGATATTTTGATTAAAAGTAAACACTTTGGCTTGTTCACGAATGTCCAAACCTGGTTTTTCCAGTTCTTTGATGATGTCTTGAAGTGTTGGTAAACCAATCAAATTGGTACTATATTTTTGTAAATCAATTTTTTGAAGTAATTCTTTATTTCCAATCAAATCAGAAACTTTTTTGTTTAAATCTGTAGCCATTTTTTCAACAATGGCATAACTTTCTGGATGTACTGCCGAATCGTCTAACGGATTTTTAGCGTCTTTAACTCTTAAAAAACCAGCACCTTGTTCAAACGCTTTGTCACCCAAACGAGGCACTTTTTTGATGTCATTCCTTGATGAAAAAGCACCATGTTCCTCACGATAATTTACAATGTTTTCAGCCAATTTTGGCCCAATACCTGACACATAACTTAACAAACTTGTACTTGCCGTGTTGATGTTAACGCCAACAGAATTCACACAACTTTCCACGACAATGTCTAATTCTTTTTTGAGTTTGGTTTGATCTACATCATGCTGATATTGTCCAACACCAATCGATTTGGCATCAATTTTTACCAACTCTGCCAAAGGGTCTTGTAAACGCCTTCCAATAGAAACAGATCCACGAACCGTTACATCATAATTTGGAAATTCGTCACGTGCAATTTTGGATGCCGAATAAATACTCGCTCCAGCTTCACTCACTACAAAAACTTGAACATCGTTTTTAAAATGAATGCGTTTAATTAAAGCCTCAGTTTCTCGTGAAGCCGTTCCGTTGCCAATGGCAATGGCTTCTATTTGATAGGCTTCTGTTAAAAAACTAATTTTTTTCATCGCTCCAATGCTATCGCTTTTTGGAGGATGTGGATAAATGGTTTCGTTGTACAACAAGCTTCCTTGAGCATCTAAACAAACCACTTTACAACCTGTTCTAAAACCTGGGTCAATGGCCAATACGCGTTTTTCACCTAATGGCGAACCTAATAGCAACTGTTTTAAATTTTTTGCAAAAACGCTTGTGGCAGATGCATCTGCTTTTGTTTTTGCATTTTGAAGTGTTTCGTTAGAGAGTGATGGTAACAATAAACGTTTATAAGCATCTTTAATGGCCATTTGAATTTGTTTGGCACATTCATTTTGAGAACGAATAATGCGATCTTCCATTTTGGCCAAGGCTTTTTCATCATCAATTGAGATTTTTGTTTTGATAAACCCTTCACTTTCAGCTCTTAAAATTGCTAATAATCTGTGCGACGGAATGCGACTTAAAGATTCTTCCCAATCAAAATAATCTCGAAATTTTTGAGCAGTTTCATCATCGGTTTTGGTTTTGATTCCTTTGGTAGAAATCATTGCAAAACGTTCTAATTGGTAGCGAATGTTGTTTCTAAAATCAGTACGTTCATTCATCCATTCGGCAATGATGTGTCGTGCACCTTCTAAAGCGTCATCAACAGAAGCAACCGCTCCTTTTACATAGTTGTACGCAATCAATTCAACATCAGAGGCATTTTGGCTCATAATGATTTTTGCCAACGGTTCCAAACCGTTTTTACGAGCAGTTTCTGCTTTTGTTTTTCGGCTTTTTTTAAAAGGCAAGTATAAATCTTCAAGCGTTGTTATGTCTTGAGCGTCTTCTATTTTTTGTTTTAAGTCTGATGTTAAAGCGTTTTGTTCTTCAATAGCTTTTAAAATGGCTATTTTTCGTTTTTCTAAGGTTTCAAAAAGTTCTTTGTATTTGACAATGTCTCCAATTTGTACTTCGTCAAGATTTCCAGTATGTTCTTTTCGGTAGCGAGAAATAAATGGAATGGTACAGTCTTGGTTTAATAAATTGACCGTGTTTTTAACTGAAGATTCTGATAGATTTGTTTGGGAAATTATAAATTTGAGTAACTGCATTACTGTTTTTGAAATAAGGTGTAAATATAAGGACGCTTACCTCCAAAAGGGTTGATAAAGGTGTGATTAAAGCTGTCTATTAGTTTAAAATTGTTACCTAAATGTTGTTGTAACATTTCAGTATTATAACGTTTTAAATCTAAACCACAGCACTTTTCTGCGCCATCAAGTGCAAAAACAGCGATAAGCACAAAACCATTTTTTGAAATTACTTTTTTAATGAGATTGAAATAGGTTTTTTGCTCTTCGTCTTTTAAAAAAAAGTGAAGCACAGCTCTATCAATCCATAAATCGATGTTTTTAAGCTGTTGTAATTTTGATGGGTTTGTTAAATCGTCTGCAATACAGTTTAAGGTGTAATGATGTGATTTTTTGATGCGCTCTTTCAACTTCTGCAAAGCCAAATCACTTAAGTCGTTTGCAATAAGATTGGTGTAACCTTGGTCTAAAAGAGTGTCAATTAAGGTTGTGGTGCCAACGCCTACATTTAATATGGTTGCATTTTTGTTTAGATGACATTTAGCAATCAATTGCATGGTTTGTTCAGGATTAGATTCAAACCAACCTAATTGATGGTCGTCTTTATTATAGGCCGTATTCCAATGGGTCTTAAGGGTTTGAGAATTGTCCATTTTTAACTTATATGTAATCCATTACTCACATTTGCATCATCCGGATTTACAAACACCAATTTGCCTTCCGCATTTTCAGTCATTAAAATCATGCCTTGACTTTCCACACCACGTAACGCTCTTGGAGCTAAATTTACTAAAACAGTCACTTTTTTGCCAACCACTTCTTCGGCAGTAAAACTTTCTGCAATTCCTGAAACAATGGTTCTAATATCAATTCCTGTATCTACCTTTAAAACCAAAAGTTTGTTGGCTTTTGGCATTTTTTCGGCTTCTATAATGGTGCCAACACGCATGTCTAATTTTGAGAAATCTTCGTAAGTAATGGTCTCTTTTTGAGGTTCTACTTTTTTATTTGCAGCTTCATTAGCTTTTTTGCTGGTTTCTAATTTGTCCAATTGTTTTTGGATGGTGTCGTCTTCAATTTTAGAGAATAATAATTCGGCTTTTCCTATTTGGTGTTCAGCAGATATTAAAATTTGTTTTGAAGAAACAGCATCCCAAGAGTTGTTAGGAGTTCCTAAAATCCTTTTTAATTTTTCAGAAGTAAATGGCAAAAATGGTTCACTTAAAGTGGCTAAAGCAGCTGCTATTTGAAGTGCGACAAACATAATGGTTTTTGTGCGCTCTTCATCTGTTTTAATAAGTTTCCACGGTTCTTCATCTGCCAAATATTTGTTTCCAAGTCTGGCTAAATTTATTAATTCTTGACTTGCTTCTCTAAATCTGTAACGTTCAATAGAACTTGCTATTACCTCTGGATAGGCTTTTACGGCAGCCAAAGTTTCTTGGTCAATTTGAGAAAATGCAGATGGTTTTGGAACGACACCATTATAATACTTGTCAGTTAAAACTACCACACGATTGATGAAATTACCAAAAATAGCCACCAATTCGTTATTGTTACGTACCTGAAAATCTTTCCAAGTAAAATCGTTGTCTTTGGTTTCTGGAGCATTAGCTGTTAAGGCATAACGCAATACGTCTTGTTGATTAGGAAAGTCTTTTAAATAGTCTGGTAGCCAAACAGCCCAATTTTTTGAGGTAGATAATTTGTTGCCTTCTAAATTTAAAAACTCGTTAGCTGGTACATTATCTGGCAGAATATATGATCCTTCAGCTTTTAGCATCGCTGGAAAAATGATGCAGTGAAACACAATATTATCTTTTCCAATAAAATGAACAAGTTTGGTGTTTTGGTCTTTCCAATAAGGTTTCCAATCTTTTCCAACCCGTTCAGCCCATTCTTTGGTAGCAGAAATGTAACCAATTGGCGCATCAAACCATACGTAAAGCACTTTGCCTTCGGCATCTTTAAGAGGTACTGGAATTCCCCAATCTAAATCTCTGGTAACAGCTCTTGGGCGCAAACCATCATCAATCCACGATTTGACTTGTCCATACACATTGGGTTTCCAATCTTTTTTATGACCTTCTAAAATCCATTCTTTTAAAAAGGTTTCGTGTTTATCTAAAGGTAAAAACCAGTGTTTTGTTTGTTTTAAAGTCGGTACGTTTCCTGTTATTGCCGATTTTGGATTGATTAAATCGGTGGCGTTTAAGCTACTTCCGCATTTTTCACATTGGTCACCATAAGCGTCTTCATTACCACATTTTGGGCAAGTTCCTGTGACAAAACGATCAGCTAAAAATTGGTCAGCTTCTTCATCGTACAATTGCTCAGTAATTTCTTCGATAAATTCGCCTTTGTTGTACAAGGTCTTAAAGAATTCTTGAGCCGTATTATGATGAATTTTTGCTGAGGTACGTGAATAATTATCAAAAGAAACACCAAAATCTTCAAATGATTTTTTGATAATCGCATGATATTTATCGACGATATCTTGAGGTGTAACACCTTCTTTTTTCGCTTTAATTGTAATAGGAACGCCATGTTCATCGCTTCCACAAATAAAAGCCACATCATTGCCAGTTAAACGCAAATAGCGTGCATAAATATCTGCTGGCACATAAACACCTGCTAAATGTCCAATATGAATTGGACCGTTTGTATAAGGTAATGCCGCAGTAATGGTATATCGTTTAGGTTGATTCATCAATCAATAAATTAAATTGTAATGTCGTTTTTGAAGCCACAAAAGTACGCATTTTGACTGCGATTTAGAAAAAAAATGTACATTTACAAAAAGCGCTAAATATGTCTTTACCTCGAATTTTTATTTGTCTTTTTTTAGTGACACTATGTTCAATTACTAATATAAAGGCTCAAAATAACACCTCCTCAAAAATGCAAGTTAAATTAATACAACCATCCTATTTAAAAGTTGGCGACACGGTTGCCATTGTGGCGCCTTCTGGCGTCTTAAAAAATAAAAATAGCCAAGTGCAACGTTCTAAGGCTTTGTTGGAAAGTTGGGGACTTCATGTCGTTATAGGAAAGCATGTGTTTAGTCAACATGGTCATTTTGCAGGTTCAGATGATGAGCGTTGCGAAGATATGCAGAAAGCATTAGACGACCCAAAAATAAAGGCCATTTGGGCTGCAAGAGGCGGTTATGGAACGGTTCGTATTTTGGATAAATTAGATTATACCAAATTTAAGCAACATCCAAAATGGATTGTTGGTTATAGTGATATTACAGCACTTCATAACCAATTGCATAATTTGGGTTATGAAACCATTCACGCATTGATGTGTACCAGTTTGACCAAAGATGAAAACGATGTAAAAAACGCCATTGACACCTTTAAAGAAGCTCTTTTCGGAAAGCCTTTAGCCTACACTTTAAAAGGTTCCAAATACAATAAAATAGGAAATGTAACAGCACCTTTGGTTGGTGGCAACTTGACGGTTTTACACACCATGTTAGGCTCCAAAACCAGTATTGATACTTCAGGAACTATCTTGTTTATTGAAGAAGTTGGTGAGTATGCCTATCATATAGACCGAATGCTGCAAAGTTTAAAACGCGCAGGATATTTTGAAAATTGTAAAGGCATTTTAGTTGGCGATATTAGTCGTGTGCGTTATAATGACCAAGATTTTGGTAGAACCATTGAAGAAATCATTTTGGATATTGTTGCTGATAAAGCAATTCCAGTAGCGTTTAATATGCCTGCTGGACATGAAAAAGACAACAGAGCCATGATTTTAGGAAGAACAGTGGAATTGACCGTTGGAAAAGAACAATCAACTTTAATTTTTAAAGACTAAATAGTATGAAACTCTTTTTTAAATTATTATTCCTATTAGTATTGTTTTCGAGTTGTTCAACAAATCGATATATGCTTAAAGATCAAGATAAAAAGGATAGTGAATTTTTAATCCGTAAAATAAATGAAGCAAAAACCAATGGTGAGTTGACCTCCAATAAACCTATAATCGTGGTTGATGGCAAGCCTAAAAGATATCATTTTGAACTTAAAGAGAACAAGCTTGACTTCTATAAATCGGATATTAAAAAAATAGATATTTTAAAGAATGATGTTGGGATAAGAATTTATGGAGAATTTGCTAAAAAAGGTGTTGTAGTAATTACAACAAAAAATTTAGATAAAGAAGCAGAAACATCTTTAACGTCTTTAGTCAAAAATAAAAATGTGCTTATATTTCTTGATGGGAATGAAGCTACTAATGATGATATACAAAAAGTTGACCCAAATGATGTAGATACCGTAGAGGTGTTAAAAAAAGAAGCTGCTAAAAAACTTTTTCCAGATAAAGATTTAGATGGCTTAATTTATATTAAAACAAAAAAACCTTTCTTAAAAGCTAATATTTTATTTTTAGTTGATAATAAAGAAACGGATAAAGACCAAGTAATGTCAATTGACCCAAAAGATATTCAATCACTTACGGTTATTAAGGATAAAGAAGCTATGAAAAAATATACTCAAAAGGAGTACGATGGGATAGTGGTTATTGAAATGAAGAACAACTAACCAAAATCACTCCGAATAATCCTTTAATAGCGCACGATAATTAGTCAAAATTTTAGAGCGACTTATAAACCCACAAAACCCCTTATTTTCATCTAACAAAGGTAATTGCCAAACATCAGCCTCATCAAACATTTTAGTGACTTTCATCACAGAATCAGATTGATGGATTATAAATGACGGTTTAATAGCTAATTTACTAACACTTGTTTGGTCAGTAGGTTTTTTCCCTAAAAGATAAGGGCGTAAATGCTCTCTGTTTAAAATTCCTAAAAATTGATTATTGCTATCAATAACAGCCATACTATTTTGGTCACTGTCTCTAAACTTTTGCATAACCTCATCCATACTTTCAGTGGTATTTAGCACCAAAGAAGCAGGATTGATACAATCGGTTAATGAAATTTGCGATAGAATATTTTGATCTTGTCGTGTGGTAAAAATTTTACCTTCCTCGGCCAACTTACTATATACAGGGTTAATCGGTGAGAAAAACCGGTTGATGACATACGCAATGACAGACACCGTCATTAATGGAATAAATAAATCATAACCACTACTGGTTTCTGCAATCAAAAAAATAGCAGTTAATGGTGCATATAACGCTCCAGACATAACACCTGCCATCCCAACCAGCATCAAATTTGTTATTGGTACATTTTGAATGCCTATCATTTCTAAAGCAAACCCAAAAGCATATCCTAATAAACCACCAGCTACTAATGAAGGTGCAAAATTACCACCATTACCACCAGAACCAAGTGTAATACTTGTTGCAAAGGCTTTTAAGAGTGTTGCCAGAGCTAAAAATATAAGAATAATGAGTTGTGAACTGCCTAAATATCTAAAAAGACTTTCATGAATTAAATGAGCAACATTACCTTGGTGCAAAATTTTAATATTGAGGTAACCTTCTCCAAAAAGTGGCGGAAATGCAACACACAACAAGGATAATAACAAACCACCAATGAGCGCTCTTAACAAGATACGTTTTTTAAATCGTTCAAAAAAATGATGCACTTTTTGTCCAACAATTAAAAAATAACGTGCATAAAGCCCTGTTAAAACACCTAAAACGATGTAATAAAAAATATTGACATAATTAAAAGGGTCGCGTGTATGTAAATTGAAAAGAATATCTTCATTTAAGATAATTGTAGAAAGCAAACTCCCACAAATAGCAGCAATAACTAAAGGAATAAAATCTGTAAACACCAAGCCTGTCAACAATATTTCAAACGCAAACATAATACCAGCAATAGGCGCATTAAACGCGGCCGCAATACCAGCAGCAGCACCAGACGCAAGCAACAAAGTACGCTCTTTAAAATCGAGTCGATAGCGTTGCGCATAGTTAGAACCAATGGCTGACCCTGTTACAGCAATAGGTGTTTCTAAACCTACAGAACCACCAAAACCAACAGTAATTCCACTTTGTATAATTTGAGAATACATTTTGCTTGATTTGAGTTTACTTTGGTTTTGCGAGATATTTTTTAAAACAAATGAAAGTTCTTTGTCTTCATCACCTTTAAAAAAATATTTAACCACCAAAGCGGTTAAAGTAATACCAACTAATGGAAAAATAGCATACACAAAAAGCCGTTCTTTAAAAGGCACCTCAGTGCTGATAAAAAGTTGAATATGATGCACAATAACTTTAAGAAGTACACCAGCCAAACCTGCAGTTAAGCCTACTAAAACACCTGATAAAATAAGAAATTGTGAGCGCGAAATACGCTCATTCACCCAAAATAAAAATATTTCGGCAAAATTAAATTTTCTGTAAGGATAATTGATAAACGCTCTTTTGAATTGCAAAAAGCTGACATACAGTTTCTTTATCTTATACATTATGACTATTAAATCTATTTAAGGGTTTGGAAGTTGTAAGCAATAAACAGATAAACTCAAACAACTTTCAACGTTAAATTATCGTGCAAATTTCGATAAAATAATAAAAGGAAGACACCAAATAGTCAGAAATTAATTTAGTGTCCTTTCTTTTATTACATTCGTAATGTGTTATTTTAAATAAAAATGTAGAATTGTCTTGCTTTGGATTGATTATGGCATACCACAATGAACTCGGCAAAATAGGCGAAGAATTAGCAGTCAAATTTTTGATAAAAAATGGGTATGAAATAAAGACTCGCAATTACTTTTATCAAAAAGCAGAAATTGACATTATTGCTAAAAAAGATAATATGATGATTTGTGTTGAAGTAAAAACACGCAATTCTGATTTTTTTGGTGATCCTCAAGATTTCATCTCTAAAAATAAAATAAAGCTTTTGGTAAAAGCGATGGATGCTTTTTTGATAGAAAATGACATTTCACTCGACACACGATTTGATATCATTGCTATTTTGAAAAATAAAACGACAGAGGTATTAACACACTATGAAAATGCGTTTTATCATTTTTAGTAAAAATTACTTTTTTTTAAGAAAGGTAACTTTAAGTTGATGACTTAAACTGAAACTTAAGAGAATCCTGTTTTCACGGAAATTTATTTATAAAAATTCATCTCATCCAAATACTCCCAAACATGTTCTGGTAACATAGGTCTGACATTTTTGCCGTCTTTAATAGAGTTTCTAATAAAAGTTGAAGACAATTCCATAATTGGTGCTTTTACATGATGAATTTTTGGATGCTTGTCAAACTGAGTTTCAATTTTTCCTTCTGATAAGCGTGGATACACATATATAGCATGGCCTTCTAAAATCAATTCATAATTTTTCCACTTATGAAAACTTTTCAAATTGTCTTCGCCCATAATAAGCGAAAAGGTATAATTTGGATATTTTTCTTGTAAATAGGTCAGTGTGTTGATGGTATAGTTGGGTTGCGACATTCCAAATTCAATGTCACTTGGTTTTAATTTTGTGTACTCTTTGGTTGCAAGATAAACCATTTCTAAGCGTTGGTAATTGTCAAGCATAGAGGTTTTTACCTTAAACGGACTTTGAGGTGTAACCACAAACCAAACCTGGTCCAAATCACTGTATTCTGCCATATGATTGGCAATGGTTAAATGACCAACGTGTATTGGGTTAAAGGTGCCAAAATACAATCCAACAGTCATCGTTTACTTTTTAGGGTCTAAAAAATCAGCAACCAATTTGTAGGCTTCTTCAAGGGCATGCTCCAAATTGTCATTAACTACAATCTTGTCAAATAATGGTGCAGTTGCCAATTCGGCTGAGGCTTTTGCTATGCGCATATTTATTTTGTCGTTGCTTTCGGTTTTTCGGTTTTTTAATCTGATTTTTAGCTCATCAATACTTGGTGGTTTTACAAAAATAGCTAAGGTTTCTTCAGGAAATTTGCGTTTAATACGCAAACCTCCAGACACGTCAATATCAAAAATAACATGTTTGCCATGCGACCAAATGCGTTCAATTTCACTCTTTAAAGTGCCATAAAAGTTGTCTCGATAAACTTCTTCCCACTCAAGAAATTCATCATTTTTAATTTTTTTCTTAAAATCTTCAAATGATAAAAAGTAGTAATCTTTTCCATCAATTTCTTCTCCACGAACTTCACGAGACGTTGCCGAAATTGAAAATTCTAAATTCAATTCTTTTTGTTTGAGCAAATGTCTTACTAAGGTTGTTTTTCCTGAGCCTGAAGGTGCAGAAAACACAATGAGTTTGCCTGTTTGTTTTATTGTTTCTTTTGCCACAAATACACGATTTTTTTTTATTTCTGAAGGGCTCTTATCTTATGTCTATGTTCTCTTTTCTTTTAAAGCACATTCAACAATTGTTCCTTAATTTTTTCTAACTCATCTTTCATTTGAACAACTAATTTTTGCATTGGTGCATAATTAGATTTGGAACCGATGGTATTAATCTCTCGACCCATTTCTTGACTGATAAATCCTAATTTTTTTCCGTTAGAATCGTCAGATTTTAAAGCTTTTAAAAAGTAGTCCAAATGATTTTTTAAACGCACTTTTTCTTCAGTAATATCAAATTTTTCAATGTAAAACACCAATTCTTGTTCAAAACGGTTTTCGTCAACTTTTTCTTTTAAATCGGCAACTCCTTTAAGTAATCGCTCTCTAACACCTTCAATACGTTCAGGATCCATAGCGATGACTTTTTCTAATAAATTTGAAATATTTTCAACCCTATCAAAAAATTCAGACTCTAAACTTTTGCCTTCATCCAAACGGTATTGATGTATTTTTTCTAAGGTATGATCTACTTCAAGTGCAATTTGTTGCCATTCGTCTTCATCAATCTCATCACGCTCAGTAGTTACAGCGTCTGGTAAGCGAATCGCCATTTTTAGCAGTTCGGTTTCATCGCCATCAACCACTTCTTTCAATTGTTTAATGTATTGTTTGACAACTGTTTTGTTAATTTGGGTGGATGTTTCTTCACCAGTTATTTCCAAGTATAATGAAAAATCTACTTTACCTCGTTCTAATTTTGTAGCGATTAATTTTCTGACTTCCAGCTCTTTTGCTCTGTAAAGTGATGGCATTCTTGCATTCAAATCGAGACTTTTGCTATTCAGCGATTTTATTTCGATGGATATTTTTTTGGTAGGAAGCTGTAATACAGATTTTCCGTAACCTGTCATGGATTGTATCATGGACGTATTTTAAAAGTTGAACAAAGGTACTAAAACCTAATGTTTTTAATAGTATAAACTTTAACAGCTACAATGTATAAACAATAAAAATGATACTTTTGTTTTTCCAAAAATTTATAATAATGTATAAAAAAGAATTTGAAATACGATGGAGTGATGTAGATGCTAATAGGCATTTGGCAAATTCAGCCTATATAAATTTTATGAGTCATACACGTGTGGCTTTTTTTGAAGCTTACGGATTTTCATTATCTAAGTTGGCTATGGCTGATATAAGTCCAGTTGTTTTTTATGAGCATATCTACTATTTTAAAGAAGCTTTTTTAGGCACTCCAATTATGGTAAGCCTTGAGGTTTCTGGACTTAGTGATGATGGTATGTTTTTTAAAATAATTCATAATTTTTACAATCCAAAAGGCGAACATTTAGCACATTGTGAAATGTTTGGTGCTTGGATTAACCTAAAAACAAGAGCATTGACAGCATTACCGGAGCATTTTTTAAAGCAAACAACCAACTTTCCTAAAACGTCAGATTTTAAAATATTAACCAAAGACGATACACGTAAATATGGCAAAAAGCCTGTCAATTTAAGCTAAGGTTTTTGGTTTTTTGGTAACTAAATACACACCCAAAAATATTAAGGCAGACGCAATTACTTTGACACTGCTTATGGCATCACTTCCCATAATAATAGCAAAAATGCCAGCAATAACAGGCTGCATATAAATAAAAATGGTAACCGTTGAGGCTTTTAAATAACGTAATCCTAACGGATTTAAAAGGTAGGTTCCAAAAGTAGCACCAACAACAACATAAAAGATGGAAAACGTGATATAAGGTGTAAACGAACCAACATCCATAACGGTTAAATCGTGGTATCCAAACGGAACGACTAAAATTAAACCAAATAAAAATAACCATTTAATAAAGGTAAACGGATGGTATTTGTCAGTCAATTTTTTGATGATGATAATATAAATACCATAAGATATAGAGTTCATCAACACCAAAATATTTCCTAATGGAATATTATCGGCTTCCCTTGCCGATTTGCCATAAACTGTTAACACAATAGCACCTATAAATCCTAAAATAACACCAAAAACTTTGAGTACTGTTATTTTTTCTTTCAAAAAAATGGCTGATAAAATTAAGACCAAAATTGGTGTAATCGTTACAATAACAGAGGCGTGTATAGGAGAGGTAAATTCCAATCCTTTAAAAAACAGGAGCATATTAGTAGCTACACCAAAAAATGCGGCAATAAAAAAAGTAATAAAATCTCTTTTATCAATTTTTTCCTTTGGTCCCCAAAAACTAAAAAGCCAAAATAGCAAAGTGGCTCCTGCAACACGCAATACAATAAATCCAAAAGGTTTTACATAGCCACCTATCATGACATCTTTGGCAAACGTATAATTTAAGCCATAAAGAATTTGCACTACAAAAATGGCAAGAAGCGCAAGGGTTCTATTTTTCATGGATGGCTTGTTTTGCAGCTTCGACCGTTTTGGCACTGTTGCCAATAAAAATCTGATTGTTAAACACAACGACAGGTCTGCTCAAAAAGGTATAATGCTCTAAAATATAATGTTTGTAATCGTTTTCGGTAAGGTTTTGGGTTTTTAACCCCATTTCTTTGTAAAGTTTAGCACGTTTGCTAAACAAGGCTTCATAACTTCCTGATAATTCTCGCATAGCTTCTAACTGTTTCACTGTAATTTCTTCTTCTTTAATATCCTGAAATCCAAAATCTGAAGGCAAATTCAGATGTTTAATAATTCTAACACAAGTGCTACAGGTTTTTAGGAAGTATATTTTTTTCATTGAAAATGATATTTAAGGCATCCTTTAAAGGATAAAATCTTTGATTTTGAATTTACAAAGTAAACCGTTTTAAAAAGAAAATTAATTACTTTTAAAGAAAAAATAAAAAATGAACTGGGCTTTTGACATTACCTTAAAAAACAGAGCAGTATTAAAAACCTTTATGGAAACCTATACGCTTGAAGAATTGAATAAAATTCCTGAAGGATTTAAAAACAATATGATTTGGAATATTGCTCACACCATTGCTACACAGCAAGCTTTAGTGTATAAATTGTCGGGTTTGCCAACCATTATTACGGAAGAATTATTGAATAAATACAGAAAAGGAACTGCTCCTGAGCGCGATTTAACACAAGCCGAAGTTGACGAAATTAAAGGCTTACTGTTTTCAACCATCGAAAAAACAAAGGAAGATTATGATAATGGTGTATTTCAAAACTTTAACACCTATACGGTTACTACAAAAAATACACTAACCAATGTTATGGAAGCTATTGAATTTAATAACTACCATGAAGGAATTCATTTAGGCTATATTTTGGCATTAAAAAAACACATTTAAACTATGGAATACTACGCTATTGCGACTATTTTGATAGTGTTATCAGCTTTTTTTGGGTACATCAATGTGCGCTTTTTAAAATTCCCAACAACAATTGGTTTGATGGTTATTACCATTGTTTTTACGATTGTTTTATTAGTGGTTGGTCAGTTTAATGACACGCTTCTGTTGCACGAAAAAGAGCTTATATCCAGTATCGATTTTAAAACAGTCTTATTGGATGTAATGCTCAGTTTTTTATTATTTGCAGGTGCTTTGCACACTAATTTTGAACAACTCAAAGTGCAACGTGCACCAGTATTGGTGTTTGCAACAGTTGGTGTTTTGATTTCTACAATTTTAGTAGGTTGCTTAATGTTTTTTTTATTGAAAGGAATTGGGTTGGATGTAGCTTTTATTTATTGCCTTTTATTTGGAGCATTAATTTCGCCAACCGATCCAATTGCTGTTTTAGGAATTCTTAAAAAAGCCAATGCACCAAAAATTCTTGAAACTAAAATTGTAGGCGAATCACTATTTAATGACGGTGTTGGTGTGGTTGTTTTTTTAACCATCTTTTCAATTGCGGCTTCTTCAAATGCGACAGTTAATTTTTCTGAAGTTGCAGAATTATTTGCGAAAGAAGTGGTTGGAGGTATTGGCTTGGGTTTGGTTTTAGGTTGGATAACGTATCGTTTATTAAAATCTATTGACCACTACGAAGTTGAAGTTATCATCACGATTGCCACAGTAATGGGTGGTACCATGTTAGCGCATTATTTGCACACGTCAGCACCTTTGGCTATGGTGACTGCTGGTTTATTTGTTGGGAATGATACCGTTAGGCACAATGCCATGTCTGATATGACGGAAACCTATGTAGATAAGTTTTGGGAGTTGATAGACGTGCTGTTAAACACAATTTTATTTGTACTTATTGGGATGGAAATGCTCATCCTAACGCTTAACATGAATGCGATTATTGCAGGATTGATAGCTGTGCCATTAGTATTGTTTTGCAGATATGCCTCACTTTGGTTGCCTATAAAATTCTTTGCCAAAAAATTAGACTTTGTACCACATACCAATTTAATTATGACTTGGGGAGGTTTGCGTGGTGGTATTTCTATTGCATTAGCATTAAGTTTAAACCCAGAAATGCACAGAGAGTTATTTTTGGTAATTACTTATGTTGTTGTTGTGTTTTCAATAGTAGGTCAAGGCTTAACAGTAGAGCCCATTATAAAACGATTAACTAAACCAACTAATTAACCTTAAGAAATGGTTTTGCTTCACTATATGGAATTGTAAATTCTGTAACACCTTGAGCATAAGAGGCAATTTCATAAGTGTTATAAAGCAGAACTAAACCTTCATCACTAAATCCAATATTGGCTGGAAGTTGAAAGCCTTTACCAAAAAAATAATCCTCAATAGATTCATCATCAGAACGTGATTTGGTTTCATTTTTAAAATAGGTTTCTGCTAAGGTTTTAAAACCATCCACATCTTTAATAATGTCCTTTTGTTTGAGAAGGTCACCTGTTTGAGAATTAAAATTCAAGAACGAAATTTGCCCATTACCATGAGCACCTCCTGTATCAGTATAAGAACTTAGCGTCATACATATAACCTCAGCCGATTGGTAGCTTATTTCGCTATCAACAGTAAATTCCCATATTTGATTGGTGTCTTCAAATTGGTTTTTAAAAGCGATATAATCATTGTCAAAATTGGTTACAGCTTGCGCAATAGTAGCGTTTTTGTCAGGTGTATCACTTAGGTTAGTTTCATTTCCAATAAATTGTTCTACGGCTGTGTTGATACGCTTAGCAACGTCTTTAGTGCCTTCTGCCTTCAGATAATTGATGTCAATGTTGGCATTTTTGGTTTGTGAAATATGCGCTTCATAAAATGAAATTTTGACATCTTTAGAACAAGCGTTTATAAGTAAACATATCAATAAAAAAGCACTAATTTTTTTCAAAGCATTTAGGGTTTTGTTAAACATACATTAAAGGTATTACATCCTTTTGAAACCAACGAATTATCTGTTACATTTGTTGTTAACAATTTTAAAAAATATGAAATTTAATACAAAAACCATCCATGGTGGACAAGCG
Source organism: Gelidibacter sp. (assembly GCA_041391965.1). Taxonomy (GTDB): domain Bacteria; phylum Bacteroidota; class Bacteroidia; order Flavobacteriales; family Flavobacteriaceae; genus JAWKMZ01. The sequence continues at coordinate 422,084 of JAWKMZ010000001.1, read as the reverse complement.
CATGATAAGGCTTATGGCGCTGTAATGCCACCAATATATCAAACATCAACCTATGCGCAAACAACTCCTGGAGGCCATAAAGGTTACGAGTATTCTCGAACTCACAACCCAACTCGCCATGCTTTAGAAAATGCCTTAGCAAGCATAGAAAATGGAAATTATGGGTTGGCTTTTGGTTCTGGTTTAGCAGCTATTGATGCTGTTATGAAACTTTTAAAGCCTGGTGATGAAGTGATTTCTACTAACGATTTATATGGTGGCACTTATCGGTTGTTCACAAAAATATTTGAAGTTTTTGGAATTAAATTCCAGTTTATTGGGATGGAAAACGCAGCCAATATTGAAACTTTTATAACTAAAAACACAAAATTAATTTGGGTTGAAACGCCAACTAACCCAATGATGAATATTATTGACATTAAAACAGCGGCTGCTGTTGCCAAAAAGCATAATATCCTTTTAGCGGTTGATAACACCTTTGCAACACCTTATTTACAGCAGCCTTTAAATTTAGGAGCCGATATTGTAATGCACTCAGCCACTAAATATTTAGGAGGTCATAGTGATGTAGTTATGGGAGCTTTAATTGTAAAAGATAAAGATTTAGCAGATAAGCTTTACTTTATCCAAAACGCAAGTGGTGCCATTTGTGGGCCTCAAGACAGTTTTTTAGTCTTACGAGGTATCAAAACACTTCATATCCGTATGCAGCGTCATTGTGAAAATGGTAAAGCAGTTGCTGAATATTTGGCAACACATCCAAAAATAGAAAAGGTTTATTGGCCAGGGTTTGAAAGTCATCCAAATCATGCAATAGCCAAAGCGCAAATGAATGATTTTGGAGGGATGCTGTCATTTACAACCAAAGGGAACAATTATAAAGAAGCTATTAAAATTGTAGAAGCACTTAAAATTTTTACTTTGGCAGAATCTTTAGGTGGTGTAGAATCATTGGCAGGACATCCAGCAAGTATGACACATGCAAGTATTCCAAAAGAAGAACGCGAAAAAACAGGTGTGGTCGATTCTTTAATCAGGTTGAGTGTTGGTATTGAAGATGAAGCCGATTTAATTGCCGATTTGAAACAAGCCATAGGTTAGGATGTAGTATCCTATTAAATAAAAGACCAAGAAATCAACTTGGTCTTTTTATTTTTATAACCTATTATAGGCTTTCTGTTTTTTTACATGTATCAGAATAAGGATTACATGGTGTACAATAGCCATCGCCATTTTCATGTCTTCTTGGGCTACAACCATCTGAGCAACCCTCACAAACCAAATGGCTAATTGGATTTGGATTTACACTATAAGTATTTGTGTTTTTATTTTCATTTAAATCTATAGCCATACTTACTGTTGTGCCAGATGTTTTAGACTTTCCTTTAAAAACAATCATGGCAAACCCATTATTATCTGCTTTTGAAACAAATTCGGTTGTGGCATAATCAACATTGTACCCAAGTTTTAAACTTTCTAACTCAACATTCAATTTTAGAATATTATATGAAATTCCGTCGTTAATTTGAAAAGTATTATCAACCAATTTGCCAACAATTAGATTTTTTTTAAAGGATAAACCCGATTTAGTTTCTAAATCATTTATGTTTTTTTGAGTAGATTTTATTAGTTTTTGTAGTTCAATATTTTCAAGAACCTTTTTTCCAGATAAATTAGAGTCCTCTTTCTCAAAAGCACTATTAGTGTCATTACTATGGTTGGTAGCAGTATTGCAAGATAAGATGAAGAAGCCAACAAATAAGAAGATTAAACTTTTCATTTTGAACGAATTAAACATTGATTCTATAAAAATAAAAACAATTATGGATTAATTTGAGTTTTGTGTTAAGTTATTTACTTAAAAATGAGTAGATTTTTTAATCTAAGTAGTAAATATAACCAAAATTAAGCCACACTAAATAATCGTTTGCTTTGTTAGAAGGAAGGTTGTGGTTTAAGCCATCAATCCAGTTATTAAAATAGTATTGCCATCTCAAATCTACCATTAAATCTGATAAAACGGTAAGCTTATAACGCATACCAATACTACCAACAACAGACCAAGTTGTCCCACTTTTATCGCTCACAAAAGGATCTTCCAACGGATTTGGGTCTGCGGCAGCCACCCAACCAGGATAAAAATTATTAGCGTTATTGATGTTGCCATCGCCATAGCTGGTATAAACCTTAGGATTGTAGGATGTAAAATGGGTGCCTAAACTAATAAAAGGTGCAAATGATTGTGGTGTAGCAGCAAAAGCCCGAATACTCCAAGGAAAATATTCCAATTGCATCCCAATATCAAAATTGTTTGCTAACCCAGAGTGTGCTCTTAATTTATCAGCAGCAACGCTTGTTCTTGAAGGATCTACCCATTTACCAAAATGATTCAGTTTGGTTCTGTTCCAAGAAATTTCACTTCGTAACTTAAAATGGTCATTAAAATAAGTGTCTGTTGAATAGCAATTACAATCAGCTCTGTAAGAAAAGTTGATATAGTGGATAATACCTATCCCTATACCAGTATTTCCTGCATTAGTTTCAAGGTTTTCTCTTATACCAAAATCTGACTGAAAAGCTACAGGCCCAACAATAACGCCTATTTCGTGAGAAAATCCCAATTGTGAAAACCCATTAAAAATACCTATTAAAAACATAGGTATAAAGGTTAACTGTTTAAAATTAAGCGTCATATGGTCTTATTTACTTGAGGGCATTGGACTAACAAATATATGAAAACTCCACTAACTACCAAACAAAACCATTACAACGTGTGAGTTAAGCCTTATCGTAAGTTTTGCAGTATAAATTCTTCTTATAGTAGTATTATGAGAATATAAAAAAAATAATACGTAAATTTTAAAGATAATGTATCTTTGTGCTACCAAATTAAATACATATTATTAATTAGTTAATAGATGAAAGATAAAATTGACGCTTTTTTAGATCTTGTAAAGAAAACCAATGGTCATGAACCAGAGTTTTTACAAGCAGTGCACGAAGTTGCAGAAACGGTTATTCCATTTATTGAAGAAAATTCAAAGTATAAAGGAAAAATGCTTTTAGAACGGATGGTTGAACCTGAACGGACAATCATTTTTAGAGTTCCTTGGATTGACGACCAAGGAAATACCCAAGTGAACAGAGGGTATAGAGTAGAATTTAACTCTGCCATTGGACCTTACAAAGGCGGCTTGCGTTTTCATCCTTCTGTAAACCTTAGTATTCTTAAGTTTTTAGGATTTGAACAAGTGTTTAAAAACTCATTGACCACACTCCCAATGGGTGGAGGAAAAGGAGGTTCGGATTTTGATCCTAAAGGAAAAAGTGATAATGAAGTGATGCGCTTTTGTCAATCATTTATGTCAGAATTATTTCGTCATATAGGTGCAAATACTGATGTTCCTGCTGGAGATATTGGTGTTGGTGGACGCGAAATTGGATACATGTTTGGTCAGTATAAAAGATTGCGTAACGAATTTACAGGTGTTTTGACAGGTAAAGGAATTACTTATGGAGGATCATTAATTCGTCCAGAAGCTACAGGGTATGGTTGTGTGTACTTTGCACAAAATATGTTAGCTACCAAGGGCGACTCCTTAAAAGGAAAATCAGTAGTAATTTCTGGCTCTGGTAATGTAGCGCAATACGCTTGCGAAAAAGCAACCGAACTTGGTGCTAAAGTATTGACCTTATCGGATTCTTCAGGATATATATACGATAAAGAAGGCATCAATGCTGAGAAATTGGCCTTCATTATGGAACTTAAAAACGTAAAGCGTGGCAGAATAAGCGAATATACTCAGGTATATAAATCTGCAACTTTCCACACAGGCAGACCTTGGTCAATTAATTGTGATATTGCGTTGCCATGTGCTACACAAAATGAATTAAATGGTGATGAAGCGCAAACACTTATCAAAAATAAGGTAATTGCAGTGGCTGAAGGCGCTAATATGCCATCAACACCAGAAGCTATTACAGCGTTTCAAAATGCAAAAATATTGTTCTCACCAGGAAAAGCCTCTAATGCTGGTGGTGTAGCAACTTCTGGATTAGAAATGAGTCAAAACTCATTGCGTTTAAACTGGACCAGAGAAGAAGTAGATGAAAAATTACATCGAATTATGGACGACATCCATCAATCTTGTGTAACCTATGGAACACAAAAAGATGGTTATGTAGATTATGTAAAAGGCGCAAACATTGCAGGCTTTGTTAAAGTGGCTGATGCTATGTTAGCTCAAGGCGTTGTCTAAACAAAATTCAAATTCATATACAAAAGAGCTTTCACCATACATGAAAGCTCTTTTTTATGTTATTATATATGATATTACAAAAAATGTCGTTAGTAATAAATATATTTGACACCTATTAAATTGCTATGCTAAAACAAATTACTTCAATATGTATTTTTCTAATCACGTTTGTTAGTAACGCACAAAATTATGCGGCTTTATGGGAAGGCTATTTTTCATATTATAACATAAAAGATGTAGTGCAAGGAGATAACAAGATATTTGCAGCAGCAGAAAATGTTATTTTTACCTATGATTTAACATCTAATGAACTGCAAACCATTACCACTATTGATGGTTTATCTGGGCAAACCATTACCACTATTGCTTATAGTGATGCCTACAACTCATTGTTAATTGGTTATGATAATGGACTCATTGAAATTGTCTCTGGACCAGATCACAATGTGTTATCCGTTGTTGATATTCTTAATAAAGAAACGGTTGCCCCAACATTAAAACGAATCAATCATTTTAATGAACATAATGGCTTGGTTTATATTTCAACAGATTATGGCATTTCTGTGTACGATTTACAGCATTTAGAATTTGGAGACACCTATTTTATTGGAAATGCAGGTAGTCAAATAAAAGTAAGCCAAACAACCATTTTTGGAGATTATATTTATGCCGCTTGCAAAAATAATAATGGTGTCAAAAAGGCAGAACTATCTAATCCTAACTTAATTGATTACCAACAATGGCAAACCTTTAATAATGGCAATTTTGAAGCTGTACAAAGTGTTGGAGACCAACTTTACGCTGTAAAATCTAATAAAATAGTATATAGAATTGTCAATGACGTTTTTACATCTTTGGTTACGTATTCAAATCTACCTTTAGACACCAAAGCGGTTGATAATACGTTAATTATTACCACAAAAGATAAAGTCTTTGTTTATGACAGTAATTTTAATAACCTTGCAACCGCAACTACCAATTCAGAATACAATACCTTGTTTAGTAGTGCAATAACTAACAACGATCATCTCTATATTGGAACCAGCAGTTTTGGTGTCTTACAATCCCTTATTTCGGCTCCATTGGATTATACCGTTATTAGACCAGAAGGCCCATTATTAAATAATGCTTTTAAACTTGAAGCAGGCAATAATGATCTTTGGGTTTCTTTTGGAGATTATACACAAGATTATAACCCTTTTCCATTAAAAAGCTATGGCTTAAGTCATTTAAAAGAAGGCCAATGGCATAACATTCCTTATGATAGTTTGCTTACTGCCAAAAATTTAAATAGTATAGCTGTTAACCCATTTAACCCAACACAAGTATTTATAAGTGCTTGTGAAGTTGGCTTATTAGAACTCAATGATGAGACAGCTACCATTTTGTATAATCAAACCAACAGTGGCTTGGAGCCTTTAGTATACCCTCCACTCCCAAATTACATCAGTATTAGACAAACAGCTACAGTATTTGATAGAAATGGATTGTTATGGACGCTAACGTGTCGTGTGGATAAAGCCTTAAAATCATACAATCCGAGTACACAACAGTGGCAAGGTTACAGTTTTCAAGAAATAATACCAAATGCTTTTAATGATGAGTTAGGTTTTGGTGATTTGGCTATTGATGCAAATGGTACCAAATGGATGGGTTCCTATAAAAATGGAGTAATTGGGTATAATGAAAATGGCAACCGCATCAAAAGTCTTAAATCATTAGACCAAAATGTGCCTTCGCCAATTGTAAATGCCGTTGCAGTAGATACCAGAAACCAATTGTGGTTTGGGACGAATAATGGGTTAAGAGTATTGTATAATACAAGTAATTTCTTTGACGAGCCTAATCCAACAGCTAATAATATTGTCATTTTAGATGATGGAATTCCACAAGAGCTTTTATACAATCAATTTATAACAGATATCAAAGTTGATGGCTCTAATAATAAATGGGTTGGAACTTTTGAATCGGGTATTTTTTATTTTTCACCAGATGGACAAGAAACTATTTACCATTTCACCACAAATAACTCACCATTGCCATCTAATGTAATCAGAGATATTTCTATCGACAAACAAAACGGAAAAGTTTATATTGCAACAGATAGAGGGTTGATGTCTTTCTCTTCAGGTGGCTCAAAACCAGAAGAAGCGTTAAAAAACGCTTTTGTATATCCAAATCCAGTACGTCCAGAGTACAATATTTTGGGCGCAAATAACCTGAACGATATTAACTCAGGTGTAAAAATTAAAGGCTTAACCGAAAACGTCAACATCAAAATTACAGATATAGAAGGCAATTTGGTGGCCGAAGCGCAATCTAACATCAACAAAAGATCATCAAGTGCTAATTATAATTTTGGTATAGATGGTGGAACAGCCATTTGGAATGGTAAAAACCTTAGTAATCATATTGTAGCTTCAGGTGTTTATCTTATTATGATTTCTGATTTGGATTCTTTTGAAACCAAAGTTTTAAAGCTTCTAATTATCAGATAATTTTGTTATAATGCGCACATGTTACTAAAAACCGATGCCATTGTACTTTCAAAAATTAAATATCGCGATCACGATTTAATTGTCAAATGTTACACCAAAAACAGAGGTGTGGTCAGTTATTTGCTCAAAGGGGTTTTAAAAAGCACTAAAAACACCTCTAAAGTGGCTTATTATCAGCCATTATCTCAATTGCAAATAGAAGAAACTTATAACGCCAACCAATCACTTCAATATATTAAAGAAGTAAAACTCAATGTAACCTATCAAAGTTTGCATACCAATGTTTTAAAAAGTGCGATTGTGATGTTTTTATCTGAAGTGTTGTCTTCAGTATTAAAAGAAGAAGAAGCCAATCCATTGCTTTATGATTATTTAGAAACCACCTTACAATGGCTTGACCATGAAACGGAATTTTCTAATTTCCACCTCTTGTTTTTATTAGAGCTTACAAAGCATTTGGGCTTTTATCCAGAAACGTCTCAAATAGACTTTCCTTATTTTAATTTAAGCTCTGGTTTATTTTGCTTAAAACCCCAAAACCATTACACAATTTCTAATCAAAATTTAAACGTCTTAAAACAATTGTTAGGCATAAAATTTGATACACTTTATACATTAAAATTAAATTCAAACCAAAGACAATCATTCTTAGCAATGCTCTTGCTTTATTTTGAATTACATTTAGGCGATTTTAGAAAACCAAAATCCCTACAAATTTTAAATCAGGTATTTAATTAATCAGCAACCAAACCCTATTTAATGAAATGAAAAATACTCTTGCATTAAGCATCTGCTTATTTTTTACAATGGCCTCATTTGCACAACACATTAAAGTGCTTGAAGAAGACAGCAACCAACCCATTTCTGGAGTTGCTATTTACAATACCTCAAAAACATTAGTAACAATTACAGATATGGAAGGTATAGCTATCATAGATGATTTTTCTTCTGATGAACCCTTATTTTTTGAAAGTGGGTTTTACAAATTAAAAACCATAACAAAGGCTGATATTGCTAAAGACAACAATATTGTGTACTTAGAACTAAAAATTGAAGACTTGGACGAAGTCGTAATTTCAGCGTCAAAATTTGCACAAAGCAAACGTGATATTCCTCAAAAAATAGCAAATATCAACGCAAAAGACATTCAATTTTCAAACCCTCAAACCAGTGCTGATGTCCTTGAAAAATCAGGAAATGTATTCATTCAAAAAAGCCAACTTGGAGGCGGAAGCCCAATGATAAGAGGTTTATCCACCAACCGCTTACTAATTACAGTTGATGGTGTACGGATGAATAATGCCATTTTTAGAGGTGGCAATCTCCAAAATGTCATATCCATTGATCCATTTACCATCCAAAACACCGAAATTACCTTAGGTGCTGGCTCAGTAGTTTATGGCAGCGATGCTATAGGTGGTGTCATGGGCTTTTATACACAAAAACCACAAGTATCTTCTTCTGAAACCTTGTATTTTAAAGGGAATGCCATAGCAAGACTTGCTACGGCCAATAAAGAAAAAACAGGTCATTTGGATCTTAACTTTGGACTAAAACATTGGGCTTTTTTAACCAACATAAGTTATACTGATTTTGACGATTTACGTATGGGAAGTCATGGTCCAAAAGATTATTTAAGACCAGAATATGTAGCAACTATTGATGGCGAAGACGTTGTAATTCCGAATAAAAACCCATTAATACAAGTCCCAACAGGCTATAACCAAATAAATTTGTTACAAAAAGTGCGCTATCAACCACAAGACGACTGGAACTTTGATTTAGGTGTATATTACAGTACCACTTCCAATTATGCGCGTTACGACAGACTTATTCGTTATAGAGGGAACACCTTACGTTCTGCAGAATGGAATTATGGACCACAACGTTGGCTAATGGGCAACCTCCAAGTGACCAAACTTAGTAGTAATTCTAATCTATACGATAAAATACAAGCCACAGTAGCATATCAAAATTTTCAGGAAAGTCGTATGGACAGAGATTTTAATAAACCCTTCCGAAGCATACGTGAAGAGGCCGTAGATGCCATTTCTGCTAATTTAGATTTAGAAAAACGATTAAGTCCTAAATCGGAGTTGTTTTATGGTGTGGAATATGTCTATAACAAAATAAACTCAACAGGAAATGAGCAAAATATAGAATTAAATACAAGTGTTCCAACAGTATCGCGTTATCCAAATGGTTCCGATTGGCAATCTATGGCAGCTTATACCAGTTTAAAGTACAAACCCAACCCTAAATTTGTTTTCCAAACAGGACTTCGTTATAATCAGGTCCTTCTAAATGCAAATTTCACTCAAAATAATGCGTATCTCAATTTACCGTTCACAACGGCTAAAATTAATACAGGTGCTTTTACAGGAACTTTAGGATTTAGTTGGAGTCCTAATGAAATCCTACAGTGGAAATTAAATCTGTCCACCGCATTCAGAGCTCCAAATATTGATGATATTGGTAAAGTATTTGACTCTGAACCTGGTTCGGTTGTAGTACCTAATAATAATTTAAAACCAGAATATGCTTATGGTGGCGAGTTTGGACTTCGACTTAACTTTGATAAAATCGTTATTCTTGATATGGCAACCTATTATACTTATCTTGATAATGCTTTGGTTCGCAGAGATTTTACACTAAATGGCGACACTGAAATAATGTATGATGGCGAATTAAGTACCATTCAAGCAATTCAAAATGCGGCAGAAGCACGTATTTATGGTTTTGAAGTAGGAATGCATTTGAATTTTACAAAACAGTTAAAACTCACTTCACATTATAATATTATTGGTGGCAAAGAAGAAAATGATACTGGGACTAAAACACCTTTACGTCATGCTGCACCTCAGTTTGGCGACACACATTTGATTTGGCGTCACAATCAGTTAACGGTTGATGTGTTTGCAAAATACAATAGTGAATTATCTTATAATCAATTGGCACCATCAGAACAAGACAAAGACTATATCTATGCTTTAGATGCTAATGGCAATCCGTATGCACCATCATGGTACACTCTAAATTTAACGGCTCAATACCAATTTTCAAACACCTTGACGCTAACCACAAGTTTAGAAAACATAACAGATCAACGTTACAAACCGTATTCGTCTGGTATTGCTGCGGCAGGACGTAATTTTATTGTGGCCGTAAAGTACAGTTTATAACATCATTGCAAAACGTAGCGACTCAGCAACCTTCTCATAAAACAAAAAGCCTCAACTACAGTTGAGGCTTTTTGTTTATGGGTACATAAATTTAATTATTGCCGCTTTATAGCACGTTTTATAAGAGTTTGCCCATTGGATAATTTTACTTTGGCAATATAAGCGGCCTGACTTAAGTTGGATAGGTTGTAAACTTCCGTAGCACTATCGCCTTTTAAGTTATAGAGCCTACGTCCTAATACATCCAATATCTCAACAGAAGTGATGCTTAGGTTGTGGCCTATACTAAATTTCACCTGTCCATTGGTCAGTTCAATAATAGAAAGGTCATTGTTACTAAGGGTCTGTTCACCTACAGATAAAGCGTCTGTTTGAAATACAATCTCAAAGCGGTTGTTAAATTCACCAGTTTGTGAGGTGAAGGTATAATCTGATGCGGACAAGTCGTGATATAGATTTAATAATTTGTCTTTTAGATATACTGTATTATTGGTGAAAAAGTCACCCTCAAACTGCGCAATAGATAGCTTATAAATAGTTGCTTGCGTTATTGAAGTATAAAAACCTATTGGAATAACTTCACTAAGTGTTAGGCTATTTGGATCTTTCCCTTGGATAGCATATTTCTTATCACTATCAGGAATTTCAGTATATAGAATAGAACTTAAACCTGTCGATAAATTTCGTGGTGCGTCATAAGACATCCCATCAAATCCGTTGGTAGCACCATCTATATAAGCTACTAAAATCTGATTAAAAATACCATTATCAGAAGTTAGGTTAACCCATAATTTATTTGCTTCAGGAGCATTAGAGGTTCTAAAAAATTGAGTGTTATTTCCAGTAACTCTCATAGCATTATTAAAAGCAGGATAGTTATAATAGCCAGCCGATGTCACTGCTGATTTATTTCCAATTACAAAAAAACTTTGACCCGAAGCGATAAAACCATTAGGGGTACTAGAGCCACTTACTGAAGGGGTACCTACTGCAATTCCACCAACATAGTTTAGCATTGCATAATCATTTTGAGAGAAATTTTCGTTTTCATTTCCAGAAGCGTTGCTGTTGGGTGCTGTTTGATGAGACCATAAATAAATGACACCTTCTAAATAAGAAGCAGTATTATTAAAAAATTCTTTGGCATCTATTGCAGAAGGATAAGGATTTCCTATTAAATTCCAATTGTTATAGGTAACTGAAGGGTTGATGTAAATGTCCACATTGATAGTTCCAGTGTTAAAAGCTCCTCCTGATGCAGTTGTGCCTTCAAAAACATACTGATAAGATGTTCCAGCAGTAAAAGGGACATCATTGTTATGGGTTGCAGCGTAACCAACCCCAGGAATCATAGAACCTGTTTGCTGATTGACCCAGTCATCACCATTATCATCAATATCATCTGAGGTACCATTGTTAAAAGTTCCTGTATTGCCTATTTCTGCTTGTGTATCGTTAAATAATGAAGCTGCATATTTATAGCGTCTATTGGCTTTTGATTGGTATAATGCAGTTTCAATTTGTACATCTTCTAATGGAGAACTCCAATAAGTATAGTCATACCAATTAGCAAGTGGATGTGTAAATTTAGAAAGGGTGTTTTTGGCGTTTGCAGAGTTTAAAGTAATAGTTCCCGAATCATCTACTTGTACCAATGCAGCTTTGGCATCTACATAAATTTCGCCATCAACAGTAATATTGTTTTGTACTCTAACATAAGTGTTTGTGGCACTTCCGTTATCAACATCACTAATTCTAAGCATCTTATTGGCATTGATAACTAAATTACACGCTTCAAAACTAGTCTGTATACCACCTATTCCTGTATTGTAATCTTCAGCAAGAATAACATATGAGCCACTATTTGGCATAGTGTCTTGAAGCGTTCCGTCACTCCAGTTCCAATGTGTGCCATCCCAAGTAACAGTTACAGGTTTTATTTTAACAGCATTAGAGGCTTGGTAACAGGTTGCATCATCTTCTCTAACTTGGCAATAAAATTGATAGTCTAAAACTCCTGAAATGTCAGATAGAGATAGAACATCACCTGCTGCGGATAATGTATAAATACCACCAGTTGAAATAGGCTTCCATTCTGGCATGGTTGCATCAGCTGGATTAAAATAATACCATTGATATACTAACTCTTTCGTATCATCCATTTCAGTATAACCTTCAGTTCCAACAACACTTATAGTGGCGGTATTACAACCAGCAGAGACACTAAGGTCACTACTCATTGGTGGTAATCCAACAGAATAGTCATAATTGCCAATACCACTGTAGTCAACTTCTGTACAATCATTCCAATTGGCAACATTCCAATCAGTAGTTATAAAATTAGGTTCTGGTATAGATGCCGTTGTTTTTCTTTCAAAATTGGCACCGCTTTTTCCAAGCCCTAATCCAGTTGCCCAAGTTTCATCCCCAAAGATACCAAAAGCATCTATTAAGGTATCTGAAGCGTCATAAAGACCAATAAAATCATGACCTCTATCCAAATGTATAGCATTGGAACTATCCTTATAAAAAAAGTTGATACTCACACCAACGCTTGTTATTTCTATATCATTTAAACTTCCGTCTGCGCCTGTAACACCTGTACATTGTGAATCACTTGTTCCCATAGCAATAACAAAAGTTGAATTATTGGCAGCTACTCCAGAGTTAATCGTAATAATAAAGTTACTTGGTGTCGTTGTGTTTCCATTATTATACACCTTTAAAATATAATTGGTGGTAGAAAAATCAATGGCTGCTCCAGTAGCATTATAAAGTTCAACATAAGTTAAACTGCCCGTTGGAGAATCTGTTACTTGACTTATAAATAAATCGTCAACAGTTCCATTACCAGCCTGACATCCACCAATAGTTTTATCAATTAAAGTGAATGGAGTACTAAATATGCAACCATTAGTTAAAAGCACGCTGATAGAACCACCAATAGTTACTGTATTTGGAATTGTAACAACAAGCTCGCCAGTAACATTAGACACAATAGGAAGGGTTGTTCCATTTAATGTAGCACTCACAAAATCATTACCACTAGAGCTAATAGTAACCTCAGTGCCTATAGGACCTTCGGTTGGAGAAATTGATCCAGTCACAGAAGGGCAATTAGCGGTTCCTTTAATATAAAAAGTATAGGTAGGTTTATTAGGGTCGTTACTTGAAACAGTAACTTGAGCAAAGCGATCACCTGAAGCGGAGGTAGGAGCAAAGGTCATTGTAAAATCTAAAGAACTTCCTGCTGCTACAGGATTGGTTAAGTTGGCTGTTACATAAAAATCAGCCGTATCACCTGTAAGTGTAATGCTGCTCACTGTTAAAGGAGCTGTACCAGTTGTATTATCAATTCTAAAGTTTTTGAGTTGTGACCCAACATTAATGGTTTGTGCAGAAAACTCCGTATTGTTTAAAAAGGTCACGGAGCCCATACCACTGCCATTGGCAATAGTAGGATTAGAGCCAACTAAGCCTCTAACAATAATGTTAGGCGCAGGTGTATAACCTTCGCCTGTTAAGTTAACACTACAAGAGCCTTCATTAGCATCATTGCTAGTAATGGTTAGTGTATTAGTAATAGTGCCATCAGCGGTTGGTGCAAAATGGACAGTAACTATTTGGCTTCCAGATGCTGGAATAACTAACGGGCTTCCAACGGTTGGTAATGCTGCTGGTACTGTAATTGTGTAATCTCCAGCAGGTAGGTTTAAGTCTGTAACTTCTAAATCGGCACTACCAACGTTTGTAATATAAAAACTGACGTCATTAGTGTTAACATTGGTCTCTGCACTACCAGCATCTAAGGTAAAGCCACAGGCTTGGTCTGTTGGAGTGGTATCAGTTAGTTGTAACTCTGGGGTTGGGCCCTCACAGTCGCTTGTATGTGCTCCTAAACCAGAAACATCATCAGTGCCGTAAACTTCCCATTCAGAATCTAATGTAGGAAAACCTGATGCAGGGTTTACTGTTACGCCTCCTTGTACTGTAGATTTTCGTCGTAAGGTTTTATCTGATGTTGAACGACCACCTGAACCCGTCCATTCTGTACCAGGATCTTCTCCAATCTTACCGATAATATCTATATAGTTGCTGCCATTTAAAAGCGCAATAGCATCGTCTCCATTAAAATTTACCGCAGCATTATCTATACCTGGAGCTGAAGCACTTGAATTTTTATAAACAACTGTACCATAAGCGGAAATAGTACCAGATAAGGAGACATGGTTGTTTGGAGAACTAGCTCCATTTGCATATAAATCTAAAAAGTAACTAGATAGCGAAATGGAAGTGTTTGTAGGATTATAAATTTCAATATATTTCGTACTTCCACTTCCTTCCACATACTCTGAAATAAAGAGTTCAGAACAACTTCCCGAAGTACAACTTCCTGGGTCAGTTATCAGTTGGTCAAAGTCGCATGAACCATCAGTATCATCAGTAAGTGTAACCGTAACATCACCAGCACCTGCGGAGCCATTTTGTAAGGTAAAAGTAGTAGCACTACCATAAGCAGCAGTGGTTGGCGTGATACTACCACTACTAACACTTACCGTATAATTTGTTCCAAGAGTAGCACCTGTTGGGTCTAAATCAAAGGTAATATAATCATCACTTGCGTCTCCAGGAGTGCTATTGTCATTACAAGATATATTTGTAATACCTGAATTTGTGATTGAGCAACCTCCACCAGAAGCTGCTGTCCATGAAATATCATCAATTTTTATTTGATTTCCTGAAGTTCTTAATTCTAAACTTACACTTCCAGTTATATTTATAGCGTTATTGTAGCTAACAACAGTATTAGAAGTAGAGGAGACGGTTATTGTACTTCCAATTTGAGTTCCATTAACCCAAACCTGTAGATTTCTTGCTCCAGTTCCCGTAAATGCTCTAACATAATTGAAAGAAAGTATCCCCATCCCTCCTGTATAAGTTGGAGACGTAACAGTCCCATTACCATTCGTACATATTGCCTTGCCATTAATAGTTTGATCAGTACGAGCATTTGTGGCATTCCAAATTACCCCATCTGTACCAGTCCAAAATCTATTTAAGTAGCTACCAGGATTTGGGGTTGTTGGAATATTAGTAAAGCTTTCAGAACCCTGCCCAAAACCACTTAAAACAAAGCACAAGCATACCACTAATACGAGGGAGTATTTTTTTATCATAGGGAAAATTATTAGGTTAGCCTTTAGGGCAAACACACAAATATAAGCTAAAATACCTATTACTCAAACGTTTGCGCCATATAAATTATTAACAAATTGTTAGTATGTTTGTAGTATGCTATCACAAAAAACCTATACCGTTACCGAGGCCTTAACTAAATTGGAGCAGTATTGTGCCTACCAAGAGCGTTGCCATAAAGAGGTGCTACAAAAGCTACAAAGCATGCGTATGATACCTGAGGCTATTGAGCAAATTGTGGTTCATTTAATGCAAAACAACTACCTAAACGAAGAACGCTATGCCAAAGCTTTTGTAAGCGGAAAATTCCGTATTAAAAAATGGGGTCGCTACCGCATGACCCAAGAGCTGAAACAAAAAGACATTGGTAAACCTCTCATTACAATGGCGTTGCAAACCATTCCAGAAGCAGACTACTTAAAGACCTTTCACACCTTAGCCGAAAAAAAGGCTGCCAGCATTACCGAAACCAACCTTTTTAAGAAACGAAAAAAACTCGCCGATTATTTATTGTACAGAGGCTGGGAACCGCATTTGGTATATGATAAAGTGAATGCTTTAATTAAATAGTAAAACTAACCACCTTGTCACGTCTTTGCGAGGAGTGTAGCGACGAAGCAATCTCCAACTATGAAGGTCTTAATAAGGAGATTGCCACGCTCTATTGCATTCTGCTCGCAATGACGTTTTAACTCTTTTTTTTTGACACACTGTGACACGTCCTGACACAAAGGTGCTGTTTTTAAGGGGGTTTTGTTCGAGACTTGTTCGAGAATGCTTCGAGAACGGTTTTACAGTATTTTTAAAAATGAGAGTTTTTCAGACCATTCTCGAATAAGTGTTTAATAACCTCAATAGTTATGTATAATCTGTATAGCTATTTTTAGGGCATGCCATATCCATAAGTATAGCGCATCTATCCTATAAGACTTATAAATAAAAAAGCACAACAATAAGTTACTGTTGTGCTTTTTCTATTGGGAATATAACAAGGGTTGGGTAAAATAGTTAAAGCCGTCTTAATACCTTTTTGGTAATGGTTTGACCGTTTTGTAAGCCTATCTTGGCAATATAGGAAGCCTGATCCAAATGAGCTATATTAACAATTGTACTCGTTTTATTAGCCTTGGTAGTCAGCACTATCTGTCCTAAAGTGTTATACAATTCAATAGATTGTATCGCTTGTTGGTTGGTCATCTTAAATTGGAGTTGATTGTGGCTGAGTTCCATAATACGCAACATATTTTGAGAGATATTAGATGGAATGCTTAAAGTATCATCTTGAAAGACAATTTCAAAACGATTGTTAAACTCGCCACTTTCTGAACTAAAGGTATAGTCCGAAGTACTTAAATTATGTGTGTTATTTAAAAGCAAATCTTTTAAATAGATGGTATGAGTGCTTAAAAAATCGCCTTGTAATTTTCCGATAGAAAAGGTGTATTGAGTAGGCTCTGTAATGCTTGTATAGAGACCAAAAGGGATGACTTCGTCAATACTCAAATCGGTAACTGCTTTTCCTTGAATGGCATATTTTTTATCAGGATGCGCACTAATCGTAGTATAAATTACGGCAGCAGCATCTGTTGATAGATTTCGTGTAGCATCATAGTATAAACCATCATCAGCACTGGTGGCACCATCAACATAGGCTATCAATAGTTGGTTAAAAGCGCCATTGTTGGTGGTTAAATTTAGCCATAATTTATTGGCGTCTAAGGTGTTTTGTTGTCTAAAAAAACTAGTGTTACTACTGTTGTCTGCCATACGCATGCTATTGGTAAAAATAACATCATCATTTTCAAGGCCTTGAACAAAGAACCCTTGTCCTGAAGGTATAAAACGGCTTGGAATAACGGAGGATCCACCAGCAATCTCACCACTACCAGCATTAATAATGGCATAGTCATCACTATTAAAATTATAAGTTTCATTACCATTATTATTGGCTTCAGGTGTTGTTGCATGAGTCCATAAATAAATGACGCTACCAATAACGGTTGGGTTAGCATCAAAAAATGCGTCAACATCAATAGCTGATGGATATGGGTTTCCAATTAAGTTCCAGTCACTATCACCATTGTCGCCATTGTAATGTATAGGCGTTGTAATGGTTCCGGTGTTTAAAGGGCCTTCAAAAGTATAGGGATAAGTGTTGCCTCCAACAAAACCAGTTGTAGAGTGTGTAGCAGCATATCCTACCCCAGGTTCTAATACTGAGTTTCCGCTAAGTAGAACCCAGTCATTGCCATCATCATCAATATCATCATGTCCTGCAACATATGAGTTGCCATTATCAGTTTCGGCTAAAACATCTAAATAGTTTTGAGCATCATACCAATACCTTCTACTTGGGTTTGCATTTGCTAAGGCTTCATTAGCAGTTGCACTATTAACAGGAGTACTCCAATAGGTATAATCATACCAGTGGTTGAGTGGCGTTGTATATTTGATAACTTTGCTAATACCTCCTGTGTTTAAGGTAAAAGTACCAGTGTCATCTACTTGTACAAATGCGCCTTTTGCTTCTACAGTAAGTTGACCATTTACAGTGACATTGGTTTGTATTTTGGCAAACGACTCATTGCCAATAATTAGTTGATTTTCAGAAGAGACTAAAAGATTCCATGCGGTTAAATTGCCATTAATGGCAGTATTGTAATCGTCATTAATGATTGCCGAAGCATCTATGTCGGGTATGCCATTGTTCCATGTGACACCTGTCCATATGGTTTCTCGTCTTACAACGCTACCTGATAGATCAATAGTTTCACTTACAGCAGGATAAGTAGTTGAAGCTTCTGTTATTTCTGGAGCTGTAATTGTTAAAGTACCATTGTAAGTAGCAATTGGGAGGTTGTTAGTTAGCCTTACATAAACGGTAATGTTTCCTGAAGCGATTAAGGCACCAGGAATGGTGATGCTGGAAGCATATCCAGTAGCAATTTCTGTAGAGACTTCGTATCCAGAAGGTGCCGTTATCGTATAAGGACGCGTAAGGAGTAAATCATCTCCTACACTAAATGACTGTGGTGTAGAAGGACCTGAATTGTATTCATATACAAAACCTGATAAGCTTGTTTCACTTACTGAATTTAAAGTTGTTTCTGGTAAATTTGGATAAGAATAAGTTTCAAATCCAAACATTAAGGCGCATAAAAAACATGCCACCTTAAGGGTAGGTTGATTAGTTTTCATTGGGGTATCTATTAATTGTTGGGACTCAAATATATTTTTTTATTTGAACAAACAAGACCAATGGATGATTTATTCGATGAAATGCACTAAAATTGTTAAAATATAACGAATTATATAATTTATTTGATGAATATTCTTACAATTTAATAAGACTGTTGTGTAATGCAATAAAAATTACAATTTGACGCTACTTTAAAATGAGAAACAAAAACTGCCTTTAAGAATAGTCTTAAAGGCAGTTTTGTGTGAATTTTTACTAAGAACTATAAATTAAAAACAGCACCTAAGTTAACAGAAAACTGATTGTGTACATACTCAGCAGGTGCTAAGTGGTTACTGTATTTAGCAATAGGGAATAAGGCTTCTGAAAAAATTCCAAAACCATCCGAAAAGAAATAACGTGCACCAACATGGCCACCAAAATTCTTTAAGCTAACGCTTAAACCTGGGTAAAAATCGAAGTTTTCATCTATATTAAGGACGCTTCCAAGGTTAGCATTAAAACGGGCTTTTAAATCAAAACGGTCACCAAAATCGGCATTTAAACCTTTTAAAACATTCATAGCATAGGTAGAAGAAATACCTAATGAAATGTTTTCGCCCATTCCTATATCATACGATACATTTAGTCCTGTTGCACCATCTTGAAGATTGACAGCAACTTGCAACTTATTGTCTCCTTTACCTTTAAATGCTTGTGCATTAACAAGTGATACACTAAGTAGGCAGATGATGATAATTAATTTTTTCATGTTATTGGGTTTTAATTGTAAAACTGGGCAAATATATTATAAGTTTTTAAAAGGCAATCATTTTTATGAGATTGCTTTATGGGTTCTTTTAATGGCTTGTTCATTTTTCCAATCAATCCATTTTTGACCTTTAAGGCGTCGCATGGCATTATCAAAATTGCGCATAATAAAAAGATTGTAAACCGCTTTAGATAAATTGACAGGGTTTCTGGCAATAGCACGTAAACTCATAGAGAAACCTGGTGTAAGGTATTTCATATAATGCCAATATCCTTCTGGCATATAAAGCACTTCACCATGGTTTAAATACGTGTGATACCCTTTAGCTTTGGCTAAGGCTGGCCACTTTTTAAAATTGGGGTTTGAAAAATCAATATCTTCTCTTGTTATAAGCGAATGAGGAACTTTATAAAGGTATTTGTTTTGTTTTTGGTCAAACAAGATGATTTCTTTTTTGCCCTCAAAATGAAAGTGAAAAATATTAGCTAAATCAATATCATAGTGCATAAAGGTGTAAGAGTCTCGACCTCCAAAAAAGAGCATGGGTAATCCTTTCATAAGTTTTAATCCAAAATCAGGAAACGAAAAATCTTTTTGCAACTGAGGGACTTCTTTTAAAATATTCCAAAGAAAGATGCGGTATTTTGTAGGTTCATTTTTGAGTAAATCAATATAATCACTCATTTTCATTTGTGCATGAGGCTCATTAAAACCGTCTTTATAATTGACAGGTCTATCATCATATAACGGAACGGTTATATTGCCTGCCACTTGCTTCATATAGTCGAGATTCCATTTGGAATAGGCAGGCCAATCCTCAATAAAACGTTCTATTACCACAGGTTTTTGTGGTTTAAAATAGTGCTTTAAAAAGTCCTCTTTCGTAATGGTTGTAACGCGAGGAATATCTTGAAGTTCTATAGCCAATCGATATAAATTTAAAAGGGTAAAGTTAATAAAACCTTACTAAATTTAAATATTTAGAATGTTAATGTGTTTTAGTATCAAGTTAAAATCTAATAATTTTAGAGTAATGATTGTATTTGCTATAAGTATTTTGTTTTTTAAAGAGCTTAAGTTATTGTGAAATTAAGACTTAAAAATCAACAAATGAGTTTCTCAACAACTCTTTTTATACCTCGTTTATTTAAAATGATAGGTCGCTCCAAATAACAAATTTCCTTTTGGCATAGGGACTAAGTTGGTTTCTGTGTATTCGGTGTTAAAAATATTATTAGCATGTACAGAAAGTTCAAGGCTTTTAAGCATCACATTAATTGAAGCATCCACAACACTGTAACTTTCGCCAGAGGTACGCTCAGCATATTTATAACTAATGCCTTGTGACACATGTTTTATAAACGAAGTGTTTAAACGGGTTGTAAAATGATGTTTTAAAGAGTTGATGGAATACCTTGAAAAGTTAACCTGTATATCTTTAATATCATCTTCTAAAAAAGTATAACCTAATTTAAAATCTTGAGCAAGCGCATTAATTTTAAAGCGATATCCTATTGTGGTTTCAAAACCTTTAGTATTTAATTTTGCTATGTTGGTGGCTTGGTACAAATCGGCTTCATTTTCTTTGACATAGTCAATGAGGTTGTTACTGTCTCTGTTAAAAAATGCCAAGGTTGCATAAAATTGTTGGTGGTTGAATTTGATACCTAATTCTTCAGCAATCGCTTCTTCTGGATCCAAATTTTTATTTCCAAGTGATGTTGGGTCGCTGTAATACAAATCAGTGTAAGTAGGAATACGATAGGTGTAACCAATATTTCCGTACACTTTAAATTGATTGTTGATGGCGTAGCCAATATCTACACCTGGGAAAGCATGAAATTTAAAATCAGAAAAATAATTAACTGCAATACCTGGTGTGATATCTAATTTTTCATTTAAAAGCGTCAAACGATGTTCTAAAAAGAAGGTGGTCATAAAACGGTTATGTGATCCTAAATTGTTACTTGAAATATAAACTTTAGACACATCCACACCAAAACCTGTAACACCCAATTTAGAGTTGTAAGCCGCATTAAGTTCGGCACCTACTTTATTAGTTTGGTGTAAATTTCTGTAAATGGAAGGGTCTTGACGCACATAAATGTATTCGTCTTGGTTACGACGCCAATACAAACGTGGTTTTAAGGTCAGTTTTTCGTTTTTAATTTCGGTAGAAAACCCTACTAAACTGGTTTGAGTTGCCTCGTATTGGTTAGTAGCAGCAGGTGTTGCATAAAATCCATTAGCACCAAATTTGCGTTCAGAAAACGACGCAAGCATATCTATAGGCAGTTTGGTTTTATTGAACGTGCTTTTTATGAAATAATTTTGATTGTCATAATCAGTATTGTAACGGTATCCGTCTGAAGTATTTCTGGATACATGAACAATATGCGATGAGTTTTCTAAATGGCTTCCTACTGTAATAGCTGCATTTTTTTGGCCAAAAGAACCTGCTTGTAATCCTATATTTACAGAGTTTTCAGGATTTTTCTTGGTCACAATATTGATAGCACCTGTAAAGGCATTTTGTCCAAATACACGGGCTGCAGAACCTTTGATAATTTCAATACGTTCTATAACTTCAATAGGTAAGGCCATGTTCATGGTATGATGGCCTGTTTGCGCATCTTCCACTTTGATGCCATCTATAAGTAGCAAGGTTTGGTCAAAACCACCACCACGAATGTATAAATCAGCTTGCATACCATTGGTGCCACGTTGTCTGATGTCAATTCCAGCAACTTGTTGTAAAAGTGTAGCAACAGAGGTTGCACCACTGGCTTTAATATCTTCAGAAGTAATAACGGTTATGGTTCTTGAATTTTCTTTAAAAGGTAAATCAATTCTGCTCGATTTGATGACTACTTCGTTTAGTTGCTCACGAAGGCTATCTTGTTGTGAAAATAGCGTATGGCTTACTATAAAAGCAGCGCAAATAAATAGTTTGTTATAATTCATTGGTATAGTAATTTGGCGCAAAAGTAATCAAATATGCTAAAGAGGGATAAGGAATTTTACTTAAAATGAAGCTGTATGAGCGAACGTATTCACTTGCAAAAGGTTACATTCATGATAAGTATTTTTCTTTTTTGAAGCCATATTTATAAACAAAAACGCCAAACTATTTGTTTGGCGTTTTTGTTTTATAGTATAAATAAAGAGAGTTAATCGGCTAATACAATCACTTTATTATCTTTCATTTCCATAGTACCGCTAATAATTTCCATTACCCATTTGCCTTCAACTTGAGTAAATTTATCTTCATAACCTTCAGCAATTGTCGGATTGCCTTTGAATTTTACTTTGCCTTGGCTTAATAAAGAAACAATAGGAGCGTGATTGTTCAACATTTGAAATTCGCCTTCAACACTAGGAACAGTTATACTTTCAATTTCTCCGCTTACTAATGAAGCTTCTGGTGATACGATTTCTAAATACATAGTTTTAAAAATTTCAATTTAAAATTCCAAATTACAATGAATCAGGTTTTGGAATTTGGAATTTTTTATTTTTTGGAAGTTATCAAGTTCTACTTGATTATGCTTCCGCTAACATTTTCTCTCCAGCTTCGATAGCTTCTTCAATAGTTCCTTTAAGGTTAAAAGCTGCTTCTGGTAAGTGATCTAATTCACCATCCATAATCATATTAAATCCTTTAATGGTTTCTTTGATATCTACTAAAACTCCAGGAATACCTGTAAATTGTTCAGCTACGTGGAAAGGTTGCGATAAGAAACGTTGTACACGTCTTGCACGTCCTACAGCCATTTTATCTTCTTCAGAAAGCTCTTCCATACCTAATATGGCAATAATATCTTGTAATTCTTTATAGCGTTGCAATAACTCTTT
Organism: Gelidibacter sp.; assembly: GCA_041391965.1. Classification (GTDB taxonomy): domain Bacteria; phylum Bacteroidota; class Bacteroidia; order Flavobacteriales; family Flavobacteriaceae; genus JAWKMZ01. The sequence goes on along the minus strand of JAWKMZ010000001.1, from coordinate 399,144 downwards.
AACACGTTGTGCACAGTTATAATGATCTTTTCCTAAAATATCAGCAGTCAAAATACGAGACGTAGAATCTAATGGATCTACCGCAGGATAAATACCAAGCTCTGCAATTTTACGAGATAATACGGTTGTAGCATCTAAGTGGGCAAAGGTTGTAGCAGGAGCAGGATCGGTTAAATCATCCGCAGGAACGTATACCGCTTGAACAGAGGTAATGGAACCTCTTTTTGTTGATGTAATACGCTCTTGCATGGCACCCATTTCGGTTGCTAAGGTTGGTTGGTAACCTACTGCAGAAGGCATACGACCAAGTAATGCAGACACCTCAGAACCAGCTTGTGTAAAACGGAAAATGTTATCTACGAAGAAAAGAACATCTTTTCCTTGGCCTTCACCAGCACCATCACGGAAATATTCAGCAATGGTTAAACCAGATAAGGCTACACGAGCACGTGCTCCAGGAGGCTCATTCATCTGACCAAATACGAAGGTTGCTTTAGACTCTTTCATTCCAGCTTTATCTACTTTAGATAAATCCCATCCGCCTTCTTCCATAGAGTGCATAAAATCGTCACCATATTTGATAATGCCAGACTCTAACATCTCTCTCAAAAGGTCATTTCCTTCACGAGTTCTTTCACCCACTCCAGCAAATACAGAAAGACCACCATGTCCTTTTGCAATATTGTTAATCAACTCTTGAATCAATACGGTTTTACCAACACCAGCACCACCAAATAACCCAATTTTACCACCTTTTGCGTAAGGCTCAATTAAGTCGATTACTTTGATACCTGTAAATAAAACTTCAGTAGACGTTGATAAATCTTCAAATTTTGGTGCTTGACGGTGAATTGGCAATCCTGAGTTACCAGCTTTAGGCAAATCGCCTAATCCATCAATTGCATCACCAATTACATTAAACAAACGTCCGTAAACATCATCACCAATTGGCATTTGTATAGGAGCTCCTGTTGCAGTAACTTCGGTTCCTCTGTTTAAACCATCAGATGAATCCATAGCAATCGTACGAACGGTATCTTCACCAATGTGCGATTGAACTTCTAATACCAACAATGAACCATCAGGTCTTTTAATTTCTAAAGAATCATAGATTTTTGGGAGGTCAGAACCTGCCTCAAAGGCTACGTCGATAACTGGACCAACGATTTGTGCAACTTTTCCTGTAACTTTTGACATTACTTATTATGTTTAATGTTTAGCTAAAATTTAATGCGAAAAACATCCTTTTTTCGCGCTGCAAAGATATATTTTTTAATTTAAAAATAAAGCTCTTTTTTTGCTTTTTTATGTATAAAAAAACGCCTTCAAAATGAAGGCGTTTTAGATTTATATTTTAGACCTAAATTATTGTAATGTAGGCGGATAATTTGTTGGATAGTTTCCTGCGTCTAAAAGATTTCCTGAGGCTTCAAAGTTTGAGCCATAAGTAGCGTCAATGGCTTTTAACATTTCGTTAGCCATAAGGGCATATCCTCTTGCGGTTAAATGCACGCCATCTAAACTTGATAAACCACCAGTGACAAGGCTTGTAGTTAAAATAAAATCTCCTGAAGGAATTCCAACAGTAGAGGCTTGTTGTAGAATGCTTTTAAAATCAACAAGTGCCAATCCTTTATTTGCAGCTACAGCTTCTATTGTGGTGTTATAGGCATCAGTAGCGTTTTTAATTGCTAATTGTTCACTTGGTATTAATACCCATTTGTCTTCTAAGGGAAGTGTCACGCCTTCAACAGCAAATTGACCAGCTAATTGTGGCGATAAACCTTGCGTTGCCAAAAACTGGGCGTAAGGTTGGTTTACAGTCCCAATTACTGAACTGCTAGGAAGTACAAATAAATCATTTTCAGTTGCTTGTCGTGTTTGACCATAAGTAATTCCTAATAGGAAAGCTACTTGAGGAGCTGCTTGAGGAGGTAATCCAAATTGTGCTAAAAAGGCAGGAAATGTTGGACTTGCATTTAAGGCTCCTGTAATTGTAGCAGAAATGTCTGTTAAGTCTTCATCTTTTATGACTACTGCACTAGCTTCAGTTTCAGAAAAAACGACGATGCGATTTGTTTGTCCTATGGCAGTATATATCTGATTTAAAGCCCCATAAATAGTGTTTAACAAAGGAATTTGTGGTCCAAAACTTGGATTTGATGGGTCTAATGGGTTGTAAGGCACTGTTGTAAAATGGGCTAAACCTGTAATATATGGCACATTAGCAACAACACCTTTGGCGCCATTTGCTGTTAAAGCATCAACACTTGCGCTAAAAGATGCCGCAAATACATTAGGATCTGTAATATCACTACCTCCATAAGTTGTTGGGTCAATATTGCCTGTTTGGTCAACACCAGTGCCACCAGAGGTTGCATAAGCCAAGACATCGTTTCCTCCAATTTCTGACAAGGTAAAGAATGTTGGGTTTTGACTTACAGCATCACCTAAAACAGTGGCACCTGCACTTGATGCCATGCGTCCAAAATAAGGATTTAAGGTACCATAACCAGCGACACCTAAATGGAAACTTTTAAGACCTGGAATACCATAGTTATTAAAAGGGCCTGATAAAACATCAGTAATTTGGGTGGTTGGTGTTGCTGGTAAAAGGGTTGGTCCACTACCATTAAAATATAACCTTGGATTAGCTACAACATTTGTACCCATTACAAAACCACCTATGTTATCATTCATCAAAGGTTGTGTAAAACTCCCACCTCCAACTAATGCGAATTTTTGTGAGAGCATATTTGGAAAGGAGTTAGTTTGTCCTGCAATAAATAAGGCGTTATCTGTAAAACCAGCTGAAAAAGAAGCGCCTACGGCTACATATTTTGAAAAATCTGCTGAACCTGCTGTTAATGCTGGTAAAGGTTCAATGGCAGGGTTATTAGTATCATCATCACTACAAGCTAAAAATCCTGCAAGGACAGTAGAGAGTAGTATATATTTTATAGTTTTCATTTTCTTAATTTTTATAAGTTGTTAATTGTCCAAGAAACATAATACATAGAGCCTATGTAGCCAGTACCAATCGCTGTGAAGTATTCATCCCCTAAAAGGTTGGTAGCACCAGCTTTAAGCGTCGATTTTAAGCTTGGAATGGTATAACTAATTTGCGCATCTATGGTTTGGTAAGCAGGAATGTTACCATCACCAAAGGTGGCTTGCCAAAAGTATTTGTCACTCCAGCGCCAAGCTAAGTTAAATCCAAAATTTTTAATTAATTCGGTATTTCCAAAATTCACTTTTGCTTTATGCTCTGGGGTATTGAAATTGGTTCTGAAATCTGGAAATGTTTTTTTGTCAAAATCTTGTTTTGTATAGGTATAACTTCCTCCTAAATCAAAATCACCCAGAATCTTAGTGGAGACTCCAATAGAGCCGCCATACGATTTTACATCAGCTTTAGAATTAGTATAAGTTTGATAGACTTTATAATCGCCATTAGCTAAAGCGGCTACTGATAGGGAGTTATCACCAACTTGACCATATAGAGGAGCAATTACATTTTCACCAGAAATAAAATCTTGATATTTGTTGTAATATACACTCATATCTACGATTGTTTTGTTGAATTTACCGCGATAACCTACTTCAGCTGAAGTTACTTTTTCAGGTTTAACCAAAGCAGAATTTCCAATTTCTAATTCCGAAGGATCTCCTGAAGCTGCAAATGCCTGAACAGATGCTGCTAAATATGAATTTTCATAAGCTGCCGCACCTGTTTGAGTAATGGTTGCTGGTTGCCCTAACATTTGACCAGAAGCACTAACGGCATATGGTCTTGAATATCTGTTTAGATTTGCTGGCGCAGATCCAACTAAAATAGCTCTACCTGCATCTAATCCAATAAACAAATCTTGTGTTGTAGGATTTCTAAACCCTGTTTGAACAGAGGCTCTAAAGTTGTGGTTTTCATTAACGGTAATACCAGCAGAAACTCTTGGAGATACGAATCCGTCAAAAAACTCGGATTTGTCATAACGTGCAGATCCTGTTAATTTTAAATCAACATTATCACTTAGTTCTAATTGCTTTTGTAGTTGTGTATAGAGTCCAAATTCTGAATATTTGATATTGCTGTCATAATCCGTATATATAGTTCCAGAAGAGTTTAAATCATATTTTCTATATGAACCTCCTACTTGTATATCAACGGCATCCCATAAATGGCTAAAGTTGTAATTACCATCTACGTGGTAATATTTTGAAGCATCCTGAAATTTTGAGCCTGTTGCAAAACTTGGATCATTAATGACTTTATTAAAAGCTGCTTTGTATTCAGGAGTACCTGGTTCAAAGCGTCCAGATTCTGCTTGTGCTCTCGCTGCAGCATGTGCTTGTGCATCTGTAGCACCACCTAATGTGGCTGCGGCATAAGTACCTATATATTCTTGAAACCATTGGGTATCACTTTTCCATAATCTATTAATATTAATTCCTGTAAATACCATATCATAAGAATCTCCTGCATTATCAGCTACTACATAACCTCTTAAAAAGAAATTGTCGTTTTTTACTTCAATTTTATGTTGTTGTTGTGTAAAGCCATCAATAAAATATCTATTAGTTCCTTGATAGATGGTTGAACCTGTACCTATTTTACCTACATATTGAATTTCAAAATCATTGGCCCAAGGACGGAAATATAAGCCCCAATCGGCCTTGATACTTTCGGCATTATAATTAGTTAAATCTTTTTCTTCATAACCAGTTCTACTTACAACTACATCTGGGATGATACCTAAGCCTCCTGAAGCGGCTCTAATATTTGTTGAAACTTCATCACCATAAATATTATAACCATCATAATTTAAACTTGCTCTGGTATTACCAGTTCCTGGTTTTCCTTTATAATTATTTGCAGCCCAGTCAGTACCTTTTAGCCAACCAAAGTTGACCTTGGCTGCAAAATAATCACTAAACTTATAGGCTGCTCTAATACCAAAATCTCTATAGGTATTATCACCAGCAGCATCTTGAGATGTGATGCCTTGTTTGTAGTAACCACTAATTCCAGAAAATTCAAATGGGTTTTTACTACGCATAAATAAGATACCATTAAAAGCATTGGCACCATAAAGGGCAGAGGCTGCTCCAGGAAGCAATTCTACACTTTGAACATCTGTTTCATTCATACCTACTAAATTTCCGATAGGGAAGTTTAAAGCAGGCGTGGAGTTGTCCATACCATCTACCAATTGCATAAATCGATTATTGGCAAAAGTGGCAAAACCTCTGGTGTTTACAGATTTAAAAGTTAAACTGTTTGTGTTAATATCTACACCTTTAAGGTTTTCTAAACCATCATAAAAATCGGCAGATGCAGTGTTTTTAATTTCCTTTAATCCAAAGCGTTCCACAGTAACAGGCGACTCAAAAATACGTTCGGGAGTTCTGGAAGCAGAAATAACCACCTCATCTAAAGAGGTGCCTTCTGTAAGTGTAAAATCAACCGTTTGCGGATTGGTTGTAACCTCCTTAGTAACGCTTTCAAAACCGACACTGCTCACAGTAATTGAAAAGGGTGGATTTTGATTGACCGTCAACGTATAGTTTCCATCATAATCTGAGATTGTTCCGGTAGTTGTCCCAACTACTATGATATTAGCACCTGGTAAGGGTTGACCACTATTATCAGTTATTGTACCTTTAACTGTTGTTTGAGCAAAAGTAAATGCGCAACACAACAGCATCATAATTTTTAGAATTGTTTTCATTTTAGGGAATTAGTTATTTTGATAGCAATATAAATAATTAATTGATACTAAAAATGGTTTTTTGAAAAAAATTATGCACGCATAGTATAATTTGACAAAAAAACGGAGGGTTATTTGCATTATTCTCTATAAAATAGATGTCAAAAGAGAAATTTGAAGTCGTTTGTTCTCTTTTGAATCAAATTTTTATAAAATAGTTAAAATAGAAGATATGCTATTCTACGGTTACAGATTTGGCTAAATTGCGTGGTTGATCTACATTTTTGCCTAACAAGACAGCTATATGATAAGATAAAAGCTGTAAAGGAATTGTCGTTAGTAAAGGTGATAAAGATTCTAAAGTATCAGGAACCTCAATGACATAATCAGCAAGTTCTCTAACATTGACATCGCCTTCAGTAACAATGCCAATAATTTTTCCTTTTCTTGATTTTATTTCTTGGATATTGCTTACTACTTTTTCATAATGTCCTTTTTTGGTTGCAATCACAACAATAGGCATATTTTCATCAATGAGCGCAATAGGACCGTGTTTCATTTCGGCAGCAGGATAGCCTTCTGCATGTATGTATGAAATTTCTTTTAATTTGAGAGCTCCTTCCAAAGCGACTGGAAAGTTATAGCCTCTACCTAAATACAAGAAATTACGGGAATTTTTATATTTATCTGCTATGAGTTTAATGTGTTCATCTGCTTTAAGTGCTTGCGTAACTTTTTCAGGGATGAGTTCTAACTCTTGCAATTGCAAACGAAAATCGGAACTTGAAATAGTTCCTTTAGCTCTTGCTAAACGCAAGGCCATTAATGTTAATATGGTAATTTGTGTTGTAAAGGCTTTTGTAGAAGCAACACCAATTTCTGGTCCTGCATGTGTATAAGCACCAGCGTTGGTTTCTCTTGCAATAGTAGAGCCAACTACATTGCAGACACCAAAAACAAAAGCACCTTTAGATTTTGCAAGTTTAATGGCTGCAAGTGTATCAGCGGTTTCACCTGATTGTGAAATGGCTATAACGACATCTTTTTCTGAAATAACAGGGTTTCTGTATCTGAATTCTGAAGCGTATTCTACCTCTACAGGGATTCTTGCTAAATCTTCAAAAATATATTCTGCAACTAAACCTGCGTGCCATGAGGTGCCACAAGCCACAATAATAATTCGGTCGGCATTTAAGAATTTTTTCATATTGTCCTCAATGCCTGCTAATTTTATGATAGCTTCGTTAACTAACAACCGACCTCTATACGTGTCTTTAATAGCGATAGGTTGTTCGTAAATTTCTTTAAGCATAAAATGGTCATAACCACCTTTTTCAATTTGCTCTAAATTAATTTGTAGTTTTTGAATGTAGGGGTTGACTAATGAGTCATCTTTTATTTTTCTAATTTTAATACCTTTATCAATCCTTATAATTGCCATTTCTTCGTCTTCAAGATAAATAGCGTTTTCAGTATATTCTATAAAAGGAGATGCGTCACTTGCTATAAAAAATTCATCGCTTCCAATGCCAATGGCTAAAGGGCTTCCTAATTTTGCAACGACAATTTCGTTGGGTTTGGTCTTGTCAAAAACGGCAATTGCGTAAGCTCCAACAACTTGGTTAAGTGCAATTTGGACCGCCTTTCCTAATTTAATATTTTCACTAAGCATCACATCTTCAATCAAATTGATTAACACTTCAGTGTCAGTGTCTGATTGAAAGGTGTAACCACGTTTGATAAGTTCTTTTTTTAGAGCTTCGTAGTTTTCAATGATACCGTTATGAATGATAACTAAATTGCCAGAGTTGGAATAATGTGGATGCGAGTTGACATCATTTGGCACGCCATGGGTTGCCCAACGTGTATGACCAATTCCTAATTTTCCAGCAGTTGAGGTGGTTTTTTCTATGCGTTCTTCTAAGTCGGTTACTTTGCCTTTTGTTTTGCAGAGGTTTAAATGTTCACCATCAAATAAAGCAATTCCAGCGCTATCATAGCCTCTGTATTCTAAACGTTTTAAGCCTTTTAAAATAATTGGATATGCTTCTCTATGTCCAATATAACCAACAATTCCACACATATATTTGTTTTAAAATATCAATAAAAATTAATTATCATCACAATCACCATCAGTTCTAATGCAGGTGTAAAAAATTTCGAGATGTAGTTTTTTAGCCTCATCTGTTGTGTTATTTCCATAAAGTACGGTGCCACGAGGCGAAATGATAGAACTAACAGGAATTTTATTTTCAGTAGTCTCATCAGTTAAAATATTGCGCTGTGATAGTTGACCTTCTAAATTAACATTTCCTGAAACGGCTAAACCAAGTTTAACATTAGTTGAGTCTCTAAGTAATAAGTTGTTGATATGCTCTGTTATTTTGAGTTTGTACTTGATGCCTTGGCCATTAGGAGTATTTCCTTCTCGTATTAATTTTCCAAGATGATTTGTTTTTGAATCATTTGCTGAAACAGAATTTCCGATATCAATGGCATAGTCAATTAAAGCTGTATTGTTTTTGGCATCAAATAGATAAATTCTATCGGGTTCTTGGCTTTGTGCTTGAGTTTGATCTACATAAAACACTAAATTAGCTTCATTAACTAAACGTTTGGCTTTTATAAATTTTCCATTAGCGTCCGTTTCTACAAAATCATTCTTAAAGGTTTCGAAAGTGTTTAAATTGGCGTCATCCTCATCATGATTTTCACCATCAAACAAATCGATATAAGCTATGGAGCCTTCACCACCTTTTAAATAAAGTTTTTCGTCGCCTGTGGTTGAATTTCCATCTTGAAGCGGAAAATTAAACTGATTGGATAAAAAGTTAACTCTGTTACTTCCAAAAGTGAGTACATAAGTAGAAGTTATACGTGTTTCAGAGTTTTCGTCAATAGGGTCTTTACTGTAATATAAAGTCACGTTGGCTGTTGATGCCGCAAAGTTAAGAAGTGCCATGGTACCATCATCAGCAATACTTTCAGTTTTAAAGTAGAGGCCTCTAAAATAATCTTGAAAATTGTTTAGGTTGCTAAGTTCTGTGGAGCCTTCTTTGTCCATAATTTTTGCTTGCCAAAATGCGTTGCTTAATTTAATGCGTAAGGCTGGTGCTAATCTATCTGTGACGTTTTCGTCTACATCTTTAAGAATGATTTGCTTATTACTTGGTTCAAAATTGTCATCAGAATAAATTACAGTCCCTTTTAATTGGGTTTCATCAATGGTATTGGTCATTGAAGTTGAGCCATCAGAATAATATTTTTGTGACTCATTAAATTCTGAATTTGGGTCAAAACTTCTTAAAAAATAATTGCTTTCGTAAATATGAAGTTTGATTGGACTACTACCATAAACAGAATCTAATTCATAAAGGGTTGCTCCATTGTCGTCAGTGCCAGTGGCTTTACTAAAATAAGGAACTGTCAATACAACGGAATCTAATATAACACCTTCACCAAAGGTTGGATCAAGTGATGAAGGGTTGACTTGGCTCACAAAATTAGCTGTGGTCAATCCGTATAAAGGGTCTTTATAAACACCTAATAAGTTGGCTGGAAGCCCATTGGTTTGCACAGGTTTTAGCTTTTTGCTGTAAGCTATCACATCATACTTTTTGTCAACAGTTCCAAAATTGTTTTGACCTGCAATGTCTGACCCAAGCGTTGCAAAATCTTTATCACAAGATATAGCTAAACTGGCTAAAACAGTTAAAACAGCTAAGTTTTTTAGGGCAATTTTTATGTTTTTCATTTAATGATTGATCTAATTTAATACTTTGGTATTGTAAAATTCAGTATAAGGTTCAGCAAATTCGTCTGGAGTAAAATATTCTAAAACGGGTTTGTTTGATGCTTTTAAGTAATCTTCCAACTCTTTTGGTATTTCAGCAGAACCTTTAATTAAAGCGTCAGAATAGTCTATTGCTATTTTCATCAAACTATTATAGTTTGGTGTTTCTAACACTTTTATAGCTGTTTCTTCTATATTATCAAATTTTACTTTGTTAACCATATTCATATCTAACGTTCCTTCAAAGCTTTGATTGTATACAGAGGTCACAATTTTGCTTTCGCTAAATAAGGGTTCGTTTTTATAATATTCTTTTAAATAAATAGGAAGTAAAGATGCCAACCAGCCGTTAACATGAATAATGTCTGGTGACCAGTTAAGTTTTTTAACCGTTTCTATAACGCCTTTTGCAAAAAAGATAGCGCGCTCGTCATTGTCAGTGTACAAAGAACCATCTTCGTCTGTTAGTGTCGCTTTTCTTTTAAAATAATCTTCATTATCAATAAAATAGACTTGAATTCTTTCTTTTGGAATAGAAGCTACTTTGATAATTAAAGGCATATCCAAATCGTTGATTACTAAATTAATACCTGATAATCGAATCACTTCGTGTAGTTGGTGTCTACGTTCATTTATATTTCCATACCTTGGCATAAATATTCGTATTTGTCCACCTTGTTTGTTTACCATTTTAGGAGCTTCAAATGACATTGAAGAAATTTCTGTTTCTGGTAAATAGGGTACAACCTCGGAAGACACGTACAATATCCTCTTATCTTTCATAAATCACGTAGTTTTTAAAAATTAAAAATAAAAAACACGCAAAATTACAAAAATTTATGAAGATTGTTAGTAAAATCTTAAGTTTGCACCTTGTTAATTTTTTGTTATAAAATGGAAATTTACCATAAAAAAGAAGATTTTATTCCATTAATTAAGATTTTTAAATCTCAAAACAAGAACATTGGTTTTGTACCAACTATGGGTGCGCTGCATGAAGGCCATCTATCATTAATCAAAAAGGGGCTTTTGCAAAATGATGTAATGGTGGTCAGTATTTTTGTAAACCCAACGCAATTTAACAACAAAGAAGATCTTAAAAACTATCCAAGAACTCTCAATCGTGATATTGAATTACTAAAAACACTCTCAGAAACTATCCTTGTGTTTGCACCAACAACTCAAGATATCTATGGGAGCCATATAACCGCTACGCATTTTGAGTATGATGGATTAGAACACCAAATGGAAGGCAAATTCAGGCCAGGACATTTTGATGGTGTTGGTACTATTGTAAAGCGTTTGCTGGAAATTGTACAACCTGATAATGCTTACTTTGGCGAAAAAGATTTTCAGCAATTGCGAATTATTCAAAAATTGGTTGAAAAAAATCAGTTACCTGTTAAAATTATAGGTTGTTCTATTTTTAGAGCAAAAGATGGTTTGGCTATGAGTTCTCGTAACGAACGTTTACAGCCAGAATATCGTAAAGCCGCACCATTTATCTACAAAACATTAAAAGCTGCCAAAGCTCAATTTAGAACAAAAAGTGCTAATGCCGTAACAAAATGGGTCGAGAGTCAATTTGCAAAACACAAACTATTACAGTTGGAATATTTCGCCATTGCAGATGAAGAAACCTTAAAAACAGTACAAAGAAAATCGAACAAAAAGCAGTACAGAGCCTTTATTGCTGTATTTGCTGACGATATTAGACTGATAGATAATATCGCATTAAATTAAGTATCTTTGCCACATGCAAATACAAGTAGTAAAATCTAAAATACACCGTGTTAAGTGTACAGGAGCAGACCTTAATTATATAGGAAGCATTACCATTGACGAAGATTTAATGGCTGCGGCTAATATCATCCAAGGTGAAAAAGTTCAAATTGTCAACAACAATAATGGCGAACGTTTAGAAACTTATGCCATACCAGGTCCACGAAATTCAGGTGAAATTACCTTAAATGGTGCTGCTGCTCGAAAAGTGGCTGTTGGAGACACCCTTATTTTAATTACCTACGCTTTTATGGAACTTGAAGAAGCTAAAACTTTTAAGCCTTCTTTAGTGTTTCCTGATGAAGCGACTAACTTACTCAAATAATAAAGTGAACACAACAACTAAAAAAGCTTTAAGAATTTCACTTCCGCTTTTATTAGCTGTTTTTTTTGGTTGGTACACTTTTTCAAAATTTCCGTTAGAACAAATTATTCCTTACTTTAAAACAGCTAATTACAGTTGGATTGCTTTAGGGATGCTTTTTGGGTTATTGAGTCATTTTTCAAGAGCTTACAGATGGAAATATCAGTTAGAACCTTTAGGTTACACCTTAAAATTTCCTAACAGTCTGATGGCTGTTTTTATCACTTATTTAGCCAATTATGGCATTCCAAGATCTGGAGAGGTCTTACGTGCTGCAGTTTTAACCAATTATGAAAAAGTGCCTTTTGAAAAAGCGTTTGGAACAATTGTAGCAGAACGCGTTGCTGATTTAATCATTTTGTTGCTGATTGTAGCCATGACATTGCTGCTTCAGTTCGATTTTATCTTAGGTATTTTAGAAAAATCTTTTCAGCCTCAAAAGCTTCTTTTTGCTGCATTTTTGGCTTTGGTAGTTTTTGGCTTACTTTATCTATATCTTAAAAAAAGCCAATCAAAAATAGCCTTAAAAGTTAGACAATTTTTTATTGGCTTGTTAGAAGGTGTTTTGAGTATTTTTAAGATGCAGCATAAAGGACCATTTATTTTCCATACGCTGTTTATTTGGGTAATGTATCTTCTTATGTTTTATGTAACAACATTGGCTGTTAAAGATTTGCATGGCGTTTCTACAGGCGCCATTTTAATAGCATTTATTGCAGGTAGCTTTACCATTGCGGCTACTAATGGTGGTATTTTTGTCTATCCGCTTGCTATTGGTGCAGCTTTTGGATTGTTTGATATTGCTGAACATCCAAGTATTGCTTTTGGTTGGATTATGTGGAGTTCGCAAACGCTTATGATTATTATATTGGGCAGTTTGTCGTTTCTCTTCTTGCCAATCTACAATAGAAGAAAATAATTTTTTACCTTGGCATAACATTTTAAAAATGCACCATCCATGAAAAAAATGATTATGGTTTTTTTGCTATGTATTATGGCAAAAACAGTACAATCTCAAGTTAATTACGAAACAATTGAATCTTCCAAGTTAGGAGAATCACGTGAGTTAAAAATTTTATTGCCAAGAGGTTACAGTAAAGATGATGCCAAAAAATATCCACTTATTATTGTTTTGGATGGCGATTATTTGTTTGAACCCGTTGCTGGTGATGTAGATTACTATTCTTATTGGGAAGACATTCCTGATGCCATTGTGGTTGGAGTCAATCAGGTTGATAAGCGTTTTGATGACTGCATGTATTCGGAACAAAACTCCTTACCAATTGAAAAAGGTGCTGATTTTTTCGAATTTCTTGGGATGGAACTCATTCCATATCTAAATAAAAACTACAAAACTGAAAATTTCAGAGTCATTGTTGGTCATGGTGAAACCGCAAATTTTATCAATTATTATCTGTTAAAAGAAAACCCTGTGTTTCAAGCCTACGTGGTTTTAAGCCCAGATTTGGCGCCACAAATGAACGCCTATTTGACTGAGCGTTTTAAAACCTTACAAAGTAAAATATTCTATTATTTGGCAACCTCAGACAATGATGTAAAATCCATAAACGAAAAAACAGTTGCTTTAAATACGAGTATTACAACTATAGACAATAAAAATTTGCTTTATAATTTCGATAATTTTGAAGGACCATCACACTATTCGTTGCCAGCACATGCCATCCCAAAAGCTTTGGAAAGCATCTTTTTTGTGTTTCAGCCCATAAGCAAAAAAGAATACACAAATACTATTTTAAAATTGGAAGGTAATCCTGTGGAATATCTTCAAGAAAAATACCAAACCATTAAAGACTTATTTGGGATTGATAAACCGATTTCTATCAACGATTTTAAAGCCATTGCAGCAGCCATTGAAAAAAACAAAAAGTTTGAATATTATGAAGATTTAGGCAAATTGGCCAGAAAACAATATCCTGAAACGCTCTTAGGACATTATTATTTGGCACGTTATTACGAAGAAATAGGCGAACCTAAAAAGGCGATGAAAACCTACCAATCTGCCTATGTACTTGATGAAATTGGAGGGATTACTAAAGATTTGATGCTTGAAAAAGCGGCAGACATTAAAGCAGATTTTGGATACTAAATGGCTAAAGTAAAAACAACATTTTTTTGCCAAAATTGTGGCAGTCAATATTCTAAATGGCAAGGGCAATGTAGTGCTTGCAAAGCGTGGAATACTATTGCAGAAGAAGTCATTCAAAAGGAAGAAAAAAATGACTGGAAATTAGCAACATCAACCACTAAACGCGTTTCTAAACCTTTAAAAATTAACGAAATTGACGCCTCTCAAGAAGCACGAATGCAAACCAATGATACTGAATTTAATCGAGTTCTTGGAGGTGGTATTGTTGCAGGTTCTGTAATATTATTAGGTGGCGAACCAGGTATTGGAAAAAGCACACTTTTGCTTCAAATTGCACTAAAATTAGCTTATAAAACTTTATACGTTTCTGGTGAAGAAAGCCAAAAACAAATAAAAATGAGAGCAGAACGTATTCATCCTCATAGTGAAAACTGTTACATTCTTACTGAAACCAAAACGCAACATATTTTTAAACAAATTGAGACTTTAGAACCCGATATTGTAGTGGTTGATTCCATTCAAACCTTGCATAGCGATTATATTGAATCATCTTCTGGCAGCATTTCACAAATCAAAGAATGTACTCAAGAACTCATTAAATTCGCCAAAGAAACCGCAACTCCTGTTATTTTGATTGGGCATATTACTAAAGATGGCAATATTGCTGGTCCAAAAATTTTGGAGCATATGGTCGATACAGTTTTGCAGTTTGAAGGCGATAGAAATCATGTATTTCGAATTTTAAGAGCCAACAAAAATCGTTTTGGTTCTACCAATGAGTTGGGCATTTACGAAATGCAAGGTTCAGGTTTGCGTGAAGTTTCTAATCCGTCAGAACTCTTAATTTCAAAAAAAGACGAAGAATTGTCAGGTAACGCAGTAGCTGCAACTTTAGAAGGCATGCGACCATTAATGATTGAAGTTCAAGCATTAGTAAGCTCAGCAGTGTATGGCACACCACAACGGTCAGCCACAGGTTTTAATGCCAAACGATTAAATATGCTTTTAGCTGTTTTAGAAAAGCGAGCAGGTTTTAGATTAGGTGCCAAAGATGTATTTTTAAACATTACAGGAGGCATTACTGTGGATGATCCTGCAATTGATTTGGCAGTTATTGCCGCAATTTTATCGTCTAATGAAGACGTAGCGTTGCCAAAAGATTTTTGTTTTGCCGCTGAGGTTGGCTTGTCTGGAGAAATTCGTCCTGTACAACGTGTAGAGCAACGTATTTTGGAGGCTAAAAAATTAGGCTTTTCAACCATATTTGTATCAAAATATAATACCATTGCGTTAAAAAATACAGGTATAAAAATTCAATTGATTTCTAAAATTGAAGATGTTATCAGTTTTTTAATCTAAAATACAAACGTTATGAAAGTAAAATCTATCTTAGGAATTGCATTAATAGCCACCATTTATGCTTGTGGTCCAAAAGTGACTAAAAGTACAGAGACACTTGTTAAAGAAACTCAGTCATACATGTCAAAAGTAGATGCAAAAAACAACCTAACTGAAGAAACGACACAAGGTGCTTTAACCGATTCTAAAGGTTATAAAGATATTGGCACCTTTAAATACACAACGTTTTATAGTAAAAAAACGAGCGAATTGTTCAAGATTAAAAATGTAGAAACCACAACCAATACCATTACAGAAACCTATTATTTTGAAGCTAACGCGTTAGTGGCAATAAAATCTGAATCGTCTAATGGTACTAAAATAGTATTGCTTAATAATGGAAAAGTTATTTCTGAAAAAAATCTCACACCACAAGAAAAGAAAGACTTATTGAAAAAAGCAAAGCGTTTTAAAAAAGCTTTTGAAAATGAATAACTTTTAAAAATGAAAGTGCAAATATGCTCGTTTTTTAGGTGTTTTTTTACATTATAATTCACAATGGGTATAAGTTTCTTTTTTATAATATTAATTACATTTTTAAACAACAAATTTACAAGCCGTTTTTTCATCAGTTTTCACACGCTGTTTTACTAAAAATCATTAATTTTGCACTTCGTTTAGAATTAATGATACTATGAGTAGTAAATTCCCTGAATATAAAGGTCTTGACTTACCAAAAATTGCTGAAGAAATTGGTAATTATTGGAAAGAAAATGACATTTTCCATAAAAGTATAACCACCAGAGAAGGCAACCAACCTTTTGTGTTTTTTGAAGGACCACCTTCAGCCAATGGTCTTCCAGGAGTGCATCATGTATTAGCTCGCGCTATCAAAGACATTTTTCCACGTTACAAAACCATGAAAGGCTACCAAGTAAAGCGTAAAGCTGGTTGGGATACGCATGGTTTACCAATTGAACTCGGTGTCGAAAAAGAACTCGGCATTACCAAAGAAGATATTGGTAAAACCATTTCGGTTGAAGATTACAATGCAGCTTGCCGAAAAGCAGTCATGCGTTATACAGATGTTTGGAATGATTTGACCCAAAAAATGGGCTATTGGGTTGATATGGATAATCCATACATTACCTATGACCCAAAATATATGGAATCGGTTTGGTGGTTGTTAAAAGAAATTTACAACAAAAACCTACTTTACAAAGGCTACACCATTCAGCCTTATTCGCCAAAAGCAGGAACAGGATTGAGTTCACATGAGCTCAACCAACCAGGAACCTATCAAGATGTAACGGATACCACTGTCGTTGCTCAGTTTAAAGCCAAACCAGAATCGCTTCCAGACTTTTTACAAAATGAAGGCACTATTTATTTTTTAGCTTGGACAACAACACCTTGGACCTTGCCAAGTAATACAGCCTTAACCGTTGGACCAAAAATTGAGTATGTGTTAGTTGAAACCTACAACCAATATACGTTTCAGCCAATGAATGTGATTTTGGCAAAAAAATTGGTGAATTATCAATTTTCTGGAAAGTTTAATCAAGTAGAAAACAAATCGGAGCTTTTAGAATATACATCTGGAGACAAAAAAATTCCGTTTTATGTAGTAAAAGAATTTTTAGGAAAAGATTTAGTAGGCATCACTTACGAGCAATTATTGCCTTATGCTTTACCAAATGAACATCCAGAAAACGCTTTCAGAGTTATTTCTGGCGATTTTGTAACCACAGAAGATGGTACAGGAATTGTCCACACAGCACCAACTTTTGGAGCTGATGATGCCTTGGTGGCCAAACAAGCCACGCCAGAAGTGCCACCACTATTGGTAAAAGATGAAAATGGAAATCTTGTTCCATTGGTTGACTTACAAGGAAAATTCAGACCAGAAATGGGCGAATATGCTGGTAAATACGTCAAAAACGAATATTATAACGATGGCGAAGCTCCTGAACTTTCGGTAGATGTTGAACTTGCCATTCAATTAAAAACAGAAAACAAAGCCTTTAAGGTCGAAAAATATAAGCACAGTTACCCAAATTGCTGGCGAACCGATAAACCTATTTTATACTATCCATTAGATTCTTGGTTTATTAAAGTTACTGATGTTAAAGACAGAATGTTTGCTTTGAATGAAACCATCAACTGGAAACCAAAAGCCACAGGAACTGGTCGTTTTGGAAATTGGTTAGCCAACGCCAACGATTGGAACTTATCACGTTCACGTTATTGGGGAATTCCATTACCAATTTGGAGAACCGAAGATGGGAAAGAAGAAATTTGTATAGGTTCTGTTGAAGAATTAAAAGCCGAAATGCAAAAAGCAGTTTCAGCAGGTGTGCTTTCTAAAGATATTTTTGAAGATTTTGAAATTGGCAACAATTCAGATAGTAATTATGCAAAAATTGATTTGCACAAAAATATTGTGGATGAAATTGTTTTAGTGTCCTCATCTGGACAACCCATGCGTCGCGAAAGTGATTTGATAGACGTGTGGTTCGATTCTGGCTCAATGCCTTATGCACAATGGCATTATCCTTTTGAAAATAAAGACTTCATTGATAAACATCAGGCTTTTCCAGCCGATTTTATTGCCGAAGGTGTTGATCAAACTCGTGGTTGGTTTTATACACTTCACGCCATAGCAACGATGGTGTTTGATTCAGTAGCTTATAAAAACGTGGTGTCTAACGGATTGGTTTTGGATAAAAACGGTCAAAAAATGTCGAAACGCCTTGGTAATGCTGTTGATCCTTTTGAAACCCTATCAACCTATGGTGCTGATGCCACACGTTGGTATATGATTGCCAATGCAAATCCTTGGGACAATTTAAAGTTTGATTTAGAAGGCATAGAAGAAGTAAAACGTAAGTTTTTTGGCACTTTGTACAACACCTATTCGTTTTTTACCTTATACACAAATTTGGATAACTTTAGATATGCAGAAGCTGATATTCCTTTAAAAAATAGACCAGAAATTGATAGATGGATACTTTCAGAATTACATACCTTAATTCAAAAAGTAGATGATTACTATGCTGATTATGAGCCAACCAAAGCAGCTCGTGCTATTTCAGATTTTACACAAGACTATGTAAGTAATTGGTATGTGCGTTTAAGCAGACGCCGTTTTTGGAAAGGCGATTACCAACAAGATAAAATTTCGGCTTACCAAACCCTATACACTTGTATGGTAACCATTGCCAAGTTAAGTGCTCCAATTGCTCCTTTCTTTATGGATAAACTCTATTTAGATTTGAATGCAGTAACCAAAAAAGAAGATTTTGAGAGTGTACATTTGGCCGAATTTCCAAAATTTGATGCGTCTTTTGTTGATAAGTCGTTGGAACGCAAAATGGAAAGTGCACAAACAATATCCTCTTTAGTCTTATCGTTAAGAGCCAAAGAGAAAATAAAAGTGCGTCAACCGCTTCAAAAAATTATGATTCCAATGGACAGTGAATCTCAAAAAAATGAGATTTTAGCCGTTGCAGACTTGATAAAATCGGAAGTGAATGTGAAAGAAGTTCAAGTTTTGGAAGACGCTTCAGACATTTTAGTGAAACAAATAAAACCCAATTTTAAAGTGCTTGGACCTCGCTTTGGACAAGACATGAAAGCCATCGCTCAAGCGGTTAATAACTTTACATCGGATGAGATTAAAAAAATCGAGCAAAATGGTATTTTAGACGTTCAAATTAATGGAAAAAGTATTACATTGGAACGGTCTGATGTAGAAATCACATCGCAAGATATTGAAGGATGGCTTGTAGCGAGTTCAGGAACATTAACAGTAGCTTTAGATGTAACCCTTACAGAAGATTTAAAACGAGAAGGTATTGCGAGAGAATTAGTAAATCGAATTCAAAACTTACGTAAAGATTCAGGGTTTGAATTAACTGATAGAATTGTGGTACAATTTCAAAAAGATGAACAAATTATTAACGCGATAAACAAAAATTTAGAATATATTAAAACAGAAACTTTGACTGATGAAGTTGAGATTTTAGAGTATTTAAACCATGGTATAGAAATTGCTTTTGATGACGTAAATACCAAGTTGTTTATTCAAAAAAATTAAAATTATGACAGTAGATACTAATAGGTATTCTGACAAAGATTTGGCAGAATTTAAAGTGTTGATTCAAGAAAAAATTGAAAAAGCAATCCACGATTTAGACTTAATTAAAAGTGCTTACATGAATGACCTTAATAACGGAACCGATGATACGTCACCAACATTTAAGGCTTTTGAAGAAGGCAGTGAAACAATGAGTAAAGAAGCAAATTCGCAGTTGGCTATTCGTCAGGAAAAATTTATTCGCGATCTTAAAAATGCGTTGATTAGAATAGAAAATAAAACCTATGGTATTTGTAGAGTTACAGGCAAATTAATAAGTAAAGAACGCCTAAAATTAGTGCCTCATGCTACGTTGAGCATTGAAGCAAAAAATATGCAACAATAATTTTTTGTGGCAATCTTCTGAATTCGAATGAGTTTGGAACCAATATAAAAACGTCTTGCGTTGAGCAAGACGTTTTAGTTTTGTTAAGTTTTATAGTTTATCACAATTAAATTCTATTTTTGCCACAAGTAATCCTATCTAATGTCATTAAAAAAAGCGACACTTCTTATTATCAGCATTTTGCTTATTGATCAAATCAGCAAATTTTATATAAAAACACATTTTGCTTTAAATGATAAAACCGTTGTTTTAAGCTGGTTTCAAATAGTTTTTGTCGAAAATGAAGGGATGGCTTGGGGAACAAAACTCAGTGATTTACTGCCTTTTATTTCTGACCGAACTGCTAAAATGTTTTTAACCGTTTTCAGAATTTTTGCCGTGTTAGGTATTGGGTATTGGCTTCAATCCTCAGTAAAAAAACAAGGCTCCAAAACACTCATCATAGCAATAGCCTTAATATTTGCAGGCGCTTTGGGCAACATCATCGACTCTGTTTTTTATGGTGTTTTGTTTAATGACAGTCATAGCCAAGTGGCTACTTTTTTGCCTTCAGCTGGTGGCTATGACACCTTATTTCACGGAAAAGTAGTTGATATGCTCAATTTTCCTATGTGGAAAGGTGTTTTGCCAAATTGGATTCCGTTGTATGGAGGCAATTATTTTACATTTTTTGAGCCTGTTTTTAATATTGCTGACATGGCTATTAGTACAGGAATAGGCATATTAATTGTCTTTAACAAAAAAGCGTTTAAACAACAAGAAGATTAAAAAATAATTAAAACCTTTAACAACTTCATAACAAAAAAATATGTTAAGGTTTTATACTTTTATACTTTTATACTTTGTATCAATTTAACTCTAAAAAATGCCCACTAATAAATTTTCAAACGCACTTCAGATGTTCTTTAGGGCATAACATCTAAACGTTGAAAAACCAATAAACATGTAATGATGAAACACTTAATTACTTTACCATTAATAGCAGTAACCATGCTTTTAACATCTTGTGGAGACAAAGAAAAAAAGACTGAGGCTACAGACACAGCAGCAGTTGTAGAAAATCCGTTTTTTAAAGAAAGTACCTTACCTTATCAAACGCCAGATTTTAGTAAAATTAACGATGCCGATTTTCAACCAGCCATGGAAGAAGGTATGAAACAAAACCTTGCCGAAATTGAAGCCATTGCTAACAATCCTGAAGCACCAACTTTTGAAAACACCTTGGTCGCTATAGAAAAAGGTGGCCAATTATTAACAAGAGTTTACAGAGTTTTTAATTTGTTGTCTGGTGCCAATACCAATCCAGAATTGCAAAGAATTCAAGAGGAAGAAGCGCCAAAAATGGCAGCACATGAAGACGCAATTTATTTAAATTCAAAATTGTTTAAACGTGTAGAGACTATTTATAATGAAAGAGCTACTCTAAATTTAGATGCAGAATCTGTTCATCTTATTGAATATTACTACCAACATTTTATTTTAGCTGGTGCAAAACTTAATGACACTGATAAAGATAAACTTAAAAAACTCAATAGCGAAGAAGCTTCGTTAACCGCAAAATTTACCAATCAATTATTGGCTGCTGCAAAAGCAGGCGCTTTAACGGTTGATAATGTAGATGCTTTAAAAGGCTTATCTGAAGGCGCTTTGGAAGCGGCTGCTAAAACAGCAAAAGATAATGGCGAAGCTGGTAAATGGCAAATTCCATTGCAAAACACCACACAACAGCCCGATTTGCAAAATCTTTCTGACAGAGCAACCAGAGAACAACTTTTTAATGCTTCTTGGACACGTGCAGAAAAAGGCGATGCCAATGATACCAGAGCAACTATTTTAAGATTAGCAGAAATTAGAATTCAACAAGCTAATATTTTAGGGTATCCAAATTATGCCGCTTGGAAGCTGCAAGACCAAATGGCCAAAACACCTGAAGCGGTTGAAACCTTTTTAAACCAATTAATTCCTGCAGCAACTGCAAAAGCTAAAAGAGAAGCTAAAGATATTCAAGCTTTAGTTGACAAACAAAAAGGAGGTTTTACTGCAGAAGCTTGGGACTGGAACTACTATTCAGAACAAGTGCGTAAAGAAAAATACGATTTGGACGAGAATGAAATCAAACCGTATTTTGAGTTGAACAACGTTTTGGAAAATGGCGTGTTTTATGCAGCAACACAGTTGTATGGCATCACCTTTAAAGAACGAAAAGATTTACCAGTATATCAAGAGGATGTTCGTGTGTTTGAATTGTTTGAAGAAGATGGCACCAGTATTGGTCTGTTTTACTGCGACTATTTTAAACGCGACAACAAATCTGGTGGCGCTTGGATGGACAACATTGTTGGGCAATCTAAATTAATGAACACCAAACCTGTAATTTACAATGTATGCAACTTTACAAAACCAGCACCAGGACAACCAGCGTTGATTAGTTTTGATGATGTAACAACTATGTTTCACGAGTTTGGACATGCCTTACACGGCTTTTTTGCAAATCAACAATATCCAAGTTTATCAGGCACCAATACACCTCGTGACTTTGTGGAATTCCCTTCGCAGTTTAACGAAAATTGGGCACTTAATTCAAAAGTGTTGAAAAATTACGCAAAACACTATAAAACTGGTGAGCCAATGCCTGAAGCATTAATTGCAAAAATCAAAAAAGCCTCAACCTTTAACCAAGGCTATTCAATGACTGAAATTTTAGCAGCTGCTGATTTGGATATGCAATGGCATACCCTTGGAACTAATGATAAAGTAACTGATGTAGATGCTTTTGAAAAAGAAGCTTTGAAAAAAACACATTTAGATTTAGCGCAAGTACCACCACGTTACCGCTCAAGTTACTTTTTGCATATTTGGGCTAATGGCTATTCAGCAGGTTACTATGCCTATTCTTGGACTGAAATGTTAGACCACGACGCTTTTCAATGGTTTGAAGAACATGGCGGAATGACTCGTAAAAATGGTCAGTATTTTAGAGATATGATTTTATCTCGTGGAAACACAGAAGATTTCGGAAAACTGTATCGCGATTTTAGAGGAAGAGATGCTAAAATTGATGCCATGATTAAAAGCAGAGGATTAGTAGAATAAAAAGTAATAATTTGAAATATAAAAGCCCATAATTTTTTAGATTATGGGCTTTTTTGTTTTTATAAAGAAGCTCTAAAACTGATAGATGGTTTTTGGCGTAACGCAGTAATCAAGCTGAATGTCGTAGTTAGAAACATCAGTAATAGTGTTTTCTGCTTCAAAAAAGGACAGTCCAATTTTAATAGTTTTAGGACTGCATTTAGAAAGAAATTTATCATAAAAGCCTTTGCCATAACCAACACGGTTTCCATGTTGGTCAAAAGCTAAAAGTGGCACAAAGACAACCTCAATTTTATCAGTGCTAATTTCGATACCATCTATAGGTTCTGGAATGTTCCACTCATTTTTTTTAATGATGGTATTGTCGGTTAGCAAAAAATGTGTCATCTCTCGGGTTTCAAAATCACTTTTAGAAATCAGAATATTTTTGTCCTTTCCAGATAAAATATTCAACAAATAATCAGTGTTAATTTCTTTATGTGATTCAATGCTCAAAAACACATGGTAAAATGAAAAGTCCCAAATAGGTAGCTCTAACAGTTTGTTAGCAATGGCAAGACTTTGTGCTTCAATAATTTTAGGCGATAGTGTTTTTCTGAGAGTTTTGTAATGAATTCTTAGTTCAGCTTTAGTCATAATTATGAAGTTGCAACTTTGGTTGATACATGAAATAGCGCATCGCCTTGATACACCAAAGCGGCTTCATTAACATTGAGCACATAACCTTCAATGGTTGATTTTAGATTATGATGAATTCGACCATAAGGATCTGTAATTTGACCTATGACATCACCTACATTTATTTTGGCATTAATACCTATTGCAGATTTAAACATGCCAGAGTGTTTGGCTCGTAACCATTTGCTTTCTTCTACAAAAACGGTTGCATCTTTTGGAATGCTTGTTTTTTGTTTGGAATTGAGCATATCAAAATGAGACAGTACACGTTTTACACCTTCAATACCAATTTTAGAAATACCATCATTAACAAAGGATGATTTGCCACCTTCAAACAGCAAAATGGGTTTGCCTAAATGAAAACAAGCATTTCTAAACGATTTTGGAATATGGTTAGAATATAATACAAAAGGAGCACTAAAAACAGAAGCCAATGCATCCAATTCTGGATGATCTTTAACAATGCGTATTTGTGCGGCATTAAACCGACTTGCGCCACCTGTATGAAAATCCATAATCAAATCGACATCAGGAATAATGTCGTGCATCAATCTATGAGCCACTCTACTGGCTAACGAACCGTTTGCAAAGCCAGGAAACACGCGGTTAAGGTCACGTCCATCAGGAAAATCGCGTGTACCATTTAAAAATCCGAAAACATTTAAAATAGGCATACATATAATAGTACCACGTTTTGGTTTGTTTATTTTTCGAGCAATAATTTGCCTTACAATATCAACACCATTTATTTCATCACCATGAATACCAGCAGTAAACAAAATAGTTGGTCCTGGTTTTTTGGAACGTTCAATAATGACAGGAACTTCAATTTTTGAAGCTGTATGGAGTTTGGCAATATTAAAATTGATTTCTTTAGAAGCTCCTAACGGAATGTCTTCGCCCAAAATTGAAATGATGTCTTTGTAATTTGATATCATAAATGAAATTAAACGTTGCGTTCAATAAAACGAATAATACTTTTGGCAATATCCTTTTTGGTAGCGGCTTCAATACCTTCTAAACCTGGTGATGAGTTAACTTCCAAAATTAATGGACCACGAGCGGACTGCAACATGTCAACACCACAGACACCAAGTCCTAAAGACTTGGCAGCTTTTAAGGCTGCATTTTCTTCTTCGTCAGTAAGTTGAATAATTTGCGCACTTCCACCTCTGTGCAAGTTTGAGCGAAATTCGCCTTCTTTTCCTTGACGTTTCATGGCACCAACCACATTGCCATCTACTACAAAAGCTCTAATATCAGCACCTTTTGCTTCTTTAATAAACTCTTGAACAATGACTCTGGCTTGTAACCCATTAAAAGCTTCTAATACAGACTCTGCTGCGTTATTGGTTTCGGCTAAAACCACGCCAAGTCCTTGTGTACCTTCTAAAAGTTTAATTACTAAAGGAGCTCCACCAACATAATTAATAACCTCAGCGACGTCTTTGGTATAGTTTGAAAACACGGTTTTTGGCATTCCTAAACCAGCGCGTGATAATACTTGTAAACTTCTGAGTTTATCTCTGGATCTTACTAAAGCCTGGGACTCTACAACAGAAAATACTTTCATCATTTCAAATTGACGTACCACAGCAGTTCCATAAAAAGTCACTGAAGCTCCAATGCGAGGAATGATAGCATCAACATGCTCTAAGGGCTTTCCTTTATATAAAACTGCTGGATGCTTTTTTTCTATGACAATTTCACATTTTAAAGGGTCAATGACTTCAACCGTATGTTTGCGTTGTCTTGCGGCTTCTACTAAGCGACTTGTTGAATATAAATGAGGGTTTCTTGATAAGATAATGATATTCATTTGTTTTTTATTTGATAAGAAATATCTTTTTGATTAACGTCAACAATAAACTTTTTTGATAAAAATCGACGTCCAATTAAAACAGGAAACCTCATATCATCTCTAGTGCTTAGCGTTAAATTAATTTGGTACTTTTTGTTAAACAATATAATGGTAGTTTTTACTTTGTAGCGTTCTTGTGTAATGCCATTACTGCTTTTTACTTTTTTAATACTGTAAGATTTGAAAGTGATTTCTTTACCATTGTAATGTGGATGCTCAGTGTCATAAAACAAACATTTAAGCATATTGTTTTCCTCAATGACTTTATGACAATGTATAGATGAGGTGTATGCACCTGTATCTATTTTTATATCAATATCAAATAAATCGAGGGTTGGAAAATCGGCTTTATCAATTCTACCAATAACTTTTTTTGGCATTTTTCAAATTACAAATGTTTCGCAAGATAATGAAAAATCTTATGTTAAAATACTGTTGTATTTTGGTTTCTATTGAAATGTTTTTAGATATATACTATCTTTGGTTTTATGAGTAAACCTTCATTAGAAATTCAGTTACAAACCTTGCCACATCAACCTGGAGTGTATCAATATTTTGATGCTGATGATAAGATTTTGTATGTTGGAAAAGCGAAGGATTTAAAAAAGCGTGTCAGTTCTTATTTTACCAAAAAGCACGAGTATGGCAAAACCAAAGTTTTGGTCAAAAAAATTGTAACCATTAAACATATTGTGGTAGATACGGAAACCGATGCTTTGTTGTTGGAAAATAATCTCATCAAAAAATACCAACCACGTTATAATGTGATGCTTAAAGATGACAAATCGTATCCTTGGATTTGCATCAAAAACGAACGTTTTCCAAGAGTGTTTTCTACACGTCGTGTATTTAAAGATGGGTCTGAATATTTTGGACCTTACACAAGTATGAAAACCGTACATACGCTTTTAGATTTGATAAAAGGCTTGTATCAATTGCGGACTTGTAATTATGACTTATCACAAGAAAAAGTTGAAGCTGGCAAATATAAAGTATGCTTAGAATATCATTTAGGAAATTGCAAAGGCCCTTGTGAAGGCTTCCAAACAGAGACCGACTATCATCAAAATATTGCTTCTATCAAAGAAATTTTAAAAGGGAATTTTAAAGAATCGTTGTCACAATTTAAGCATCAAATGAAAGCCTTTGCAAAAGTTATGGAGTTTGAACAAGCACAACGCATTAAAGAAAAAATTGACATTCTTGAAAACTACCAAGCAAAATCTACTGTTGTAAATCCAAAAATCAGCAATGTGGATGTGTTTTCAATCATATCAGATGAAAGTTATGGGTATATCAACTTTTTGCAGGTGTCTTATGGGTCTATTATAAGGTCACATACTTTAGAAATTAAGAAAAAGTTACAAGAAACAGACAAAGATTTATTGCAATTAGCAATTACAGAAATTCGCCAGCGTTTTCACTCTAAATCAAAAGAAGTTTATGTGCCTTTTACCTTAGATTTGGGCGAAGATATTAAAGTAACTATTCCAAAATTAGGCGATAAAAAACGTATTTTAGAACTGTCTGAGCGCAATGCAAAATATTATAGAATGGAGCGTTTTAAACAAGTAAAAATAACGGATCCTGATAGGCACGTCAATCGGATTATGGCTCAAATGAAAACCGATTTAAGGTTGAACGTAGAACCACGACATATTGAATGTTTTGATAACTCCAACATTCAAGGCACCAACCCTGTAGCAGCTTGTGTAGTGTTTAAAAACGGAAAACCAAGTAAAAAGGATTATCGACACTTCAATATAAAAACAGTGGAAGGACCAGATGATTTTGCTTCGATGGAAGAAGTGGTTTATAGACGTTACAAACGGTTGTTGGATGAAAAACAGTCGTTGCCACAACTCATTATTATTGATGGAGGCAAAGGCCAACTATCATCAGCTTTAAAAAGTTTAGAACAATTAAATTTGAGAGGAAAAATTGCAATCATCGGAATTGCGAAACGTTTAGAAGAATTATTCTATCCAGATGATTCAATTCCCTTATATTTAGATAAAAAAAGCGAAACACTCAAAATTATCCAACAATTGCGTAATGAAGCACATAGATTTGGAATTGAGCATCACAGAAACCGACGAAGCAAAAATGCCTTAGTTTCTGAATTAGAATTAATTTCAGGAATTGGCGAACAATCTATTATAGAATTGATGACTCATTTTAAAACCACTAAGCGTATAAGTAAAGCAACATTAGAAGAATTAGAAACAGTTGTTGGCGCATCAAGAGCAAAAAAAATAGTAAATTTTTACAATCCAAAATGAAATATTTTATAACCCTTTTTCTTTGCTTAGTTAGCTTTCAATTGTTGGCACAAGAAACACCAAAACAAGACCTTAAAGTGGGTTTGGTACTAAGTGGTGGTGGTGCCAAAGGGTTTGCGCATATTGGTGTTTTGAAAGTGATAGACAGTTTAGGAATTAAAATAGATTATATTGCAGGTACCAGTATGGGAGCCATTGTTGGCTCTTTATACGCTTCTGGCTATTCTGGGAAACAACTCGATTCTATCTTTAAAAGTCTTAATTTTGATGATGTTATTAGTGATAACCTTCCAAGAGACGCTAAAACATTTTATGAACGCGATAACTCTGAAAAATATGCCATAACGCTTCCTTTCAATCATTTTAAAATTGAATTACCTTCAGCACTATCCAGAGGTCAAAATGTGTTTAATTTATTGTCAAAACTAACTTTGCATGTGTGCAATGTGAACGATTTTGATAAACTCCCTATTCCATTTTTTTGCATTGCTACCAATATTGAAACAGGGCAAGCCGTTTTACTCGATAAAGGTAATTTAGCACAAGCAGTTACTGCAAGTGGTGCATTTCCTTCCTTGTTTCAACCTGTTATTATTGATAATCAGCTGCTTGTAGATGGTGGTGTGGTCAATAATTATCCTATTGATGAGTTAAAAGCCAAAGGAATGGATGTTATTATAGGTGTTGATGTACAAGATGGTTTGGCAACCAGAGACGAACTAAAATCAGCACCAGATATTTTGCTTCAAATCAATAATTTCAGGACTATAAACGACATGAAAAAGAAAGTTAAGCAAACCGATATTTACATCAAACCAGATATTAAAGATT
Source organism: Gelidibacter sp. (assembly GCA_041391965.1). Classification (GTDB taxonomy): domain Bacteria; phylum Bacteroidota; class Bacteroidia; order Flavobacteriales; family Flavobacteriaceae; genus JAWKMZ01. The sequence continues at coordinate 370,823 of JAWKMZ010000001.1, read as the reverse complement.
TTTCGGTGGTTTCTTTTGATAAAGGCACAAAAATTATTGAAAATGGCGTTATTGCAGCACAAAAGCAAATAGAAGCCCTTAACCAATTGCCAAAACGAAAAACAAATTTAGCTACTGAAACCTATTTAACATCTAATGACAGTATCAATATAAAAAATATCAACTTATTAGGCTACAAAAAATATACAAGAGCCTATATTCTTGGAAAACTAAAGTTTAAAGAAAACACAACACTTAGCTATACCGATTTTAATGAAGGAGTCAATAATTTAGTGGCTACCAATAATTTTGATACATTTCAATACCAATTTCATAAATCTGATGACGGAAAAGGGTACGATTTAAATGCTAATTTAATAGAAAGTAATATGACTACTTTTGTAAAATTGGGCTTGCATTATGACGATTTATACAAAAGCGCAGCCTTGTTAAACGTTACCAAAAAGCGATTGTTTGTAGATAATGATGTTGCTTCTTTAGATATTATTTTAGGCGATAACGTACGTTATAATTTTGAATATTTTATTGATAAAGGCTTTTATTGGAGCATTGGTTTTAAATCCAGATTTAATCAATTTCATAGAAACGCAAGTGCAGAATTATTTTTAGACAGCAACCAACAATCCATTAGTGGGTTAAATAAATTAGATATAGAACTGCAAGACCAAACCAATCAATTATACCTTCAAACCCGTTTTAGAAAAGATTTTGCACTTAGTATTGGAGTAGAACATAAACGTTTAAAAATAAAGTCAGAAACCCTTACTAACAACCCACAGCAAAATAATATTGTATTTGAAAACACCGACTATTTTAGTGTTTTTGGAGGTCTAAAATTAGACACCTATGACAACAAATACTTCCCCAAAAAAGGAATTTATTTTAATGGCGATTTCCACTTGTATCTGCATGCTTCAGATTTTAATAAAACCTTTTCTCAGTTTTCAATTGCAAAAGCAGATATAGGTTACGCCTTGAGTTTTACAGATAAGTTGTCTTTTAATATTTTAGCACAAGGCGGATTTAAGGTTGGAGATAACTCTACAAAATCTTTAGATTTTGCGCTTGGAGGTTATGGTCATAATTTCATTAATAATTTCTCCTCATTTTATGGCTATGATTATGTGTCACTTGTTGGCAATAGTTTTGTAAAAAGCACATTTACCTTAGATTATGAAATTTTTAAAAAGCACCATATAAATGTAGCTGCCAACTTTGCCAATATTGAAGATAACCTATTTGAAAATGGTGGCTGGATTAAAAAAGTAGATTACAATGGCTACGCCATTGGTTATGCGTTTGAAACTTTTTTAGGACCCATTGAAGCCAAATATACGTTTTCGCCAGAAGTTAAAAAGAGCATTTGGTTTTTTAATGTAGGATTTTGGTTTTAGTTGATGATACTTGAGTTATCTAAACTTAAAATTAGATAATTTAGTATTTGATTATTTTTTTCTATTTCTGTAATTAAATTGGTTATACTATTTGAAAGTTTTCCGAGTTTGTAGGAATATATAAATACTACTGTTTCTTCTTTAAAATTTAGAATTGTTTGTTTTCCATCTAAGTTGAAATATGAAAAATCTAAAAGATTACTTTTTTTACATTGTCTAATCCTTTCTCATTAGAAACGTCTTTTTCAAGAGTGTTTAAAATAGAACCATAACAACTATTCTTGTCTTTTAATCTGAGCCGTCTGCAATTAATTCATCGTTTCTGAATATACCATAATAGTACACTACCTTCCTGTTTGAAACATCAAAAATAAAGTTGATATAATCTTTATTGTCAATAAAATAAATTTTTTTTAGGATTTAAATCGGTTTTACTTTTTATATAATTCTCATATTCTTTTAAGTTTTTAAAAGATAAATTCTTATTGATGCCATTTACGGTTTTGTAAATAGGCTTACATGAAGATAAAGCAAAAAAACAAAAAAAGTATAAAAACAGACGACTCATTGAATTTGACTGTTATTGAAAATTTACAGAAACAATAATCTCTGTTTTTTTATTTTTGAAGGATAATCTTCATGGTGTTCAATTATCTAATTATTATTTTAGTACAAATTAAATGTCTGAATTTGAAACCTAAAAAGGAGCACACTAAACTACAAAATTTTATTATGATTTTGGTTTTGATTAACTTTTTGATAACCTAACGTTTTATATTTTTTCCGATATTTGCAACACGATGAAACATTTTTGGACAGAGTTATTAACACATCTTCAATTTCTTATCAAAAGAAATCCAGAATAAGCTGGTGTATTTGTATCTTTATATAAAATTTTTAAAGGTTAAAAAGGTCAGATCGACCTTAAACTTTTAACCTTGAACTTTAAACTTAAAAAAATGCCATTTTATCATAAATTAGGGAACATTCCTCCCAAACGACATACACAATTCAGAAAACCAGATGGTAGCCTGTATGCCGAACAACTCTTCGGGACAATAGGTTTTGACGGCATGTACACCAACAGCTACCACGAGCAACGTCCAACACAAGTAAAAGCCATTAAAAAACAATACAGCGTAGCGCCAAAAATTGCCAAGGCAAATAGTATTCAATCCTATCGGTTTAGAGGCTTTCAGGTAACACCAGAAAACGATTATTTAGAAAGCCGCAAAACCATTTTAACCAATAGCGATTGCAGCATTATTTTGGCAGCACCAAAACAATCAACGCAAGATTATTTTTATAAAAATACCGATGCCGACGAATTGATTTTTATCCATAAAGGCACCGGAAAACTGCGCACACATTTGGGCAACCTCAATTTTAAATATGGTGATTATCTGCTCATTCCAAGAGGCATTATCTATAAAATAGATTTTGATACCCAAGACAATCGGCTTTTTATTGTAGAGTCCCATCGTCCCATTTACACACCAAAACGCTATCGCAATTGGTTTGGCCAGTTGCTGGAACATTCGCCCTATTGCGAACGCGATTTAAGAAAACCTCAAGAACTGGAAACACATAACGAAACAGGCGATTTTTTAATCAAGGTCAAAAAGCAAAATGATATGTTCGAGATGGTTTATGCCTCGCATCCATTTGATGTGGTTGGTTATGATGGTTACAACTATCCTTATGCGTTCTCCATTCACGATTTTGAACCCATCACAGGACGCATCCATCAACCACCTCCAGTACATCAAACCTTTGAAACCGATGCTTTTGTAGTCTGTAGTTTTGTACCGCGTTTGTACGATTATCATCCATTAAGTATTCCAGCACCTTACAACCATAGCAATATTGACAGCGATGAAGTGTTGTATTATGTAGATGGCGATTTTATGAGCCGTAATGATGTTGATGCAGGACACATCTCATTGCATCCAGCTGGGATTCCGCATGGACCACATCCAGGAGCTGTTGAGCGAAGCATAGGAAAAGTCAAAACCGACGAATTGGCAGTCATGGTCGATACCTTTAAACCCTTACAAATCACAGAAGACGCCTTAAAAATAGCAGACGAAGATTATTTTAAATCTTGGTTATAACATTAAAAATTATTAGAAGCTAATCCTGCTTTCCGCTATATCTTTTTTGTAAAAACAAAAAAGGATGTCGCTGCAATCAGGGCTAAAAACAAACAATATGAGTAAAAATATAAAATCAGTAGAATACGGACTAGAAAAAATATTTGAAGGTGCAGAAGACTTTTTGCCACTTCTCGGAACCGATTATGTAGAGTTTTACGTAGGCAATGCCAAACAAGCTGCACACTTTTACAAAACCGCCTTTGGTTTTCAATCATACGCATACAAAGGCTTGGAAACAGGCTCAAAAGAGGAGGTAAGCTATGTGCTCAAACAAGACAAAATACGTTTGGTACTCACCACACCTTTAAATAGTAAATCCCCAATAAATGAGCACATCGTCAAACATGGCGATGGTGTTAAAGTCATAGCGCTTTGGGTAGATGATGCCAGAAGCGCTTATGAAGAAACCACCAAACGTGGTGCCAAATCCTACATGCCACCAAAAGTGGAAACCGACCAATATGGTGAAGTCGTTAGAGCAGGTATTTATACCTATGGCGAAACCGTACATATGTTTGTAGAGCGCAAAAATTACAAAGGCACTTTTATGCCAGGATTTAAAGCATGGAAATCAGATTACAACCCAAAACCAACAGGACTCAAATTTATAGACCATATGGTTGGCAATGTTGGTTGGAACCAGATGAACGTTTGGGTAAAATGGTATGAAGACGTCATGGGGTTTGTTAACTTTTTATCTTTTGATGACAAACAAATTCACACCGAATATTCTGCATTGATGAGTAAAGTGATGAGCAACGGAAATGGTCGTATCAAATTCCCCATCAATGAACCTGCTGAAGGCAAGAAAAAATCCCAAATAGAAGAATATTTAGATTTCTATGAAGGTTCAGGCGTACAACACATTGCAGTCGCCACCGATGATATTATTACAACGGTTTCAGATTTACGTTCACGAGGTGTCGAATTTTTATCCACACCACCAGAAGCATACTATCGAGCAGTACCAGGGCGTTTAGAAGAATTCAGTCACGAATTGCGCGAAGACATTGAAACCTTAAAAGGCTTAGGCATTATGATTGATGCCGATGAAGAAGGCTATTTACTTCAAATTTTCACAAAACCAGTAGAAGACCGACCAACCTTGTTCTTCGAAATCATTCAACGTATGGGAGCTCGTGGTTTTGGAGCAGGCAATTTTAAAGCGCTTTTTGAATCTATAGAAAGAGAACAAGCCCTTAGAGGCACTTTATAACAAATATTTAACTATATAACCACTCAAAAACTCCACATTAATTTGATGGAGTTTTTTTGTTTTAATACTTTTGGAACAGTAATTGTAATTCTGAAGATTAAACAGAGTTTGTTTAATATAAAAAATTACTTTTACAACGCACTATAGTTATGAAAAAAACACTCTTTATAAGTCTTATTTTATTATATGTTCAAAGTGTTACAGCGCAGCAAAAACAAGCATTCCAAGAAGGAGAATGGTTTAAGTTTAAGATGAGTTACAGCGGCTTTCTAAAAGCGGGTAACGCCACTTTAGAAGTCAAAGAAGATAAGATAAATGGCAAAGACGTCTATCATGTTATTGGAAAAGGCTGGACTACTGGAGCCATCAAATGGTTTTTTAAAGTCAAAGACCGTTATGAAAGCTATTTTGATAAAGAAACAGGACTGCCTTATAAATTTATTAGGCAAGTAGATGAAGGAGGTTATACCAAAAATATTGAAATAGAATTTGACCATGACAATTCTAAAGCTTATGTAAACGATAAGAAAAATAAAACCCAAAAAACGTTTGCAACAGAGGCCAATATACAAGACATGGTATCGGCCTTTTACTATTTGCGCAACAATTATAAAACAGAAACAATCAAAGAAGGTGACCAAGTAAGCTTAAATATGTTTTTTGATGAAGAAAACTATAACTTTAAACTCAAGTTTTTAGGTAGAGAAGAATTAGACACCGAATTTGGTAAAATAAAAACCTTAAAATTTAGGCCTTATGTCATGGCTGGACGTGTTTTTCAAGAACAAGAAAGTTTGACCCTTTGGGTAAGTGCTGATGACAATAAAATTCCGTTACGCATAAAAGCTGATTTAGCAGTAGGCTCATTAAGAGCCGATTTAGAAGCCTTCAAAGGTTTAAAACATTCATTTAAAGTAGAATTTGACTAACAAACAATGTCCAACCAAAAGAACTTTGACCCAATATTAGAAGCACTTCAACAGAAGTACAAAGATATAAACCAAAACACACACACCCATTTAGAAGGGCTACTTTACAGTAAGCCTATTACTTATTGGGATTATATCCAAACCGACGCCTTATTAAATCTTCAAATACAGCGTACCACATTGCCAGATGAAATGGTCTTTATAGCCTATCATCAAATTAATGAGCTGTTGTTTAAAATGATTCTTTGGGAAATTAGCCAAGTATCTGAAAGCAAAGAGTTGACCACTTCATTTTTTGAATCTAAATTAATGCGCATTAGTCGTTATTTTGATATGCTGACCACCTCATTCACAATTATGCAAGATGGAATGGACGTTGACCAATACATGAAATTCAGAAACACCTTAACACCTGCAAGTGGATTTCAAAGTGCACAATACCGATTGATTGAATTTGCATCCACTGAGCTTATCAATTTAATTGATTATCGTTTTAGAGCCACAATTGACAGAAACACACCTTATACACACGCATTTGAACATTTGTATTGGCAAGCAGCAGGAAAAGATTATCACACTGGAGAAAAATCGATTCTTTTAATAAATTTTGAAAACCGTTATAAAGACGAATTTTTAAGATTCATGGAAAAGCATAATACTAAAAACTTATGGACGCGTTTTAAAGAATTGCCAAAAGCAGATCAGCAAAACGAAGCTTTGGTAAAAGCTATGAGACATTATGATTATACGGTTAATATTACTTGGGTCATAGCACACTACAATGCAGCAAAACATTATATTGAAAGTGGAAGTGGTGGTGGAGAAGCCACTGGTGGAAGCGATTGGAAAAAATACATGCACCCAAAATACCAAAGACGTATCTTTTTCCCTGAGCTTTGGACAAAAGACGAATTGGAACATTGGGGAACTAACTTATAAACAACAAACTATTTAATGCAGCCAAAAATAACAGTAATAGCACTTTTTATTGGATTATGCTTTTTCTCTTGCAAAGAAGACACAAAAGAACCTGTTAAAAGCGACTTACAAACTTATGTAGCACCAAAAGCAGTTTATGAATTTGGTTTTAACCTTAATAATTATGTGGTAAAACGCGATACGATAAAATCTGGTGACAGTTTTGGAACAATTTTAGAACGTAACCATATTGGTTATCCAAAAATTTATCAAATAGCACAAAGTGCTAAAGATTCTTACGACATCAGAAAACTTCAAATAGGAAAGCCATACACCTTATTATGCGCTAAAGATTCATTGCAAACACCTCAATGCTTTATTTATCAAGAAAGCAATATTGATTATGTGGTTATTCATTTTGCAGATTCCATCGTCACCTATAAAGAACAAAAACCCGTCAGTATTAGACAAAAAGAAGCTTCAGGAGAAATTACCAGCAGTCTTTCTGAAACCATGGAATCTCAAGGCTTGCCATATCAATTAATTAATGATATGTCTGATATTTATGCGTGGACAATCAACTTTTTTAAACTTCAAAAAGGCGATAAATTCAAAATCATTTATAAAGAGCGCTATATTGAAGATTCTATTTATGCTGGAATCGATAATATTGAAGCCGCTTATTTTCAGCATAAAGGTGAAGATTTTTATGCCTTTAATTTTGAAACAGATACCATCAACCACAAATCTGATTTTTATGACGAAAATGCTAAAAGCTTAAAACGTGCCTTTTTGAAAGCACCAGTAAAGTTCAGTCGCATTTCGTCGCGTTACAATTTAAATAGAAGAATTGCCTATTATGGTTATGCCTTACGACCACATAAAGGTACCGATTTTGCAGCACCAATTGGAACAGAAATTATGGCAACTGCCAACGGAACTGTTATAGAATCGACCAGAAGAGGTGGCAATGGCAACTATGTAAAAATCAAGCATAACGATACATACACCACACAATACCTTCATATGAAAGCGCGAAATGTTAAAAAAGGACAATACGTCAAACAAGGTGATGTAATTGGATGGGTTGGTATGACTGGTAATACTGGTGGACCACATGTATGCTATCGTTTTTGGAAAAATGGCAAACAAGTGGACCCATTAAAAGAAAAATTACCGACCGCTGAGTCTATTCCAAACGGATTGAAAGATAAATATTTAACATTTATTCAACCTCTAAAAACAAGTTTGGATAGCATTCCTTACCATTATCAAAACAAGGCAGACATTAAACAAGGTGCTCAAATCTCTCAAAATTAACCAATGGCATTGCAATCAATCGACCCAACAAAAACGAAAGCTTGGAAACAGTTAGAAGCACATTTTGATACTATTAAAAACATTCAAATGACCACTTGGTTTGCTCAAAACCATGAACGAGCTAACGAAATGTCCATTAAATGGGATGATTTTTATGTAGATTATTCCAAAAACAGAATTGATAGCAAAACGTTTGAGTTACTGTTGCAACTCGCTGAAGAAACACAGCTTAAAGATGCCATTGAAAAACAATTTAAAGGCGACGTTATTAACCAAACCGAAAAGCGAGAAGTACTACATACCGCATTAAGAGAACCAAAAACGGCTGAGGTTTTTGTGGATGGTGTGAATGTGATACCAGAAATTTTTGAGGTTAAAAACAAAATTAAAAGCTTTACCAATAGTATTGTTAATGGCGATAAAAAAGGCTACACCAACAAACCATTTACTGATATTGTAAATATTGGCATTGGAGGTTCAGACCTTGGTCCAGCAATGGTGGTTGAAGCGTTACAGTTTTACAAAAACCATTTAAACACGCATTTTGTAAGCAATGTTGATGGCGACCATGTCAATGAAGTGCTTAAAAAATTAAATCCAGAAACGACACTTTTTGTGGTGGTTTCAAAAACATTTACAACCCAAGAAACCCTTTCCAATGCAAATACCATAAGAGACTGGTTTTTGCAATCAGCAACCCAAAACGACGTAGCCAAACATTTTGTGGCAGTATCAACTAATATAGAAAAAGTGAAAGCTTTTGGTATTGATGAATCCAATATTTTTCCAATGTGGAATTGGGTTGGAGGGCGTTTTTCGTTGTGGTCTGCAGTGGGACTGTCAATTAGTTTATCAGTAGGTTTTGAAAATTTTGACAAGCTACTTTTAGGAGCTCATAAAATGGATGCACACTTTAAAAATGAAACGTTCAGTACAAATATGCCTGTAATTTTAGGACTTTTAGGTATTTGGTACACTAATTTTTTTAAGTGTGAAAGTGAAGCGGTTATTGGGTATTCGCAATATTTAAATCAGTTTGCTACCTATTTGCAACAAGCCATTATGGAAAGCAATGGAAAAAGTGTGGATAGAAGTGGCAATCCTATAAAGTACCAAACTGGTAATATTGTTTGGGGAGCACCAGGAACCAATTCGCAGCATGCGTTTTTTCAATTGATACACCAAGGCACAAAATTAATTCCTACTGATTTTATAGGGTTTGCAAAAGCTTTGCATGGCAATAAAGACCATCAAGATAAATTAATGTCCAACTTTTTTGCCCAAACCGAAGCTTTGCTCAATGGAAAGACAAAAGAGCAATTAGAGGTCGAAGAAACACCAAAAGCGTTAATTCCGTTTAAGTTATTTGAAGGGAATAAGCCAACGACGACTATTTTAATCAATAAATTAACACCAGAAAGCTTAGGTAAACTCATTGCATTATATGAACATAAAATATTTGTTCAAGGTGTAATTTGGAATATTTTTAGCTATGATCAATTTGGAGTTGAGTTAGGTAAACAATTGGCTAATAATATTTTAGAGAATATAAACACAACATCAGTAACCAGTGTGCATGACCCTTCAACACGTAATCTTCTTCAGTTCTATAAACAATTAAAATCTTAAATTGTTAAAAACTTGTGAATAGCTTGATTAAAAAATAAATAAATAATTAAAATATAGTAAGTATCTTCAAACGTTAATTTTTTAACATTAAGGTAATAAGTATTGCGTACAAGATGCGTACTTTTGCTAAAAATTAAAACCAACTTTTAATAACAAAAGATGAAAAAAATCACACAATTTTTATTGATGACTGTGGCTATGTTAGGGGCTACAGTTGCTTTTTCACAAAGCACAATTAAAGGGAAAGTTATTGGTTCTGATATGAATGGACCACTCCCTGGAGCTAACATTATTGAAAAAGGAACCTCAAACGGTACAACGACTGATTTTGATGGTAATTTTACATTAAAAACACAAGCAGCATCAGGTGAAGTTGTGGTAACTTATGTTGGTTACACATCACAAACACTATCTTTCTCTGGTGAACAAGATTTAGGAACGATCACTTTAAGTCCAAGTGAAGTAGGTTTACAAGAGGTTCAAATTATTGCATCGGTTGCAGTGGACAGAAAAACGCCTGTGGCAGTATCGACCATTAAGGCGTCAGACATTGAATTGAAATTAGGAACTCAAGAATTTCCAGAAATTTTAAAATCTACTCCAGGAGTTTATGCCACAAGAGCTGGAGGAGGTTATGGAGATGGACGCGTTAATCTACGCGGTTTTGCTTCAGAAAACGTTGCGGTTATGATTAATGGTGTGCCAGTAAATGACATGGAAAATGGTGCAGTATATTGGAGTAATTGGGCTGGTTTAGGAGATGTAACCAGTACAATGCAGGTACAAAGAGGTCTTGGAGCTTCAAAAGTTGCTGTGCCATCAATTGGAGGAACTATTAATATTATTACAAAAACTACAGATGTTGAACAAGGTGGAAAAATTGAAATGGCAACAGGTAATGATGGCTATCAAAAATATGGCATTACACTATCAACAGGATTAATGAAAGATGGTTTTGCAGCCACAGTATCCGCAGCTAAAATTTTTGGCGACGGTTATGTGGATGGTACTCAGTTTAACGGGGTTAACTATTTTGTGAATTTATCTAAAGAAATAAATGAACATCATAAATTATCTTTTACAGCTTTTGGAGCAAAACAAGAACATGGTCAACGCTATAATAAGCGAACCATAGCACAGAATAGAGAAACAGAACAAGGCGGAAAACGTTTTAACCCAGATTGGGGTTATTATAATGGACAAATAAAACATGCGTCTTTCAACTTTTATCACAAGCCACAAATATCATTAAACCATTTTTGGACTATTAATGATAATACCTCCTTATCAACAGCACTTTACGCTTCGTTTGGTAGTGGTGGAGGACGCCGTGACCAAGGAGATAAAATAGGAAGTAATGCTTATAGATTAGGAGCAGATGACCAACCTATTGATTTTGATAAAATAGCAGAAGAAAACATGGCTCTTGGAAATGCTGGCTCATCAGACATATTATACGATTCAAAAAACTCACATAAATGGTATGGAATTTTATCAACCCTAAAAACAAATTTATCTGATAAATTAACTCTTTTGGGAGGTTTAGATGCTAGATCATATGTTGGTTCACACTGGTATGAAATTAAAGATTTATTAGGTGGTCAATTTTATTATAATAGCGACTCAAGTGATAACACCTATAATCAAGCTTTGAAAGTAGGGGATCATTTTGGTAAAGATTATGATGGTAAAGTTTTAAACGCAGGGTTATTTGGTCAATTAGAATACCAATATAATGAAAAATTGGCAACATTCATTTCTGCCTCTGTCTCTAATACCACTTATAGCAAAGTAGATTTTATGAAATATGCAGCAAATGATCCTGACAGAAAATCTGCAAAAGCCAATTTTGTAGGCTATAGTATTAAAGGAGGTGCAAATTATAATATTGATGGCACCAACAATGTATTTGCAAATATAGGGTACTTCTCTAAAGCACCATTTTTAACAGGAAACGTGTTTTTAAGTGATCGTTCTACTGATTTAAATAAAAATGCCCTTAATGAAGATGTATTTAGTGCAGAAATCGGGTATGGTTACAGAGGTTCAAAACTTTCAGCAAATGTCAACATTTATAGCACTTCATGGCTTAATAAATCTTTAACAGGTTCTGTTGCCAACCCAGCACCTAATGCACCACGTTTAAATTATAATATTCCAGGATTAGATGCTTTGCACCAAGGTATAGAAATAGACTTTATGTATAAAGCAACAGAAAATTTAAGACTAACAGGAATGATGTCTTTAGGTAATTGGAAATGGAAAAGTAATGCAAGTGGAAAAGTATTTGACGAATCAGGTAACCAAGTTGGTCAAGATATTGAAGTATTTGCCAAAGGATTGCATACAACAGATGCCGCTCAAACAACTTTTGCTTTAGGAGCCAATTATAAAGTAATGCCAAAAACATCTGTATATTTAGATTATAATTATGCAGGAGATTATTATGCAAGCTATAATATTACTGGACTTAGAGATGAGGCAGATAGTCATGACTCATGGAAAATTCCAGCTTATGGGTTAATAGATCTTGGCTTAAACCATGGATTTGCTTTTGGTGGTTTTGATGCCACATTATCAGCAAGAATGAATAATATCTTAAATACTGAATATATTTCTGATGCTTATGGAGGGACAGATTCTACAGCCGAGACAGCTTTAGTTTATTATGGCGCAGGAAGAACATTCAGTTTAGGTTTAAAAATTAACTTCTAAAAAATATGAAAATGAAAAAAATAATTTATGTATTAGCCATAGCAGGAGCACTCTTTACGGGTTGCAATCCGCTAGACGATATTAATAAGGATGCAGACGCACAAGAACATCCTGTAGTTGGAAATGCAGAATATACCTTAACCGATGATGATTATGATGCTTTAGATCTAAGTTTTGGTAGTTTTAATTCAGAAGATGAAGCAAAACAACTAATCCCAGGACTTCTTGCAGATACATACCCATTCTCTTTTTGGGGACAAGGCTCATCCGTATTAGTTGGTTACAACCTATATATTGGAGCTGCTGAAGGCGTTAGCGATTATACAGGAGCGACCGTTTATAATTTAACAAATGCAGATTATGCTTCTACTGGTAGTGATGCTTTTGGGTTCTATCCAAATGTTAATGCCGCCTCACAAATACCAGATGTTTTAGATGCCCAAATAGCGAGTCCAACAGAAGGACAAATAGTATTAGCAAAATACAAACAGTATGTTGATACACCAGAAGTTGGTTTAGCGAATATTGTAGAATACAATTTTGCAGGAAGTTTTGCTGGATGGAATATTGTTGAAGAGTCTGGAGCAAATGACGTTTGGACTTCACAATCGGGTTATGTACAAGGAAATGGTTACTTTGGAGGTCAAGTGGCTAATGCGGAATGGTTAGTATCTCCTTCTATTGACTTATCAGGAGACAGTAACTTGAAGTTTCAAATTACTCATGCCATCAAATATGCCACAGATCTTTCATTGCTTAAAATTTTAGTTTCTACAGATTATACAGGTGATACTTCAACAGCAACTTGGAATGAAATTACATTAATGACACCTGCTGGAGTAGATACCTTAGATCCGTCAGAAGATTATGATTTTTCAGCTTATGATGGCCAAACTATTAACATTGCATTTAGATATGAATCAACAAACAGTGATGCAGGAAGATGGAGAATATCTAATGTAGCTATTAAAACACTTGGTGCAACAGGTCAAACCAACTCCAAAGGAGCTTACTTTAAGTATACAGGAGGTGTTTGGGAAGCTGTTGATGGTGTTTATTATTTAAGCTCTGCAGATTACGATTCTATGGGAACAGGTTCTGGACAACCAGGGCAATACAATAACTTTAGCAGTTCTATCTCTCCAAATAATTACTTGCCAACGTTTATGGCACTTAAATTTCCTTATGGACAAAATGATGAGGAAAAATTCATTATTTATGATTATTACTCAAGCTCAAGTGGCGCTCAAATGAGAGGTAATTTATACACAGTGATTGATGGTGTTTGGACTGCTCACGAAAGCACAATTGCAACTACTTTACAATTTGGTTTTGATAATGGTGTTTGGGTACCAGATAATACCATCAGATATACCTTAACTAATGCAGATTATGAATATATAGGCAACACATTAGCTTCTGATCCTGACTATTCTGGGCTTACAGCAACACTTATTAATTATCATGACTATGACTATAATTGGAGTGATGAGCAAATTATTTACTCTCTGGGTGTGTTTTTAGATAATTATGACCCAACAGCTGCTGAAGGTCAAAAATATCAAATAACCTATCTTAAATATGATAGTGGTATTCAAGAATTAACAGCAAACCTTATTAAAACAGGTGGCGTTTGGGTAGCTAATTAGTTTTTAGAATATCTAAAAGAAGAAAATTTTCAACTAAAAAACCCCTGTCAATGCAAATTTACAGGGGTTTCCTTATTTATAAAAGTTACATTTTTTTAATCACATGAGTTACAATACCCCAAATTTGAAATGTGCTATCTTCAGTAACATGAATGGGCTCATAAGCTGGGTTCGCAGGGAGTAAATACACACCATCTTTAGTAACTTGAAGCCGTTTTACAGTAAACTCACCATCAATAAAACAAACAGCAATTTTATTGTGTTGTGGTTCTAAACTTTTATCAACCACTAATAAATCGCCATCATCTAAACCAGCACCAATCATAGATTGACCACTTACTTTGGCATAAAATGTAGCTTCTTTGTTTTTGACCAAAGTTTTGTCTAAACTAATTTTATGGTCTCTAAAATCATCAGCAGGCGATGGAAAACCAGCTGAAATACCAGTTTGTGCCAAAACAATATCTAAACTTTGGTTTTCATCAGGTGTGTAAAATTCTAAAGTATGCTTTGGTGTTAAAAATTTTAATGACATTGGACTGTGAGTATTTCGTTAATGTTTGTTGTGTATTTTGGTGATAAATGTTCTTGACGCATTTTCCAAGTGCGTTTTAAATCTTGATTTCCTAATTTGATTTTAGAAGCTTCATACTTGGTGTTTATTGCATCAATGTGCTGCATCAAAGGTTTGTGTTTTGGGTTTTCATGCAAAAATAAATTTAATTGATGGCTATCTGCAGGAATTAATCCTGTGACGATGACGCCTGCTCGTTTGTATTTTATGCCTTTTTTAAAAAGAGCAACAACTGTTTTTACAGCAACGCTACTTATAATTAGCGATGAGTCAGTTGGATAAGGTAAACTTACCATTCGGCTTATATTGTGTTGTGGTGTCTCCTTTTTATGTCTGTCACTACTCAACAATACAATAATAGCATGACAGCTCGATTGTTGTTTTCGTAATTTTTCGGCACAACTTGTTGCAAAGGTAGAAATACGTTCTTTAATATTGTCTATGTCAGAATAGGTGCATTCAAAACTTCGGGTTGTGGCTATAGAGTGTTTAGCTTTTTTATAATCTAATTTCAAGGTTGGGATGCCTTCTAAGTCTTTTTTTAATTTCCATTCTGTAATTGAAAAATTCTTTCGAATCCAATCATCTG
The DNA here is from genome assembly GCA_041391965.1 of Gelidibacter sp. GTDB lineage: Bacteria > Bacteroidota > Bacteroidia > Flavobacteriales > Flavobacteriaceae > JAWKMZ01. The sequence continues at coordinate 355,734 of JAWKMZ010000001.1, read as the reverse complement.
AAAGTTGTGTAAAGTCATAAGCTGTATGGCATTGCCTTGCTTTTAATCGTTTTTGAAGGCTATAGCCAATTCCCCAAATGTCTTCAATTTTTAACCATTTTAAGGCTTTCAGTCGTTTTTCTTCAGAATCTATAACATAAACACCCTGCGTTTCTTTTGGAAATTTTCGAGCAATTTTATTGGCAACTTTTGATAAGGCTTTGGTTGGTGCAATGCCAACGCAAGTAGGTATGCCTGTCCATTTGAGAATGCGTTGACGTATTTGAAGTCCATGATTAGTAAAGTTATAGTTTTCAAAACCTTTAAATTGTAAAAAGGCTTCGTCTATACTATACACTTCAACATCTGGTGTAAATTGTTCTAAAATGCTCATAACACGTTCGCTCATATCACCATACAACGAGTAATTAGAAGAAAACACATGAATGTTATGGTCTTTAAAAAACTGTTCATACTTAAATGCAGGAGCTCCCATTGGTAAGCCTAAATTTTTAGCTTCGTCACTACGTGAAATGACACAACCATCATTATTAGACAAAACCGCTATGGGTTTGTGATTTAGTTGTGGCTGAAAAACACGCTCGCAAGAAGCATAAAAGTTGTTACAATCTACAAGAGCAAACATATGTATAAAGGTACTTTAAAATGAAGTATCATTATAATTTTTATGCTATTTCAGATGTTAAAATTTATTTTGTGTGTTGACTAATAATTGTACCTTTGAGTTTACCCAAATAATAAACTTATGCTTGACAATTTTTGGTTTAATGTACAATATGGCATCCACCATGTGTTAGATATCAATGCGTATGACCATATTCTTTTTTTGATTGTGCTAACGGTTCCGTATTTGTTTAAAGACTGGAAACGTGTATTATTACTGGTTTCTACGTTTACCTTAGGGCATACACTCTCATTGGTTTTGGCAGTTTATGGCGTTATTAGTGTGAATGCTAAATTGGTCGAATTTTTAATTCCAGTCACCATTATGGTGGTCGCTTTGTATAACGTGTTTACTGCAGGTAAGAAGGCTCAAAATGAAAAAGTAGGTATTTTGTTTTTTTCGACCTTATTTTTTGGATTGGTACATGGACTTGGTTTTGCTAGAGAATTTAAAATGTTTGTAGGAAATGCCAATAATAAACTAATAACACTTTTAGAATTTGCCTTAGGCATAGAAATATCACAAGTAATTATTGTATTTGTCATGTTATTTTTAGGCTTTATATGTCAAACCGTTTTTAGGTTTAATAGACGTGATTGGGTTATGGTCATTTCGGCTATTGTGGTTGGTTTAGCCATTCCTATGCTGCTTCAAAGAGGGCTTCTGTAATTTTGGTAAAACTTTAACGGCAAACCTATGGTCATAAAATACGAACCTCTTATATTCGTTATGGTATTGCGCTAAGGATGATTTGCTTTTCTTACAAGGTTTGTGAAACTTCTAAGTCCGTAAAGCAAAAATGCTCAATAATTAAAATTAAGGAATGTCAAAAAAGAAACAATTGCGTTACGATAAAGCGTATTTAAGAATTGCTCAAGAATGGGGAAAACTCTCACACTGTAAGCGCAAACAAGTTGGCGCATTGATAGTAAAAGACCGAATGATAATTTCTGATGGCTATAATGGCACTCCAACAGGGTTTGAAAATTATTGCGAAGATGAACAAGGTTACACCAAATGGTATGTACTGCACGCCGAAGCCAATGCTATTTTAAAAGTTGCAGCTTCTACGCAATCATGTAAAGGTGCGACACTTTATATCACTTTATCTCCTTGCAAAGAATGTAGTAAACTTATACACCAAGCAGGTATTGTACGTGTGGTTTATAATATAGGATATAGAGACGATTCTGGATTGCAATTTTTAGAAAAAGCAGGAATAGAATTACAGTTAATAGAAGATTTAGAAACAGAATGAGTTTCCAAAAAAAATATGTGCCACTTTTATTAGGTATTGCAGTTGCAATAGGTGTTTTTATTGGTGGAAAATTAAATTTTACAGACACGTCTGATCGCCTTTTTACATCTAATAGCAAAAAAGACAAACTCAATAGGCTCATAGACTATATAGACTATGAATATGTTGATGATGTCAACACAGACAGCATTGTAGATGTAACCGTTAATGGTATTTTAAATAATTTAGACCCACACTCTGTTTATATCCCAAAAAATCAATTAGAGAGTGTTACTGAAAACATGAAAGGCGATTTTGTTGGTATTGGTATTAGTTTTTATACCTATAAAGACACCATCGCTGTAATAAGACCAACAGATGGTGGTCCAAGTGAAAAAGCAGGCATTAAAAGTGGTGACAGAATTCTTGTTGCCGATGGCGATTCTATTTTTGGACGTCAGTGGAGTAATGAAGCCATTATTAAAAGATTAAAAGGCGAAAAAAATAGTAAAGTAAATCTTAAAGTTTATAGAAAAGGAGAAAATAAATTGCTCGATTTTAAGATAAAACGTGCAGATATTCCTATTAAAAGTGTGGATGCAGCTTATATGCTTACAGACAATTTAGGATATATAAAAATTAATAGATTTGCAGAATCTACCTATAACGAATTTAAAAAAGCTTTAAATAAACTACAAGATCAAGGTGCTACAAAATTAGCCTTGGATTTAAGAGATAATCCTGGAGGATTTTTGGCTATTGCAGAGCAAATTGTTGACGAATTTTTAGAAGACGATAAACTCATTCTGTTTACAAAAAACAAATCGGGTCGTATAGAAAAAAGCTATGCCACAAGTAAAGGCGATTTTGAAGAAGGCGATGTTTATATTCTAATCAATGAAAACTCTGCCTCAGCAAGCGAAATTGTTGCAGGTGCTTTACAAGATAATGATAAAGGTACCATTGTTGGCCGCAGAAGTTATGGTAAAGGGTTGGTGCAACGTGAAATGGCACTTGGCGATGGTAGCGCTGTGCGCTTAACAGTTTCACGATATTACACACCAACAGGGCGTTCAATACAACGCCCTTATGATAATGGCAAAAACGAAGATTATTATAATGATTACTACAAACGTTTAAGTAGTGGTGAGTTTGAAAATGCAGACAACATTAAAGTAGCCGATTCTTTAAAATATACCACACCAAAAGGCAAAATAGTTTATGGAGGAGGTGGGATAATTCCAGATGTTTTTGTGCCTTTGGACACAAGTATTCAAAACGAAACATTGAACTATATAAAAAACAGAGGTTACATCAGTTATTTTGTGTTTGAAGAATTAGATAAAAACCGCTCGGCATTTAGCAATATAACTCAAGATGATTTTATCAAAAACTTTGAAGTTAGTGACGATGTTGTAGTACGTTTTCAAGATTATTTGAACTTAAAAGAAAACGCAAACGTCACTTTTGTGGCTTATAATAAAGAAATGAAACAATTGATTAAAGCCTCTTTAGCTGAACAACTTTATGGCAGCAATGCTTCTGAAGAAATATTAAATGCAACTGATAGTATGATAGAAGAAGTGGTTAAGTTAAGCACACAAGAACCACACAACAATTAAATTTTATCGTGTACATGTGTATCTTTTCCACCATTCCAAAGCGTTAAAATATCAGTTGCCACTTGTGCACCACTTCCGCAAGCAATTGCAAATTGACTTCGCCAACCAGCTAAAGTTCCTGCAACATATAAACCGTCAGTAATCAAATGATTGGTATTTTTTAACCAAATACGCTCTTTTTCAGAAATTGCTCTTGGATGTGGTTCAATATAATGTTCCAGTCCTTTTATGGTTAATAAATTGGTATAACCAACGGCAATGACTACAAGTCTGGATGTATAAATGGCTTTGTTTGTGGTGATTTTAAAATTTCCATTTTCGCCAGAAATTTCTTTTACTTTTTCATGGTCAATTTGCTTCACATGTGCATACAAATTGGCTAATTGAGCTTTTCCACTTTCTAAAATAGAAGCTCCTGTAGTTCCTGGAATGACTCCTAAAGCATTATTAAAAATAGCCGTTTGTAAATGAGAAGTGCGTTGGTGCGTAATAATACCAATCTGTTTATCGGCTGCAAACGGTTTATTTTTAGCTGAACCTAAAATTAAGGCACAAGACAAACCAGATGCACCACCACCAACAATTAACACATCAAACATCAATTTTGTTCTTTTGAAAGTTTATCGATGCGTTTTGAAATTCGTAATATTTGAAGTAAAATAATAGCGCAAAGTGAAGCAATTATAGTAATTATTGCCACTATACTTTCTCCTTCAAAAGGTGCAGACCAATTTATTTTAGTAATATTAAAAACGGCAAGTCCTAATGCGATTATGGATAAAATGATTGTTAAAATTTTCATGGTTTATAAATTATGCTATTTCAAATAAGGCTTTAATATTATGAGCAAATAATTTGACAGCTATGGCTAATAATATGACACCAAAAACCTTACGGATTATATTAATTCCATTTTGCCCAATAGCGCGTTCAATGCGAGCCGATGTTTTAAGCACTATAAAGATAATAATTACATTCATAATGACAGCCACAATAATGTTTTCTATTTGGTATTCCGCTCTTAAAGACAAAAGTGTTGTTAAACTTCCAGGGCCTGCAATTAATGGAAATGCTAAAGGAAAAACAGTTGCAGTTATTGCAGCCTGTTCATCTTGTTTATATAAAGTGATGCCTAAAATCATTTCTAAAGCGATAAAAAACAAAATAAAAGCACCAGCAACTGCAAAAGAGTTGACACCAATACCAATTAAGGATAAAATATTTTGTCCCAAAAACAAAAACACAATCATAATAAGACCAGCAATTAATGCTGCTTTTTCACTTTGAATATGCCCAACTTTTTTGCGCAAATCTATAATAATCGGAATGTTGCCAATAATATCAATTACTGCAAAAAGAATCATAAACGCAGTAAATATTTCTTTAAAATTGAAGTGCATAACACAAAGTTTTAAATTTTTTGCAAAAGTAGCTTATTAATCCTGATTTTAGATATTAAATAACTGTAAACTTTGAGTATTTTTGTAGCATGTTTCAATTAGGAAAAACCATCGTTTCAGAAGATATTATCCAAAAAGATTTTGTGTGTAATTTATCGGCATGCAAAGGAGCTTGTTGTGTTGATGGTGATGCTGGAGCTCCTTTAGAAGCAGATGAAACCAAAATACTGCAAGATATTTATCCAAAAATAAAACCGTTTTTGCGTAAAGAAGGTAGAGCAGCTATTGAAACTCAAGGTCAATTTATTACAACTGAAGAAGGCGAATTTGAAACACCATTAATTGATGGTCAAGATTGTGCATATGTGTTTTTTGATCACAAAGGCACTGCGCTTTGTGCTATTGAAGAAGCCTATAACCAAGGTGTAATTGACTGGAAAAAACCAGTATCTTGCCATTTGTATCCAATACGTGTTAAAGATTATTCCGAGTTTTCTGCCGTAAACTATAACAAATGGCATATTTGTGATGCTGCTTGCACTTTAGGAAACGAGTTGCAAGTGCCAATTTACAAGTTTGTAAAACAAGCTTTAATTAGAAAATTTGGCGAAGATTGGTATCTTGAATTAGAAAAAGTAGCTGCAACATATAAATAAATTAAGCTATTTTTTTGTAATTAAATGCGTTGGAATGGTTACAATTACTTTAGTGCCACTTGGCTTGTTAGTATGGTCATGCAAATCTTCAATCTCAATTTTATAATCTGTAGTATAGGCTTTAGAAAAATTGGCCAAACGTGCTTTGGTTATCATAAGACCAACAGATTTTCGTTTCAAAACTTTACTAAAATTAATTTTTTCTGAAGCTTTTCGTCCAATGCCATTATCTGTAATGGTAATGGTAATACTTTCATCATCAACTTTATAAACATTTAAATGAATTTGTTTGTCATTTTTTTTAGATGAAAGTCCATGCCAAAGGGCATTTTCTAAAAAGGGTTGCAAAATAAGTGATGGCACTCTAATGTTTAAGGTGTTGATGTTTTTGTCCACCGTTATTTTAAAGTCTATTTGATTAGAAAATCGAATGTTTTCAATGTTCATATACAACTGCATAGTGTCCAACTCATCCTCTAAAGAAATTTCTTTTTCGGTTGAAGCGATTAAGATTTTCCGTATAAATTTTGAAAATTTGTTAAGATAGTAAACGGCATTTTCTTTCTCGTTATTTATGATATAGAGTTTTATGGAGTTTAAAGAGTTGAAAATAAAATGCGGATTCATCTGGCTTCTAAGCATGTCTTGTTCTAACGTTAGAATCTGTTTTTCATGGCTAAGTTGTCTGTTTCGGTTTGCAATAATCATAATACCTGCAATTATTATTAAGCCTAATAACGAATACCAAAATATTTTTTTATTTGTTTCTAATTTTAATTTTACACGTTCATTTTCATTGGCAAGCTCTCTAATTTGATTGTTTTTAGATTCGTTTTCATATTGAACAATAATATCATTAACATATTGAAGGTTACGTTCATTAGAAATAGATTCTTCTATTTCAATAGATTTTACGTAATGCGCCATTGCTGTTTTATAATCTCCTTTTTTAGAGTATAATGTAGAAAGGTGCTTGTTAGCATCAACAACAGTGCTTTTTAAATGATAGTCTTTGCCAATTTTTAAGGCTATTTTTAAGTCGTCTTCAGCTTTTGTGTTTAAATTCAATTCGCTATTAACCCAACCTAAATTAATATATGAAAAAGCAATATAAAATTGGTCACCTTTTGTGAGTGCTTTTTTTAGAGCTTTTTCAATAATTTTTTTGGCATCATCATATTTTTGTTGTTTGATGTATATTTGTCCAATACTATTATAACAAATTACACGACCTATTTCTGAGTTTATAGCATTATTATAATCTAAAGATAAATTATAGTTTTTTAAAGCTTCATCCAAAAACCCTTTTGCTTCAGCTACATATCCTATATTTTGGTAATTTATGGCCAATCCTAATTTGTTGTCAGATTCTTTTTCAATAACAATAGATTTGCTAAATTGGTTTAATGCCAAATCGTATTGTTTTAGTGCCAAATAAATATTTCCCATACTGTTTTGCGACACAGCAACGCTATGTTTTAGCTCAGAGCTAAGTGGTTTATTTGCATTGGCAAGGTCTAAGGCTTTTTTGTGGTAATCTAATGCAGGTTTTACTAAATCCATACGTCTGTAAACCACACCAAGCATATTAAAAGAAATCACTTGGAGTTCTATGTTTTTGGTTTTGTCAGCGGCTGTTTTTGCTTTTTGATGTGCTTCAATAGCTTTTTCGTATAAAGACAAATTTCTATAAATTGAACCTAACGCATTTTCAGCATAACTTTCACCTTCATAGTATTTTGATGCCATAGCTTTGTTTGCAAATACCTTCATTTTTAAACTATCATATTTAAACTTAGAAAGGTCTTTGTCAATTATAGAATAGGCTGTTGGTTTGGTTTTTAAGATAGATTTTGTGATTTCTGCAAAAAGCGAATCTTTTGTGGTTTGGGCATATACTTGGATACAAACCATAAAGGTTGCTACTACAAACGCTATATTTTTTTTAAAAGCAGCCATTTATAGTTTTTCCAAAAAATCAGATTTGCGTTGTCTTGCCACAGGAATTTTGTGGTTAGATTGCATCACTACATAACCTTCATTTTTAATAAATTCTTTTATTTTATTAAGGTTGATGATGAATGAGTTGTGTATTCTAAAAAAATAATGCTCTGGCAAAAGGCTGTTGACTTCTTTTAATTTTTTGGTAACAACAATTTTTTGACCATCAGCCATATGGAAGGTACTGTAATTACCATCAGATTCTATAAAAATGATGTGCTCCGTTTCTAAAAATAGGAGCTTCCCATCTGTATTTAAAGTAATCTTTTTTTTGTCGAATTTGGTATTGAAATTGAGCAGCACCTCTTCTATTTTTGAAGAACTCACAAGTCTGGAATTGTGCTTTTTTATTTTTTTGATGGTGTCCTGTAAATCATCAGAATCTATCGGTTTTAACAAATAATCAATGGCTTCATGCTTTAAAGCTTTTATGGCATATTCATTATAAGCTGTGGTAATTACTACAGCAAAATCGCGATTGTTTAGTTGCTCTAAAAACTGAAATCCATCCATGGTTGGCATTTGTATGTCTAAAAACAAACAATCCAACATGTGGCTATCTATATAAGGTATAGCGTCTTCCGGATTTGAAAATGTTTTTATGATTTTAATATCATCATTAAAATTTGTCAATTCCCAAGATAAGCTTTGGATAGCTTTCGGCTCGTCATCAACTATTACAGCTTTTATCATAGATTCAAATATAATAATATAATAAATTGATACACTTCAAATATGTATAATTAGTAATACTTTTTGTGTATTGAGTTGTATTATGTTGATTATTAAGGGTTTTAGTTTTAATGCCTTTTTTAAGTAAAAAATAAGAGTACCAACTATACATTTTTTTTAACCAACTATACAAAGGTATTGTGGCATGCCAATCATATTTATGATATTTGGTGTATAATTTAAGTTAAAATAAAAAAAACATATAAATATAGAGTGATCGTGGGGATTCACTTTTTGATTAAATGCTATTAATCAGTAAATAAAGTCAGGGTTAAATCCTGACTTTTTTATCTTCACAAGATATAAAGTAACTATGGCTATTTATAGAAAGATGTTTTAGTTAGTTTAGTTAATTATTGGGGAAAAAAGAGAGTTGTTCAACTCTCTTTTTTTGTTTCAAAAAAGAGGGCGTACGTTTTTGTTTTGAAATCAAAAAAATTAAAAATCAAAACCCTATAGTTTATAAGGTGTCCAAGCAATTACTAAAAAATAAAATACTGATTATCAAGTATTTAAGAAATATTTAAAAAAATTAAAATGTAAGAAAAAGAGCCTGCTTTGTTAAAAACTTGTTAACAATGTTTATAAGTAAATCTTTCATTTTTAAACTCATTTTTGAATATTTGTTAACTCAAAATAACACTTTAAATTTCGTTTAATTTTTAATAAAAAAACCAAAAAATAATGTCTCAATTTACAGAACCCATACTGCAAGAAAATAAAGATAGATTTGTGATTTTTCCAATTCAACATCATGATATTTGGGAATGGTATAAAAAATCAGAAGCAAGTTTTTGGACAGCAGAAGAAATTGATTTACATCAAGACATGACTGACTGGAGTAACAAATTAAATGAAGATGAGCGTTATTTTATAAAACATATTTTGGCGTTTTTTGCAGCAAGCGATGGCATTGTTAATGAAAATTTAGCTGAAAACTTTGTGAATGAAGTACAATACAGTGAAGCTAAATTTTTCTACGGATTTCAAATTATGATGGAAAATATTCATAGTGAAACCTATTCTTTATTAATTGATACTTACGTAAAAGACGAAAAAGAGAAAAGTCAATTATTTAATGCCATAGAAAATTTTCCAGCCATTAAGAAAAAAGCAGATTGGGCTTTAAAATGGATAGAATCACCAAGTTTTGCAGAACGCTTAATTGCATTTGCTGCCGTAGAAGGTATCTTCTTTTCAGGTGCTTTTTGCTCTTTATTTTGGTTGAAAAAACGAGGCTTAATGCCAGGATTGACCTTTTCTAACGAACTCATTTCAAGAGACGAAGGCGTACATTGTGATTTTGCGGTGCATTTACACAATAAACATTTAGTAAACAAAGTGCCTAAAGCACGCATTAGAGAAATTCTTGTAGATGCTTTAGATATTGAAAGAGAGTTTATTACAGAGTCACTACCTGTAAGTCTAATAGGTATGAATGCTAAATTAATGACACAATACTTAGAGTTTGTAACAGACAGATTGCTTAGCGAATTAGATTGTGAAAAAGAGTACAACACAGCCAATCCATTTGATTTTATGGACATGATTTCGTTACAAGGAAAAACTAATTTCTTTGAAAAACGCGTGTCTGAATATCAAAAAGCAGGAGTGCTTAACAAAGAAGAAGAAAAAGACAAATTCAATTTTAATGCCGACTTTTAATGAACTCGCATTGAAATTATAGTTTCGTGAAAACGAAAATCAAATTAATTAATTCAAAAGATTTTAAATTAAGTCATTGCCAACTCAATACTTTAGAGCGTAATTTTTTAACTCTTAAAATCAAAAATCAACCCTAAAAATTCTAAGTAAATCTTAGAGTTTTATAAAACAAATTAATCAAATAAACTGTTGGTGTAACAGGATATTTTAAAAATGGATAGCCTATGTATGTAGTAAAAAGAGATGGCAGGAAAGAGCCAATGATGTTCGACAAAATCACAGCAAGAGTTCGCAAATTGTGTTATGGACTTAATGAACTTGTAGACCCTGTTAAAGTAGCAGTACGCGTAATAGAAGGGTTGTATGATGGTGTTACCACAAGCGAATTGGATAACTTGGCAGCAGAAATTGCAGCAACCATGACCACTACGCATCCAGATTATGCACGTTTGGCAGCACGAATTTCGGTATCTAACTTACACAAAAACACCAAAAAAACATTTAGTGAGGTTATGCATGACCTATACACTTATGTTAACCCAAGAACCAATAAAAAAGCACCATTGCTGTCTGATGAAGTGTATCAGGTCATTATGGACAATAAAGAAAAGTTAGACTCAACCATCATCTATAACAGAGATTTTGGTTACGATTATTTCGGCTTTAAAACATTAGAGCGTTCATACCTTTTAAAACTTAATGGAGAAATAGCCGAACGTCCTCAGCACATGCTTATGAGAGTTGCTATTGGCATCCATTTAAACGATTTAGAATCAGCCATTGAGACTTATGAGTTGATGTCTAAAAAATATTTTACACACGCTACACCAACACTTTTTAATTCAGGAACACCAAAACCACAAATGTCATCATGTTTTTTATTGACCATGAAAGACGACAGTATTGACGGTATTTATGATACACTAAAACAAACCGCCAAAATATCACAATCAGCAGGAGGTATCGGTTTAGCTATCCATAACATTCGTGCCACAGGAAGTTATATTGCAGGCACCAATGGCACATCTAACGGTATCGTTCCAATGCTTCAAGTATTTAATGATACAGCACGTTATGTAGACCAAGGAGGCGGAAAACGCAAAGGAAGCTTTGCTATTTATATAGAAACTTGGCATGCCGATATTTTTGATTTCTTGGATTTGAAGAAAAATCATGGAAAAGAAGAAATGCGAGCAAGAGATTTGTTTTACGCCATGTGGATTTCAGATTTATTTATGAAACGTGTACAAGAAGATGGACCTTGGACATTGATGTGCCCTAACGAATGTCCTGGTTTGCCAGAAGCACATAGTGAAGCGTTTGAAGCACTTTATTTAAAATATGAAGCCGAAGGCAAAGGACGCAAAACCATAAAAGCACGTGAACTTTGGGAGAAAATTTTAGAATCTCAAATTGAAACAGGAACACCATACATGCTGTACAAAGATGCAGCCAATCGTAAATCAAATCAGAAAAATTTAGGAACCATTCGTTCTTCAAATTTGTGTACAGAAATTATGGAGTACACCTCTCCTGATGAAGTAGCTGTTTGTAATTTGGCATCTATTGCTTTACCAATGTTTATTAAAAATGGAGAGTTTGATCATAAAGAATTATTCAGAATCACCAAACGCGTTACTAAAAATCTAAACAAGGTTATCGATAGAAATTATTATCCTGTTAAAGAAGCAGAAAACTCTAATTTCCGTCACAGACCAATTGGTTTAGGTGTACAAGGATTGGCAGATACATTTATTAAATTGCGTATGCCTTTTACAAGTGATGAGGCCAAAAAATTAAACCAAGATATTTTTGAAACCCTTTACTTTGCTGCAGTAACGGCAAGTATGGAAGAAGCAGAAAAAGAAGGTCCTTATCAAACGTATAAAGGCTCTCCAATAAGCAATGGCGAGTTCCAACACAACCTTTGGGGCATCAATGATGAAGAATTGAGCGGTCGTTGGGATTGGGCAAAATTGCGTGAAGAGGTTAAAAAACATGGTGTGCGCAACTCATTATTAGTAGCCCCAATGCCAACTGCATCAACATCACAAATACTTGGTAACAATGAATGTTTTGAGCCATATACTTCTAATATTTATACACGACGTGTACTGTCTGGTGAGTTTATTGTGGTTAATAAACATTTATTGGAAGATTTGGTAGAGTTAGGCCTTTGGAATGATGGAGTAAAACAAGAAATTATGAGAGCTAACGGATCAGTTCAAAATATTGAAACCATTCCTCAAAATATTAAAGACCTCTACAAAACGGTTTGGGAAATGAGCATGAAAGACATTATTGATATGTCGCGTCATAGAGGCTATTTTATTGACCAATCACAATCTTTAAACCTGTTTATGGAAGGCGCTACCATGGCAAAATTAACATCAATGCACTTTTATGCATGGAAAAGTGGCTTAAAAACAGGAATGTACTATTTGCGTACTAAGAGCGCTGTAGATGCTATTAAATTTACTTTGGACAAAGCTAAATTAGCAGAACCCATTGTAGAAATAGACGAAGTAGTTGTAGAAAAACAAAAACAAGCCGCTGCTAAAACTGCTGCAAAATTTGCCCAAGAAAACATTGAAGTAAAACCGATGACTGCCGAAGAAATGAAAGCATTAATTGCCCAAGCTAAAGAAGCTGAAGGTGATGATTGCCTCATGTGTGGCTCTTAGAAGATTAAAATTTAAGTGTTAAAAAAGCATCGCTTCCATAATATTTGGAACGATGCTTTTTGTTTTAGTCATATTTTTAGTTGTTTATTTTGAAGATTTGCCATCTTCAATAACAACATCAACCACAGCAATTGTAGCTGGTTTTACAGAGCTATCATGCGCATTGTAATATTCTTCCAAAAGATTCATGGTCGCATTTAATAAATCTTTGGTTTCAATAAGAATGCTAAAATAGAGCGTCGTGTTTTTTGGACTCGATTCTTCTGTTCGGGTTCGTTCTACCTGCTTTTGAATTTTGTCGGTAACTAAGCCTAAAATTTCTTGCTTTCTTCCTAAGATGACACCAATTTCTTCAAATGATCTGGAATCAAACGCTTTTTTGGTATTATTAAAGAAGGTCTCAAAACGTTCATCAACTTCTTTTAGCTCTTTAATTTGGCTAAATTTCAGTTTTTTATGATTGTTGTGAATATGCTTATGACTTACTTTTGTAATATACTCTAAAGATTGTGTCATGTCTTGCAAATAGCCCAAAATATGGATATAAAAGTTGCTGGCACCAACACTTGACTCGTCTAAATTTTTAATAAAATAGAACACATTGTCTCTTAACTCATCAACTTCTGCTGATAATTTGACCACTTGTTTTTTGTTCTTTTTTAGTAATTCTAAGTTTTGTTTTGCCAAACCATTAATAGCATTGGTATAAATTTTATTACCGCGTTTTACAACGTTAGCAATATTATTAGCACTTTCATGTATTACCCCTTGTACAGAGCTGCTTTCAGCTTTTGTTAAACTGTCTTCAGCTTTTGCTTCTTTTGACTTTTTACTATGAGCAATTGAACTTCTGATAAGTAAAGCAAAAGCAACCACCAACAAAATAGGAAACATCACATTGATGTTTAGGTTTAATAAATAAGCAACTAATGCTGCAGCAAAAAAGGCACTAAACGCCGTAAAAAACCAACCACCAATAACATTTAACACACCTGCAACTCTATAAACTGCGCTTTCAGCTCCCCAAGCTCTGTCTGCTAAAGATGAACCCATTGCTACCATAAAAGTAACATAAGTGGTTGATAAAGGCAATTGATACGATGTAGCAATAGATATTAAAACAGCAGCAACCATAAGGTTAACAGCTGCTCTTACCAAATCAAAAGAAGGCAATTCGTGTACCTTGTCTTTAGCTAATTTTATGGCTGGTGCTTCAAATTGTTTATCAATTTTTGCTTGCCATGTTTTTGGTAATATATAGGATGATATTTGTGATGTTGTCATGGCAAAACGAACAAACCCACGGGATAAAAAGTTGGGTTGAAAACGTTCTTTTGTCTCACCTTGACTTGCCAAATCAATAGATGTTTTAACAACATTTTTGGCCTTTGTAGAAAACCATAAGGTCAATACCATAATCAAACCTGCAAAAGCTAATAAGGCCGTAGGTGTTGTCGCTTTTGAACTCAAACTGTGCATCGAAAACTCAGAGGCTGCTAACCCATGTGTATTAATGGCAGGGTTCATAAAATCTAAATAAGCTTGATAGGCGCCTGTCGATGGCCCTATAAAGTTGACCAAGTCATTTCCTGCAAAGGCTAAAGCCAATGCAAAAGTACCTACTAAAATAACCAATTTATAAATGTTAGTTTTTGCAAATGATATTAATGAATATGATAGTAGAGACCAAAAGACAAAACTAAGGGCGACAATAGAGACAACATGGTGTTCTAAAAAACTTTTAATGGTTTCTCCTCCTGTGATAGCATAGCTTTCTTTTGCAAAACTTGTGCCACCAATGCCTTTTATAAAAATAAAATAGGTAATACCTGTAAGGGCAATACCGCCAAATAAAGCACCAACCCAATGTGCTTTTTTTTCAAAATTATAAGATAGTAAAAGTCTAGAAAACCATTGCACAACAGCTCCAATGGTAAATGCGACAATAACGGAAAGCAGTATGCCAAATATAATTTCTGAAGCTTTAGACGTGTTTATATAGTTAACAACATCACCAAAACTGCCTCCATCATGACCAATTTTAATAAGTGCCATGGCAACAGCGGCTCCAAGTAGTTCAAAGACAATAGAGACAGTTGTTGAGGTTGGCATCCCAATAGAATTGAAAAAATCCAATAAAAGAATGTCTGTAATCATAACAGCCATGAAAATAATCATGATTTCGCTAAACATAAATTCTCCAGGATTGAAAATGCCTTTTCGAGCTACTTCCATCATTCCGTTTGAAAATACAGCACCAATAGCAATTCCAAGGCTGGCAACAATCATAATTGTTTTAAACGAAACTGCTTTAGAACCAATGGCAGAGTTTAAGAAATTAACCGCGTCATTACTGACACCTACAACCAAATCAGCAATGGCTAAAATGGCTAAGGCAATAATCATGTATAAGTAAATATTTTCCATAATTTAATTTAAAATGATTTGCAAATATCTTTAGTGTTAACAAATAGTATGTTACGTAAATGTTATGTTTTAAAAATGAATATCAAATTGAAGTCTGTACATTAATTGATTAGCCGTATTCATCCCTTCTAAATAGCTAATATCTGACTGAACTTTAAGTTTGTGTCCAACAATATATTTTGATACACCAAGCGTGTATTGATTTTTAGGTGTTTTTGCAGTAATGATTTGATTTAATGCAATCGATGTATAACGTCCAGAAACTTCCCAATTTGATTTAAATACATAACCTGTTTGAAGGTTTAAACCTTTGCCAATTTGTACCAAATCACCTGTAAGTGAACCATCAGTATTTTTTGCTGTTGGATGTGTTGCATCTCTGCTTGCATATTCTGCCATAACTGATAATCCTTGGTATTTAAACATTGCATCTATAAAAATGGTTGATATATTGGTTTCAAAAAAACCATCATCTGTAAGCATGTAAGAACCTTGATTACTTTTGGTTTTTACAGCATTATTGTTGAAATCATAGGTAAAACCTAAGGCTAATTTTGGAGTTTTTTCCCTGCTCAAGTCGCCTCCAACATAATCACCTTGGTCTTTAAAATCACCAAAAGGAAGCAATTCTAAACGTGTGGTATATTGATGTCCACCAAAATTTTTGGATGTTACATTTCTACCTTCACCTTTTGACAAGGCAAAAGCTTCCTTGACTAAAAATGTTTCTGAAACCTTAAAATGATGTCTTAATTGAAGCCCTAAATCTCTATCAATGTTAAATTGACTATTTAACAACGACCTATCTACAAACTGAAGATTTCCTGATGATATCAAGCGTTCTCTATTGCCTGGAAGTTTTGTTTGACCAAACCATAATTCTAAATTTGGTGCAAAGTTCCATTTTACAACAGCATCAAGAATGTATCGAGGTGCATTGCTTGTGTATTCAGAAGCTCCTGAAATATCATTGTTTGATAAGCCAAGTTCAATTTTGTACTTTAATTTTGGTGTGTAAGCAAAACCATCCAATTTTAAACGTGCACGTCTTACTAAAAAGTTGGTTTCAGTGTTATTAAAATTTCCAGAAACATCATCCCATTTAGAAATACTTAAAAACTGCATTCGTGCTCCAATTTTCATAGTCCACAAACTGTCTTTGCCTACAAGGTTAAAAAGACCTTTACCAAAAGATGGAGCTTTAGTTTCTTGAGCATTTATTATAGTATGTGTAAAAAGAAGTAACGCAAGAAGCGTTAAATTTGGTTTCATATGAGTTATTAGTTTTTGTCACTGCAAATAACAAAAACTAATGTTAACTTAATGTTTCTTTAAGATTAAGATTTGAAGTAAACAATAACTTTGCAAATAAAGCTTGTGCTATGAT
The DNA here is from genome assembly GCA_041391965.1 of Gelidibacter sp. Taxonomy (GTDB): domain Bacteria; phylum Bacteroidota; class Bacteroidia; order Flavobacteriales; family Flavobacteriaceae; genus JAWKMZ01. The sequence continues at coordinate 339,259 of JAWKMZ010000001.1, read as the reverse complement.
GCCAGTAATATTAATAAAACTAAGGGTATTTTTAAAGCTTTACATTTCAATTATAACTAAATTAATTACCTTGTAGCCATCTAAAATGACGCTATGAATTGGGAACAATTACTCTCCTTAAAACGTTTTGGAGACAAAAATAAACGCTTACGTAAAGAACAAGACGAAACACGATTGGGTTTTGAAGTAGATTATGACCGAGTTATCTTTTCGTCAGAATTTAGAAGTCTTCAAGATAAAACTCAAGTAATACCATTATCAAAAACCGATTTTGTACACACACGCCTCACGCACAGCTTAGAAGTAAGTGTAGTTGGCCGAAGTTTAGGAAGACGCGTTGGGCAGAAACTGCTCGAAAAATATCCGCATTTGCAAAATGTACATGGCTATCAAGCTCATGATTTTGGAGCTATTGTGGCCGCAGCAGCATTGGCACATGATATTGGGAATCCGCCTTTTGGGCATTCTGGTGAAAAAGCAATTGGCGAATTTTTTAAAAATGGGAAAGGCAAACAATTTAAAAACCATTTGACCGCTAAAGAATACCAAGATTTATGTGATTTTGAAGGCAATGCTAATGGATTTAAAATTTTAACCGAAAGCCGACAAGGACGAAAAGGTGGTTTACGATTAAGCTATGCAACCCTTGGTGCATTTATGAAATACCCAAAAGAATCCTTACCCAAAAAGCCAACCACACATATTGCAGACAAAAAATACGGTTTTTTTCAAAGTGAAAAAGAAGCCTTTTTAGATATAGTCAATGAGTTGGGGCTTTTAAAAAGAAGTAAGACAGATGACATTAGTTTTTCAAGACACCCTTTAGCCTTTTTAGTAGAAGCAGCCGATGATATATGTTATACCATCATCGACTTTGAAGATGGTATCAATTTAGGACTGATACAAGAAGAATATGCCTTAGAATATCTTATTAATTTAGTAAGAGATACCATAAATATTAATAATTACAATGCCTTATCCAATACCGAAGACCGAATTAGTTATTTACGCGCTTTGTCAATTAGTACATTAATTAAAGAAGCTGTTGAATTGTTTATGACCTATGAAGATGAAATTTTAAAGGGAACCTTTTCAAAAGCACTATTAGATATCAGCAAATATCAAGCACAAATAAAAGACATCATCAAGGTCAGTATAGAAAAAGTGTACCAATCTGATGAAGTTGTTGACAAAGAAATCGCAGGTTTTGAGATTATTAATGAAGTTTTAAATATCTTTACAGAAACTATTTACAACCAACACATAGGAAAACTTTCTGCCTATAACCAACTTATTTTGAAAGTTTTTCCAAAAACTTTAGACTTAAACCAAAACAGCTTATACAATAGTTTATTAGCAATATGTAACTATGTTGCAAAACTATCAGATAGAAATGCCATTTTGACTTATAAAAAATTAAAAGGAAACTATTTATAAAATTTAAGATGAAAAATAAATTACAATTTGGTTTTGTGTTAATTGCACTTACTTTAGCAGCAGTATTAATATTAAAGTTTAAAAGCAAAAATCAAGATGAGGTAGATGCTAACGTATTGGCGTTAAAGCAAAAACATGCTATGTTTCTTAAAAACAGCCCATTTGCTAAAACAAAAAACTTATCCGAAGAAGAACGTGAAGAGCGCGGTTTACCACCAAACCCTTATTTTGAACGTATGTGGGAACTCACCATGGATCCAAACACAGGCAAACCAATGCCAGAACGTGTCTTAGAATTGCAAGCACAGCTAAAAGCAGACAGAGAAGCCTCAAGAGGCGTTAGTGGTTCGTCATCAGCACCTTGGGTAGATAGAGGACCTAATGATCAAGGAGGTCGAACCAGAGGAATAATGTTTGATCCTAATGACATCAACAACGCAAACCCAGCGGATGATTATACACGTGTTTTTGCTGGAGGTGTTTCTGGTGGTTTATGGGTTAATGATGATATTACTAATCCAAACTCAAGCTGGACACAACTCAATGTCCAAGCAAATATTTCAGTGACCACAATTATTTCAGATCCAAACAATTCTAACACTTTTTTTATAGGTTCTGGTGAGTCTTTTACATCTGGACAAGCGGTTGGACGTGGTATTTGGCGCTCAACAGATGCAGGTGTGACATGGCAAAATGTTTTAGGCTCAGTTACAAGTACTTCTGGGCAATTAGTCAGTGGCTATTTTTATGTTAATGATATTGTAGCACGAAATGTAGGTGGCTCCACCGAGCTGTATGCTGCTATTTCAAGCGCACAGTATGCAGATGCATCTAATCCAACCAACGTGAACGGATTTGATGAAATGGGACTTTATAAATCGGTTGATAATGGAACTACTTGGACACGTTTTGAAATTAAACATGCTAATGGCGCTTATAAAGATCCTTGTGATATAGAATTGGACATTAACAATAATATTTGGTTGACAACCACAAGTGATCCGTTTGGAAACCCAGGTGGAGATATTTATGAATCGACTGATGGTAACACCTTTAATTTGATTAATACAATTAATGGTGCCAGACGTACTGAATTAGAACCTTCTCAAGTCAATGCCAATATTTTTTGGGTAGCTGTCAACACAGGGAGTGCTGCAGATTTGTATTATACAACTAATGCCTTTGCTACTTTTGCAACCTTGCCATCTGAACCTAATGATGCTGATAATGGTATTCCTGCTACTGACTTTACAAGAGGTCAGTCATTTTATGATTTACCTATAGAGGCAGACCAAAATGATGTGTTATATGTTGGCGGTGTTGATTTGTTTAGAACTGTTGATTTTGGAATTTCTTGGAGTCAGATTTCTAAATGGTCTAATAACCCAGGGCTTAATACCCTACAGGTGCCATTAATGCATGCCGATCAACATGCAATTGTATTTAGACCTGGTAGTAATGGCAACCAAGCTGTTTTTGGAAATGATGGAGGCGTTTATTATGCAAGTAATATTGCTTCAATTGTAAACAGTAATAATACAAATGCCATTCAATCAAGAAACAAAAATTATAATACGACCCAATTTTATTATGCAGATATTAACCAAGTTGATGTTGCCAATGGCGATGATTTAGTTGGTGGTTTGCAAGACAATGGTACACAAATATCCATAAATTCTGTTGCTGGAGCCAATGCCTATGCAGACCCAAGAGGTGGCGATGGTGCTTATACAGAAATTAGTAAAAATGGCGACTATTTAATTACCTCTTACCCAGGAAGAGTTCATTATTTTTCTAGTTTTCCAAATTATAATTCTAACGTCTATGAAATAACAGGTGCTGACGAATCTGGAGGCGATTTTATTAATCAAGCAGAATTAGATGATAATAGAAATGTATTGTATGTTAACTCATCCACAGGCGGAACAAATCGCATTACAAGGTATGTAAATGTTAATTTTCCTCAATTATTATCGACGACAGATTTAACAAATACATTGCTAAATGCAAGACCTACAGCGTTTAAAATAAACCCATATTCTACGAATGGAACCCCTCCAACCAATACGGCAACTTTGTTGGTTGGATTGCAAAATGGACGTTTGTTAAAACTTACCAATGCTGACAATGCACCAGCTTGGTCTAATATTGGCTCAGGAAGTTTTGTTGGAAGTATCTCTGACATTGAATTTGGTCAAAATGAAAATGAGATATTAGTAACCATGTTCAATTATGGAGTTATAAGTGTTTGGTATACCAATAATGGTGGAACTTCGTGGCAAAATAAAGAAGGCAACTTACCAGATATGCCAGTTAAATGTATATTACAAAACCCATTGCTTCCAAATGAAGTTATTATTGGTACAGAACTTGGTATTTGGGCAACACCTGATATAACAGCTGCTTCCCCAACTTGGGTACAGTACTATAATGGTATGAGCGATGTGACAGTTGTTGATTTGGACTTGAGAACCTCTGACAATGTTATTTTGGCGGCTACGCATGGTAGAGGATTGTTTACAGGTCAGTTTACTGCAACACCACTTAGTATTGTAGATAATAATTTTGAAAAACATAAACTTAAGCTTTATCCTACTATTTCTAATGGTAATATTACAGTAGCTTCAAATGAAAATTTAGGTTTGGTTAATTTGACAGTTTTTGATTTGAATGGTCAACAAGTATATAATTCCAGATTAGATTTGAATACCAATAACACAAGCTTAAAATTAAATTTAGCTGCAGGAAATTACTTTGCGAAGTTTACAAAAGGGACATTTGCCGAAACAAAGAAATTCATTATAAAATAAGGACATATTTTCATTAATTTTTAAAAAGGGAGTAATTTGCTCCCTTTTTTACAAAACATTTAATCGAATTTTTTTGCTTTTAATCGATATTTTACTATATTTGAGTCCAAATCGTCAAATTAACCTAATAAGATGAAAAAGAATCTACTTGGTGCTATTGTTATTTTCTTTGTAACAGTCGCTATTTTGCTTATGATAGACGACATTTCTAAAAGCAAAAATCCACAACCTCAGGAAAATGTTAATGTGTATGAAGCGAATCAGCAACCAGATTTAGTTATTCTTGATCACGACGAATAATCCATATTCAATTGCTTTTCTAACACTTTGAGCATCTATTTTTGTGAGTTGTTGAAGTTCTTTTATGCTTCCGTGCTCAATAAACTCATCCAAAACACCTAATATTTTTATAGGGATTCTGTAATTTTGCTCGGTAGCAAATTCTAAAATTGCAGTTCCAAAACCACCTTTTACAGTGCCATCTTCAACTGTTATAATATAGCGATATGTTGTAAAAATATAATGAAGTAAGGTTTCGTCTAAGGGTTTAATAAACCTAAAATCATAGTGGCTTACTTTTAAGTTGTTAATGGCTTCAGCTACATTATTAGCCAAGGTGCCTACACTTAAAATAGCAATGTCTTTTCCTTTATTAAGTTGTACACCTTTGCCAATTTCAATCGTTTCAAAAGGTTGTTTCCAATGAGTCAAAAGTCCATTTCCTCTTGGATATCGAATAGCGATAGGATGTTTTAAGCCCAATTGAGCGGTAAACATGATGTTGCGTAATTCAATTTCATTTCTTGGCGCAAAAATAATCAGATTTGGAATGCAACGTAAATAAGCCAAATCAAACACACCATGATGGGTTGCGCCATCTTCGCCAACCAAACCAGCTCTATCCAAACAGAATATAACTGGCAAGTTTTGCAATGCTACATCATGGATAACTTGGTCATAAGCACGTTGCAAAAATGTAGAATAAATATTACAAAAAACCACTAATCCTTGTGTTGCCATACCAGCTGCTAAGGTTACGGCATGCTGTTCAGCAATACCAACGTCAAAAGCTCTATGTGGCATGAGAGCCATCATATATTTTAAAGAACTTCCTGTTGGCATTGCAGGCGTAATACCTACTATGTTCTCATTTTGCTTTGCAAGCTCCACAATAGTATAACCAAACACATCCTGAAATTTGGTTTGTTGGGTTATTGCTTTAGGAAGGAGTTCACCCGTGTTAGAATCAAATTTTCCTGGTGCATGATATTTTACCTGATTTTCTTCTGCTTGTTTTAAGCCTTTTCCTTTTGTGGTAATAATATGTAAAAATTTTGGACCTTTTACTGTTTTTAAACGCTCCAATTCTAAAATAATTTTAGACAAATCGTGTCCATCAATTGGACCTGAATAGTCAAAATTTAAAGCTTCAAAAATATTATCTTGTTTTTGAGTTCCTTTTTTGACATTGGTTAAATATTGCTTTAAAGCACCAACACTTGGGTCAATTCCAATAGCGTTATCATTTAAAATAACCAGTAAATTAGCGTCTGTCACACCAGCATGGTTTAGTCCTTCAAAAGCCATTCCGCTGGCAATGGAAGCATCACCAATAATAGCTATATGTTGTTTGTTTTCACCTTTAAGTTGTGATGCAATAGCCATTCCTAAAGCAGCAGAAATTGAGGTAGAAGAATGCCCAACTCCAAAGGTGTCATATTCACTTTCACTGCGTTTTGGAAATCCGCTAATACCTCCTAACTGTCTGTTGGTATGAAAATCTGCTTTTCTGCCTGTCAATATTTTATGACCATAAGCTTGATGGCCAACATCCCAAATTAATAAGTCTTTAGGAGTGTTAAACACATAGTGTAGTGCAATAGTGAGTTCAACCACACCAAGGCTTGCACCCAAATGCCCTTCTTTTGTGGCAACAATATTAATAATAAAGTCCCGCAACTCTTTGGCAAGTTGTGGCAGTTGGTTCAGATTTAATTTACGTAAATCTTTTGGTGAATTAATTTGGTTTAATAATGTACTCATCACATTACAAATGTAGCATTTTGAATTGCCAAAAACTGTTTGTCTAACATAAAAAATAAGACATAATTGCAGATGAAATTGTATTTTTGGATCTATGGAAAATTCTTTTGATGCAGTTTATTTTATGAAAAAAGCCTTGCAAGAAGCCGAAATTGCTTTTGAAAAAGGTGAAATACCAGTTGGTGCTTTGATTGTTATTGACAACCGAATTATTGCAAGAACACATAATTTAACTGAATTGTTGACTGATGTAACAGCACATGCAGAAATGCAAGCTATTACAGCAGCTTCTAATTTTTTAGGAGGAAAATATCTTCATAATTGTACACTTTACGTGACTTTAGAACCTTGTCAAATGTGTGCAGGTGCTTTGTATTGGAGCCAAATTTCTAAAATTGTTTATGGCGCTACAGACGAGGAGCGTGGTTGTACAGCTTTGAAAACAAAATTACATCCAAAAACTGAAATAGTTGGTGGTGTCTTAGCTGAGGAAGCATCGCAATTATTGAAACGGTTTTTTATTGAAAAGCGCAATTTGAATTGATTAATTGAATACACCTAACAATACTTCAATCTATTTTTTATCTTTTTTAGAACCGTTCATTTTGTCCAAATTTTCTTTGGTAAGCATATAGTCCTTTAGGTCTTTGTCTTTCCATCTGTAATATGAAAACAACGGAAAAACAACAATAAATAACCCAACAGTACCAAAGCCAATTAGCTTTTGAGAATAATCTGTATCTATAATATAGCCAGTTACAATACAGCCAATGGTAAGAATTGCTAATAAAGCGATAATGTATTTCATTATTGAGTAAAATTAATAAGTTGTCGTCGGTAAGCTGTTAATAATTTTGATTTTGATACAAAACCAACATACACTCCGTTTTTGACTACAGGCAAATTCCAAGCGTTGCTATCTTGAAATTTTCTCATGATATCAGTCATTTTATCGTTTTCAATATCAATAACTTCTGAAGGCTTTTTCATCACCTCGTTTGCAAAGACTTGTTTATATAACGATTGCTCAAACATAATTGGTCTAATATCATCTAAAAAAATAAGCCCTTTTAATTGTTTCGTTTTTTCATCAACCACTGGAAATATGTTTCTATTCGATTTTATAACGGCTTTATGAACAATATCTCCTAAAGTCATTGCTGTTTTTATTTTAACAAAATTGGTTTCAATAACTTTATCTATATCCATTAAGGTTAAAACTGCATGGTCTTTATCGTGTGTAATGAGTTCGCCTTTTCGGCCTAATTCCATAGTATAAACAGAATATGGAATAAAATACTTGCTAATGCTGAATGAAATTGCAGCGGTAATCATTAATGGAATAAACAAATCATAACCACCTGTAAGTTCTGCAATTAAAAAAATAGCTGTTAATGGTGCTTGCAATACACCTGCCAATACACCTGCCATACCTACAAGCGTAAAATTACTTTCAGAGACCTGTATGCTAAACAAGCCGCTATGATTAATTATTTTGGCTAAACAATTACCCATTAAACTTCCCATAAAAAGGGTTGGTCCAAAAATACCACCAACACCACCAGCTCCAAAAGTTAAGGCACTTGCAATAATTTTGAAAAACACTAAGCCTGCCAATAACATAACAACCATCCAAATATTAGAAAGGTCTAAGTTAAATAGGTTGTGCTCTAAAGCTTTTTCTGGGTTACCAGCTATTAAGTTGTTGATGACGTCATAACCTTCTCCATAAAGAGGTGGAATAAAATAAACAAGTAACCCAATGCCCAAACCTCCTATAATTACACGCTTAATTGGCGAATCAATCTTATCAAAAAAACCTTGAATTCTGTCATACACTTCTGTGAAATAAATAGATACAAATGATGCAAAAATTCCTAAAGCAATATAAAATGGGGCATCAACAAATTTAAAAGTGTCTTCTATTTTAAAAGGCAACAACACATCATTACCAAAGAAAAAGTAAGAGGTTAATATTCCTGAAAGGGAGGCTAAAAGCAATGGCAACATTGAAGCCATTGTAAGATCTAAACTAAACACTTCAATGGCAAATACAATTCCTGCAATAGGTGCCTTAAAAATAGAAGACATGGCACCAGCAGCAGCGCAAATAACCAGTAAATTTCGAGTGGTCTGATTCATATGAAACAAACGCGATATATTAGACCCTATGGCAGCGCCAGTTGCAACGGTTGGACCTTCTAATCCGACAGAACCTCCAAACCCAACGGTTAAAGGTGCCGTTATTAATGAACCAAACATTTGAAAGCGTCTCATAATGCCTTTGCGTTTGGAAATAGCATATAGAGTAGATGGGATGCCATGACTTACCTTGTTGCGTATAATATATTTCATGGACAAATACACTAAAGTGAGTCCGAGAATAGGAAACAAAAAGTAAAATGCCTGATGGTAGTATTTTACTAATTTGCCTTCTAAAAAATGTTGTATCAAATGTGTCAAGTTTTTTAGAATGACAGCACCCAAACCAGAAGTAAAACCTACTAAAATACTTAAAATATACACAAATTGCTTGTGAGAGATGCGCTTAGCTCTCCAAATTAAAAGACGTTTTAAAAGTGGTTGTTTGGGCATAATTTAAAACTACTAAAAAATCCTGCATTTGCAGGATTTTTCTTTTATGATTTGAGGTTTAACTTTAAACTTAATTCTTCTAATTGCTCATTGTCTATTGCTGCTGGTGCATCAATCATCACATCGCGACCCGAATTATTCTTAGGAAAAGCAATAAAATCTCTTATGGTTTCTTGACCTCCTAAAATAGCTACTAATCTATCTAATCCAAAAGCCAATCCACCATGTGGAGGCGCACCATATTGAAAGGCATCCATTAAAAAGCCGAACTGTGCTTTGGCTTCTTCAGGTGTAAACCCTAAATAATCAAACATGAGCGATTGGGTTTCTTTATCATGAATACGAATAGAGCCACCACCAATTTCGTTACCGTTCAATACCAAATCATAGGCATTGGCCTTTACAGCACCTGGATCTGTTTTTAGCAATTCCAACTGTCCTGGTTTTGGTGATGTAAACGGATGGTGCATGGCGTGATAACGCTCTGTGTCTTGATCCCATTCCAAAAGTGGAAAATCCATTACCCAAAGTGGCGCAAATTCTTTAGGGTTTCTAAGTCCTAAACGCTCAGCCAACTCCATACGCAAGGCACTTAATTGAGCCCGTACTTTAGTTTTGTCTCCAGATAGCATACAAATTAAATCGCCTGCTTTTGCTCCAGTAATTTTAGCCCATTTGGCTAAATCATTTTGGTCATAAAATTTATCTACAGACGATTTGTAAGTACCATCGTCATTACATCTGCAATACACCATGCCTAAGGCGCCAACTTGTGGTCGTTTTACCCAATCAATTAATTGGTCTATTTCTTTTCTTGTGTAAGCATTTCCATTAGGAACCGCAATTCCAACAACCAATTCGGCAGTATTGAATACGCCAAAATCTTTGTGTTGTGTTACTTCATTGAGTTCGCCAAACTTCATTCCAAAACGGATGTCTGGTTTGTCGTTTCCGTACAAACGCATCGCATCATCATACAGCATTCTCGGAAATTTTTCAATTTCAACACCATTCACTTCTTTTAGTAAATGACGTGTTAAGCCTTCAAAGACATTTAAAATATCTTCTTGCTCAATAAACGCCATTTCACAGTCTATTTGCGTGAATTCTGGCTGTCTATCAGCACGTAAATCTTCATCTCTAAAGCATTTTACAATCTGAAAATATTTGTCCATACCACCAACCATCAACAGTTGTTTGAAAGTCTGTGGACTTTGTGGCAATGCGTAAAATTGTCCTGCATTCATACGAGAAGGCACTACAAAATCGCGCGCACCTTCTGGTGTTGATTTGATTAAATAAGGCGTTTCTACTTCTATAAAGCCTTCTTTAGATAGATAATTTCTAACTTCTTGCGTAACGTTATGTCTAAAAATCAAACTGTTTTTTACAGGATTACGACGAATATCGAGATAGCGGTATTTCATACGTAAGTCTTCGCCACCATCAGTTTTATCTTCAATGGTAAAAGGAGGCAATAAGGCTTCGTTTAAAATAGTCAGTTTTGAAACCAAAAGTTCAATGTCGCCTGTTGGCATATTTGGATTTTTTGAAGCACGTTCAATAACAGTTCCGGTTACTTGAATCACAAATTCGCGACCCAAATGTTGTGCTTGAGTCATCATTTTTTTAGAGGTGCGTTCTTCATCAAAAACCAATTGGGTAATGCCATAACGGTCTCGTAAATCGACCCAAACAATAAATCCTTTATCTCTTGATTTTTGAACCCAACCTGCAAGTGTGACTTCTGTATTGATATGTGATGCGTTTAACTCACCACAATTGTGACTTCTATACATAATTTCATTTTAAAAAAAAGAACACCTTTACAAATGGTGTTTTGGTGTTTAAGGATGCAAATTTAATGAGTTATCTGTTTAAATGTAAAATATTTGACATTATTTATTAAAAACACAAAAACCTCCAAATCTGATAATTATCTGAAAGGAGGTTTTTAAAGGTTTAAAATTTAATTGAGTTACCTTCCTAAAGGCAACTTATCTTCTTTTGCATATTTTATTTTGGCACGATTGGACAAGTAAAACATAGCAGGAACAACCACTAAGGTTAGAAACGTTGCGAAAATTAATCCAAAAATAACTGTCCACGCTAAGGGTCCCCAAAAGATGACATTGTCACCACCAACATAAATGTTTGGATCAAATTTGGTGAATAATCCAAAGAAATCGATATTCAACCCAACGGCTAATGGAATCAGTCCTAAAACGGTTGTGATAGCTGTTAAAAGCACAGGACGTAAACGCGATTTTCCGCCAGCAATAATAAGTTCATAATACATTTGTTTGGTGAGATATTGTTCGTTATCAATACCTAATTCCTCTTTTTTTCGGTCAATGAGTATTTGGGTGTAATCAATAAGAACGATGGCATTATTTACTACAATTCCTGCCAATGATATAATACCCATCATGGTCATAATGACCACAAAATCCATATGAAAAGTCACTAAACCTAAAAATACACCAGCCAAACTTAGTACGACAGCACTAAGAATGATGAAGGGTTTTGAAATAGAACTAAATTGTGCTACTAAAATTAATAAAATGCCTCCAAGTGCTAATAACAAGGCTTTTAATAAAAAGGCTTGGTTTTCAGCTTGTTTTTCTTGTTCACCAGTAAATTTAAAGGTAATGCCTTCAGGCATATCATAATTATTAAGGTCTTGTTTGAGTTCATTGACAATTTCAGTAGGATTGTAACCACCCAAAACATTAGAATATACAGTAATAACACGTTTTAAATCTTTACGTTTGATAACGTTAAAAGCCTCAATATTTGTCTTTTCAACCAATGGTGCAATTGGAATTTGTACCAACTGTCCTTTGTTATTTCTGAAGGTAATTGGCTGATTTAAAATAGTATTTTCATTATATCTGTTGGCATTATTAAAACGAACATTAATTGGATAATCATCTTCACCATCTTTAAAAGTGGAGGCTTCTTGACCAAAAATAGAACGACGAATGGTGTTGCCAATTTGCGCTGTTGAAACACCTAATTGACCAGCTTTTTGACGGTTGATACGCAAATCTAATTCGGGTTTTGACTTATTGACATCAACTTTAAGTTCTTCAATACCAGCAACACCAAGGCCTTCAATGTAAGATCTCATTTTTTGTGCTTCAACCAGCATTTGGTCATAATCATCACCACTAATTTCTATATTTACAGGATAACCAGTTGGTGGACCAGCCGCATCTTTTTCAACTACAACAGAAGCACCAGGAAACCCTCTTACAGCATCTCTAACCTCTTCTAATACTGTACTGCTTTTAACACCTCTTCGCAATTGAAAATCGCGCATAGAAAGTGTTACTTTTGCTCTGTGAGGCATGTCGCTTTGGTTGCCACCATCAGTTTGTGGATTGCCTGACCCTTTACCAACTTGAGAAACTGCAGACTCTACCATATAATTGTAACCATCAGCATCTTCGTATTTTTTGATGGTTTTATAGATACGTTGCTCTATTTTTTTAGTAAGCTCATTGGTTTTTTCAATAGCAGTACCTTCAGGATACTCTATGTATGTGATAATTTGATTTGGTTGATTTTCAGGAAAAAACAAAACGTTGGGTTGAGCAAGATCGGTTAAAATGAATGAAAATATAAGCAATGCAAATGTGCCAATTAAAACCATATAGGCTTTTTTACCTTTAATGGCTGTACTCAAAATTCTTGCGTAAAAATTTTCTAATTTTTTAAGGGATTCATATTGAAAATAGTCAATAGCTCTTTTTAAGAAAAGTTTGTAAGCCCAAAGCATAATGGCTGTTAAAATGGCTAAATTTCCAAATCCAACCAAAGCGCCAGCATTTAAGCTAAGACCAGCAATTAACAACAATACACCAACAAAAAGCATGATTAAACTCCAACGCATCAATTTGCGTTTGCTAAGAGGTTCTTCTTCAGTTTTCATATAATGTGCGGTAAGCATGGAGTTAATTACCAATGCTACAAACAGTGATGAAGATAATACTACAGAAAGCGTAATTGGGAAATAAATCATAAACTTACCAATGGTTCCTGGCCATAAACCAAGTGGGAAAAATGCTGCCAATGTGGTTGCGGTTGACGCTATGATAGGCCATGCAATTTCGCCCATACCTTGTTTAGCGGCTTTTAGCCTTGGCATGCCTTGCGACATTAAAGAATACACGTTCTCTACGACCACAATACCATTATCTACCAACATACCGAGGCCCATTACTAATCCAAACAAAATCATGGTGTTCATGGTGTAGCCTAATGAACTTAAAATGATAAGCGACATCAGCATTGAAAGTGGAATGGCAAATCCAACAAATAAAGCATTCCTAAATCCTAAAAAGAACATGAGGACACCAACCACCAAAATAACCCCAAAAATAATATTGTTAACCAAGTCGTTTACCTGATTTTCGGTTTTAATGGATTGGTCATTTGATGTTGAAATTTCCAAACCTTCTGGATAATAGTTGGCTTTTTCTTTTTTAATAATTTCTTTAATTTGCTCAACCGCTTCAATCATGTTTTTGCCAGAACGCTTTTTAACATCAAGCATCACCACAGGTTCACCATATTCTCTGGCATAAGTTGTAGCATCTTGTTCTTTAAAGTTAATTGTGGCAATGTCTTTTAAATACACATTTCCACCATCTTTTTTGACAATAATATTCTCTAACTCTGAAGGCTTGCTAATTTCACCAATAATTCGGATGTTTTTTTGAAAATTATTATTGATAATATTGCCACCTGAAATGGTTTTGTTTTCATAATTAATGGCATTAATGACATCGTCAAAACTCACCATGGCTGCTGACATTTTATAAATATCAACAGCAACTTCAACTTCTTTATCGTCCACACCACGTATGGTGGCTTCTTTAATTTGAGGCAATAGCTCAATTTTGTCTTGCAAATGTTCGGCGTAATCTTTTAGCTGGTCTGAGGTGTAATTTCCTGTAAGATTGATGTTTAGGATTGGCATTTCTTCTGAAATGTTCAAATCGAACGCATTAGGTTCTGCTTTAGAACCATTACTTAAGGTTGGCCAAGTAACATCGGCTTTTACTTGATCAATTTTATCCTTAACACGTTGTTTTGCTACAGAAATAGGCACATCTTCTTCAAATTCAACTAAAATTGTTGAGTAATCTTGAACTGTTTGCGAGGTGATTTCTCTAACGTTGCTTATGTTTTTGAATTCTTCTTCAAGTGGTTCTGTGATAAACTTTTCAATATCTTCAGCTGAATTTCCTGGATTTAAGGTACTGACATAAATCTTGGTTTCTATAATCTCAGGAAAAGACTCTCTTGGCATACTAAAATATGACATTGAACCACCAATTAACAAGATAAGAATGATGACGTAAACCGTCATTCTATTGTCAATGGCCCAAGTAGAAAGTTTAAAATCTTTATAGTTATTTTTAGTGCTCATTGTTTGTGTTTTTAATGCTTACTTCTTGACCATCGCGTAAGGTTCTGGCACCTTCAATAATAATAACATCATCTGGTTGTAACCCTTCAGATACTTCGGTTTTGCCATTTTGTTCTTTTCCTGTTTTAATAATGTGTTGTTTTACAGTTCCTGTTGAATCCGTTTCTGGGTGGTACATAAAAACTAAAGATTCATTTTTACTATTTTTTTGAATGATATTATTAGGAATTACAATTGTGCTGTTTGCAACATAATCGTTCAATTTGATAGTAGCAATTAAATTGGGTTTAAGCAGGTGGTCTTTATTTGGAAGTGCCACTTGAATGCTAAAGCTTCGGTTGTCGGGATTGATAAAATTAGATACTTGACGAATTTTTCCTGTGTAGGTTTTTCCTAAAGAGATAAACTCAACAATCACTTCAGAGCCTTCTGTGACTTTACCTAAATAACTTTCAGGAACATCAGCTTTTACATACATATCGTTGGTATTGACAATACGCATTAACGGACTTTGACCAGGATTTACCAAACTACCTTGATCTGTAATAATTTGGTCAATAGTACCACTAAATGGTGCTCTAACATTGGTTTTTCCTAATTGGGTTTGCAATTGGTCAAAAGCATTTTGCGACGCTTCATAATTGGTTTTGGCTTGTAAATATTGAATTTCACTACCAATTTTTTGATCCCATAAACGCGATTGACGCTCAAAAGTGGTTTTTGCCAACGCTGTTTGTGCTTGCACTTGTGCTAATTGGCTAGATAAACCTCCATCATCAATTTTTGCAAGCAATTGTCCTTTGCTTACAATTTGACCTTCTTTAACATAAACCTGTGTTAAGGTACCTGAAAATTGTGGATAAATAATAATGTTTTGGTCTGTTTCGACATCGCCTTGAACTTCGGTATAGTGTTTAAAAATGGTATCACTAAGCCTTAATGTGGTTACAATGGCAATATGCTTGGTGTTGTCTAATTCATTGATTCTATTTTCAAGTGTTGTTAACTGGCTTTTTAATGCCGTTTGTTGCTGGCTTAGGTCTTTTTTCTTTGCGCGCAATTCTTGTAATGAACCGCTTTTTACTAAGTCTTCTACTGAAATTTCTTTGTTGCCACACGAAAAAAGTGCTAAGGACAAAAGGGTTATCGAGATTATTTTTTTCATGGTAATTAGTCGTTTATATTGATTGAATTTAATAGGGTTTCTAAATCGGCTTTTTTATTGATAACATCAAGCATTGCTTGTAAATAGTCTTGCTGTGCTGAGTATAATTGGGTTTGTGCTTGACGTAAATCAAAACTGGAAGAGATGCCTTCAAAAAACTTGGTTTGGTTTTTTTGTTCAATGCGTTCGGCAAGCTGTAAATTTTGTTTTTTATTGTCGTAATCTTCAATGGCAAATTGGTAATCGCTTTTTGCTGCTGCAATTTGAAGTTGCAATTTTTGTTCGGTTTCAATCAAGTCATCTTTTGCTTTTTCGAGGTTAATTTTAGCGCGTTGTGTTGCTGCGCTTCTTCCTAAAGAACTAAAAATAGGAATGTTTAAGCCAACCCCAAAAAGTGAAGAGCCAAACCATTTTTGATCTTTATCAGCAAAAGTAAAGGTGTTGCTATTTGCAGTGTAACCTCCATTTATAAAAGCGTTAAGCGTTGGTAAAGCTTTGCTTTTTTCGAGTTTTAGCAATAATTCTTTTGATGTTTTGTCATTTTCTGCAATTAAATAATCAACTGAATTTTTGACGTTTGCATCTGTTTCAAGCAATTCTAATGAGATGTTTTGAGCCGTTAAACTTTCCAAATTATCAGTCAAAATAGTGGTGCTGTAAACATCTAAACCTAAAGTAATATTGAGCATTTGATAGGCTAAGGTTTTTAAACGAGTGGTGTTATTCAAAGCGCTTTCTATACTAGAAAGTGTGATTTGCAGTTGTTCAACATTTTCTTGTTCAGTCAATCCGTTTTCGTAGGTTTTTGTGGTTTCGTTTAGGTTTTCTTGAAGCACTTTTACATTGTCTTGAAGTATTTTTACACTTTCTTCAGCCAACAGTACGTTGCCATATGCATTGATAACTGCTTTGCGAACTTCTAAATCTGTTTTTGTTTTGGCATTTTTTGAAATTTGTAAATACACCTTAGCCGATTGTAAACCTACTAAATAAGAACCATCAAATAGCTTTTGTCTTAAGGTTGCTGTGGCGTTGATGCTTTGTTTGGTACCAAAAGCCACTTCGGCAAATTCACCTGGATTGCCTCCAAAAAATTCGGCAGGAATTAAAGAAACTTGCTGTTTTAAAAAGTTTTGATAGTCAACTGTGGCACTTATTTGTGGTAACCCTGTTGATGTGGTTTCCCATTTTTGTTGCTTGGCAGCTTCAATATCTAAAGCGGCATTTTTTGCTGTTCTGTTGTTTTGCAGTGCAAAATCAATAGCTTCTTGCAAACTAAACTGTTGTGGATTTTTTTGCGAAAACCCAATATGACAGCTAAATAAAATTAAAATTGAGAGGATTGTTTTGTACATTTTTTATGATTGATTATTAGTGCTTAGGTAAGTTGATAATATGTCTAACCCTTTTTTGGTGCAAATGCCTCTAAGGTGATATTCTAAATAGTTTTCCATTAAATTGTGCATTGAAAAATTGTTTAGCGGAAATAGGTCTTTATCCTTTAAAGCCATCATGCAGTTAAAATATATTTTAGAGATGAATTCTACTTCAATAGTGTCTCTGTAAAGCCCAAGTGCGATGCCGTTTTTTAAGTTGGCCGAAACACAGTCTTCCATCACACAAAATTGTTTTGCTTTTATAGCGTCAAAAATTTTTGGATAATATTTTTGGAGTTGATATTGAGGTGATGATTTTTCGTCCTTTAGATGTGTCATCAAAAACTGCTTTATCTTGTAGGTTTCTTCAATTGGATTGTTTTTTTCTGCTCTAATGTTTTCAATACCACTCGAAATAAAATGAAATAAATACAAAATGGTTTCTTCTACTAAAACGGTTTTGTTTTGAAAATGTTGATAAATGGTTTTTTTGGACATTCCCATCGCATTAGCAATATCATCCATCGTCACACTTTTAAAACCTAAGTTCAAAAATAAATCGGCTGCCGTTTTTAAAATATCTTCTTTCATAATGTTGGCAAAAATACGACAGGAAACTTTTAAAACCAAAAAAGTTTCCAAAGTTTTATGTTAAAATAATCATTGCGAAAGTTTTGTTTTAATTGAAAGCAAATTAAGACTCATCTTTTTGACACCAATTTCTATTTTGAAAGCGTTGTTTCCATTCTGCTTTAAAATTTTCTCGCTCTTCTGCTGACATATTTTTCATTTTATTCATAAAATGTCTTTTTTGCATAGAATGTTTGTGTTTTCTGCAGCCAAAAAAACCTCCAAATAAAATTTTGCTTAACACTAAAATTCCCATGGCTTGCCAATAATGTATTGAATTTACATGTATAACATCAGGTAAAATGGCATTCCATAGCCACATAACAATAGCGCTAAGTCCAAATAGGATGATGATGGGAATAATGAATAAAAATTTTCTTTTTTGTTTGAATTTATAGGTCATGATACTGTTTTTAATGATTGTTTAAATCTTGATATAATGTTTTTAGTCTCAATCTCAAATGCTTTACAGCATACGTTTTTTGACTAATGATTGTTTTGATGCTTTTGCCTTTTTCATCAGCAATCTGTTGCAGCGTTTTATTATTAAATTCATTTTCAACATAAACAAAGCGTTGATTTTCAGGAAGTTCATCTAAAGCTCTTAAAAGTTCATTCCAAATCTCATCTTGAAAAAATGTCACTTCTGGGTTTTTCTCATTGTCTATAAGAAGGATGTCACTAATAGCAAACTCACCTTCGTTATCTTCATATGTAAAATCTTCCAGGTTTTCAGTTCTTTTTTTTCTGTAACTATCTGTTATTTTGTTTCGAGTTACCGAAAAAAGCCAGCTACTAATACTCACAATATCTGTTATGTTGGTCAGGTTGCTAAATTGAAACCAAACTTCCTGCAAAATATCTTTAGCATCTTCAGTGGTTTTCACCTTAGGTCTAATAAAAGCCATAAGTTTTTCACTATATGTATTTACAGAATGTGAAATTATATGTTCCTTTTCTTGTTTAGACATTGTAATTATTTCAGCCGGCTTTATATACTATAAGACGAATGAAACAGGATTTTACTTTAAATTTTTATAAAATTAATTGAAATAGTAAACTTTTTTGAGCTTGTTTAGCTCTTAAATTGTTTTTATTTGGGCAATTGCATTATTTTTGTCTGATGCAAAACATACATGACTATCAAGCAGCTTTTATTGAGTATTTAGGAGGTTTTACCACTGCTAAAGAGCCTGCTACACTCTATAAACCAATTCATTATATTTTAAATTTAGGAGGAAAAAGATTACGTCCTGTTTTAACTTTAATGACAGCCGAAATTTTTAATTGTGATTATAAAAAGGCCTTAAATGCAGCATTGAGTGTGGAGGTTTTTCATAATTTTTCATTAGTACATGATGATATTATGGATGATGCACCTTTGCGAAGAGGCAAAAAAACAGTTCATGAAAAATGGGATATTAACACAGGAATTCTCTCAGGAGATGCTATGTTGATTACAGCATACCAGTTATTTGAAAATTATGAAAGTGATACTTTTTTAGCCTTAGCTAAATTGTTCAGCAAAACAGCTTTAGAGGTTTGTGAAGGTCAACAATACGATATGGATTTTGAAGAGCGTGACGATGTAACCATTGCTGAATATTTAAAAATGATTGAATATAAAACTGCTGTTTTGGTTGGTGCAGCTATGCAAATGGGAGCTATTGTTGCCAAAGCATCAAAAGAAGACCAACAAAGCATTTATGAATTTGGTAAAAACCTTGGCATAGCTTTTCAGTTACAAGATGACTATTTGGATGCTTTTGGCGATCCAAAAACGTTTGGAAAGCAAGTTGGAGGCGATATTATTGAAAATAAAAAAACCTATTTATACCTAAAAGCGGTTGAGTTTTCTGATGCTGATGACCAATTGCAACTCAAGCATTTGTTTGAAATTAACCCAACAGATGCCTCTGATAAAATAGAAACCGTAACCCAATTATTTGTAAGCAGTGGTTCAGCTCAAGCAACAAAAACAGAAATTAAAAACTATACCAACAAAGCGTTTTCGGTTTTAGAACGCTTGCATATTTCTGAAGCTAAAAAAATGGCGTTAAGGCAATTTGGTGAGCAGTTAATGGATAGAAATGTTTAAAAACAAAATGAAAAATCTATTAACCTTTAACGATTTAGTAGCAGAAGCAACTCATCTTAATTTATATCATAAACTTATTCAGCAACTCAATAAAGATTTAATGCTTGCCAACATTAATATGGAATTTGATGATGACGTTTTGCCTTTAAGTTTAAAAGTGATGCTCCAAGAAACGGTTTATAAACTCATTCAAGAAAAATTTATGGAATATCTAAATTTGCTTTATGTGGTTGATGTTTCTGAAGAAAAAGTAAAACAATTAGATGGTAGTGATACTTTGCAACTTTCAGAACAAGTCACTTTTTTGATTTTAAAACGCGAATGGCAAAAAGTGTGGTTTAAGAATACTTACTAAAAATAAACCCTAACAAAAGGCGTCCATGAGTTGGCATAAATACTTTTTGCTTTATCATATAAAACGTCATATTTAACACCAAAGGTGATATTTCTTGATCTGTAACCAACACCAACAAATAAAGCTGGATACCAATAGTTTTCATTGGCAATACCTAAAGCATCATCCCAAATTCTGTTAACATTGAGTTCTTCAAACTCTGCCGAAATCTGAATTTCTTCAATAGGATTGTATAATCCGATAAGGCTACCTCCAAAAACTGTCGATTTGTAATAGTTTTTTCGTTTGTTATAAGTGCCATTAAGCCCAACACCTAAAGCAAATTGCTCATTAAACTCATAAATGGCACTTGGTGCCAAAGTGCCACTAAAAAAGCCATCGCCAAAACTCAAGCCAATACCACCACCAAAACGAACATGCTTCCAAAAACCATTAGCATCTGAAGTGCTATTTTGTGAAATTGTAGTGAATGAAAACAAGGTAATAGATAATAATAAGAAGACTATTTTTTTAGGAAATGAACCCATTATGCGTTATTAAATTTATTGATATTGTTATATCATATAAATATACTAAATTCAACTATAATTTTGGTAAAAGTTGTATTTTTGACAAAAATTTGTAAACATAAGATTGTCTCAAATAGTATAATGGATAAATATTCCTTTCTCAACGCAGCACATACAGCATACTTTGCTGATCTTTACGACCAATATTTACAAAATCCAGACACAGTTGAACCAAGTTGGAGAGCCTTTTTTCAAGGATTTGACTTTGGAATTGAAAATGCAGACTTAAATGGCGTTTTGGCAGAAAATTGCATTCTGCCAGAAGTTCCTGAACATATGCAAAAAGAATTCCAAGTCATTCGATTGATTGATGGCTATAGAAGCAGAGGTCATTTGTTTACAAAAACAAATCCAGTTAGAGAACGCAGAAAGTATGAGCCTACATTGGCAATAGAAAATTTCGGCCTTTCATCTGCAGATTTAAACACAGTATTTTCTGCTGGTGAGATTCTGGGTATTGGTGCTCAGACCTTAAACAATATTATTGAACATTTAAATAAAATTTATTGTGATTCTATTGGTATTGAGTATATGTATATTCGACAACCAGAAGAGATACAGTGGATACAAAATAGGCTCAACATCAATGACAATCAACCTAATTTTGATGCAGAGCAAAAAAAGCACATCTTAAAAAAACTGAATGAAGCCGTGTCTTTTGAAAGTTTTTTACACACCAAATATGTTGGGCAAAAACGCTTTTCTTTAGAAGGAGGCGAATCTTTAATTCCAGCCTTAGACACCGTTATTTCAAAAGCTGCAGAGTATGGTGTGAAAGAATTTGTAATGGGAATGGCACATAGAGGACGATTGAGCACCTTAACAAATATTTTTGGAAAATCGGCCAAAGATATTTTTAGTGAGTTTGATGGTAAAGACTATGAACAAAAAGTTTTTGATGGTGATGTTAAATACCATTTAGGTTGGACAAGTGATCGAGAAACAAAACAAGGACATAAAATAAATCTGAATATTGCTCCAAACCCATCGCATTTAGAAACCGTAGGTGCCGTTGTAGAAGGGATTACCAGAGCAAAACAAGACGATAAATACCCTGAAAACCCATCGCAAGTATTGCCAATCATTGTGCATGGTGATGCTGCCATTGCTGGACAAGGTTTGGTGTATGAAATTATCCAAATGGCAAAATTAGATGGATATAAAACCAATGGAACCATTCATATTGTGGTCAATAATCAAATTGGGTTTACAACCAATTATTTAGATGCGCGTTCAAGTACCTATTGTACAGATGTTGGTAAAGTCACTTTATCACCAGTATTGCACGTTAATGCAGATGATGTAGAAGCAGTTGTTCATGCTGTACTGTTTGCCTTAGATTTTAGAATGGAATTTAAACGCGATGTCTTTATTGATTTGTTAGGCTATAGAAAATATGGACACAATGAAGGTGATGAACCCCGTTTTACCCAACCAAAACTTTATAAAGCCATAGCAAAACATAAAAATCCGAGTGATATTTATTCTGAAAAATTAATAGCACAAGGAATCATTGATAAAGATTATGTAGCTAAACTTGAAGAAAACTACAAAGCCAGTTTAGAAGAAGAATTAGAAGATTCACGTAAAGAGAAAAAAACAATCATTACACCATTTATGCAAGATGAATGGAAAGGCTACGAATATGCTACAGAAGCTAAAATGATGAAACCTATTGACACTAAATACCCAAAAAAGGGATTGTCAAAAATCACAGATGTCATTTCAAGCCTACCAAAAGACAAAAAATTTATTCGTAAAATTGAACGTTTAGTTGAGTCCAGAAAAACTATGTTTGACGAAGACAAGTTAGATTGGGCAATGGCCGAACATTTAGCTTACGGAACCTTGTTAGAAGAAGGCCATGACGTACGTATGTCTGGACAAGATGTGGAACGTGGTACGTTTTCACATCGTCATGCAGTGGTAAAAGTAGAAGACAGTGAAGAAGAAATTGTACTACTCAATCAAATAAGTGATCAACAAGGAAAATTCTTTATATATAACTCATTACTTTCAGAATATGGTGTCGTTGGTTTTGATTATGGTTATGCCATGGCAAGTCCAAAAACACTCACAATTTGGGAAGCACAATTTGGCGATTTTAGTAATGGTGCACAAATAATGATGGATCAATACATTTCTGCAGCCGAAGATAAATGGAAACTCCAAAACGGATTAGTAATGCTTTTACCTCATGGTTATGAAGGTCAAGGTGCTGAACATTCTTCGGCACGTATGGAACGCTATTTACAACTTTGTGCTGTTGACAATATGTTTGTTGCAGACTGTACTACACCAGCAAACTTTTATCATTTATTACGCAAACAAGTAAAAGCCAAATACAGAAAACCATTAATTGTATTTACTCCAAAAAGTTTATTACGTCATCCAAAATGTATTTCTACAGTTGATGAGTTTGCCAACGGAAGTTTTCAAACCGTTATTGATGATGCAACCGCAAACGTTGACAAAATAAAAACCCTTGTATTTGTGACTGGTAAATTTTATTACGATTTATTAGAAGTCAAAGAAGAACAAAACAGACAAGATGTTGCTTTAGTAAGAATAGAACAATTATTTCCATTACCAACTAAAGAAATGCGTGATGTTTTGAAAAAATATAAAAATGCCAATGATGTCGTTTGGGCACAAGAAGAACCAAGAAATATGGGAGCCTACAGCCATATGCTCGTGCACTTTGACGAAACAAAAACGTTTAGAATAGCCTCAAGACGTCCTTATGGAGCACCAGCTGCAGGAAGTTCAACACGCTCCAAACGCAGACAAAAAGAAGTCATTGATTTTGTTTTTGATAAAACAAAAAACAACCAACAATAAATTAAAAAACAATAAACACACTAAAATATTAGAACACGATGATTTTAGAAATGAAAGTGCCATCACCAGGAGAATCCATCACTGAAGTTGAAATAGCAACTTGGTTAGTACAAAATGGCGATTATGTAGAAAAAGATCAGGCAATTGCTGAAGTTGACAGTGATAAAGCCACATTAGAACTTCCTGCTGAAGAAAGTGGAATTATCACACTTAAAGCAGAAGAAGGAGATGCTGTAGCTGTTGGGCAAGTAGTGTGTTTAATTGACACAAGTGCTGCAAAACCTAAAGATGATGCACCAGCTAAGGAAACACCAAAGGAAGAAACTCCTAAAAAAGAAGAAGCAAAACCTAAAGATGATGCACCAGAAACCAAAACTTATGCTACAGGAACTGCAAGTCCAGCTGCCAAAAAAGTATTAGCAGAAAAAAATATGTCAGCTTCAAGTATCAAAGGCACAGGAAAAGATGGTCGTATTACTAAAGAAGACGCTGTCAACGCAGTACCATCAATGGGTACACCAACTGGTGGAAGCAGAGGCACATCAAGAAGTAAAATGTCAATGTTGCGTCGTAAAGTGGCTGAACGTTTAGTTGAAGCTAAAAACACAACAGCCATGTTAACGACGTTTAATGAAGTAGACATGTCGCCAATTTTTGCTTTGCGAAATGACTATAAAGACACCTTCAAAAACAAACATGGTGTTGGTTTGGGCTTTATGAGTTTCTTTACATTGGCAGTTGTAAGAGCATTAAAAATGTATCCAGCAGTTAACTCAATGATCGATGGTCAGGAAATGATAAGTTATGATTTTTGTGATATTAGCATAGCCGTTTCAGGCCCAAAAGGATTGATGGTTCCTGTCATCAGAAATGCAGAAAACTTGACTTTTAGAGGTGTCGAAAATGAAGTCAAACGTTTAGCAATTAGAGCTCGCGATGGTCAAATAACTGTTGATGAAATGACAGGAGGTACTTTTACTATATCTAATGGTGGTGTTTTTGGAAGTATGCTATCAACACCTATTATCAATCCACCACAAAGTGGAATTTTAGGAATGCACAATATTGTTGAACGTCCTGTAGCTATTGATGGTCATGTAGAAATACGACCAATTATGTATGTTGCTTTATCTTATGACCACAGAATTATTGATGGTAAAGAATCTGTAGGATTTTTAGTCGCTGTTAAAGAAGCTTTAGAAAACCCAACTGAATTATTAATGGATAATGATGTTAAAAGAGCTTTAGAACTCTAACATCTTTTAATACACTAACTAAAAAAGCGCAACCCGAAGAAGTTTTGGTTGCGCTTTTTTGATTAACAAAATAACTAACTAAAAAAAATTAACAAGAACATTTATTGCAATAATAAGAATGGCACTTATTATTAAACCTATTATTAAAAGTTTATTTCCAGTGTCAAAATTATTTTTCATTAAATTCATTTTAAGTAGGTTTTTGATTTGATGTTTTTGAATTAGAGTTAAAAGTTCTGGATTCACATAAACCCAGAACTTTTGTAATAATCCTTAAATAATTAATTAATAGCTTTACAAATTTCGTGAAATAAAAAACACCAAACAATACGTAGGATTACGTATATTTTAATGAAAAGAGATGTATTTAAAGTTAAAATTCTGCATAAAAGCAAAAAGCCCTAAATCAATGACAATTTAGAGCCTTCCTTATAATTCCCCCTAAGAATTAATAATAGCATTTCAAATGTCGTGAAATAAGAAACATCAAACAATACGTAGGATTACGTATATTTTAGTCTAAAATGGGGTTTAACAACTTGTTTTGGACAAAAAATTAGAGATTGAGGATAATATTCATGGTAATAATGAGAATTGAACTCGCAATTAAAGTCAAAATAAACAATGAATTTATAATACTGAATTTAGTTTTCATAGCTGAAGATGATAACATTTAGGCTAAAAACTCTAAATCACTGACAATTTAGAGTTCTTTAACCTAAAAGAAATTGATTAATAGCACTGTAAAATTCGGTAATTATTTAATGCCAAACAATACGTAGGATTACGTATTTTTAGGCAAAAAAGCTTCATTTTCTTTAGCCCAAACCAAAAGATTGTTTTGGTGTGATTCAATATTCAGCTTTTTAATGATATTACTTTTGTGCTTTTCCGCAGTCCTTCTAGATATAAATAAAAGCTCTCCTATTTCTTTTGCAGTTTTGTTTTCAGCAATAAATTTTAGAACTTCCAATTCAGTTGGTGTCAATAATTTTAACTCTTTAGGAGCTTGTGTTGGTGCTAAATGCGCTATTAATTCTGGACTAAAATATGGAGTGTCTTTAAGTACAGAGGCAATACAATTTTCAATCTCAACAAGTGCAAATTCTTTTAAAACATAACCATAAATATTTAGAGCTTTGGCCTCATAATATAATGTCTCGTCTTTTTCAAAAGTAATCAGTATAATTTTTGTAGTGTAATTAAGTTCTTTACACTTTTTGGCAATTTCTAAACCTGTTAAATAAGGCATTTTTATATCTAAAATGGCTATTTCAGGCTGCAGTTGCTCAATGAGTTGGAAGGCTTCTTTACCATTTTTGGCACTTGCTAAAACATCGTAATTTTTTTCCAGAAGAAAATCGTTAAGACCTTTAAGAATAAGTGGATGGTCATCTGCTATGATGATTGAGGTAGGCATGTTGCTATTAATAATGAGGGATTAAGCTATAAATATAGTTAGAATTTATAAAAAGGTAAAAAATATACTACAATTTTAAGTAAACATATTTTTTGTCATAATCAATAATAGCTTTTGATTTTTTTAAAATATCAGCACCAATAATGCCATCAACAGGTTGAGCTTGGTGTTGTGTTAAAGCCCTATTAACATGAGTTAAGTTAAACAAAATTAAAGCAACTTTGTTCTTTTTCCATTTGCCAATTTTAACAGTATTTTTTGTCGAAATCTGAGTCAACATGTCTGACGCTCCTGCACCTGCAGCCTTAACATCAGAGGCTTCAGCCTTTAGTTTAAAGGTTTCAACAGCTTCAAAACCCACACATGAGCTTGATGCGCCAGTATCTAAAATAAAAAGCCCTTTTACACCATTAATAGTGGCTTTAATTTCAAAATGATTGGTTTTAGTAAGCTTTAATTTAACGCGTGTGTAGCCTTTTTCAAGAAGAAATTCCTGCAATGATTTCATATCTTAACATTTCATACAAAGATAATGATGTAAAACATATATTTTTGCTAAATGATAATTACTGATACACATACCCATTTATATAGTGATGCTTTTGATGCTGATAGAGATGCTATGATAAAACGTGCATTGGATGCTCAAGTATCTCGCTTTTTTATTCCTGCCATTGATTCGTCTTACACAAAAGCAATGTTTCAGTTGGAAGCAGATCATCCTAACCATGTGTTTTTGATGATGGGTTTGCATCCAACGTCTGTAAAAGATAATTATAAAGATGAATTAGCACATGTTGAAAACCAACTCTCTAAACGTAATTTTTTTGCGATTGGCGAAATTGGTATCGATTTATATTGGGATACTTCTACTTTAGAAATTCAGAAAACAGCCTTCAAACATCAAATTAAATTAGCAAAACACTATCAATTGCCAATAGTTATTCATTGTAGAGAAGCTTTTGATGAGGTTTTTGAAGTTTTAGAAAGTGAAAAATCAGAGGATTTGTTTGGAATTTTTCACTGTTTTACTGGTACTTTAGAACAAGCTCAAAAAGCCATTTCTTATAATATGAAATTGGGTATTGGTGGTGTTGTGACCTTTAAAAATGGTGATTTAGATCAATTTATAAATCAAATAGAGATACAGCATATTGTTTTAGAAACCGATTCACCTTATTTAGCCCCAAAACCTTACAGAGGGAAACGGAATGAAAGTTCCTATATCATAAAGGTATTAGAAAAATTATCTGAACTTTACGGACTATCACAAGAAAAAATTGCCGAAATTACCACTCAAAACTCTAAATCTATTTTTAAAATATAAGCATGCAATCCTATCAACCTAACATCTTATTACTCTATACAGGCGGAACAATTGGTATGATAAAAGATGCAAATACAGGCGTTTTAAAAGCGTTTGATTTTAATAATTTGCTTAAAAAAATTCCAGAGTTAAAATTATTAGATTGTAAAATTAATACCATTTCTTTTGATGAGCCTATTGATTCATCCAATATGAAACCAGAATACTGGCTTCAAATGGCAGAAATTATTGAAGAAAAGTACGAAGCGTTTGATGGTTTTGTGGTTTTGCATGGAAGTGATACGATGAGTTATAGCGCGTCAGCATTGAGTTTTATGTTAGAAAACTTAACAAAACCAGTCATATTTACAGGTTCGCAATTACCAATTGGCGATTTGCGTACAGATGCCAAAGAAAATTTGATAACATCCATACAAATGGCATCGTTACAACAAAATGGCAAGCCAGTTATTAAAGAAGTTGGGCTTTATTTTGAATACAAACTATACAGAGGCAACAGAACCACAAAAATAAATGCAGAGCATTTTGAAGCTTTTGAGTCTTTAAATTATCCAGATTTGGCAGAGTCTGGAGTCCATTTAAAAGTATCTAAAGAGTATTTGTATAAACCAAACACAAGAAAAAAACTAGTTGTACATAAAAAATTTGACACCAATATTGCCCTTGTAAAGTTATTTCCAGGGATTTCAAAATCTGTTTTAGAGTGTATTTTTAAAACACCAAACTTAAAAGGGATTATTTTAGAAACCTATGGAGCAGGAAACACTACAACAGATGAGTGGTTTCTTAAGCTTTTAAAACAAACTATAAAAAATAAGATTCCTATTATTAATGTAACACAATGTTCGGGAGGAAGTGTTAATATGGGACAATATGAAACCAGTTCTCAATTAAAACAAATTGGTGTCATTTCTGGAAAAGACATAACAACTGAGGCAGCAGTTACAAAATTGATGTATTTATTAGGTGAAAAAATTTCAGCTAAAACCTTCAAAACCATATTTGAAACGTCATTACGAGGAGAAATGTCTTAAAATTAACGTTCAAAATTTTTTGGCCTAAAAGTTTTTTCGTTATTTGGCATGCTAATTAAAGAATAGAAATTTAGAGAGGTGGCCGAGTGGTCGAAGGCGCACGCCTGGAAAGTGTGTATACGTCAAAAGCGTATCGAGGGTTCGAATCCCTTCCTCTCTGCTGTTATTTTTATTTTTTAATTGTAAATTTTTTATATCTTTAACACTTTAACTAATAAAATTAAGATTAAGAACAATGAAAAGATTATTTTCTATCCTAGCCATCGCAGGAACAATGGCTTTTGGAACTGTTAATGCAAATACAAATGCAAACACGACATCAATGGCAACTATCAATGTTGTAACTCTAACCCAAGACGATGCTACTGGAGCAGCAGCTCCTGCAGAAAAACTTGGATTTCATCAAGAATTAAAGAAGCGTTTTATTGAAGGTGGCCCAGGCTTTATGGGTATTGTATTGCTTTGTTTGATTTTAGGACTTGCAATCGCTATTGAAAGAATTATCTTTTTGAACTTATCTACTACAAACACTAAAAAATTAACCCAAAACGTAGAAGATGCCTTACAATCAGGTGGTGTAGAAGCCGCAAAAGAAGTTTGTCGTAACACAAAAGGTCCAGTTGCTTCTATTTTCTATCAAGGATTGGATAGAGCTGACGAAGATATTGATGCAGCCGAAAAAGCTGTTGTAGCTTATGGTGGTGTTCAAATGGGACAATTAGAAAAAAATGTGTCTTGGATTTCATTATTTATCGCTTTAGCACCAATGCTTGGATTCATGGGTACAGTAATTGGGATGATTCAAGCATTTGATAAAATTGAAGCTGCTGGAGATATGCAACCTGCACTTGTGGCTGGTGGTATTAAAGTAGCCCTTTTAACAACTGTATTTGGTCTTATTGTAGCCATGGTGCTTCAAGTTTTTTACAATTATATCATTGCTAAAATTGACAGCATTGTAAATGATATGGAAGACGCTTCTATCACATTGATAGATATGTTAGTAAAACACAAAAAATAACAGCACAATTTTAAACTTATGAATTTATATAAAATTTTAAAAATCGTAGCAGCTATATTGAGCTTGTTAGGTATCATCTTTTTAGTGATGATTATATCTAAAGGCGATGAAGCAATAAAATCGGCTGCTATAGATGGAGATACAGCAATAATAGACCCAATGGCTTGGGTAACCTATATTATTTTTGCACTTACAATAGCATTTGTTGTGTTCTTTGTAGTGAAAAACTTATTTACAAATACAAGTTCATTAAAAAGTACCCTTATAGGTATAGGTGCTTTTTTGGTGATTCTTATTATATCCTATGCACTTTCTAACGGTTCTGATGCATCCAAATATATGTATGATGGATTACCAGCAACAGAAACCGCATCTCATTTGGTAGGAGCAGGATTGATTTCATTTTATATTCTAATGGCAGCTGCTGCAGCAAGTATGTTGTTTTTTGGAATTAAAAAAATAGGTAAGTAATTATGGCAAAAAGAGCAGCACCAGAAGTAAATGCAGGCTCCATGGCCGACATCGCATTTTTACTTCTTATCTTTTTCTTGGTAACAACAACCATTGAAACAGATACAGGGTTAAATAGAAAATTACCTCCAATTGATGACGATAAGACAACACCGCCAATCATTAAGGAGAAAAATATCTTCACCGTTTTAATTAATGGCAAAAATCAGCTTTTAGTTGAAGACGAATTAATGGAACTTAAAGATTTGCGTAAAGCAGCTGTTGAGTTTTTAGATAATGGAGGAGGTACAGGAGATGATGCTTGTAGCTACTGTAAAGGAAAGAAAGATCCAAGATCTTCAGATAATCCAGACAAAGCTATTATTTCTTTAAAAAATGATAGAGAAACCAAATACTCAACTTACATATCAGTACAAAATGAGTTGGTTGCTGCCTATAATCAATTAAGAGACAGAAGAGCTAAAGAACTTTATGGCGTTACATTTAAAGAACTACAAGCTAATTACGATGATGTTAATTGGGTAGGAAATAAAGAAAAACTTAAAGAAAAAATTGAAAAAATTAAGTTAGAGTATCCTCAAAAATTATCCGAAGTACAATAATAATTTAGAAAAAAATTAATATGGCCAAGTTTAATAAAAAGAAATCAGGCGATTTGCCAGCAATATCCACAGCGTCTTTGCCAGACATTGTTTTTATGTTATTGTTCTTTTTTATGGTGGCAACAGTAATGCGTGATACCACATTGAAAATTGAAAATAGATTGCCTTATGCTGATCAAGTTGAAAAACTTGATAAAAAAGATTTGGTAATGTATATTTATATAGGTAAGCCACAAAAAGATTACCAAAGCAAGTATGGTACAGCATCACGTATTCAACTAAACGATAAGTTTGCTGAGGTAAGTGACATTAAGGCTTTTATTGCATCAGAGCGTGCTTCAAAACGTGAAGAGTTGGTTCCTTTTTTAACAGTAGCTTTAAAAGTAGATGAAGATGCTAATATGGGATTGGTTAGTGATGTGAAGCAAGAACTAAGAAAAGAAAATGCCTTAAAAATAAATTACACCACTAAAAAAGGAGATATTTCTCAAAATAAAAAATAATTTTATTTGTTAAGACTAATATTATTAAGCATCCTGAACACTAAATTCAGGATGCTTTTTTATAACTACACATCTTAAGTTACCAATACTTATTAATCAATTATATTTGTAGTATGAAACTGAGAATTTTATTTATATGCTTTATTCTTGCCAGCATCAATACTGTGGCACAACAAACCATAGATACAACTAATGTCGATTTGCGTTACAGAGAAGACCAGTTTTATATTGGCGTGACCTATAATTTAATTGGTAAAAAGCCAAAAGATGTTTCGCAAAGTGGTTTTTCTAGCGGATTTCATTTTGGATTTATAAGAGATATGCCAATTAATGAAAAACGAAATGTTGCTATAGGTCTCGGTCTTGGTTTATCGTCTAACTCGTACAACCAAAATATGCTTATAGAGCCAGATACCAATGGGTATCATTATTCTGTAATTGATGAATCTATTGAATCCATTAAAAAAAATAAGTTTACCACGTATTTAGTTGAAGCTCCTTTGGAGTTTAGATGGCGAACCTCAACTGCTAAAGATTATAAGTTTTGGCGTATTTATACAGGTTTTAAAGTGGGTTATGTGTTTTATAGCTCTTCAAAGTATAGAGGAAGTTTGGGCACTATTAAAAACAGTAATTTATCTGACATCAATAAACTGCAATACGGTTTAACCTTTAGTGCAGGCTATTCTACTTGGAATTTCCATGTTTATTATGGATTAAACCCACTATTCAAAAACTCTGCTCAAATAAATGGCGAAGCTGTAAAAATGAACAGTATTAAAATTGGGTTGATGTTTTACATCTTATAACCAATAATTCAACAGTACCAATTGAGGTACTAATCCAATTACAAAACCAATAATCAGTTCTATGGGTGTGTGTGCTTTTAAATGCAATCTGGAAGTAGCCACAGCACCTAAAATAATGCACATGAGCGCAATAGTGCCATTGATGTTTATTTTAAAATGAATGCTGAGTGCAATAGCAAACATAAAAAATCCAGCACTTGCAATCATATGGATGCTGGCTTTAAACTTTAAGATAGCCAATACTAAACAAGCAATAGAAGATCCTAAAATACCAACAAAATAATAATACAACTCAGGTATTTCATCATAAGTAAGCACTCTGCTTAAAATAAGGCTTATGATTATGCAATTTAAAACCAAAGGTAAAATGCGCTCTTTTGTGGTTTCCAAGTGTAAGGAGTTCACCTTTTTTATGGTTTTTAGTAAAAAATAGAGTAAAATAGGAAGGATTAAAGTAAGGATAGTTACTGAAAACACCTTGGCTTTCATTATAGGCTCAGGGATAAAACGGGGTGTTTTTGAAAAATAAAAAAGAACACCAAGCAAAGGCATAATGAGAGGGTGAAAAAGATAGGAAACGCTTTTTATAAGACCTTCTTTCATATTTTTTTGCGTAATCGAGCTACAGGAATATCCAATTGCTCTCTGTATTTTGCAACCGTTCTACGAGCTATTGGATAGCCTTTTTCTAACAAGATGGAAGCTAATTTTTCGTCTGTTAAAGGTTTGCGTTTGTTTTCATCTTCAATAACCGTTTCAAGTATTTTTTTGATTTCTCTTGTTGAGACTTCTTCTCCTTGGTCGTTAGTCATAGATTCTGAAAAGAATTCCTTAATCAATTTTGTGCCATAAGGTGTGTCCACATATTTACTGTTAGCCACACGAGACACTGTTGAAACGTCCATTTCAATTTCATCAGCAATATCTTTAAGAATCATAGGTTTTAACTTGCGCTCATCACCAGTTAAAAAATACTCACTTTGATAGTGCATAATAGCACTCATGGTTACAAATAAGGTTTGCTGACGCTGTTTGATGGCTTCAATAAACCATTTGGCAGCATCCAATTTTTGTTTGATAAACTGAACTGCGTCTTTTTGAGATTTAGATTTGTCTTTAGCTTCTTTATAACCTTTCATCATGTCACTGTATTCTCTTGATACGTGAAGCTCTGGTGCATTTCGTCCATTTAGTGTCAGTTCAAGTTCGCCTTCAACAATTTTAATGGCAAAATCTGGCACAATATGCTCAACAATTTTATTATTTCCTGCGTATGAACCTCCTGGTTTTGGGTTAAGATGTTCAATTTCGTCAATAGCATCTTTGAGTTGTATTTCAGAAATGTCAAATTTTTGAAGAAGTTTTTTATAGTGCTTTTTTGTGAATTGCTCAAACGCTTTATCAATAATGTCAATAGCTAATTCTACGTCAGGTGTTTTCTCTTTTCGATGTAATTGAATGCTAAGGCATTCTTGAAGGTTGCGTGCACCAACACCAGCAGGATCTAATTGATGGACAATATGCAATACTTTTTCGATGCTTTTTTCATCAGTAAACACATTTTGAGTAAAAGCCAAATCGTCCATAATGTCTGATAAAGAACGACGTATATAACCGCTTTCATCCACACTTCCTACCAAAAATTCGGCAATATCGCGCTCATCATCTGTGAGTCTAAAGGTGTTTAATTGATTGGTTAAATATTGTGTAAACGATGTTCCTGCAGCAAAAGGAATGTCTTTGTCATCATCGTCAGCACTATAATTATTAGTTTGTGTTCTGTAATCAGGAATGTCATCGTCGCTTAAATACTCATCAACGTTGATATCTTCACCTATTTTGTCAGTATCTTCATAATCGTCTTGAGAGTTGTCAAATTCATCATATTTGTTGTCAAACTCATCAATTTCTTTTCCAGTTTCTAAGGCTGGATTTTCTTCTATTTCTTGCTTTAAGCGTTGTTCAAATGCTTGCGTTGGCAATTGTATCAGTTTCATTAACTGAATTTGCTGCGGCGACAATTTTTGTGATAATTTAAACTGTAAATACTGTTTAAGCATATATGAATTTGATTTACTCTAAAAATAAAAAAAACAATCTATATTAAATGTAAACATAGATTGTTTTATCAATTATTTGTCTTAATTTTTTATTAAAACTCTGCGTTTTGTGGTGTTCTTGGATAAGGAATTACGTCTCTGATGTTACCCATTCCTGTGGTAAACATTACTAAACGTTCAAATCCAAGTCCAAAACCTGAGTGTACAGCGGTTCCGTATTTGCGCAAATCTAAGTACCACCAAAGTTCTTCTTCGTCAATATCTAAGGCTTTCATTTTGGCTTTTAAAACATCTAAACGCTCTTCACGTTGCGAACCACCAACCATTTCTCCAATGCCTGGAAATAAGATATCCATGGCTCTAACCGTTTTTCCATCTTCATTCAAACGCATATAAAATGCTTTGATGTTTGCTGGATAATCAAACAAAATGACTGGACATTTAAAGTGTTTTTCGACTAAAAACCGTTCGTGTTCACTTTGCAAATCGGCTCCCCATTTTTCAATAATATAATTGAATTGCTTCTTTTTGTTGGGTTTGGAGTTTCTTAAAATATCAATGGCTTCGGTATAGCTTACGCGTTTAAAGTTATTGTCAATTACAAATTTTAATTTTTCAATTAAAGACATTTCGCTACGTTCTGCCTGTGGTTTTGTTTTTTCTTCGTCTAACAAACGTTGTTCTAAAAACTCCAAGTCATCACGATTGTTGTCTAAAACATAGCTTAAAACAGACTTCATAAAATCTTCGGCTAAATCCATATTACCAGCTAAATCCATAAAAGCTACTTCTGGTTCTATCATCCAGAATTCTGCCAAATGGCGAGAGGTGTTGGAGTTTTCTGCTCTAAAAGTTGGCCCAAACGTATAAACTTTGCCTAACGACATGGCATAGGTTTCAGCTTCTAACTGACCCGAAACTGTTAAGTTGGTTTCTTTACCAAAAAAATCTTCTTTATAATTTACGCTTCCATCTTTGGTTAAAGGCGGATTTTTAGCATCTAAACTGCTTACGCGAAACATTTCTCCTGCACCTTCGGCATCACTTCCTGTAATAATTGGTGTGTGCATGTAGTAAAATCCGTTGTCGTTAAAATATTTGTGTATAGCAAACGATAATGACGAACGCAAACGCATGACAGCACTAAATGTGTTGGTACGTGTACGTAAATGTGCGTTTTCTCTTAAAAATTCAAAAGAATGCTTTTTAGGTTGAATAGGATAGGTTTCTGGATCAGAATCGCCTAAAATGGTAATAGTATTTACTTTTATTTCAACACGTTGTCCTTTGCCTTGGCTTTCTACTAATTCGCCTTTAATATGTACAGCAGCTCCTGTTGTGATGCGTTTTAGAGTGGTTTCTTCCATATGTTCAAAGTCCACCACACATTGTATGTTGTGAAGCGTAGAGCCATCGTTTAAAGCAATAAAACGGTTTGCTCTAAAGGTTCTGACCCAACCTTTTATATCGATGTCTTGCGATTTAAAATCTGATTTTAATAATTCAGAAACAGTTTTCGATGTCATTGTCATAAATTTAAGTGTGCAAAGATAAAAAAAGCCTATTGTTTTTAAGCGTCTAAGATTAAAATTCCAAAACTCCAACTCCAAACACGCTATGTAGTTGGAATCTCATTTTTTTTATTGGAATTTAGTTTTTATCATCATCATCATCTTCTGGAATAATATTAATTGAAGGCTCTTTTAAAATTTCTTTATTAGCAATATTGCGTTCTAAAGACAATAGTAACGATGGTAATAATATTAAATTAGAAAGCATTGCAAATAACAAGGTTATGGATACTAAAGCACCTAAAGCGACTGTGCCACCAAAACTTGAGATGGTAAACACTGAAAATCCAAAGAATAAAACAATAGAGGTGTAAAACATACTCACGCCTGTTTCGCGAAGTGCGCCATAGACTGATTTTTTGATTTTCCAATGGTTGGCTTGTAATTCCTGTCTGTATTTTGCCAAAAAGTGAATGGTATCATCTACCGAAATTCCAAAGGCAATACTAAACACTAAAATAGTGGATGGCTTTATAGGAACTCCTAAATAGCCCATTAAACCTGCTGTTATGATAAGTGGTAAAAGATTAGGTATCAATGAAATCATAATCATGCGGAATGACCTAAACATATAAGCCATAAATAATGAAATCAAGAAAATAGCTAATGACAAAGAAACGGCAAGGTTTTTAACTAAATATTTGGTACCTTTTTGAAATACCAAAGCTTTACCAGTCATAATAACGCTATACGCTTTTGCAGGAAATAGTTTGTTGACTTTGGTTTGAATATGTTCTTCTATACGCTCCATTTTATCCGTTCCAATATCTTTCATAAAGGTGGTAATGCGTGCATAACGTCCTGTACTATCTACAAAACTTTTGAGTAGATTATCTTCAGAAGTCGAATTTTTAGCGTATGATAAAATAAAATTGGCTTCTTGATTGGTTGGCAATTGGTAATATTTTGGATTGCCATTATAGTAGGCTTGTTTGGAGTATTTGACCAAACTTACCACAGAAATTGGACGTGATAATTCTGGTACCTCGTCTATATCTTCTTCAAGTTCATTTATTTTTTTTAAGGTGCTTAGTTTCATTACGCCTTTTTTGCGTTTGGTGTCCACCATAAATTCTAAAGGCATAATGCCATTAAATTCACTTTCAAAAAACTTAATATCTTTATAAAATTGGGCTTTTTTGGGCATATCTTCAATTAGACTGCCCGAAATTCGAATTTGAAAAATGCCAATCATGCTAATGACAAGCAATACAACTGCTGTAAAATAAACGGTAATTCGACGTTCTTTTACGATGCGTTCAGTCCAATCTACAAAACCGCCAATCCAACGTTTATTTAAGTGTTCTAAATGGCGTTCTTTTGGATAAGGTAAAAACGAATAAATAATTGGGATGACAAGAATACAAAGCATAAAAATGCCAACAATACTTAAGGAGGCAACAATACCAAATTCTTTTAAAAGTTTACTTTCAGTCAAAATAAAGGTTGCAAAACCTGAAGCCGTTGTTAAGTTGGTCATTAAGGTTGCATTCCCAATTTTGGTAATAACACGCTGTAATGACTTTACTTTATTGCCATGTGTTTTAACCTCGTGTTGGTATTTATTGATAAGGAAAATACAGTTCGGAATTCCGATAACGATAATTAAAGGCGGAATTAACGCTGTTAAAACTGTAATTTCGTAATTCAGCAATCCTAAAATTCCAAAAGTCCACATAACACCAACACATACCACAATGAGCGAAATAAATGTGGCTCTAAACGACCTGAAAAACAAAAAGAAAATAAAGGAGGTTACAAACAATGCTGCACCAATAAACCAGCCAATTTCATCTACTATAATTTGTGCATTAAGTGTTCTTATATAAGGCATTCCAGACACTCTTACATCTAAATTAGTAGCGTTTTCAAAAGCAGTGATTTTAGGTTCTAAAACCTTGAGAATAAAATCTTTTCGAGCTGCTGTATTAACTATATCTTTTTTTAGATAAATAGCTGTACGAATGGTTTTGGTAGTTTTGTTGAATAAAAAATTATCGTAAAAAGGATATTGATGAAAAAGTTCTTGCTCTAAGGTGTCAATTTGTTTAAGTGATGTGACAGAGTCTTTAATAAAGGGTTTTAAATCGAATTTTTTATCCGCTGTGTTTTTGACGAGTTTTTGTAAATCTTTGATGGACAACACAGCACTTACTTCAGGATATTTTTTAAAACTATCGGCAAGTTGGTTCCAAGCATTTAATTTTTCAACCGTAAAAAGTGTAGAATCTTTAACACCAAGCACTACAAGGTTGCCTTCTTCACCAAAAACTTTTAAAAAACGGTCATAGGTTAAATTAACTTCATTATCATCTGGTAATAAATTGGCTTCTGTATAGGTAAAACGCATGTTTTTCCATTGTAAACTAAAAAAAACAGTTGTTAAGATGATAATGGTAAGAATGGCAATTTTGTTGCGTAAAATTAATCGCGCAATAAGTTCCCAAAAGCTTGTTGTAAAAAGTTTGAACATAGTAAAAATAAGTCGCGCAAAGGTAGAAAAAAGCTAAGGATTTGAGATAAAATATCAGATAATATTTGTTTATAAAGCAATATTAAACGTAAATTTTAAGGCTATATTATCTTCTCGTTTAGGCAAATGATAAGCACCATAACGATAAGCAAAACTAAGGCCAAAACCAAAAAGAAGTTTGTTGATTTCAATTCCAGATTCTGTGTAGCCTTTATTCAAAGTGTTGAAATACATATTTTGATGACGTTCTATATGACTCATATTGCCAACAGCATAACGTGTAATAAGCACTAATTGTGGCTTAAAACGCTGACTTATATTAAAGGGTTTTAGAGCATGTTTAAGCTGTAATGTGGTAAATTTATCAGAGAAAAACTCATTAAAAAACATGGTTTC
The DNA here is from genome assembly GCA_041391965.1 of Gelidibacter sp. GTDB lineage: Bacteria > Bacteroidota > Bacteroidia > Flavobacteriales > Flavobacteriaceae > JAWKMZ01. The sequence continues at coordinate 300,957 of JAWKMZ010000001.1, read as the reverse complement.
AAAACTGTTAATTCCTGCAACAGAAAACCGTTGTAGTATGGTTTCTTTGTTGATGTTATTAGGATAAGCATGATACAGATGCGTTAAAGGTGTGTTGCCAATGGCAATTCCGGAAGTTAATGTGACTTCAGTAGTTGTTTTTGGTGTTATATTGAATTTATAAATAGTTCTAAAATCAATTTTTGAAAAATTAAAATCGCTGTTTAAAACGTCTTTAAAGCTTTTGGTGTATTGAAATGTAAATTTTGGATAGCCATTTTGGGTTTGGGTAATAACATCATCTTTAGATTCATAAACACTAAACGGACTCCATTGCAATGCAATTTTAGCAGTGCTAATATCAAAATTTGTGTAGCTTTTTCCATGTAAAACATACACGTAATTATAGGTTGGTTCTATTTTGCTTACAGCCAATTGTGTTTCAGAAAGTAAATAATTAGAAAATTGATGCTCTAAACCAATAGCTTTGGTAACATGATGATGAAATAAATTGATGTTGAGTAAACGAGGTTCAAAAAATTGAAAAAAGCGTTTGTCTGTCAAAAAATTGGAGCTTCCGGTTTCTTGTAAATCATCCGTATAGGAAAGGTTGATCCATGTTTCTGTTTTTTGGGCTATTCTAAATCCGCCTCCAAAACTATATTTAAAGGTGTGGTCTAAAAACCCATAAACAAGATAGCCATTAATACGATATTTTTTTGAAAATTTAGAATTGGTAATTCCACCTAAACCCGTTCTAAAACCTTCATATTGATTGTATTTAATAAGATAACGTAAATCTATATTAAAATAGTTGGTAGGAAAATATCCATTGCCTAATTGTTTTATAAACTCTGTTTTCTTTATGGAATCTTGCTCTACGTTAATAGTGTCTTTTGTTTGAGATTGCATCAAAAAAGAACCAAGCAGAACGAAAATGACAATACAGTGTTTTAGCATTAATGGAGTTAAAAGGTTAGGGTTTTGAGATAAAAAAAGCGACATTTGAGTCGCTTTAAATACTATACTGTCATGATTTCTTTTTCTTTTATTTCAAGAATTTCATCAATCCGTTTAACGTATTTGTCGGTAAGTTTTTGCACATCAATTTCTGCATTTTTTTGAATATCTTCAGACACGTCATCTAACTTTTTTATTTCAGTATTAGCATCTTTACGAGCGCTTCTTATACCAATTTTGGCATCTTCGGCTTCGGCTTTGGCTTGTTTTGCCAAGTCACGTCTGCGTTCTTCAGTTAAAGGAGGTACATTAATAATGATGGTTTCGCCATTGTTCATTGGGTTAAACCCAAGGTTGGCAACTTGGATGCCTTTTTCTATTTCTTGAAACATGCTTTTTTCCCAAGGTTGCACAGTAATTGTTCTACCATCTGGTGTATTGACGTTGGCTACTTGGTTTAAAGGCGTTTGAGATCCATAATAATTAACCATAACACTTCCAAGCATTGCAGGACTTGCCTTACCTGCTCTGATGTTGACGAATTGCTTTTCCAAGTGCTTTAAAGCATTGTCCATAGCTTCTTTTGTGCTGTCTAATATAAATTGTATGTCTTCGTTCATCATTAAAAATTTTAATTTTTAAACTGGTTTCAAAAAATAAGCCAATGTGCTTATTTAGAATTTATAAGTTTACTTTTGTTCCAATTTTTTCTCCAGAAACCACTTTGAGTAAGTTGCCTTTTTTGTTCATATCAAAAACAATAATTGGCAATTCGTTTTCTTGGCTTAAGGTAAATGCTGTGGTGTCCATTACTTTTAAACCTTTTCGTAAGACATCATCAAACGTTATATGGTCAAATTTTACTGCATTGTTATCTTTTTCAGGATCTACATTATAAATACCATCAACACGTGTTCCTTTTAAAATCACATCAGCTTCAATTTCAATAGCTCTCAAAACGGCTGCCGAATCTGTTGTGAAATAAGGATTTCCTGTTCCTCCTCCAAAAATAACCACGCGTCCTTTTTCTAAGTGACGCATTGCTTTTCTACGTATAAATGGTTCTGCTACTTGATTGATGTGTACTGCAGATTGTAAACGTGTTGGAATGCCAGTATCTTCCAGTGCGCTTTGTAAAGCTAATCCGTTAATAACGGTTGCCAACATTCCCATATGGTCTCCTTGTACTCTGTCCATTCCATTGCTTGCGCCAGCAACACCTCTAAAAATATTTCCGCCACCAATAACAATGGCAACTTCTACGCCTTTTTGGGTAATGGCTTTAATGTCTTCAGCATATTCTGCTAATCGTTGAGGATCAATTCCGTATTGACGATTTCCCATTAATGCTTCGCCAGAGAGTTTGAGTAGAATTCTTTTGTATTTCATTAGTTGTGTTGAAAAGTTTAGCAAATATAATGATTATTGTAATTTACAAAAGTAGAACCTGTTTATTTCCACTTAAGGGTTTCCATAATATGTTTGATGTCTTTTTTTAAATATTCTGAAGCTGGATAAATGGAATCGTAATTTGGTTTGGCATAAAAATATAAAGAGCCGTTTAAAAAGTGATGAATGCTGTCAGTAACATAAAATTGTGCTTGTGATGCTGCATTACCATCAATTTCATAAAACATTCCATACACTTTGTGTGCTGCGTTTTCATAAAGGTCGCCTTCAATTCCATCTGCTTTTTGGGTATGTTCTTGAGTGAGGTTTTGGGCATCTTTAATTAGTGCTATTAAGTTGTCATTTTCAATATCAGCATAGGTTAGATAAATGGTGCCTTTAAGGGTTGGATAATCTAAATCGACACCATAAATATGGTTTTTAGGATCTACTTTAATATGTCTTATTTTAGATGCTAACTTGTTTTTTTCAAAGGTAAAAGGCAAGGAAACATCTACTTCTGTATAGTCTGCTTTTGGGTAGTCTAAACGCAAGAAAGCTTTGGGTTTTGGCACAGGATCAGTACCACAAGCAACACATAATGTAGCTAACATTAGAACTCTAAAAAGATTTGATTTTGTCATTTTAAGATGGTAAACTTTACTTGCTTAATTCGTTTTTTATCTAAAGCTTCAATAGTAAAAACGTAATTTTTGAAATTTATTTTACTGTTGCGCCTTGGAAAGATGCCTGAAATTTCTAAAACAAAACCTGCAATGGTTTCTGCTTCGCCTTTGGCCTCTTCAAAGATGGTATCGTCCACTAAATTCACAATTTTGTAAAAATCTTTCAAAGGTGTTTTGCCATCAAATGAATAGTTGGAATCGTCAATTTTTGTGTAAATCAAATCGTCATCATCAAACTCATCACTAATGTCGCCAACAATTTCTTCAATAACATCTTCTAAGGACACAAGGCCTGAGGTGCCACCATACTCATCAACCACCACTGCTAAATGCACTTTTTTATCTTGAAATTCTATCATTAAATCGTCTAATTTTTTGTTTTCAGGTACAAAAAAGGGTTCGCGCAATAAGGTTGTCCAATCAAATTGTTTTCTATCAATATAAGGTAATAAGTCTTTTACGTACAAAACACCAATAACGGTATCAATAGTTTCTTTGTAAACAGGAATACGCGAATAGCCGTTTTTGATGATTTCTGGAATGATGTCTGTATATTTTTGTTCGCAATTAATGGCAAAAATATCAATGCGTGGACGCATGACTTGCTTGGTGTCTGTGTTTCCAAAAGAGACAATGCCTTGTAAAATTTTATGTTCTTCTTGTGTGGTTTCGTGTTCGCTTGTCAGTTCTAAAGCTTGTGATAATTGGTCAACGCTTAGGTTAGATTTTTGTTTTCCTAATTTATTATGAATGCCAATAGTTATTGAACGCATTGGCAAGCTTATTGGCGAAAATAGCACATCTAAAATTTGTATAGGTTGTGCCATAAGCATGGAGAATTTTATTCGGTTTCTGCTGGCATAAATTTTTGGGATGATTTCTCCAAAAAGCAAAATTAAGAACGTAACAACAACAACTTCTAATATAAATCTAAGCCAAGGAAGATGAATGTTGTAAAATAAAAACTCGCCGATGTAGGCAAATAAAATAACAATACCAATATTTATAAAGTTATTAGCTACAAGAATGGTTGCTAATAGTTTTTTTGGGCGTTCCAATAGCTTTGAAATAATTTGAAAGGCTTTTGATTTATCTTCCAAACCATTGTCAATATCAGCACGTGTTAATGAGAAAAAGGCAACTTCGGCACCAGAAATTAGTGCAGAACAAGTTAGCAAAACTATGAGTAAAATAACACCAATTAATAGTGATATGTTATCGCTTGTTTGAGTTATTAATAAACTCGTGGGTTCAGGGTCCAATATAAAATATAGTTAGTTATACTTTGGTTTTAAAATGGTAAATCGTCATTATCATTTAGCGCAACCTCATTGTTGTTATTAGAATTTGAAGTTGCTTGTTGGGCTGCGTTTTGGTCTTCTTTTTTGGTGGTCAAAAAGGTAAAATCTGTACATTGTATTTCAGTTGAATAACGTTCAACCCCTTTGTCATCTGTCCACTTTCTTGTTTTGATGCGTCCTTCAATATAAACTTGGTCGCCTTTGCTCAAATATTTTTCACAAATTTCCGCAGCTTTATTACGTACTACAATACTATGCCATTCGGTATTGGTGATACGTTCATTGGTTTGTTTGCTTGTATAGGTTTCATGGGTAGCCAATGGAAAACGTCCAACACAATTTTTATCATCAAAATAATGCATTTTTACTTCATCTCCCAAATGCCCAATTAGCATTACTTTATTTAAGGTTCCCGACATACTATTATATACTATTAAGATGCAAAATTAACCAATTGCATTGACTTTTTTAAAAGTAATAAAAAAATGTGAGTCTTTTTATATACCAAAATCAAATTCGTCAATAAAATTACTTATTAATATAGAGGTAGGAAATTGCGTTAATTGCGAAATTGGAATGCCTTTTTCAGGAAGTGTATCGACTTCAATAATCCAAAATTTAGTATGCAAATGCTGATGCGATAATTTATGGACAATATCGGTCGTATTATAGAGGCTGAATTTAAAAGCGGTGTTTTTAAAAAAAGATTTTACTGTTGAGTGGTTTCTAAAAGTATCAATAGTCAATGGTTTTTTGGAGTCTATTAATGGAAACTGATACAGGTTTTGCCAAATCCCTTTTTGAGTTCGTTTTTGAAACAAAATTTGTTTGTTGGATGAGATAATTACTAAAAAGTTGAAATACTTAGTAGTGACCTTTGTTTTTTTGAGTTTTACAGGAAGTTCATTTATTAGGTTTTTTTGTAAAGCAACACAGCTGCTGTTTAAAGGACAGATATTGCAATCTGGATTTTGAGGTTTGCATTGTATGGCGCCAAACTCCATAATGGCTTGGTTGTAATTGGCAGGATTTTTTTTGTCAATCAGTTTGGTTGCAAGTGTTTTAAAATGTTTAATACCTTTGGAGCTATTGATAGGTGTGTCAATTCCAAAATATCTTGCCAACACTCTATACACATTGCCATCCACTACAGCGGTTGGTTGATTAAAACAAATGGAGGCAATGGCACTGGCTGTGTAGTCACCAACACCTTTTAGTTGTAGCAATCCGTTATAATTATTAGGAAACACGCCCTTAAGGTTTTTAGCAATATAGTTAGCAGTTGCGTGCAAATTTCGGGCTCTGGAATAGTAGCCCAACCCTTGCCAAAGTTTTAAAACCTCGCTTTCGGTTGCGTTTGCCAAGTCAAAAATTGTAGGGAAACGGCTAATAAAAGCTTCATAATAAGGTAAACCTTGCTTAATTTGTGTTTGTTGCAAAATTATTTCGGATAGCCAAATGTGATATGGGTTTTTGGTTTTTCGCCAAGGCATTTCGCGTTTATATATTGAGTACCAATGGGTTAATATGGTGTTAAAATTCATGATAATTTTTAAATGTTTACAAAAATAAATCTTTACAACGTTAAATTTTAATTAATTAGGTTTGAAATATTGAAATTAAAATCCCTATATTTGCATCCCTTATAATTAATAGATAACCCTAAAATTATTAACAATGACAAAAGCTGATATAGTAGCAAAAATTTCTGACAAATTAGGAATTGAAAAAGGAGACGTACAAGCAACCGTAGAAACTTTTATGGAAGAAGTAAAATCGTCTTTAGAAAGTGGTGACAATGTGTATTTAAGAGGTTTTGGAAGTTTTATTATTAAAACAAGAGCTGAAAAAACAGGAAGAAATATTTCTAAAAACACAACTATCAAAATACCAGCACACAACATTCCAGCATTTAAACCTGCTAAAGTATTTGTAGAAGGTGTAAAAACTAATGTTGAAGTATAGTAAAACATTAAAAGAAATATTAATTTAAAAGACTTGATTTATGCCAAGTGGTAAAAAAAGAAAAAGACATAAGGTAGCGACGCATAAGCGTAAAAAACGTAGACGCGCTAACCGTCACAAAAAGAAATAAATTGAAAAAGTAGTTTTTTAACTACTTTTTCGGTTTTAAAGTAACGTTCTTTGATATAAATTTTTGAGTTTTTAGGATATTTCTGAAGGCTCTAAATTGATTGGATTTACATCCTGTGTCAAAAAATAAAGTATAATCCATCTGTCAATGTAAAGTTGATAGATATAAATTAACAACATGGATAAAGAATTGATTATTCGTTCGAGTTCTGATATTGTTGATTTTGCCTTATTAAAAGATGGAAAACTTATTGAATTGCATAAAGAGGAAGAGGATAACAACTTTGCGGTTGGTGATGTGTTTATTGCCAAAATACGCAAAGCGGTTCCGGGGCTGAATGCTGCATTTGTAAATGTAGGTTATGAAAAAGATGCGTTTTTGCATTATCATGATTTAGGACCTCAATTGCCTTCTCTTTTAAAATTCGTAAAGCGTGTAAGCACAGGGAAACACACTGATTTTTTACTCAAAAACTTTCAATTTGAGAAAGATATTGATAAGGATGGCAGCATTGCTGACGTCTTAAAATCAAACCAGTCTATCCTGGTACAAATTGTGAAAGAGCCTATATCAACCAAAGGGCCTCGTATTAGTAGCGAGTTGTCTATTGCTGGTAGATATATTGTTTTAGTGCCCTTTTCTGACCGAATTTCTATTTCACAAAAAATAGAATCAAAAGAAGAGAAAGACCGATTGAAACGATTGGTTAAAAGCATTACTCCAAAAGGCTTTGGTGTTATAGTACGTACTGTAGCCGAAGGCAAAAAAGTTGCCGAACTGGATAGCGATTTACAAAATTTGCTGAATAGATGGACAGCAATGTGTAAAAAGTTGAATAAAGCACATCACCCGAGTAAGGTGCTGGGAGAAATGAATAAAGCCTCTTCTATTTTAAGAGATATTTTTAATGATTCGTTTTCGAGTATTGTGGTGGATGATGAAGAGCTTTATTCGCAAATAAAAGATTATGTGCATCAAATTGCACCTAAGAAAGAATCTATTGTAAAACTACATCAAAACAACATTCCAATTTTTGAAAAGTATGGTATTGAACGTCAGATAAAAACGTCTTTTGGACGTACGGTATCAATGGCAAAAGGTGCGTATATTGTGATAGAACACACGGAAGCGCTTCATGTTGTTGATGTTAATAGTGGCAATAGATCTAATAAAGAAAAAAACCAAGAGGATACAGCTTTGGAAGTGAATATGATTTCTGCTTCAGAGATTGCCCGACAATTGCGTTTGCGTGATATGGGAGGCATTATAGTGGTAGATTTTATTGATATGTCTAATGCTGATAACCGCAAAAAACTTTTTAATCATCTTCGTGACGAAATGAGTGATGATAAAGCAAAGCATAAAATATTACCTCCGAGTAAGTTTGGGCTGGTGCAAATAACCAGACAGCGTGTACGCCCGGAAAGGAATATTGAAACAAAAGAAGAAAATCCGAATGGCAATGGGGATGCTATAGAAGCGCCAATTAAAGTGGTGCAACGTATAACTCAGGACATGGAACGGATTTTTAAAAAAGACTACAAAAAGGTGACTTTAAACACACATCCTTTTATAGCAGCCTTTTTAACAAAGGGCTTTCCATCAATCCGTTCTAAATGGTTTTTAGAACACAAAAAATGGGTAAAAGTTTTACCCAGAGATGCTTACACCTATCTTGAATATCATTTTTTTGATAAAAATGGTAACAAAATCAATTAATATTAAAAAGAAGCCTTTTCACTTAGTGGAAAGGCTTTTTTTATGAATAGTTACTATAAACTATAATTGGAGTGTTTAAAAAATAACAGTTTATGATTTATCCATTTTGCTTTTCATATATTTTATTTTTAAATCTACATACTTTGAGATTTTTCTATAAAATTTAATGAAAAAATAGAAAAATAATAAGACACATAAAAAAAGTAAAACTTACCATAGAATTAAGCCAAGACTGGGTTCAATAATTTTTGTTTGCATGATTATATAATTTAATACCATTTTAAATGAATTCAAAAACTCTCATTCTAATTAAATGTTATAGATGGTATTATTAGTTTGAACTATTTTTTTTATCTAAATGTTGAATTTTCAAATTCAGATATTTCATAATTCTAATATATAATCTTATTGCCATATATGTGAAAACAATAGCAATGAAAATGTTAATATATACAATGATTGATCCTGTGTAGTCCATATAAATTTGTGTTGTTTTAGAGTTTATGGATTTAATGGTTACAAGTTAAAACCATTTTTTTAATATGAAATATGTAGGATTACGTATTTTTTAAGTTGCAGGATTCGGAATGTCTTTATGAACCGCTTCAATAGCTTCCAAAATCTCATCATTTAACCTTAGGTTACTACTGCCTATATTTTCTTTTAATTGCTCCATACTGGTTGCACCAATAATAGTGCTGGTAACAAAGGATTGTTGGGTTACAAAGGCTAATGCCATTTGTGCTAAACTTATGTTGTGATCTTCAGCTATTTTTAAATAACGTTTGGTAGCTTCGGTGCAGCTTGCAGAACTGTATCTGGAAAAACGAGGAAATAGTTTTAAACGTGCATTATCGGCTGCGGTACCTTTAATGTATTTGCCAGATAATACACCAAATGCCATTGGTGAGTAGGCCAAAAGCCCAATGTTTTCTCTAATGGCAATTTCTGCCATGTCACCTTCAAAAACACGGTTGATTAAGGAATAGGCATTTTGAATAGTGATGGTTTTTGGTAGGTTGTGTGCTTTGGATTCTTCTAAAAAACGCATGGTTCCCCAAGCTTTTTCGTTAGAGATGCCTATGTGTCTTATTTTTCCGGTTTTGATAATGGCATCAAGGGTATGAAGAATTTCGTTAAAATTATCTTGCCATTGCTCTTCGGTATGTTTGTAATCTCTTACGCCAAAGGTATTGGTGGTACGTTCTGGCCAATGCAATTGGTAAAGGTCTATATAATCGGTTTTTAGACGTTTTAAACTTTGATTAACAGCATCTTGTAAAGCGTCAGGACTAAAGCCGTTGGTTCTTATATGTGCTGTATAATCTCCAGGACCTACAATTTTTGAGGCTAACACAACTTTGTTTCTATTGCCTGTTTTTTGAAACCAGTTACCAATAATGCGTTCGGTTTCGGCATAGGTTTCTTTTTGTGCAGGCACTGGATAGAGTTCGGCGGTATCAAAAAAATTGATGCCTTGGTTTAAGGCGTAATCCATTTGTTCAAACCCTTGGTCTTGGGTGTTTTGGTTTCCCCAAGTCATGGTGCCTAAACATAATTTACTGACTTTTATATTGGTGTTTGGTAGTGTAGTGTATTTCATAAATAGTTGTTTCATTTTACGAAGGTGGAAATCTCTTTTAAGTGATTTTTTCTAAGCGATAAAGATAAAAAAACCTTTCAGGGTTTGGGCGACTGAAAGGTTTAAACTTATTGGTCATTGCGAATGTAATGAAGCAACCTCATATTGCAATTTCTATTCAAGAGATTGCTTCGTCGCTAAAAAGCTCCTCGCAATGATGCAATTAAATTACTCATTCAATAATTTAGAAATTTCATCTAATTTAGGAGTTAGAATGACTTCAATACGTCTGTTTTTTGCTCTGCCTTCAGGAGTGTCGTTGCTTGCTATTGGAGCAAATTCGCCACGACCAGCTGCTGTCAGGTTTTCTGGATTGATGGCTTGATTTTCTCTTAAAATCTCGACGATGGCTGTGGCGCGTTTGGTAGATAAATCCCAGTTGCCACTTAATTGTCCTGAGCCAGTATAAGGTACATTGTCTGTATGGCCTTCAATTAAGATGGCTATGTCTGGATTTTCGGCCAAGACGCTTCCTAATTGTTTTACGGCTTCTTTACCATTGGCACCAACGGCCCAACTGCCTGATTGGAATAATAACTTGTTTTCCATAGACACATAAACTTTACCATCGCGTTGTTCCACAGTTAAGCCTTTGCCTTCAAAATTGGTCAAGGCTTTAGAGATGGCATTTTTTAGTTTGGTCATGGCAGCATCTTTGGTAGCAATGACATTTTCTAATTCGGCTACACGTTGCGAACGGTCTGCTAAATCTTGTTTTAGTTTTTCGAGACGTGCATTTTCAGCAGCCAATGCTTGTTCTTTAGCTTCTAATTGGGCTAATAATTCTCTGTTTTTCTTAGAGTTTTCGGCAATGGCAGATGAGCTATTTTTTTCTAAAGCATCATAGGATTGTTTTAAATTATCCAGATTTGTCTTTGTAGCATTGTAATCGCTTTGTAGTTTATCGCGTTGTGCAATGGCATCGTCATATGCTTTTTGGAGTTTGGTCAACTCATTTTGTGCTTGGTTTAAAGATTGCGATAAACCACTGTTGTCATCAGACAGTTTTCTGTTTTCTTTCTTTAAATCGGCATATTTGTTTTCTAAATCGGTATAGATTTTTTTGGAAACACACGAGGTTGTTAAAATGAGTGTTAGTGCTATTAAGGACAATTTTTTAATCATATTTTTTATGTTTGTTGTTAAGTTGGAACTAATTTTCTATTTCTAATAAAATGGGACAATGGTCACTATGTACAGCTTCTGACAGTATAACGCTGCGTTTTAATTTTTCTTGTAATGGTAAGCTCGCTAAGGCGTAATCTAATCGCCAACCTTTATTATTGGCTCTTGCATTGGCTCTGTAACTCCACCATGTATATTCTTGTTTTTCAGGATGTAAATGTCTAAAAGAGTCTATAAATCCGCTATTTATAAAAGCGCCTAACCATTCGCGTTCTTCAGGTAAAAATCCAGAAACGCCTTTCATTTTTGGGTTGTGAATATCAATTTCTTCGTGGCAAATGTTATAATCGCCACAAATAATAAGGTTAGGAATTTCTTTTTTTAGTTGGTTGATATAGTCTTGAAACATGTCCATATACTCAAATTTGTGTTGCAAGCGGTCATCATTAGTTCCAGAAGGCAAGTACAAACTCATTACTGAAAACCCATCAAAATCGGCTCTAAGATTACGACCTTCAAAATCCATAGATGCTATTCCTGTACCAAACTCTACATGATTAGGTGTTATTTTGCTCAAGATAGCCACACCACTATAGCCTTTTTTTTGTGCACTAAACCAATAATGATATTTGTAGCCAGCGTCTTCAAAAGGTGACATGTCGAGTTGGTCTTCCATGGCTTTTATTTCTTGCAAACAAATAACATCAGGATTGGCACTTTGCAACCATTGCATAAATCCTTTGTTTATTGCGGCTCTAATACCATTGACGTTGTAAGAGATGATTTTCATGTTTTTATATTTAGATTTAAGATAAGAGAATAAAGAATAGAGACTTTATACTTTGGCAATTTAAAATTAGTCTTAACTCTTGGTTCTTTCTTCTTTTGTCTTTTTTAAAGAATTTCAGCTAAATTAAATAATACTGTACTTTTACGCTATTATTTTATGGTGCTTTTAACGATAAAATATTTTTTGCTTTTAATAGTTTAAGTAGTTGATGAAAACAAGCTTTAGTCTTATTTGTTTATTAGTGTCTTTTTGTGTGTTTGCACAAGAACCGATTTCTAATTATAAGACTAAAAAAGTAGCTGTAAGTGACCGTATTCAAATAGATTCCGTAAGCATCAACTCCAGTAAATTTAGTTTAAAAACCAAAACAGGTGTTCTTATTGATACGTCGTTTTATACCATTGATTTTTCTAAAGCATTACTGACCTTCAAAAAACCGATTGCAACAGATTCGGTCATTATCAACTATTTAAAATATCCCAATTTTATTACAAAAACCTATTTTCAGCTAAATAAAAATATCATCGTCAACAATACAAACAACCTCCAAAAACTCTATCAACTTAATCAATCGACCTTAACTAATAATTATACACCTTTTGATGGATTGACAACCTCTGGAAGTATTTCAAGAGGTGTGACTATTGGAAATAATCAAAATTCGGTTTTAAATAGTGAACTCGATTTGCAAATTTCGGGGAAGTTGAGTGATAATGTCACTTTGCGAGCTTCTATACAAGATGCTAATATTCCGTTACAAGAAAGTGGTTATTCGCAACGTTTGGACGAATTTGACCAAGTATTTATTGAGTTGTTTAGTAAAAATTGGAATATTAGAGCAGGTGATATTGACTTGGTTAATGACAACAGTTATTTTGCAGGTTTTACCAAGCGTGTTCAAGGTTTGTTGGTTAATGTTAATTTGGATCATCCCGAATCAAAAACCAATTTTTTTGCTTCAGGTGCTTTGGTGCGTGGACAGTTTACAACCAGTCAGTTTTTGGCGCAAGAAGGCAACCAAGGACCTTATAAATTGCGTGGTCCCAATAACGAACTATTTGTGTTGATTGTTTCTGGAAGTGAAACGGTTTATGTTAATGGTTTGCCTGTAGAGCGTGGCGAAAACAAAGACTATATTATCGATTATAACGCTGGCGAAATCATTTTTAACTCTACATTTCCTATTACTTCCGAAATGCGCATTACAGTCGATTATCAATACAGTGAACGCAATTTCTCAAGATTTACAGTGTATGGAGGTGGAAGTTATGAAACTGATAAACTAAAAATTGGTGCTTCGGTTTATTCTGAATCGGATGCCAAAAACCAACCACTACAGCAAAATTTATCGTCAGCACAAGTGCAAATTTTGGCCAATGCTGGTGATGACCAAAGTTTGATGACCGCAGCTTCTGATGTGCCCGAAAGTTATAATGAAAATCGGATTTTATATAAAAAAGAACTAATTGATGGTGCTGAAGCTTTTGTGTTTTCTAACAATCCTGATGATGAATTATTTAGTGTCAAATTTACCTTAGTTGGTGCTAACCAAGGCGATTATATTTTAGCAAACAGTAACGCCGTTAGCAATATTTATGAATATGTCTCGCCAGTTTCTGGTGTGCCACAAGGAAATTATGCTCCTATTGTAAAGTTAATTGCTCCAACAAAATTACAGGTTGCAGTGGTTAATGGAACTTATAAACCAACCCAACGTACTGATATTTATTTTGAAGTTGCTGGAAGCAAAAACGATTTGAATTTATTTTCTAATTTGGATGATGGCAATAATGACGGTTTTGCAGGAAAACTACGTGTCAAACAAAATATTATAAAAAAAGATAGTCTTTGGAATTTGTCAGCCATTTTGGGAGCAGATGTGATACAGCAAAATTATAAATCGATACAACGCTTGTACGATGCTGAGTTTAGTAGAGATTGGAATTTAGAAAATCCGCTTGGCAATCAAAATTTATTGACAGCTGGTTTAGAGTTGGTACATCCTAAAAAGGGATTTGCTTCGTATCAGTTTGAGCATTTGGGTTATTCCGAAAATTTTAATGGCAATCGGCATAGCGCAACAGCCAACTTACTATTGAACCGATGGAATTTGTTTACCAATTCCAGTTTTTTAAACTCTAAAAGCACTATTGCAACCTCTACATTTTTAAGAACGTTTAATCGCATCACTTATAGTTTTAATAGGCAATGGATTGGAACTAAATTGGCTGCCGAAGCTAACAAGCAACGCGAAACGGAAACACATAATTTAACAGCGTTAAGCCAACGTTTTAAATCGTATGAAGCATTTTATGGTGTTGGCGATAGTACCAAGGTGTTTGCCGAAATTGGTTATAAACATCGTGTAAATGACAGTTTAAAGCTAAATAAAATTGAGAAGGTCAACAGCTCAAACACCTATTATATCAAATCAAAAATCATTCAAAATACCAAAACTGATTTAGGCGTTTATGTCAATTACAGAACTTTAAAATATGTAGATGCTGCTATTGAAAAAGAGACATCACTTAACTCAAGATTAAATTACAGTCAGCAATTTTTTGATCAAATACTGCTGTGGAATACCATTTTTGAAACCAATTCAGGGACTTTACCACAACAAGATTTTACTTACGTTGCTGTAGAACCAGGTCAAGGTGCTTACACATGGATTGATTACAACAATAATGGTATTCAGGAGTTAAATGAGTTTGAAGTAGCACAATTTCAGGATGAAGGACAATTTGTACGTGTCTTGTTGCCTAACCAAATTTTTGTAAAAACACATCAAAACCGTTTGAGTCAAACCTTGACAATTAATCCACAACAATGGTCAGTTTCTGAAAGTAAATCCAAAAAATTCTGGTCACATTTTTATAACCAAACCTCTTATTTAATTGACAGAAAAATAAAAAGAGAAGGCAATAGTTTTGATTTGAACCCATTTGCAAATGCTGATGGCAAGCAGTTGGCACTTAATAAAAGTGTTCGTAATGTGCTATTTTTTAATAGAGGTCAGCAACATTACACGACTTCTTATACTTTTTTGACCAATACGAGTAGAACCTTGTTGTCTATTGGATTTCAAGAGAGTAAAATAAAGAGTCACCAACTCAATTTTAACCACAAGATTGCAAAAAGTTGGCTTATTAATTTGGTGTCGAGTTTAGAAGTTAATGAAAGTTTGAGCGAAAATTTTGCTTCCAGAAACTATAAAATTGATGAGGTACGATTGCAGCCAAAACTATCATATTTATTCAATGAAAATGCGCGTTTTGATGTGTTTTACCAATACACCTCAAAAGATAATGTAATTGGCAATATGGAAACCTTGTTGCAAAATAATTTTGGCGTGTCTTTTACTTATAATAATGCTCAAAAAGTAGCCTTAACTGGCGAAGTCAATTTTTATGACAACACGTTTGAAGGCAATGCCAATACACCTGTGTCGTATCAAATGTTGGAAGGTTTGCAACCAGGAAAAAACTTTACATGGAGTTTGTTGGCTCAAAAAAAATTGACCACGTTTTTAGATTTGAACCTCAATTATTTTGGTCGAAAAACCGAAACCTCTAAAACCATTCATACAGGCACCATTCAATTGAAGGCTTATTTTTAATTATTATTTTTCTTACGCAACCTTTTTAGTATCATTGCATCTTAAAATTGTAAAATCTAAAGTCTTTAACCGCTTAATTATGAAAAATTATTACTTAATTCTATTACTTACCTTAATGTCTTTTCCAGCATTTTCACAAGATGAACCACAAGATATAGATGGTACCATAAATAAAAATGAAGTAAAACTAAACGCTTTATATATGGTTTTGGGTGCTTTTGAAGGCTCTTATGAATATTTGTTAAATGATGAATCTGGACTTGGCATTACTTTATTTATCCCATTTGATAAAGAAGTCAAAGATGATATTAATTATTATATGTCACCATATTATAGATTTTATTTTGGAAACAAATATGCAGCTGGATTTTTCTTAGAAGGTTTTGGGATGTTAAACTCTACTAATTGGAGACGATATGAAGTAGTAAATGAGTCTGGAACAACTATCAAACAAGATAATGTTACTGATTTTGCTTTAGGTGTTGGGCTTGGTGGAAAATGGGTTACTAAAAGAGGCTTGATTGGAGAAATCAATTTTGGTGTAGGTAGAAATCTTTTTAATTCAACCGATTATGACAATGATTTTGTGTCAAAATTAGGCATAACAGTTGGATACCGTTTTTAATAATACCAACAAAAACCCAAGTAATCACTTGGGTTTTGGAATTTAATATTTTTAAAATTTTGTGTTTTTACATCTTCATTAACCAAGTTTTTACATCAACTTCTTGTTTGATAATGTTGCGTAAATCTTCAATTTTTACACGTTTTTGCTCCATAGTGTCTCGATGTCTGATGGTAACGGTGTTGTCTTCTAAAGTGTCATGGTCAACTGTAATGCAAAATGGTGTTCCGTTGGCATCTTGACGTCTGTAACGTCTTCCAACAGCATCTTTTTCGTCGTAATCAACATTGAAATCCCATTTTAAATCGTCCACAATTTGACGTGCAATTTCTGGCAAACCATCTTTTTTGACTAATGGTAAAATGGCTGCTTTTACAGGTGCCAAAACAGCTGGCAATTTTAAAACAGTTCGGGTTGTGTTGTTGTCTAATTCTTCTTCAACTAATGAATTCGAAAACACTGCTAAAAACATGCGGTCTAAACCAATAGATGTTTCGAGCACGTAAGGCGTATAACTTGCATTGTCTTCATGGTCAAAATACTGTAATTTTTTGCCTGAATATTCTTCGTGTTGTTTTAAATCAAAATCGGTTCTGGAGTGGATGCCTTCTAATTCTTTAAACCCAAATGGGAATTTGAATTCAATGTCTGTGGCAGCATCCGCATAATGCGCTAATTTTTCATGGTCGTGAAAACGGTAATTTTCACTTCCCATTCCTAAAGATAAATGCCATTTCATGCGTGTGTCTTTCCAATGTTCAAACCATTCTTTTTGGGTTCCTGGTTTGATAAAAAACTGCATTTCCATTTGCTCAAATTCGCGCATGCGGAAAATAAATTGGCGTGCAACAATTTCATTTCTAAAAGCTTTTCCGGTTTGGGCAATACCAAACGGAATTTTCATACGACCTGTTTTTTGAACGTTTAAAAAGTTTACAAAAATACCTTGAGCTGTTTCTGGACGTAAGTATAAATCCATCGCATTTTCAGCAGATGCTCCTAACTTAGTGCCAAACATAAGGTTGAATTGTTTAACGTCTGTCCAATTTTTGCTTCCTGTTAAGGGGTCAGCAATGTCAAGTTCTTCAATAAGGGCTTTTACGTCTGCTAAATCTTCGTTTTCCAAAGATTTTGCCATGCGTGAAAGTGTGGTATTTATTTTTTCTTGATATTCAATAACGCGTTGATTGGTTGCTAAAAATTGTGGTTTATCAAAAGCATCACCAAAACGTTTGGCAGCTTTATCAACTTCTTTGTCAATTTTTGCTTCAATTTTGGCGCAGTAATCTTCAATCAACACGTCAGCTCTGTAGCGTTTTTTAGAATCTTTGTTGTCAATCAAAGGATCGTTAAAGGCATCAACGTGTCCAGACGCTTTCCAAGTAGTTGGATGCATAAAAATGGCAGCATCAATACCTACAATGTTGTTGTGCATTTGTACCATAGCTTTCCACCAATAGTCACGAATGTTTTTCTTTAATTCTGTACCATTTTGTGCATAATCATACACAGCACTTAGTCCATCGTAAATTTCACTACTTTGGAACACGTAGCCATACTCTTTTGCGTGAGAGATGACTTTTTTAAATTGATCGTCGTTGTTTGCCATGCTGCAAAAATAAAAAACCGCTCCAATTAATAGAGCGGTTTTTAAAAATATATTTAATTAGTTAGTTGAGTTCTATTTGTGTGCTTCCGAGTTTTCGGTCTTTATGAAAAACAGACACAAAATAGGTGCCTTTAGTTAAAGGTTGGTCATCAGGATCGGCTTTAATGCTTGTACAAACATCAACCCCTTTATTGTTGTAATTGATGAGTTGTTTTTCGCTGTATATTAAAGAGGAATCGCCAAAATCAATGGCACCTTTATCAGAAACGACGTTGTTTTTTGGGTTGACAATTTGGATGTAAATTTCTTTTTGTCCTTTTTCTGTCAGTGCATTTTCAGCTAAAGTGAAACACACTTGAATGCTTTCTGCTGAGGCTGCTTTTTTTGTTTCCACAATTTTACCAAACTGTGTTCTAAAAGCTTTTGCCTTAAAAGAGTTTGCGGTTAGCAAAGCTCCTTTTTTTAAAGTTGCATTTAAAGATTCATTTTGAGACTTTAAAGCCATGTTTGCTTCGCGTTGCGTTTCTAAATTATTGTAGGTCAATAAATTGCTTTGAGTGAGTTCTTTATTAATTAGCTTGAAAGAGTCAATAGTTTTAAATAATTGAGAAGTTTCTGATTTCAAATATGAAACTTGTTGTTTGAATTTTGACAAAACAGACACATCACTTTTTAGTAATTGTAGTGAATCTAATGTAAGTTTTGTGTTGTTTTTTGCTTCAATAAGTTTTGCAGACAGTGCTTTGTTATTTACAATAGCAACGTCATACTGAGAAATCATTTGAGATAATTCGCTTTCTACAAGCTTTTTTTCTTGTTCCAAAAATTGTTGATGCGTTTTTAAAGACTCGTAATTATTAAAGCTAAAAACGCCTAAAACTGCAATAGCAACTATTAATGAACCAATAATTAATCTGTAGTTAAAAAACTGAGGGTTAACTATCATTAGTTAATTATTATTTAAGAGAATGAGGATTATTTAATTAATTGATGCGAAAATATATATTAAGTTTGTGTTAAATGCTTTTTCTCGATAAAGTGATAAAAAATTTGTTAAACTTATTTTTTCCGAAGGTTTGTTTGTCTTGTAATCACTATTTGGATGATAATGAGCTGTATGTTTGTACCTCTTGCAGACATAATTTGCCTGTTACCAATTTTCATTTTTCAGAATACAACGAAGTAAAAAAAGTAATGTATGGTCGTGTGCCATTGCAACAAGCCACTGCGTTGTTGTGGTTTAGAAAAAAAGGCACTGTGCAACAACTGCTTCATAACCTTAAATATAAAGGGCAAGAAGATGTTGGTGTGTTTTTAGGCAAGTGGTTGGGTGAAGAATTGAGTACAATAGATGCTTATAAAACGATTGATGTGGTAGTGCCTGTGCCCTTGCATGCCTCGCGATTGCGCAAACGTGGTTACAATCAAGTGCATAAATTTGGAAAAGAAATTGCTAATGCTTTGAAAGTAGAATTTAACACAACCACACTTCAAAAAACAAAAGCGACTAAAACACAGGTTTTTAAAGACCGATTAAAACGTTGGACAAATGATGATGCTATTTTTTCAATTGCTGATTACGA
The DNA here is from genome assembly GCA_041391965.1 of Gelidibacter sp. GTDB lineage: Bacteria > Bacteroidota > Bacteroidia > Flavobacteriales > Flavobacteriaceae > JAWKMZ01. The sequence goes on along the minus strand of JAWKMZ010000001.1, from coordinate 281,835 downwards.
AACCCTTAAAGGAAAACACATTTTGTTGGTTGACGATATTATTACCACAGGAGCTACCATTGAAACCTGTGCCAATGCCTTGTTGAAAATTGAAGGCGTGACGATAAGTTTAGCAACTATGGCAATTGCCGAGTAATTTTTCCGTTTCAATAAAATATGTCGTTAATTTGCCTAAAATTTAAACCAGATAATGTTTAAACCCTTTTATAAATCTGTACTTTTTGTTGTATTGCTTGCTACACTTGCTAATTGTGCCAATAGAGGCACACCTTCTGGAGGCGAAAAAGATGTGGAACCACCAAAAATTACGCGTTCAGTTCCTGAAAATTACAGCACTAATTTTACAGGAAAAGAAATTAAAATTTACTTTAATGAGTATGTCAAAATAAAAGATATCCAAAAACAGCTGATTATTTCGCCACCAATGGATCCTGAACCAGACATTACACCTTTAGGAACTGCGAGTAAATACATCACCATAAAAATAAAAGACACCTTAGAACCAAACACGACCTATGCGTTTAATTTTGGGCAAAGTATTGTCGATAATAACGAAGGCAATCCGTATCCTTATTATAAATATGTGTTTTCAACAGGAAGTTATATCGATTCGCTATCAGTAAAAGGAACTATTGTTGATGCCGAAAGTAATGTTACAGACAAATTTGTTTCTGTCATGTTATACGAAGCAGATTCTACTTATACAGACTCTATCGTTTATAAAAAGAAACCTAAATATGTTACCAATACCTTAGATAGCATTACCACTTTTAGTATTGATAATATTAAAGCAGGAACCTATAGATTAGTGGCTTTAAAAGACGAAAATAAAAATTACACCTATCAACAAAAAACGGATAAAATTGGGTTTTATGGCAAGGTCATTACTGTGCCAACAGACTCACTTTACACCATTAAATTATTTAAAGAAGATTTAGATTTTAAAGTGTTTAAACCCAAACAAGTTGCTGGTCAAAAAATTGCTTTTGGATATGAAGGCGATTATAAAACTGTGAAAATTAAGATGCTTTCGGCAACACCTGAAGACTTTGAAAGCCGCATCACCAAAGATAAAAAAGCAGATAGTTTATACTATTGGTACAAACCAAAATTAGCCTTGGATTCCACCTTTTTTGTGGTTAAAAACAAAGCGGTTGTAGATACTTTAAAGCTTCGTTTTAGAGAGCTGGAAAAAGACTCCTTAACAATAAAATCAGTTCAAACAGGAAGTTTAAAATATGGTGAAGATTTTCAAATTGAAGCCTCCATTCCGTTTACAAAGATAAACGAACACAATATTTCTATTCTTGATAAAGACTCTTTAAATGTTCCTTTTAAAACAGAATTAGACTCACTAACCAATCGCTACACTTTTAAATTTGATAAAAAAGAAGACAATACTTATAAAATACAAATGCTCCCTGAAGCATTAACCGACTTTTTTGGCAATGTTAATGACACACTGAATTTTTCATTAAAAACAAAACCGTTTTCAGATTTGTCAGATGTTAGAGTAACCCTTGTAAATGCCATCTATCCTTTAATTACGCAATTAGTAGACAATAAAGGTGACGTAAAATACGAAATTGCAGCAACACAACCACAAGTGTTTGATTTTAGACATATTACTCCAGGAACTTACTTTTTAAGAGTTGTTTTTGATACCAATGGCAATCAAAAATGGGATACTGGTAATTTTTTAAAACAACAACAACCAGAACGAATTAGCTATTATCCAGATATGTTAGATGCAAGAACGGGTTGGGATTTGGTTCAGGAATTTACGTTAGAGAAAACGAATCCTGATCCGATAAAAAATTAAGCTTTTTGCGATAGGTTTCAATTTCTTGTTTTTGAAGCGTGACAATCGCTGTTATTTCTTTATCAAAAGGAATGTGGTCAATTCGGTTTCCTAAAACATCATAAGCTGCAGAATGACCAGAATATTCGTGGTTATTACCATCTAATCCAACTCTGTTAACACCAATACAATACGCCATATTTTCAATAGCTCTCGCTTTTAGCAAAGTGTCCCAAGCGTGTATTCTTAGTGTTGGCCAATTAGCAACATAGATTAAAACATCGTAATTTTCAGTGTTTCTTGCCCAAACAGGAAAACGTAAATCGTAACAAATTAAAGGACAAATTTTCCAACCGTTGTAAGTAACGATACATTTTTGAGTTCCAGCAGCATAGATTTTGTCTTCGCCAGCAAGTGTAAACGTATGACGTTTGTCATAAGTATCTATTTGTCCATTTGGATGCACAAAAAGTAAACGGTTATAATACGAGTTATGTTCTTTAACAATTAAACTTCCTGTAATGGCAGCATTTTTTTTTGAAGCTAAAGCTTTCATCCACAAAACAGTGTCTCCATCCATCGTTTCAAAAACGTCTTTCGGATTCATTGTAAAACCAGTCGTAAACATTTCAGGAAGCACAATAATATCAACAGGTTTTGAAATAGCATTTATTTTTTCTGATAAAAGCAAACGATTTTGAATGGGATTTTCCCAAATCAAAATCGTCTGAATCAATGCTATGTTGAGTTGTGTTTGCACGTTTTAGGAACGCTCCAATTTTTTCTTGGCTTTGTCGAGGTCTTTTTTGTAATTCTCCAGTTTTTTCAACCATTTGGCTTCATCGTTAGGTGATAATTTACCTTTGCGTTTTAGCTTTTCGTATTTTTCTTGATTTTTGGATAAATTTTTAGAGGCCTTTTCAAATTTGTCTTGTGCTTTTTGTTTTTGTTTTAAGTCCTTTTCTGCTCTTTTTTGGGCATTTTCGGCCTTTTTTGCTTCTTTTTCAGCTTTTTTTATAGCTTTTTCAGCTTTTGATGCTTCTTTAAGTTTGTTGTCTAATGTGCGTTTAATTTCTTTTTGTTGCTCAACCGATAAGGTTTCTGTAATATCTACGCCATCTTTAAAAATAGCTTTTCCTTTGACTTCATAAGCCACACCATTACTAATAACTTGTTGTGCATTTGCTGCAAATCCAAATCCTAAAAACAAAAGGAGTACCCATAATTTCATAATTCAATAATTTTTAATGTTTGTATATAGTAATAAACACTATTTAATCAAAAAAGTCACTTATTTAACAAGGTTTTAACCTACCAAATGTAGTGGTATTTTTATATGTTGCACAAAATTTCCGCAGCTTTTTTTAAAGTGTCGTCGGTTTTTGCAAAACAGAAGCGCAATACCTTATGGTCTAAGTTGTTTTGGTTAAAAACCGAAAGTGGAATGGAGGCTATTTTGTTTTGTATAGTTAAGCGTTTTGCAAAATCAACATCCTGTTCGTTTGTGATGTTGGAATAGTCTAACACTTGAAAATAAGTGCCTTTGGAAGCTGTAAATTTGAATCTGGAATTGTTGATGAGTTTTAAAAATAAATCGCGTTTTTCTTGGTAAAAATCAGACAATTCTAAATAATGATTAGGCTCTTGCAGATAATCTGCCAATGCCTTTTGCATAGGATGATTGACACAAAATACATTAAACTGATGTGTTTTTTGAAATTCGTTCATCAATTCTTTTGGAGCACAGCAATACCCAACTTTCCAACCTGTGTTATGAAATGTTTTCCCAAAGGAAGCAACAATAAAACTTCTGTTTTTTAAATCAGGAAACAAACAAGCCGATTGATGTTTTTGATTGTCAAAAATAATATGTTCATACACTTCGTCACTCAACAAAATAATATCAGTTCCTTTAAGTAATGCTTGTAACTGAAGCATATCATCTTTAGAAAACAAAGTTCCACTTGGATTTTGTGGTGTATTGATAATAATCATTTTAGTATTGGTATTGATGCGTTGTTTTACGGCATACCAATCAATTTTATAGTTAGGAGCTGTTAATTGAATAGCAACGGTTTTGCCTCCATTAAGTTCAATAGTTGGCTCATAACAATCATAAGCGGGTTTAAAAATAAGGACTTCGTCATTTGGTCTAATAAAAGCAGAAATTATAGTGTAAATGGCTTGTGTTGCACCAGCAGTGACTGTTATTTCAGTTTCTGGATGGTAACTTGTGTTGTAAAGGCGCTCAATTTTTTTTGCAATAGCTTCTCTCAATTCAAGGCTTCCAGGCATTGGAGCATATTGGTTGTAACCAAAACGCATCGCATTAGAAACTAAATCAATTAGTTTTTGGTCGCTTTTAAAATTTGGAAACCCTTGTGATAAATTGATTGCATTATGTTGTGTTGCCAAAGCACTCATTACCGAAAAAATGGTAGTGCCAACGTTTGGGAGTTTTGATGTGTGTTGCATCTTGTAAAGATACTAACTTCTTTTATCAATTTTTAAACGAGGTGTTTAAGTAATAGCTAAAAACAAAAAAATCCCAAACATATCTGCTTGGGATTTTTTTTGAAATTTTAATATCTGTAATACTCAGGCTTAAAAGGCCCTTCCACAGGAACACCAATATAGTCGGCTTGGTCATTACGCAGTTCAGTTAACTCAACACCAATTTTTGCTAAGTGTAATTTGGCAACCTTTTCATCTAAATGTTTTGGTAACATATATACTTTATTTTCGTAAGCGTCTCTGTTAGTCCAAAGTTCTATTTGTGCTAAAGTTTGGTTGGTAAAGGAGTTGCTCATCACAAAACTTGGATGTCCTGTAGCACAACCTAAATTTACCAATCTCCCTTCTGCCAGAATGATAATATCTTTACCATTTATTGTATATTTATCAACCTGTGGCTTAATTTCTACTTTAGTGTTTCCAAAGTTTTTGTTTAGCCAAGACATTTCAATTTCGTTGTCAAAATGACCAATATTACAAACAATGGTTTTGTCTTTCATCATTTCAAAATGGCGTCCTTGTACGATGTCTTTATTTCCAGTTGTTGTAATTACAATATCAGCATTAGCAACAACGGTTTCTAATTTTTTTACTTCAAAACCATCCATTGCAGCTTGCAATGCACAAATTGGGTCAATTTCGGTAACAGTTACAATGCTTCCTGCACCTTTAAAAGAGGCTGCAGTTCCTTTACCAACATCACCATAGCCACAAACAACCACACGTTTTCCTGCTAACATTACATCAGTAGCACGTCGGATAGCATCAACAGCACTTTCACGACAACCGTATTTATTATCAAATTTTGATTTGGTCACAGAGTCGTTCACATTAATTGCTGGCATTGATAAAGTGCCGTTTTTCATACGCTCATAGAGTCTATGAACTCCTGTTGTTGTTTCTTCAGAAAGACCGTTAATTCCAGCCATTAATTCTGGATATTTATCAAAAACCATATTGGTCAAATCGCCTCCATCATCTAAAATCATGTTCAATGGTTGTCTGTCTTCACCAAAAAATAACGTTTGTTCAATACACCAATCAAACTCTTCTTCATTCATTCCTTTCCAAGCATACACCGGAATTCCAGCAGCAGCAATAGCAGCAGCAGCTTGGTCTTGCGTAGAGAAAATATTACAAGAACTCCATGTCACTTCAGCACCAAGTGCTTTTAGGGTTTCAATCAAAACTGCTGTTTGAATGGTCATATGCAAACATCCTGCAATACGAGCACCTTTAAGTGGTTGAGAGTTTCCGTATTCTTCGCGAAGGCTCATCAATCCTGGCATTTCGGCTTCAGCTAATTCTATTTCTTTTCTTCCCCAAGCCGCAAGTGATAGATCTTTAACTTTAAAGGGTACGTAAGGAATTGTTTTTGTATTCATAATTCTTTTTTCTTAATGGTTTTAAAAGGAAACAACTTTGGGTTTGGAACTTAAAAATAGTTAAATTCGCTTTTCAAAAATTGTTAAATCTGCCTAAGGCAGTGCAAAGATAACTATTAACTTTCAGAATATTAAATGCCTCTTTATAAAACTCTTAATCCAAATTCACAAACTACTGTTAAAATCTGGAAGATTACAGAGTCTTACAACGCTTTAATGCAGTCAATTACGCTAAAACCTGAAAGTTTAGAGCGTGTTTTGGGAATGAAAAGTGAGGTACATCAACGTGGTTTTTTAAGTGTAAGGCATTTGTTGGCAACTTTTGGATATACGGATGCTGATTTGTTTTATGACGACTATGGGAAACCACATTTAAAAGATGGGAAGTATATTTCAATAACCCATTCGTTTACCTTTTCGGCTGTGATAGTAAGTGATTATCTTGTGGGAATTGATATTGAAAAACAACGCGAAAAGATTGCGATTATTGCTCATAAATTTGTAGACTATGAGTTTGATTATCTCAATAAAAATGATGAAAAGTACATTAAAAAACTCACCGTTATTTGGGGTATTAAAGAATCACTTTACAAACTATTTGCAACACCAGGTATGTTGTTTAGAGAACATTTTTTTGTGCTTCCTTTTATGTTAGACCAAGAAGAAACGGTGGCTTGGATTGATTATAGAAACAGAAAATACCGATATAACACTCATTTTTTTGATTTTGAAGAGTTTACCTGTGCTTATGTTTTAAATGAGAAAGAAGATTGACAAAACCAAGAACCAGACCAAAAAACAGAAAAATATTTGTGCATACGTGACTAATAAAAACATATATAAGGATATTTTAAATTCAATTTCTAAAGAAGAAAAATTGTTAGTGGTTTTAATAGACCCTGATAAAATGCTTATTGAAAAACTGTCTGATTTTTTAAAAAAAGTGAATGAGTCTGTAATAACTCATATTTTTGTAGGCGGAAGTACTGTTGAAGATGAAGTGACTGAAACCTTGGTTATTGAAATAAAAAAACTTACAAAACTTCCAATAATTTTATTTCCTGGTGACGTTACTCAACTTACTGATAAGGCAGATGCTTTGTTGTTTCTGTCGTTACTTTCAGGACGAAATGCAGAGTATTTAATTGGAAAACAAGTGCAAGCGGTTTCAAAATTAAGAACATCTAAAATTGAAGTTATTCCAACAGGTTACCTATTGATTGAAAACGGAAAAGAAACTTCAGTTCAAAAAGTTACAGGAACCATCCCAATGCCTATAAATGATGTTCAAGCTATCGTAGATACTGCAAAAGCTGGCGAATTTTTAGGCATGAAATTGATTTATTTAGAAGCCGGAAGTGGTGCAAAACAGCCTATTTCTGCCCAAATTATTTCAGCAGTAAAGCAAGAATTACATATTCCATTAATTGTTGGAGGCGGAATCAGAAGCAAACAACAATTAGAAAATGCTTATAATTCAGGTGCTAATTTGGTAGTTATTGGCACTGCTTTTGAAGAAAACGAACATTTTTTTGAAGAATTAAAAAAAGTATAGAATAAAAAATCAAGATTTTTTCTCATCTCAAATCTAAAAACATGAACATATCAGTAGAGTTAACTTTAACACCTTTGCATGATGACTATGAACCAGCCATTATCCATTTTATAAAAAAATTGAGAGCTTCCAATCTAAAAGTGATTGAAAATCCTTTAAGTACGCAGGTTTATGGCAGTTATGATGAGGTAATGAATGTGCTTACCAAAGAAATCAAAGACGCTTTTGAACTGATTGAAAACGGTTTGCTACTTCTAAAAATCGTAAAATCTGATAGACGCAATTATGAACCACATTTTTGATTTCTTTTTAAATGCTTATCATGATGCGCCAACTCATCAAATTGTTTTAGAAGCCATTGCTTTTGTGTTTGGTATTTTGAGTGTATGGTACGCCAAAAAGGAAGATATTTTGGTATATCCAACAGGAATTATTTGTACAGTAATTACAGTGTATTTGCTGTATATTAATCAGTATTATGGTGATATGATGATGAATTTTTACTACTCCATCATGAGTATTTATGGTTGGTGGAACTGGTCTCGAAAAAGCAATAATACCTATGTTGTACCAATTTCAAGAACAACGTTTAAAGAAAAACAAGTAGGAATCCTGTTTTTTGTGTTGACCATGATTATTACTTATTTAGTCTATAAAGCATTTGGTTATACCATGCAAATCCCAAATTATATTGATGTTGTAACCTCAGGAATTTTCTTTACAGCCATGTGGTATATGGCAAATAAGAAATTGGAGAATTGGACGCTGTGGATTTTAGGCGATTTAATTACCATTCCACTATATGCTTACAGAGGATTAGGCATGTTATCATTACAATATTTAATTTTTACCATATTAGCAATACAAGGATACATTGAATGGAAGAAAAGCTTAAACAACACTCAGCAAATTGCATAAAAATTGTGCTGTTTGGACCAGAATCGACAGGAAAAACAACACTTTCTGAGCAATTAGCACGTTATTACAGCTCGGTTTGGGTACCAGAATACGCACGAGAATATCTTCAAAATAAATGGAACAATGAACGCAAAACTTGTGAACCAGACGATTTATTGCCAATAGCAATTGGGCAGATGACTTTAGAAAATAACTTAGCTCAAAAAACAGATTCTGTATTAATTTGTGATACAGATTTGTTGGAAACCAAAGTTTATTCCGAAGCGTATTACAATGGCACTTGTCATCCACTTTTAGAAAAATATGCACTTCAAAATGAATATGATTTGTACTTTTTGACTTATATTGACACACCTTGGGAAGCAGACGATTTGCGAGATAAACCACATGAAAGAGAGCGGATGTTTAAAGCTTTTGAAAATGCCTTAATAACACATAATAAAAATTATGTGTTATTAAAAGGAACATTAAAAGAGCGGTTGCAAGAAGCCACAAAACACATTGATAAATTATTAAATAAAAAGTAGTGAAATTTACGGAAAAGGACATAAATCAGATTGAAAACAAAGGCTTAACCATAGCAAGCGTTAATGCACAAATAGAATTGTTTAAAACAGGTTTACCCTTTGTTAATCTTAATGCAGTAGCCACTGTTGGAAATGGTATCAAGACTTTTTCAACCTCAGAAAAACAAGATTTCATCAATTTTTTTGAAAGCAAAAGAAATGCCATTACCCTTTCTAAATTTGTACCAGCATCTGGTGCAGCCACACGTATGTTTAAAACACTTTTTAAATTTATTGAAGAGTACAATCCAGAGCATGAAACCATTAACTCGTACATCAATAGAAACAAAGAAAATGATTTGTCTGTTTTTTTGGTTGGACTTGAAAAATTTCCTTTTTATCATTTTGTTTTAGAAGCTTTACAAGCATTTTATCCTAAATATAAAACCTATTCAAATGATAAACAGGTGTTTTTATTTGTAAAAACAATGCTTGATGGTGATAAATTAAATTATGGATTTTATCCCAAGGGACTTTTACCATTTCATGTTTATAAAGATCATATAGCAACCGCTTTTGAAGAGCATCTTTTTGAAGCAGCCTTGTACGCATCAAGCAATAATGAAGCACATTTACATTTTACAATTTCTGAAAGATATAAGCATGTTTTTGATGATGAGTTTATGCGTATTCAAGCCATTGTAGAGCGTAAAACAAACACAAAATTTTACAGCTCATTTTCTTATCAAAAAGAAACAACAGATACAATTGCAGTCACAGCAAATGATGACCCTTTTAGAGACGAAAATGGAGAATTGACCTTTAGACCCTCTGGTCATGGTGCCCTTTTGGATAATTTAAATGCCCTTGATGCCGATGTGATTTTTATAAAAAACATAGACAATGTTGTGGTTTATAAATATGAAAAAGAAGTTGCCGAATATAAAAAAATGTTGGCTGGTTTACTTTTAGAGTTACAACAAACCATATTTAAACATTTGAATACTTTAGAAAACGACACGGTTTCTGAAAATGAATTAATTGCCATCGCAAAATTTTTAGACAACCACCTTAATGTTGTTATAAGTCATGAGTTTGAAAAATATTCAAAAAAATACCAAATAGAATATTTGTTTGATAAATTAAATAGACCAATTAGAGTTTGTGGTATGGTTAAAAATGAAGGCGAACCTGGAGGAGGCCCTTTTTGGGTTAAAGAAGAAAGTGGAGCTATTTCACTTCAAATCGTAGAGTCGGCTCAAATTGATAAAAAAAATAAATTTCAAAAAGATATTCTCAAAAAAGCCACCCATTTTAATCCAGTTGATATTGTTTGTAGTATAAAAAACTATAAAGGAATTCCTTTTGATTTACAAAAATTTGTAGACCCTAAAACAGCATTTATATCAGTAAAAACAAAGAATGGAAAAGATTTAAAAGCATTAGAATTACCAGGGCTTTGGAATGGAAGTATGGCGTATTGGAACACCATTTTTGTGGAAGTCCCATTGATTACCTTTAATCCTGTAAAAACAGTGACGGATTTGTTAAAACCAACACATCAAATCAAATAAGGATGGATGAAGAGGCACTCATAGCAGAACTTAAATTTAAAGCTGTTAGAAGCTCAGGAGCTGGTGGACAAAATGTCAATAAAGTAGCTTCAAAAGTAGAGTTGGTGTTTTCGTTGGGAGACTCATTAGTTCTTACAGAAGACCAAAAAGCATTACTTGTGCAAAATATTGGAAACCGTTTAACCAAAGACCTTGTTTTGCTTTTGCAATGCGATGAAAGCCGTAGCCAACACAAAAACAAAACCTTGGTCATCAAACGTTTTTTAGAACTTATAAACGAAGCATTAATAGTTCCAGAAGTGCGTATTCCAACAAAAATCCCCAAAGCAGTTATTAAAAAGCGCCTTCATTCTAAACGTAAAACCTCTGAAAAAAAGACCAATAGAAAACCTCCAGAAATAGATTAAAAAAAATCTAAATTCATCATTCTAAATTCAGAATTCGTTTATACCTTTGCAAGGTTCTCAAAAAGGGGTGCCTATTATCGGCTGAGATCATACCCAATGAACCTAGAACAGGTAATGCTGTTTAGGGAAGCGAGTGCTAATAAAATGTCCTCTGGACATTTTAAGCGAGTGCAAAAGGAAGCAAAAGCTTCAAAAATTAACTATTAACAAAGAATAATCACCTCTTTTTATTCGATTATAATCTAATCGTATGAAAAATTTATTCGCATTTTTAGCACTTTTTGTGCTATCCAATCTTGCTAATGCACAAAAAACACAACCGCAAGACTCAACAAAAGTTGAAACATTAGACGAAGTCCTTGTCAAAGCCGTTCGGGTTGATGCAACGTCACCAATCACGCACTCAAATGTCACTAAAAAACAACTTCAAAAGCGAAATTTAGGACAAGATATTCCAGTGCTTTTAAACTATTTGCCATCCGTAGTTACCACAACAGATGCTGGAGCTGGTGTTGGTTATACAGGCATTCGTATTCGTGGTATCAATGCACAATCTACCAATGTGACTATTAATGGCATTCCGTACAACGATGCCGAATCTTTAGGAACCTTTTGGGTAAATTTAGGTGATTTTGCTTCTTCAGTAGAAAGTTTACAATTGCAACGTGGTGTTGGCACATCTACCAATGGGTCTGGTGCTTTTGGCGCGAGTATTAATGTGTTGACAGACGCTGTTTCTGATAAAGCTAATGCTGAAATTGCTAACAGTTTTGGAAGCTATAATACACAAAAACATACTATTAAATTCAGTACAGGATTACTCAATAATCATTTTGAGTTGGCAGGACGATTGTCTAATATAAAATCTGATGGTTATATTGACAGAGCTTCATCAAATTTAAAATCTTACTTTTTACAAGCCGCTTATATTGATGAAAATACCTTAATTAAAGCCATTACATTTGGTGGAAAAGAAGTGACGTATCAGTCTTGGAATGGATTAGAAGACTTAAATCTTTTAAAAAATGATAGAACTTTCAACACAGCAGGTATGTACACAGATGATGATGGGACTATTCAATTTTATGATAATGAAGTGGATAATTACAGCCAAGACCATTATCAGTTACATTGGAATGAACGTTACAGTAACCATTGGTCTACCAATTTAGGTTTGAATTACACCTATGGTCGTGGTTATTTTGAGCAATACAAAGAAGATCAAGATTTTGCAGATTATAATTTGGATGACATCACAATTGGAGGCGAAACCATCAACACAACAGACTTAATCAGACGTCGTTGGTTAGACAACCATTTTTATGTGGTAAATGCAACAGCCAATTATAAAGATGAGTATTTAAATATGACTTTTGGAGGTTCATATAGCACCTATGATGGAGCGCATTTTGGTGAAATTATTTGGGCGCAATATGCAAGTAATAGCCAAATTCGAGATCATTATTACGATGGAACAGGAAAGAAAAATGATTTCAATGTTTTTGCAAAAGCAACGTATAGACTAAATGATAAACTAAGTTTGTATGCCGATTTGCAATTGCGAAATGTAGCTTATAAAATAGCAGGATTGACCTCAGATAGAACGCCTTTTAATGTGGATGAAACCTATAATTTTTTCAATCCAAAAGCAGGAATCACCTATAAAATGGACGATAACAGCAACTTGTATTTTTCGTATGCAAGAGCTAACAGAGAGCCTAACAGAGATGATTTTGAAAATAATACCAACGTAAAACCAGAACAATTAAACGATTTTGAATTAGGCTGGAGACATCACCAAAAAACCTTCAGACTTAATGTGAATGCTTACTATATGCTATACAATGAACAATTGGTGTTGACCGGAAATATTGACAATGTAGGCAATCCAATACGAACCAATAGTGGCGACAGTTATCGTTTAGGTTTGGAAGTGGAAGCAACTGTTAAATTAACGGATAAGTTTTCTGTACAACCCAATATTACTTTAAGTTCCAATAAAAATAAAGAAACTATTGCCTCTATTGATGGTGAATTGGTAAATCTCGGGAAAACCAATATTTCATTTTCGCCAGATGTGGTAGCTGCAAATGCGTTTATATTTCAACCTAAAGACAACCTGCAATTTTCTTTATTAAGCAAATATGTTGGAGAACAATTTATGGGAAATACAGATGCTAAAGCCTCAAAATTACAGAGTTATTTTACAAGTGATTTTAATGTGACTTATGAATTGTCATTCCGACCAAAGGAGGAATCTCATAATACCACATTTTTTAAATCTATTGTGTTTTCGGGCTTAGTCAACAATATTTTCAATAAAAAATATGTATCCAACGGTTATTATTATACCTATGATGATGATTATTCTGTTCCAGGTCAAATAACGACTATTGAAGGTGCAGGTTATTATCCGCAAGCAACCACTAATTTTTTAATAGGAATGACGTTGAAGTTTTAATTTTTTTAATCCTGCTATTTTTAGCAGGATTTTTTTGTATTGAAAAAGACATAGTTCTATTTAATGTTAAAAAAATGTTAAAATTGAATTACGGTTTTTCCGTACTCTGTAAGTATAGCAAGTGTTAAAAAATGTAATTTATAATAGATCAGTGATTTAGTGAAAATAATGTAGATTTATTTTGTGTATTTAGTTTTTTTTTTTAGTAGATTTATGGTGTTGTAAATTAGTTACTAAATAGCTTCTTACAAGGTGGCTTTTGGCAACGTTTATAACAAAACGAATCGATTCCAAAAAATGGTCAGCTGACTTATTTTTTTTACCAACCTTGTAACCTTGTAACCTTGTAACCTTGTAACCCTCACCTTGTAATTTTTAAACCTTGTAAACACAATGTTTATTAACCAACCTATAAAAAATATAGGTTTAAAATTTTAGAAATTATGAAAAAATTATTTAGTGTAATAGCTATAATGCTATTTATTTCAACTAACTCTTTTAGTATTAATTTGCAACCAAGTGGCTATTCTTGTTCTGATTTGGCATTAGATTATCTTGATTGGTATGAGAGTAAATATGGCTGTGTATCAGCTGAACAAGCAAGTGAAATATATTCTGTTCAAGAAGCTCTGTGTTTAAATCACGATGCTATTTTTGCTATTAATTAAAAATGTAAACAAGGCACAAATTTTTGTGCCTTAAACTATTTGAAATTTTGAAAAAAAACATCATTATATTATTGTTATTAACTGTAAGCAATTGTATTTATGCCCAAGAGGTCAAAGTTAATAATATTTCAAAAGTAATTTACAAAAGGAGCGTTTACCAAGATTTAGAAATTAAATCTAAAAATCCAGATGTAAATAAAATTGGTAAGCACGTAAGTGAAATTATTAAAGAGTTAGAATTTGAATTATTATTTAATACTAATTCATCTATTTATCACATAGTACCTAATTTAAAGTTAGAAGAATCTCCTTTTTATAAATTAGTAGCTGGAACAGAAAGCATATATTACAGAAAAGTTGATACTAAAGAGTTTTTAAAAAATGTGCAAACTTTAGGAACGCCTATTAATGTTATAATGGATTATAATAAATACAATTGGATTATAACAAAGGAGACAAAAATGTTTGGGGAATACAAGTGTTATAAAGCAACAGCCATTTATAAAGAATTTAACCCAATACATAAAAGTGTAAGTACATTTACACCAATTGTTTGGTTTACTCCAGAAATACCAGTTCCTTTTGGTCCAGAAGGACTTGATGGTTTACCTGGTTTAGTTTTGGAAGCTAGTTTAAATGGGCAAACTTATTACTACGCTTCTAAAATAGAAATAAATAAGTATAATAATAAAGATTACACTATAGAAAAACCAAATGCAAAAAGTTTAAGTGAAGATAAATATGCTAAAATTTTAAATGATAGGTTCAATTAATTTTTATGCTTTCTAAATTAAATTTTATGATGCTTTCAATCCTGCTATTTATCAGTAGTTCGTTGAATGCGAATGCGGTAGTAGCAGATCCTTATAAATGTATGAAATATGCAGATATTCAAGCTAATGACACTGCATGCGAAGTACAAGAAATTACAGGTTATGAATACACTTATTCAGATTGGTATGCAGATTGGACAGTTTTTTATGATGCGTGTATGAGTAATTAAAAATTATGGCTCAATAACAAGGAAAAAGTTATTGAGCCATATGTTAAATTATATTTTATGAAAATCAACATTATAGTTTTTTTATGCTATTTTATTACGTTTAATTTAACTTCTCAAACAAGAGATATAGAAGTAACTTATGCTTTAAAATTAGACGGAACAAAGGATAAAAGTGATTTAATATCTGCATTTGAATCTCAAAAGTTTTTATTACAATCAAGTATGGAAGAAAGCCTATTCTACTCTAATGTTCAAATGTCAACAGAGGAAACCAAAAATGACTATTTAGCAAAAAGATATTCTGGAGCAAATGATACGTACTACTGTAATTTAAAAACCAAAACAGGTTTAAAACAAACAGAAGCATTTGGGAGTTATTTTTTAATAGATATATCTAACAACTCAACAAATTGGGTGATAACCAAAGAAACTAAAAGAATATCTGGTTTCAATTGTTTTAAGGCTAATAAAATTTTAGAAATAGAAAATTATAAAGGTGAAAATAAGGAAGTAAGTATAACAGCATGGTACTGCCCAGAAATTAACATTTCAAGTGGTCCTTTAGGTTATTTTGGTTTGCCAGGGTTAATTTTAGAGTTGCAAACTGCTAAAATGATATATTATGCTACAACCATAAAAATAAACGCAGATAAAAATTTAAAAATCGAAATGCCTATAAACGGTAAACGAGTTACACAAAAAGAATTTAATAGTATTGGCAAAAAAATGATTGAAAATAGAAAATGGTAAATGCGTATTAAATTTATTATAACTTTAAAAATCCTGCTTCTCATAGCAGGATTTTTAAAAGTATAAAAAATGTTAAAATTAGCATTACGGTTTTTCCGTACTCTGTAAGTATAGCAAGTGTTAAAAAATGTAATTTATAATAGATCAGTGATTTAGTGAAAATAATGTAGATTTATTTTGTGTATTTAGTTTTTTTTTTTTTTATGTTTGACCTGTTGAAAGTAGTTTTAGAGGTTTTACAAAGTCACTCTTTAGCTATTGGAAACAACAGGGTAAACCCAAAACCAGTGCTGGTTTATTTTTTATGACTTTGTACTTTATTTTAAGACTTTGTAACCACGACTTTGTAATTTTTAAGACTTTGTAAAAAAACAAATTATGAACCAACCTATTATTATAAAAAAATGTAGGTTTTAAAATTTAAAAATTATGAAAAAATTATTTAGTGCAATAGCTATAATGCTATTTATGGGCAGTTCTTTGAATGCAAATGTAGTAGAATCTTCTAATAAAGAAAATTCAGATGATTGTTGGAGTCAAGTTCAAACATTTGTTCTACAAGCCGAAAGAGCTGGAAAATCATTGGAAGAGTTAGAATTTTTATCTAATGGTGCATATGCTGTATTCTGCTTTGGGTATTCTTGGGATGATGTTTACGGCACACCTTAAAGTTATTAAACTTATCTTTAGGTCATAATTTATGCCCTAAAGATTAATACTAATATTATGAAATTAATAAATTATATTATACTATCAATATTCATTACGAGTTTTTTTATTCGTTCTAATAATGAAAAATTAAGCGGAGAAGTAGAATATGGATTTTTACCAAATAATGTTTCGCAGGAAGAAAAACAAAATAGTAAGGAATTATATGATGTTTTAGATAAAATGAATGAAGCAGCATCAGGCTTGACTTTTATATTGAAGTTTAATTTAAATGAATCTTTTTTTGAATTAAATCCACAAATGGAATCAGATATAAAACCAATGGGAATTGCCTATGCAAAAAATATGATTTCTAAAGGGAAATATTACTTTAATAAAAAAAAAGATGAGCTTTTAAGAGAAGCAAATTTATATGACAATTATACTCTCATAAAATCTATACCTTCTCAAAGTAAATGGACATTGTATCAAGACACTAAAAAGATAGATAAATATTTATGTTATAAGGCTACTAAAATCAAAACAGTTACAAATAATTTAGGTGACCATCATTTTGTTATTGAAGCTTGGTATACTCCAGAAATACCAGTTCCATTTGGACCTAATGAATTTAATAGCTTACCAGGTTTAATATTAGAATTAAAAGATGCTAGTTTTACTTTTTATGCTAAAAAGGTTTCTATTGATAAATCGAAAAGTGCTGTTATAAATCATTTAGAATCTAAAAACATTATAACAGAAGAAAAAAACAATCAAAACTTTTTTAAACTAAGAAAGAATTAAAATAATATTTGTGGGTTCAAGTTTTTATATTAAAACTATGCTACTTGATTAAATTTAACAGAAGTATTTTCTGATATATAAAATATATTTTATTATTGGTTATTAACCTTAATTAATTTTAAACTCATTGTTTATTAGCCAACCTATTTAAAAAATGTAGGTTTTAAAATTTAGAAATTATGAAAAAATTATTTAGTGTAATGGCTGTAATGCTATTTATGAGTAGTTCGTTGAATGCGAATGCAGTTGTAGCAGATCCTTATGCGTGTTGGGATGTTGCTGATACAACAGTTTCTGCTTTCCAAGAAGCAAATATTAAACTACATCATATTGCTACTTATCAACAGGAATATAATGTCTGGGTGGCAGCATATGATGGTTGTATGGGGAACTAATAATCAATAACTAGTTATCTTAATTGATAATTGAGAGTTATAAATATACAAATCATTTCTACTATCATAGCAGTTAAAATCTTAATTGTATTTCAATTGCTATGATTGTATTTTAAATTTAAATTATGAAATTAAAAATCGGCCTTTTATTTTTTATAGTTTCTTTTACAAATAGTATTGTTTTCGCCCAAGATGGCTACGCTTATTACCAAAAACAATTGTCTTCTGGTGATAGCGAAGTCTCTAACGAATACATGAAGCAAGCGTTAAAGCGATTAAAAAGTGAAGAATATGAATTATCATTCAATAAAAATAGTGCGTTATTTAAAAAAGTTGAAGCTTTAAGTGTAGAAAATAATCCTGTAGTTGAAGCATTCACTCAATCTATTTCTCAATTTACAGGGGAAGTTTATTTTGATCGCATAAAAAAAACGATTATCCATAAGGAAGAATTTTCAGGGAGCATTTTTTTAATTCATAAAAAGGAAATAAGCTGGACATTAACGCGTGACACATTGAAAATTGGTATCTACTTATGTTATAAAGCTACAACTATACGAACCATAGAAAACTCTGAAGGTACACATAAGCTAAAAGTCACAGCTTGGTATGCACCAGAAATTTCACTGCCTTACGGACCAGATGGCTATGGAGGTTTACCTGGTTTAATTCTTCAATTAGAAAATAATGGTACATTAACGATATTAAAAAGGATAGAGTTTTTGGATGCTGAAACTATAAAAATTAGTCCACCTACTAAGGGAGAGCCCATAACAGAAGAAGAGTTTAATGCTATAGTCTCAAAAAGATTTGAAAACAGAAAGAATAATAAGAATTGATTTTTTAATTGGCGCAATTTTATGCTTTCTAAACTAAATTTTATGATGCTTTTAGTCCTGCTCCTTTTAGCAGGATTTTCTTCATATGCCCAACAGGTCAAAGTTTCTGGCAAAGTTACTGACAGCCTCCAAACCCCATTAGCTTATGCCAACCTATTAGCCATACCACAAGCAGATGACCAAGAGGTGCGTTTTGCGGTTACTGAAGCTAATGGTAGTTATAAATTGGGCTTAGCTAAAAACCAAACCTATGAAATTACAGTAAGTTATTTAGGCTACAAACCACAAAAAATAAGCTTAACAACTACTGACCAAGATGTCGTTAAAAACTTTGTTCTTTTAGAAAACCCAGACCAATTAGACGAAGTCACCATTAACTACACACCACCAATAGTGGTCAAAAAAGATACCATCACCTATAAAGTTGATGCTTTTACTACAGGCGAAGAACGCAAACTACGCGAAGTGCTCAAAAAATTACCAGGTGTTGAGGTTGATAAATTGGGCAATGTTACGGTTAATGGCAAACGTGTTACCAAGGTATTAGTAGAAGACAAAACCTTTTTTACAGGCAATAGCAAATTGGCTGTCAACAACATTCCTGCCGATGCTGTTGATAAAGTGGAAATTTTAGATAATTATAATGAGGTTGCCATGCTTAAAGGTTTGCAAGATAGCGATGATATGGCAATGAACATTAAACTTAAAGAAGATAAAAAGCAATTTGCCTTTGGTGATATTGAGGTTGGTGCAGGTATTAAAAAACGCTATTTGTTGCATCCTAATCTGTTTTATTACAGCCCAAAAACTAATGTCAATTTTATTGGCGACCTCAACAATCAAGGCATCAAGAGTTTCAGCTTTCGAGATTATATAGAGTTTGAAGGTGGTTTTGGAAAATTAATGAATGATGCCAGCAGCTATTTCAGTCTTTTTAATAGTGATTTTGCTCGGTACCTCAACAACCAAGATTATAAAGCCAATACCAACCAATTTGGTGCACTCAATATCAGACAATCCATAAATACTAAAACCGATATTACAGGCTATATAATTACATCAAAAAGTAAAACAGGTACTCAAAGTGATACACAAAATGAGTATTTAAATGTGGATGCACCTTTTACTGAAGATAGAAGTGTGAACAACCAATTCCATAACTTTTTTACCATTGGAAAAATAACCTTAGACTACGACCCAAGTTATGAAGAAGATTTTGCCTACAACAGTTTTGTAAAAATTACCAATAATGATAGTAATGGTTTTATTACCACCATCAACCCAACGCAAAGTAACAACATTAATACTTTAACTGATATTAAAGGACTCAACTTAAAACAGAATATAAGTTACAGCAGAAAGCTATCTAAAGATCATACAGGCACTTTAGAAGCGACCTATAATTATCAAAATGATCAACCTATAACAGAGTGGTTGACCAACCAACAAATTCTGCAAGGATTAATTCCTTTACAGGAGGATATCTTTTATGATATTTTGCAAACCAAAAAATCAAGTTCGCACAATTTCAATACTATTGTTAAAGACTATTGGGTGCTTAATAATTTTAACCATCTTTATACAAGTGTTGGCGTTAATGCAGCCTTTAATAATTTTTATAATGAAGATTTGCAACAACTGAGCGATGGCAGTATTAATAACTTTAATACAGCAGGTTTTGGCAATGACTTTAACTATAATTTCATCAATACGTTTGTAGGTTTAGAGTATAAATTTCAAATTGGGATTGCCACCTTTAAACCTATGCTATATGCTCATTTTTATAATTGGACGACCAAACAATTTGAAGTGAGCCAATCGCAAAACAAAACATTGATATTACCTCAGTTAACTACAAAAATTGAATTTAGTAACAGTGAAAAAATTAACTTTAAATATAGTTTAAATGCTCGTTTTGCAAGTATTGACCAATTAGCAAGCCATTTCATTTTATCCAACTTTAATAGTGCATTTAAAGGCAATTCAAATTTAGAAAATCAACTCTATCACAGTATTAATTTGGGTTATTATAAATTTAGCTTGTTTAAAAACTTAAACCTCAATTTTAATACAAGCTTTAATAAAAAAGTGTCTTCTTTTAAAAATGTAACACAACTACAAGGTATTGATCAATTTAACACACAAATTTTATTTAATCAACCTGAAAATAATTGGAATCTAAGTGGCCGGATTTCAAAAAAAATAAATAAAATACGCTATAATTTTAGTGGCAGATTTAGTTATAATGATTTTTATCAACTATTGAATGACCAGACTCATTTAAATATCTCAAAAACAGTTTCGTCAACTCTTAGTGCTGAAACATTTTTTAAAAACTATCCAAATATTGAAATTGGTTATACCAAAGATTTTAATAATTATCGTTCATTTCAAACCACTAATAATTTTGAAAACAACCGCTTTTTTGCCAATCTGCAATACGCTTTTTTAAAAGATTTTATTTTTAAAACCGATTATGCCTTTGATAGATATAGCAATAAAAGTAACGCTATAAAAAATACCTTTGATACTGCAAATGCGTCGTTGTTTTATCAAAAAGAAGACAGCGCTTGGGGATTTGAAATAAGTGCAACTAATTTATTCAATACAAAATATAAACAACAAAATTCTTTTAATAGTTTCTTAATTTCAGATAGCAAAACCTTTATCCTACCAAGAATAGTAATGTTTAAACTAACCTATAAGCTTTAATTTTAAAAACTTATATTTTCAATGTTATTCTTGGTTCTAACACCGTAAGCGGTCTTTGTTCTTTCCTTGACACTATTAATTACTAATCAACAAGGTATTACTACCAGTCACATCCACGCGGTATTCTTTTAAGCCACATGGCAACGCTGTAGTAGGCTGACCAATAAAAAGGCTGTACGTATAACCATCAGCACAACCACAAACAGCATTAGCGCCATCAATGGTCAATGTAGAGCAGCTGCTTGGTGTATGGTTGGGGTCGGAAGCATCCCAAGCTCTCCAAGCGTTGCCAACATTGGTTATGATAATACCACCATTGCCTGGACCTGCTATATAAATGGAAGTGCCTGTATATTGCAATTGGCTAAATTGTGGTAAATTCATATTAACAGGATAATTGACAGCAAGATTCAGTAGATAATTGCAATTGTTGTTGCTGTCTCTCTTGCTGCAAGTCGTTAATAAAAAGAACGATAAGACAAAAATAAAATACTTCATAAGTGGTTTAAAATTTAAATGCAATTTACAACAATATCAATGTTGCAATAAATATTTTGTATATTTGTTTTTATAATCTCGTGTGAGCGGGATTTTTTTTATGCTGTCTTCACTTCCATAGTGTTTTCAGCATCTTTTATTAATTAAACGATGAAGTTATGAGCAAAGTATCTTATTACACCGCAGAAGGATTAAAAAAATTAAGAGACGAATTAAATCAATTGAAAGATATAGAGCGTCCAAGAGCGTCTCAAGCTATTGCAGAAGCCCGAGATAAAGGCGATTTGAGTGAAAATGCCGAATATGATGCTGCTAAAGAAGCCCAAGGCATGTTGGAAATGAAAATTTCTAAATTAGAAGAAACCTTGTCTAATGCCAGATTAATTGATGAGTCACAATTGGACAATTCAAAAATATTAGTATTGTCTAAAGTGAAAATAAAAAACCAAACCAATGGTATGGAAATGACTTATACCTTAGTAGCTGATGGCGAAGCAGATTTGGCTTCAGGTAAAATATCAGTCAACTCGCCTATAGGCAAAGGCTTGTTGGGCAAATCGGTTGGTGATGTTGCAGACATACATGTGCCAAATGGGATTATGAAATTTGATATTTTAGAAATCTCAAGGTAATTAATGAAACAAAAATGATAATAAATCCTGTTCAAATAAAACCGAACAGGATTTTCTTTTTATATTTACAAGACACTAAAAACAACAACATGTCCAGCGTATTCACAAAAATTATAAATGGCGAAATTCCGTGTTACAAAGTAGCAGAAACCAAAGATTTTTTAGCCTTTTTAGATGTTAATCCAAATGCTAAAGGACACACACTTTGCATTCCAAAAATGGAAGTCGATAAACTATTTGATTTAGATGAGGTGACTTATGTTGGTTTGATGGAGTTTTCACGTACTGTTGCTATTGCTTTAGAAAAAGCAGTGCCTTGTAAGCGTGTTGGAATGAGTGTTATAGGTTTGGAAGTGCCACATGTACATGTGCATTTAATTCCGTTAAACTCAATGGATGATGCACGATTTATATCTAAAGAAAAATTAGAAAAAGAAACGTTTGAAGCCATTGCAAAAAAGATTGCTTCACATATGTAAAAGGGTGTTTCTCTAAAAAATTCTTACAACAAACAAAATTGCGACCGTAAGAATAAGAGCAGCAATAGCAATTAAAATCCACGATAATTTTTTGAGTTTAAAAGAGGTGGGTTTTGGCGTAGCTGCTTTTTTATGATAGTCATAAACACTGTCAATAGCATCCGTCCAACGTGCAGGAAAAATTTCGGTATGGCAAACGTTGCAAAACAAAGAAGGTACAGTATCTGATGAGATGGCTTTATAAAAATTGTTTTCTACAAACCGCTGTTTAAAGGTAAGTTGCAAGCCTTCTCTCGAAAAACATTCAGGACAATTATTGTGTAACGCTACTTCTTTTAAGGTAAAAAACTTCGCTTCCATAACTCAAATTTACTGAATTAATTTTAAAGCAATTTGCATGGTTGTGCCTTTGCCTATTTCAGAATGCAACACTTTTATTTTGCCTTTATGATAATCTTCAATAATACGCTTGGCTAAAGACAAACCCAAACCCCAACCACGTTTTTTACTGGTAAAACCAGGTTCAAATATTTTGTTGAACTGTTGTTTTGGAATGCCTTTTCCAGAATCGATGACCTCAATTTTTACATATTTATCCGCTTGCAAAATCATAATTTTAAGATGTCCTTTTCCTTTCATAGCATCAATAGCATTTTTGACCAAATTTTCAATAGTCCAACTGTATAATTGCTGATTCAAATCGACATAAATAGGATGTTCTGGTGCTATTATTTCAAAATCTATCAAATTAGACGAACGCGCTTTTAGATATTCGTAAGAATCAACAGTTTCTTTAACAATATCAGTTTTTTTAAGCGTTGGAACTGATCCAATTTTACTAAAACGTTCCGTTATGGTTTGCAAACGGTTGATGTCTTTTTCAATTTCTAACAAATAAGATGGGTTGACATGCTCTGAACGTAAAATTTCAGTCCAACCCACTAAAGACGATAAAGGCGTTCCAATTTGATGTGCTGTTTCTTTAGCCATACCTGTCCAAAGCTTATTTTGTGTGGCAATTTTGGAACTTCGATAAAAAAAGTAGGCGACAGCCCCAAACAAGAAAATAATTAACAATAAGGCTAACGGATAATATTTGAGTTTGTTAATAAGTGGTGAATTGCCATAGTATAAAGTCGATAAAACTTTATCTTGATATCTAATTTCTATGGGATCATTTTCACTTTTAAATTGACGAATCAACTTTTGAATATAAAGAGTGTCTTTTGCCTTTTCTTCATCAATATTGTTGTGCTCAATGGTACCATTGGCACTCACTTTTATCATTGGCGTTGTGGTATTGCTTCTCAATATTTCTAATGTAAGCTCACCTATGTCGCCATTTAAATTAGTGGTTTTGGTCATTTCCTTTTGGGCAAAAGACCAATTTTCCATTTTGGTACGTTCTTCCGCTTTAAAATTCTGAAAGAAAATATAAGTATTCCAAAGGATTAATGAGATAATAATAAACGATGCAACTATAATAATCCATCGTAAAATATTTCGGTTCATAGTGAAAGACATCAATAAAATTTCCGTTTTTAAATATAATGCAATTATGTTAATATTATTGTTTGTTTCTTGCTCAAAATCATTTTTATAGGTTTGGTAATATAGTTACATTTGCATAAAATCAATTATTTAGATGATATCTTTTGACCCAAAAGACCTTTCAACAGGAAAGCTTCACAGTTATTTATTAAGTGCAGTAGCACCAAGGCCAATTGCTTTTGCAAGCACTGTAGATGCTGAAGGGAATCCTAATTTGTCACCTTTTAGCTTCTTTAATGTGTTTAGTGCTAATCCGCCAATTATGATTTTTTCACCAGCACGTCGTGTTAGAGATAATTCGGTAAAACACACTTTAGAAAATGTAGAAACTGTTAGAGAAGTAGTTATTAATGTGGTTAATTATGAAATGGTACATCAAGCCTCATTAAGTAGTACAGAATATGCCAAAGGGGTGAATGAGTTTGAAAAAGCAGGATTTACAATGCTAAAATCTGATAAGGTAAAACCCTTTAGAGTGGCAGAATCTCCTGTACAGTTTGAATGTAAGGTCAATGATATTATCAAATTAGGAACTGAAGGAGGCGCAGGTAATTTAGTAATTTGCGAAGTGGTAAAACTCCATATTACCGAAGAAGTTTTGGATAGTGACAGCAAAATCATCCAAGAAAAATTAGACTTGGTATCTAGAGCAGGAGGCGATTATTACAACAGAGCCAAAAAAGGCTTTTTTGAAATTCCAAAACCACTACACTCTTTAGGAATTGGTGTAGATGCCATACCTGATGAGATAAGAAACAGCATGATTTTAACAGGTAATGACCTTGGAATGTTAGGCAACGTCAACACCTTACCAACTAAAAAAGAAATTAATACTTTTGTAAAAGAGGTGAGTGAGCGTTATCCAAACATCAATGAAATGTCATACAGAGAAAAACATAAAATAGCACATAATTACTTGAGTTTTGGTGATGTTATGAGTGCATGGAAGCTATTGCTTTCTTAGAAAAATTAAGAAAAACAGAATATAAATTTAGAATAAATAATTAGTAGAATGGAAGTACAAGGAAAAATCAAGATGGTAGGAGAAACCCAAACTTTTGGAGGTAATGGGTTTAGAAAAAGAGAAGTGGTAGTAACAACAGAAGAACAATATCCACAACATATATTGATAGAGTTTGTGCAAGATAAAACAGATTTGTTAAACAACTACCAAGTTGGACAAAACGTAAAAGTGAGCATCAATTTAAGAGGTCGTGAATGGGTAAATCCACAAGGTGAAACTAAATATTTTAACGCTATCCAAGGATGGCGAATTGAAAGTTTACAAGATGCTGCTCAAGGCAATATGCCACCTGTAGCACCTGCTGAAGCGTTTGAGCCTGCAACCAATTTGAATGAAGACGATCACGACGATTTACCTTTTTAATACATTGTCATGCTGAGCATGTCAAAGTAAAAAATAATGACCTCACAAAACCTGTGAGGTTTTTTGTTTCAGCAAACTATAAATTTAAATCAAAGATTTGAGTTGTGATTTTACTTTCAGATAAATTAGAGTTTCCAGGCCTGTCATTAGCTACAAAAGATGGCTTATTGGCCATTGGTGCCGATTTAGCTCCTGAACGTTTAATACTCGCTTATAAAAGTGGTATTTTTCCTTGGTTTAATGAGGACGAACCTGTGTTGTGGTGGTCGCCAAATCCGCGTTTTGTGTTGTTTCCTAAAAAACTTAAAATTTCAAAAAGCATGAAACAGGTGTTAAAAAACAATGATTTTACAGTGACCATCAATCAAGATTTTGAAAACGTTATCAAAGCGTGTTCAAACATAAAACGTTTTGGACAACCAGGTACTTGGATTACCCAATCCATGATAGAGGCTTATATAAAATTACACCATTTAGGCATTGCAAAATCGGTTGAGGTTTGGCAAAACAAAGTTTTAGTTGGCGGTTTGTATGGTGTTGATGTTGGCAATGGCGTTTTTTGTGGTGAAAGTATGTTTGCTAAAGTGAGTAATGCCAGCAAAGTAGGTTTTATCACTTTCATTCAGAACAGCCATTATAAGTTGATTGATTGCCAAGTTTATACACAACACTTAGAAAGTTTAGGTGCTGAAGAGATGGAGAGAAGTCAGTTTTTGGAGTATTTGGGACAAAATCCCAATAGCTAAATTCCAAACTCGATTTTTTGGATACTTTTAAATAGTTATATTTCATTATATCTAAAACAGTTGACTTCATGGTCATTAACCATTCCTGTAGCTTGCATATGTGCATACATCACTGTTGAACCTACAAACTTAAAACCGCGCTTTTTTAAATCTTTACTAATGGCATCACTTAAAGCAGTAGTTGCAGGAGCAGCTTTATGATTTTCGAGTTTGTTTTTAATAGGTTTGCCATCTACAAAGTCCCAAATGTATTTAGAGAATGAACCAAATTCGTTTTGAACTTTCATAAAAGCTTGTGCATTCGTAATGGTCGCGTTTACTTTTAACTTGTTTCTAATAATACCTGCATCTTTAAGTAACGCATCAATTTTTACTTGTTTGTATTGCGCTATTTTTTTATAATCAAATTGGTCAAAAGCTTTTCTGAAATTTTCGCGCTTGCGCAAAATGGTAATCCAACTTAAACCAGCTTGAAAGGTTTCCAAAATTAAAAACTCAAAAAGCGTGTCATCATCTTTTACAGGAACTCCCCATTCTTTATCGTGGTACGCTTCGTATAACGCATCACCTTTGCACCAACCACATCTGTGTTTTTCCATTCTTGTAAGGAATTTTAATTTATACCACTAATGTAACAACTGTTACTGACAATAACATAAGTTAGCTGTAAATTTGCGTAAAAAAATGGACGTATTAGAAAGTATACAAATGACTGACCTTATCATAACAAGCCTTAAAAAAAGCATGTCATATCAAGATTATCTTACTCTTGTTGAAAAAATGGTTGAAGAACAATCTACTACAGGACATGAAAAAACAGAAGCTTTAATAAATTACACAATGCTTAACAACAAACGCATGAAACGTTGGGATAAGACCATTAAGGTGCCTGATGATGTAAAAGCAAAAGTGGCTCATTTTAAAGACCATGTCACTTGGTTAGTGCTTACTGAAAGTTGGTGTGGTGATGCAGCGCATGTGATGCCTGCAATTAATAAAGTGGCTGAATTATCTGATAATATTGATTTTAAAGTAATTCTTCGTGATGAAAATGAAGCCTTGATGAACCAGTTTTTAACCAATGGAAGCAAGTCAATTCCAAAATTAATTATGATTGATAATCATACAAACAAAGTCATAAACACCTATGGTTCGCGTCCAACAGAAGCTACAAAATTGGTAAATGCTTATAAAGCAAAACATGGACAGTTAACACCAGAATTTAAAGAAGATTTGCAGCGATGGTACAATAAAGATAAAGGGCAAAATACCATAGCTGATTTGACTGCCTTGTTAAACATTTAGCGTTTTCCTTTAAAATAATACGTTATAGAGCCAATTTGTTTGGCTTTGGAAGCATCTGAACTAAAACGTGCAGAATTGGCATATTCTAAAGCACTTTCAATTAAACATTCATTTTTGGAAGTGGACGAACTGTTAACATAAGCGTCTATCACATTGCCATCAGCATCTACAGTAATATTGATTACAATTTTTCCACTTTCTTCACATAAGTAAACAGGTGGTGGCAAGTGCTCATCTTTTCGATTGACTAAAGAATAGGATACACTACTATTGGTGTTTGTGGACGAATTGATACTGGTTTTATCAGAAGTATTGTCACCATTAGACGCTTTTGATTGACGTTTTTTAGCAGAACGCATTGCAATGACATCGTTAATTTTGCTATAAGATGATAATTCGTTTTCATTAACGGAATAATCTGGAGTCACTGGATTGTTTTTTGTGTCTGTCACTTCCTCTTCAGGTGTTTCAGTGGCTTCGGTTTCTGTAAGTTTGCTGTCTTTTTCAAATTCGTTAGAGTTAACCGATTTGAAGTTTTTCATCATCTTTTTAAACTCACTGGTTTCATTAAACGCTTTATTAGTTTCTGGTGAAGATTGGTCGTTTAACGCTAATTCTTCAAGCAATTTTTGTTCTTCTGGTGTAGGCTCTGGTGTCATTTCATAATAACTTTCAGATGCTAATATGGTTTGCTGTTTAATATGAAACGCAAACAATGCAAGTAAAACCGTACCACTAATTAAAGCAGTAAGGAGTAAAGCTTTATGTTTTTCTATGAATTCCAATAGGTTTTAATTTAATAAATTTAGGGTTGTGTTGCGTTTATATATACGTCAAAGTAAGCAAAAAAGTTTAAAACACCATAAATTCTAAAAAAATAGAAACACTTGACAGCTTGTCTTCTTGTTTGAATCCGAAGCGTTTACGTGTAAAATCAAATCCTAAATGAATAGAGTTTTTATAGTTGTCATCATAAAATTGAGCGCCTAAACCTACTTTGTACAGCGTGCCTTTTTCGAAAGATGTTCCAACGTTTAAAAGTCTTCCATAACCACCTCTTATAAAAAATGGAATATCAGAAGTTATGATATGATACTGAAAATTCAAATAAGCTGGCATAAAATGAAGCCCTTGTTGTGAGTGGTAATCATATTCTAAATTGAAACCAATCATAGAGCGTTCATCAAACTGATATCCAACCGTATTATTGACAAACAAAGCACTCGGATTGATTAATGGACCAGAATCATCCTCACTATCAAACGTGTAATCTTTATTAATGGTTAAGGTGGTTGCCAAAGATATTTTGTAATAAATACCATGTGTTTTTATATCGTCTTGTGCAAATATTGATAATCCGCAAAAAAACATTAAACAATACAGTAATATGGACTTCATAAAGTGGTCGTTAGAAAACAGCTTGTATCAATAATTATTCCGAAGATAATTGTTGAATAAAATTTTTAATAGATGTCGCATTGTCAACATCAAAATCGCCAATTTTTGTACGTCGTAAAGCTGATAAATGCGCTCCAGAATTGAGTGCTTTTCCAAAATCGTTTGCTAATGAGCGAATGTAAGTGCCTTTGCTACAAACCACTCTAAAATCTATATTTAGTCCGTTAATTTTAGTGATTTCAAATTCAGAAATATGAACCTGTCTGGGTTTGATGTTAACGGTTTCGCCAGCTCTGGCAAATTCGTACAAACGTTTGCCATCTTTTTTAATAGCTGAAAATACAGGTGGAAATTGTTGAATATCACCAATAAATTGACTTGTGGTTTGGTGGATTAAATTGTCTGTAATATGTTCCGTAGGAAAGGTTTGGTCAATTTCGGTTTCTAAATCGAAAGAAGGTGTGCTACTTCCTAACACAAAAGTACCTGTATATGCTTTGATTTGTGCTTGAAACGTGTCAATTTGCTTGGTCCATTTACCTGTGCAAATTACCAACAAACCAGTTGCCAAAGGATCTAAAGTGCCAGCATGCCCTACTTTTATTTTTTTGATATTGCGTGCTTGCCTAATTTCCCAACGGAGTTTATTAACCACCTGAAATGAGGTCCAATGTAAAGGCTTGTCAATTAATATAATTTGACCTGAAAGATAGTCTTCGGCTGTTAGCATTAAATGGTGGTTAAACTATAAATAAAATAATGAATGATTAGTAAGGCGATACCTAAGATAATGCGATAATATCCAAAAATTTTAAAGCCTTTTTTGCTTAAGTAATCAATAAATGATTTTATAGCAACTAAAGCCACCACAAAAGCAATAATATTACCAATAATGAGGTAACTAACTTGGTCACTATTGAGTTCAAAACCTGCTTTGTAATAATCGTATAATTTTTTAGAAGTTGCTCCAAACATGGTTGGTACTGCTAAGAAAAATGAAAATTCTGCTGCGGTTTTCCGATTGAGTTTTTGTGTCATACCGCCAACAATAGATGCACCACTTCGAGAGGTTCCTGGAATCATGGCTAAACATTGAAAAAACCCAATTTTTAAAGCAGTTGCATAACTTATTTTGGTATGTGCTTCAGGATTTTCAGCATCGTGGATTTCATTGCTTTTAAACCAATTGTCTACTTTCAATAAAATAAAACCTCCAATAATTAATGAAATGGCAACCGTTACAGGGCTTTCTAACAGTTGGTCTATCACATCATTCAACAACAATCCTAAAATAACAGCAGGAATAAAAGCGACTAAGAGTTTAAAGTAAAAATCTAAACTCTGAAAAAAACGTTTCCAATATAACACCACAACAGCTAAAATAGCACCTAATTGAATGACAATGGTAAAGAGTTTTGTAAAATCGTCTGAGGCAATCTTCATAAATGAGGAAGCAATAATCATGTGTCCTGTTGAAGAGATAGGAAGATATTCTGTCATACCTTCAATAATAGCAAGAATAATAGTATCAATTAAATTCATAAGTATTAAAAAAACAAAGTTCAAGCACCAAATTCTGAAAATTAATAAGAATAGTTGTTAGAATTTGATGTTTAAGATTTAGATTTTTTGTCTTTATTAGGATTTAATAAAATAGCATATACTTGAATTCCAAAGCCTATTAATACTAAAGTTGGTGCCAAACGGATACGTCTCCAACTAAAAATATCGGGATTAAAAACATTTGGGTCATCACTTCCGCCACCAGACATTAAAATAAATCCAATAGCAATGCAAGCCAAACCAATAAGCATGAACTTGTAGTTTTTCTTTCCAAATACAAAATTGCTTTTAGCCGCTTCTTTTCGTTTTTTTTCTCCCATGATGTATTAAAAATATGCTGTGATGATGCAAAGTAACAGTTTTATTTAAAACTTCAACGTTAAGAGAATCTAAATTTGATGAAAAAGAATTATCGAGTCAATTTAATGGTAATGCCGTCTGCAACTTTTTGGTCTATGGTAACTGTGTTTTCAGAAAACTCTAAGATGCCCAAATTCATATCATTAATAATTAAGGACGCTTCTTGGTCATCTGTTGTCAATACAGAATAGGTATAAGTGCCAGATTGTAAAACCGTAAAATTATTGATAACGTTGTTAACAATAGTGACCATTTGTGTTTCTGTATTAAAACTCCAAGTAATGTCGCCAATTTCATAACTTTGGTCAAATCCAGCAATACCACCACTTATATGAGTTAAATTCCACAATCCTGAAAGTGGGTTTGTGGTAGAATTTGTATCGTCAGAGTTGCAATTCGTCAAAAACGTAAATGATAGTACAGCTAAAATAAATAGTTTTGTTCTCATCTTTAAACTTTCTTAATAGATGAAAAATGACTAAAAAGGTTGCGTGGTTTGTTTAATAATACAATTGATCCGTTTTCAAATTCAAAAAACGTTGTGTAGCAATAAAGGTGCTTAACCAAGTTATAACAATACCTAACAAAAAAACACTCACAAACAAGACACCTAATAATACAGGTTTTTGAAGTAGCTCTAATTCTGGAAAAGTTTGGTTGAGATAATACAGCACAATTCCCATGCCTATTAATGCCACAATGGCTCCAATAACACCCAATTGGACACTTTTAAACACAAAAGGACGTCTTATAAACGTTTTAGTGGCGCCAACCATTTGCATCGTTTTAATAATAAAACGTTTAGAATAGACAGCTAATCTTATAGAGCTGTTAATCAACAACACTGCAATAATTGTAAAAATAGCAGAAATAATCAACACCCAAAACGTAATTTTTTTAACGTTGTCATTCATCAGTTCTACCAAATCGTTATCATACCGAATGTCTTCAATAAACTTTTTGTTTTTTAATTCTTCAGTAATTGATTTTAGAGTTTCAGTTGTTACAAAATCAGCTTTTAAATGCACATCAATACTATTCTGTAAAGGGTTATAACCTACAAAATCCATAAAATCTTCACCAGTTTCTGCTTTCATAGATTCTGCGGCTTGTTCTTTAGAAACATAGTTGATGGACTTGGTATAATTGGCCATTGACAAACTTTTTTCTAATTGATTAATTTCAACTTCTTTTGCAGAATCGTTTAAATAAATAGTAACAACAACCTGTTCTTTAAAATGATCAGCTACTTTTTTAGCATTTAAAACTAATAAACCAAGACAACCTAAAAGAAAAAGCACCAAAGCAATACTGATAACTACTGAAACATAAGACGATATTAACTTGCGCTTTTGATATTGGTCAAACGATGAACTCATAAATACGATAAATTATGATGTAAAAATATAAAAGTATTCTATTCTGTTAAGGTTTACAACGTTTAAACTTTCAACATTGTTATAATAAGTTTAAATTTGCGCTTTGATTAATGCTTGCAAAGTCGCCAAGTTTTATAATTACTGTTTAAAATCTATGTGTCTCAGTGCCTTTGAGAGAAAAAAATAACTATGAATTACCATTTTAACGAGATAGAGAAAAAGTGGCAAGACTATTGGGCCAAAAACCAAACGTTTAAAGCCTCAAACCATAGTGATAAACCAAAATATTACGTACTCGATATGTTCCCTTATCCAAGTGGTGCAGGGTTACATGTTGGGCATCCTTTAGGTTATATTGCTTCAGATATTTATGCACGCTACAAACGTCATAAAGGGTTTAATGTATTGCATCCTCAAGGCTATGATAGTTTTGGATTACCTGCCGAACAGTATGCCATCCAAACAGGTCAGCATCCTGTAATTACAACTGAAGAAAACATTAAAACCTATCGTCGTCAGTTAGATCAAATTGGTTTTTCATTCGATTGGAGCAGAGAAGTACGTACTTCAGAACCAAGTTATTACAAATGGACACAGTGGATTTTTATTCAATTATTTGAATCTTGGTACAATAATGATAGCAATAAAGCCGAACCCATTGAAACCTTAATTTCAAAATTTGCTTCGGAAGGAAATACCAAAGTTAATGCAGTTTGTGATGATGATATCGAAACTTTTACAGCTTCAGAATGGCACAATTTTGATGCCGTAAAACAACAAGACATTCTTTTAAAATATAGGTTAACTTATTTGGCTGAAACCGAAGTCAATTGGTGTCCAGCACTCGGAACTGTTTTGGCAAATGACGAAATTGTCAATGGCTTGTCTGAACGTGGAGGTCATCCTATCATTCGTAAAAAAATGACCCAATGGAGCATGCGAATTTCGGCTTATGCTGACCGTTTGCTTAATGGAATAGACTATAATAAAGAAGATTTAGATTGGACAGAGTCTTTAAAAGACATCCAACGCAACTGGATAGGAAAATCGGTTGGTGCAGCGGTTACTTTCAATGTTATTGCGAGTGGCACCAAACAATCTCACACCATTGAAGTTTTCACCACACGACCTGATACCATTTTTGGAGTCAGTTTTATGACCTTAGCGCCTGAACACGATTTAGTATCACAAATTACCACACCAGAACAAAAGGCAGAGGTTGAAGCCTATATTGAAGCTACAGCAAAACGTAGCGAACGCGATCGTATGGCTGATGTCAAAACCATTTCTGGAGCTTTTACTGGTGCTTATGCAGAGCATCCGTTTACAAAAAACCCAATTCCCATCTGGATTGGCGATTACGTCTTAGCTGGCTACGGAACAGGAGCAGTCATGTCAGTTCCTTGTGGCGACCAACGGGATTATGATTTTGCAAAACATTTTGACATTGAAATTCCTAATATTTTTGAAGGTGCTGATATTTCTGAAGGAGCCTTTTCAGATAAAGACAAAACAATTATTGCAAATTCTGATTTCCTAAACGGACTCAACTATAAACAAGCCACTAAAAAAGCCATTCAAGAACTCGAAAAATTAGGTCAAGGAAAAGGTAAAACCAATTACCGATTGCGGGATGCGGTGTTTTCACGTCAGCGTTATTGGGGCGAACCTTTTCCTGTGTATTACGTCAATGGCATGCCACAAATGATAGACAAAGCACATTTGCCAATTCGTTTGCCTGAGGTAGAAAAATATTTGCCAACCGAAACAGGTGAGCCACCTTTAGGTCGTGCAGATGTTTGGGCTTGGTGTACCAAAACAAATTCGGTGGTTAGCAATAACACTATCAACCACACAACGGTTTTTCCTTTAGAACTCAATACAATGCCTGGTTGGGCAGGAAGTTCGTGGTATTTCTTTAGATATATGGACGCTCAAAATGATGAGGTTTTTGCAAGCAAAGAAGCCCTTAACTATTGGAAAAACGTCGATTTATACATTGGTGGAAGCGAACATGCTACAGGACATTTACTCTACGCTCGTTTTTGGGTAAAGTTTTTAAAAGACAGAGGGTTTGTAAACGTAGAAGAACCTTTTAAAAAGCTGATTAACCAAGGGATGATTTTGGGAACGAGTGCTTTTGTTTATAGAGTTTTTGCGTATTACGTAATTGAAAATGAAAGATATACTGTAAAACTTTCAAAACCTATTATATTGGATAAATTGGCATATGATAAGTCTTCTTTGAGTAAAAATAAAGACGCTTTTAATGTGGAGGGTTTTATATATACTGACATTGATTATGTTATTTTGGATCAAATAATGAATTTGGCTTCTCATAAATTCAAAACTGAGCCAGAGTTCAACATAGTTCCAATTCACGTAAAAGTTCAATATGTAAATGCTTCAAATGAATTAGATATAGAAGGCTTGAAGAAGGATGAAGAGTTTGGAGAAGATTATAAAGACGCCATTTTCATTGGAGAAAATGGAGAAATCATTAAAGGAGATAATGACGTTTACAAAGTAGGTCGCGAAGTCGAAAAAATGTCCAAATCCAAATACAACGTCGTCAATCCAGATGCTATTTGCGAACAATATGGAGCAGACAGTTTAAGATTGTATGAAATGTTTTTAGGACCATTAGAGCAATACAAACCTTGGAATACGGCTGGTATTACAGGAGTGCATGGCTTCCTTAAAAAACTATGGAAATTGTATGTTAGCGACAATAGTTTAAATGTGGATGATGCCACACCAACTACAGATAACCTAAAAACGCTTCATAAAACTATCAAAAAAGTAGAAGAAGACATTGAAAATTTTTCATTCAATACCTCAGTTTCTACCTTTATGATTGCAGTCAACGAGTTAACAGCCCAAAAATGTACAAGTAAAGATATTTTAGAACCTTTATTAATTCTATTATCACCTTATGCACCTCATATTACTGAAGAATTATGGAGTCAATTAGGTCATGAAAGCTCTATTTCGACAGCTTCTTTCCCAAAGTATGAAGCAAGTTATTTAGTGGAAAGCAGCAAGAATTACCCTATTTCATTTAATGGTAAAATGAAATTCACTTTAGAATTGCCATTAGATTTAACTAAAGAAGACATTGAAAAAGCAGTCATGACACACCAAAAAACTATTGCTCAATTAGAAGGACGTACACCTAAAAAAGTAATTGTTGTTCCTGGTAAAATAGTCAATATTGTTGGTTAATTTCCAAAAGGTAATTTTTTTAATCTTTTAAAAATATAGAACTATGAAAAAAATAATGATAATACTCATTTTGCTTTTAGGTATTGCTTGTGCTCAATCTAAAGCTAAAAAACAAGTGGTTGAAGTGGCTTGTGGACAATGTCAATTTGGTTTGACTACTCAAAAAGGTTGCGATTTGGCAGTTCGTGTTGATGGCAAAGCCTATTTTGTAGATGGCGCTGATATTGATCAATTTGGCGATGCACATGATGAAAAAACGGGTTTTTGTGAAGTGATTAGAAAGGCCGAAGTCATCGGTGAATTAAAAGACAATCGGTTTGAAGTAAATTCTATTAAATTAATGGAAGAATAGGTTGGACTTATAAACAGTAATAACATAAAAAAAGGCTCATTTAATTTAATATAAATGAGCCTTTTTTTTATTCTTCAATTAGTTCATACTTCTCAGCACAAGCTTCAATACAAGGATAATGAATAATTAAAACAGAAGCCTCTATCGTATAGCTTATTCCTAAAGAAGCTTCTGAAGGGCAAGAATCGGGTACAATAGTATCTGATGTATAAGTGCCAGTACTTCCTTGAGTAGTGTCAGTACCTATTTCGCATAAATTGCCATTAGATTTAATAATACCATCACTATAAAAAGTAACTGTTTTATCACTTAGTACAGGGTTGAAAGTACCGCTACCATCTCCAGGATCCGCTAATATTTCAGTGAGTTTCCATTTGCTAACAGGCTCGTGTCCATTTGGTGTATCATCATTTGAGCAAGAAACCATAAATATGGCAATAGCTATATACAATATCATTTTTTTCATAAGGTATTATTTTAGGTTTATGTTTTATAAGTAGATGCAAAAAATTGAAAAGGTTGCGTATTTTACTGACAAAATTTCTTAACGAATCTTTGGCGTATTTTTTGCTATAGTTACTGTAAATTTACACGACTTTAAAACTTAAAAAAAATGATAGGATATTTAGGATATTACATACTTATTGGAGCCATAGCCTTAGTAAGTTGGTTGGTTAGTAACCAATTAAAACAAAAGTTTAAAAAATACTCAAAAATACAGCTGCGAAACGGCATGAGTGGTAAAGAAATTGCCGAAAAAATGCTGGCAGATAATGGTATTCGTGATGTAAAAGTCATTTCGGTGGCAGGACAATTAACAGATCATTACAATCCAAAAAACAAAACAGTGAACCTTAGTGAAGCGGTTTATAACCAACGCAATGCCGCAGCTGCAGCAGTAGCAGCGCACGAGTGTGGTCACGCAGTTCAACATGCACAAGCTTATGCGGCGTTAAAAATGCGTTCGGCATTAGTACCTGTAGTAAGTGTAACATCTAATATGTCGCAATGGTTAGTTATTGGTGGACTTATTTTAGGCGCAGCTGCAGGAGCAGGTTTTGGATTTTATATTGCAGTTGCTGGTTTGATTTTTATGGGAATGGCAACGGTATTTAGTTTTATTACTTTACCTGTAGAATACGATGCAAGTAACAGAGCCTTAGCATGGTTAAAAAACAAACACATGCTGTCTCAAGAAGAATATACAGGTGCTGAAGATGCACTTAAATGGGCTGCACGAACCTATTTGGTAGCCGCTATTGGTGCTTTAGCGTCTTTATTGTATTGGGCACTTCAGGTGTTTGGAGCAAGACGATAATTAGATCATACAATTATAAATGACTTAATTTTGATAGAAGGGTTGGTCATTCAGTTTATTTTTTTCTATTTTTATCCATCAACTAAACAAATGATTTATGGAAAATCAATCACAAAATCCGTTTCAAAATGTTAATAATAAAATGCTTTTAAGCGCAGTATCTGATGTAGATCGTGTGGCATTTTATAAAAAAACCTATGCACATGTAGCAGGTGGTGTTTTAGCCTTTGTTCTTTTTGAATATTTGCTGCTGCAAAGTGATGCTATTGTCAATTTTGCATTGTCTATGACGCAAGGATATAGATGGCTGATTCTGTTAGGAGGTTTTATGTTTATTACCAATTATGCCGAAAGAACAGCACTTAAATCTGGTGATAGAAACAAACAATACTTAGCTTTTGGTTTGTATATTTTGGCCGAAGCATTCATTTTTGTGCCACTAATTTACATTGCTGCATTTTATATGAAGTCTGGAGCTGAAATCTTAAACCAAGCAGCAATTGTAACTTTGGCATTATTCACAGGTTTATCAGCAGTTGTGTTTTTGACCAAAAAAGACTTCTCATTTTTAAAAACAGGATTGACCATTGGCTTTTTTATTGCTATCGGATTAATTATTGCAGGAACGCTGTTTGGCTTTAATCTTGGGCTTTGGTTTTCTGTAGGAATGTGCTTATTGGCAGGAGGTTCTATTTTATATCAAACTTCTAATTTGGTAAATAAATACACAACCGACGATTATGTACCAGCAGCTTTGGGTTTATTTGCCTCATTAATGCTGTTGTTTTGGTATGTGCTCCAAATTTTTATGTCCAGAAGATAAGATTCCTTTTTTTACAAAAATGAAGCACAGTAACTTTTTTTTTGAAGGTTTCTGTGCTTTTACGTTTGCTATAAAATTTAACACCACAACATCAACCATTAAATTTTTATTTGTCGGTCAATCTGTTGTGCTAAAGAGATAAATGTTTCTGTTCTTGAAACGCCTGTAATTGATTGGATGTCTCTATTAAGAAGTTGCATCAAATGCTCATTATCTTTGCACAATATTTTGATGAAGATGCTCCAGTTTCCTGTAGTATAATGACATTCTAATACTTCGGGAATTTTCTGCAATTGTTTAACGGCTTCTGGGTTGCTGATGGCTTTATCCAAATAAATACCAACAAAAGCCATGGTGGTATAGCCCAAAACTTTAGGATTAATCACAAACTTAGATCCAGAAATCAATCCAGATTTTTCAAGTTTTCGCAATCGTTGATGAATAGCTGCTCCAGAAATGCCAACACTTCTTGCTATTTCAAGAACTGGTGTTCTGGCATCTTCCATTAAGGCTCTTAGTATTTTTTTGTCAATTCCGTCAATCTGCAAGTTTTGGTTTATTATCTTCATTGTGTGATGCGTGTTAATAATAAAAGTTAAAAGTAATAAACCCAATTAAAAATGTAGTCTTAAATAGGTAAATACAAAAAAATAGTTAGACATGTAATGAATTGTAACCCAAATAAGGGACGTTATGTTCTTTAAAAGCAACACCATAAGTTACCAATTCTTTCAATATTGGTTCATAAACTTCCTTGGTGGTTGGTATCTGAACTCCAGGTGTTGTAATTTTTTCATTCAGAATTGCTAAAGTAGCAATCGCTACAGGTAAACCAACAGTTTTAGCCATGGCTGTGTAGGTTTGGTCTTCACCTTTGGTGACCATAGTGGCATCTATTTGGTGCATTTTTCCATCCAATTCATACCCAAATTTATGATACATCACAATCATATCTTTGTCGTGTTCAGCAAGTGTCCAACTATCCATTAAAATCTTTTGTAGTATTTGTGCTGGTGTTGCTTTGGCAAGCTCCACACGTTTGTTTGGATTGAAAATATCCAGTTCTAAGAGTTTATCCCAAATCAAATCATCTTGTTCTATCTTTAATTGGTATCTGAATTTTAATTCAACAGAATCGGTTGGGCTATAAGGTAAAAAGGCATTGACAAAATCGCGATAGCTCATGTTTTCACTATCATCAATGGTGTAGCTGTCGTCAGTCATTCCTAATTGTACAAACATATTCCATGCACGAGAAAAACCAACACGACGCATGGTGCCTCTGTATAAAGTTTTTACATTATCTAAACCGTAAACGGTTTGGTATTTTAAAGAATCTCTGTTGGCATACACTTCAAATCGGCCATAATCTTCAATTTCTAAAAACTCAGTTCTTCTAAATAATCGATTGTACGGAATATATTTATAAGTCCCTTCTTGTAAAAACTTAGCAGCACCTCCTTGTCCTGCAACCACTACATTTCTTGGGTTCCATGTAAATTTGTAGTTCCATAAATTGTTATCACTTTCAGGTGCTACCAAACCACCAGTAAACGATTCAAACAAAATCATTTTACCACCTTTAGCTCTAATATGGTCAATAACTTTCATGGCACTCATGTGGTCAATACCTGGATCGACACCAATTTCGTTCATAAATACCAAGCCTTTTTCTTTTGCAGCCTTATCCAAAGCTTGCATCTCGTCACTCACATACGAAGCGGTTACCATGTTTTTTCCATAAGTGATGCAGTCTTTGGCAACTTCTATATGAAAACGAGCAGGCAACATTGAAATAACAATATCAGCATTTTGAATGGCATTTGCTCTTGAGTTTTTATCAAATACATCTAACGTAATGGCTTGTGCATTTTCATGGCTTCCTATTAATTTTTTGGCATTGCTTAGGCTAATATCACCTACAATTATATGTAATTCTTCAGAAGTAGATTTATCTAATAAATATTTTATGAGGTAGGAAGCAGATTTACCTGAACCAATAACTAAAATCTTTCGCATAATGAAATTTGTTGAGTAATTTTGTGGACACGAATGTAATAAATACAAAGGGTACTAAAAACCCAAATACCATTTTTATATGAACAAATCTATTTTAATTACTGCAGCTGTATTAGGAATAGTAAGTATCATTTTAGGCGCTTTTGCAGCACATGGTTTAAAAACCTTAATCTCTGCAGACATGCAACAAGTTTTTGAAACAGGTGTGCGCTATCAAATGTACCATGCAATTGTATTATTGTTTGTTGGCAGCACCTCTTTACTAAGTATGAAAGCAAAAAATACGATAGCATATTTAATAGTGATAGGATTGCTGTTTTTTTCAGGGTCTATTTATGGTTTGGCAACGAATGAGTTAACGAGTTTTGACTTTAAAAGCGTTGGATT
The DNA here is from genome assembly GCA_041391965.1 of Gelidibacter sp. Taxonomy (GTDB): domain Bacteria; phylum Bacteroidota; class Bacteroidia; order Flavobacteriales; family Flavobacteriaceae; genus JAWKMZ01. The sequence continues at coordinate 241,473 of JAWKMZ010000001.1, read as the reverse complement.
TATAACACCAATAGGAGGTTTGCTGTTAATAATTGCTTGGGTACTATTGTTGATAAACTTTTTAAAAATCAAAGTTGATAAATCATAAAATTAGGTGCTTACTTTAAAATAATGTTTTAATTTTGCATCAACAAACAACACAAAATACTATGGTAGATCATACCCAAACTACGAAATCGATTTCGTTAGATCAATATGGAATTAAAAATGCCAAACTTCGCTATCAACTTTCACCTGACCAATTACAAGACATCGCAATAGCTAAAGGTCAAGCAGTTGAGGCTTCATCTGGAGCCATTGCTGTCAAAACAGGCGAGTTTACTGGACGTTCACCAAAAGATCGTTTTATTGTGATGGACGACGTAACAAAAGATAAAGTGTGGTGGGGAAATATTAATATTCCTTTTGATTCTGATAAATTTCAAAAATTGTATGACAAAGTCACAGACTATCTTTCAAACAAAGAAGTTTTTGTAAGAGATAGTTATGCTTGCTCAGACGAAAAATACAAACTTAATATCAGAGTTATCAATGAATACGCATGGAGCAATCAATTTGCTTACAACATGTTTTTGCGCCCAACAGCATCTGAATTAGAGCATTTTACTCCAGAATGGACCATTGTTAATGCACCAGGGTTTATGGCAAATCCAGAAGTTGATGGGACACGTCAACATAACTTTGCTATTTTAGACTTTACACGTAAAATTGCCTTAATTGGCGGAACTGCTTACACTGGTGAAATTAAAAAGGGCATCTTTTCTGCCTTAAATTTTATCCTTCCAGTATTTAAAGAAACACTTCCAATGCACTGTAGTGCAAATGTTGGTAAAGATGGTGATACAGCTATTTTCTTCGGATTGTCAGGAACAGGTAAAACAACACTTTCTACAGATCCTGATAGAAGTTTAATTGGTGATGACGAACATGGTTGGACCAAAGAAAACACTGTGTTTAACTTTGAAGGAGGATGCTATGCAAAAGTAATTAACCTATCGCAAGAGCAAGAACCAGAAATTTATGGAGCGATTAAAAAAGGCGCAATTTTAGAAAATGTCATTATGGATGCTAATGGTGATGTTGATTATGCCGATACTTCTATCACACAAAATACAAGAGTCAGTTATCCAATCCATTTTATTGATAATATAAAAGTGCCTTCTATTGGTAAAAATCCAAAAAATATATTTTTCTTAACAGCAGACGCCTTTGGTGTTTTGCCTCCAATTTCTAAATTAACTCCAGGTCAGGCAGCCTATCATTTTATTTCTGGTTATACTGCTAAAGTAGCTGGTACTGAAGCAGGAATTGATGAACCATTACCAAGTTTTTCTGCTTGTTTTGGAGCACCTTTTATGCCTTTACACCCAACAAAATATGCCGAAATGCTCAGTGCCAAAATGAAAGAAACTGGTGTGCGTGTTTGGTTAGTTAATACAGGTTGGACAGGTGGTCCTTATGGTGTTGGTAGCCGAATGAAACTAAAATATACCAGAGCTATGATTGCAGCCGCTATGGACGGCTCTTTAGAAGCTGCCAATAAGGATAATTTCCATGTACATTCTGTTTTTGGAGTGGCACAACCTCGTGTTTGCCCTAACGTGCCAACAGATGTTTTGAGTCCAAGAACCACATGGAATAATGATAAGGGGTATTATGAGACAGCCTATAAATTATCAAATTCGTTTAGAGAAAACTTTAAAAAGTTTGAAGAGTTTGCAAATGAAGAAATTTTGGCTGGTGCCCCAAATGTGAAGTAAACATTAGAAACCATCATAAAAAAAGCGCGATTTATTTAAATCGCGCTTTTTGTTTTTATAGGGTCAAGGATTTTTATTTTCCTTTATTTACTTTTTCTATATATTTCTCTAAAGCCATCGTCATTGAAGGGGTTTCTGGTGTTGGTGCTAAAATATCTACACGCAACCCATGTTCTTCAACAGCTTTTGCTGTGGTGTTTCCAAAAACAGCTATTCTGGTGTTGTTTTGTTTAAACTCTGGAAAGTTGTGGAATAAAGATTCTATTCCTGATGGACTAAAAAACACCAAAATATCATAATAAACATCAGCTAAATCAGACAAATCACTAATAACTGTTTTGTAAAATATGGCTTCTTTCCATTTAATATTTAAAGCATTCAGTGTTTCAGGTACCTCGTCTTTTAATTTATCTGTCGTAGGTAATAAGAATGTTTCATCTTTATACTTTTTAATTAAAGGCGATAAATCTTCAAAATTACGTTTGCCAACATAAATTTTACGTTTTCTGTACACAACATATTTTTGTAAGTAAAATGCAACCGCTTCAGACTGACAAAAATATTTTAAGGTGTCTGGCACTTTAAAACGCATTTCTTCAGCAACTCTAAAAAAGTGATCTACAGAATTTCTACTGGTAAGTATAATTGCTGAATAATTATTTAAATCTACTTTTTGTTGTCTGATGTCTTTAGCCACAACGCCTTCAACATGTATAAAAGGTCTAAAGTCTATTTTTACTTTTTGCTTTTCTTGAAGATCAAAATAAGGCGAATTTTCGATTTTAGGTTCAGGTTGAGACACTAAAATTGTTTTCACTTTCATAGGCTTTGTATAGTTTTTTAAGCTTTATATTCTACAATTATCTTATATAAAATTAGATAGGGTCCAATTTCAAGTGCGCAAAGATACAAAATAAAATAGAATAGGTTGTTTAAGAGTAATTTTTGATGATTCTTGAAACTTGTCATAAATCCGATAAGATTAATTACAAAAACAAGTCCAATGACTGAAAATATGATAATTTTTGAAGGTGCTATAGTGTATAGTATTAAGGCATTGACAGGTAAGAGCACAAAGCCACAGTAATTTTTATAACTTGTTTTTTGAAATAAATAAGCATCTATAAGTTTGTCAATTTCAAAAAGGCTACCAATTAAGCGTTCTAACAGAATTTTTATTAAAGCTAATGCAGCCACTGCAAACAAAAGTTTTAAGAAAACGTCAATTTCAAAATTACCAAGTGTAAAAAGATTGATATATGAATAATACCCAAAAACAGAGATGGAAATCACTAAATTTATAAATAGCAAGGTGTCAAAACCATCAATAAATTTCTGGTCTCTTGCGTATATCTTCAAATATTTAGAATTGCCAATCACACCAATAAAATCCATAAACCTACTGGAAAACCAATGTTTGGATAAGGTTATGCAGCATAAGCCCAAAATAATGAAAACCGTAAACCACTCGTTAGATATTATTGTTCTTAGCATGATGCTAAATTAAAAAGAAAATTTTATCTGTTCGTTTCAATAAAATTAATCTTTTAAAAAAACTTACTTTTGCTAAAATTTTACTTTATGAAAGATGCCGTTGTCATCATTCCAACTTACAATGAAATAGAAAACATTGAAGCCATTATCAAAGCTGTTTTTGCTCAACAGAAGGCTTTTGATGTGCTTGTGGTTGATGATAATTCGCCAGATTTGACAGCACTTAAAGTAAAAGAATTGCAAAAAGAATATGCCGACAGCTTATTTTTGATGCAACGAAAACAAAAAACAGGCTTAGGGACGGCCTATATTGATGGCTTTAAATGGTGTATTCAAAAAGAATATGCGTATATTTTTGAAATGGATGCCGATTTTTCACACAACCCAAACGATTTAATAAAACTTTACAACGCTTGTGCTCTTGAAGGTGCTGATGTGTCCATTGGTTCTCGTTATGTTGATGGAGTTAATGTAGTCAATTGGCCAATGAGCCGAGTATTGTTGTCTTATTTTGCATCCAAATACGTAAGATTTATAACACGTATGAATATACACGACACCACAGCTGGTTTTGTGTGTTACAAACGCAAGGTTTTAGAAACCATCAACTTAAGTGAAATTAAATTTGTGGGTTATGCGTTTCAAATTGAAATGAAATTTAAAGCTCATTTAAAAAAGTTTAAAATTGTTGAGGTTCCTGTTATTTTTACTGATAGAACAAAAGGAAAATCCAAAATGAGTGGAGGTATTATTTCTGAAGCTATTTTTGGAGTTATTAATATGAAATTAAAAAGTCTATTTGGCAAGTAAATGAAAACAAAAACGGTACTTATAAAAAACGCCAAAATTGTTAACGAAGGCAGTATTTTTGAAGGTGATATTTTAATTGAAGGTAACTTTATCAAAGAAGTTTCAGATTCAATAAGTGCAAAATCAGCCGATGTGCTTATTATAGATGCTGAAGGCAATTATGTGTTTCCAGGTGTTATTGATGACCAAGTTCATTTTAGAGAACCAGGATTGACACATAAAGCAACCATAGAAACCGAATCAAGAGCAGCCATTGCTGGCGGAATTACCTCATTTATTGAAATGCCAAATACCATTCCGCAAGCCACCACTATTGAAAAATTGGAAGACAAATTTGACATTGCTGCAAAAACATCGCATGCCAATTACTCCTTTATGTTTGGTGGTACCAACACCAATTTGGATGAGATTTTAAAAGTGGACGAAAAGAACGTTGCTGGGTTAAAATTATTTTTAGGCTCCTCAACTGGTGATATGTTGGTGGACAATATTGAAGCTTTGGAAGCTATTTTCAGTAAAACAAATCTGCTGATTTCAGTACATTGTGAAGATGAAACCACCATCAAGAAAAATTTAGCAACTCACATTAAAAAATATGGTGATGCCATTCCTATTGAATGTCATCCAATAATTAGAAGTGAAGAAGCCTGTTATTTATCATCATCAAAAGCAATTGAACTTGCTAAAAAAACAGGTGCAAGGTTGCATGTTTTTCATCTTTCAACCGCAAAAGAAACAGAATTATTTTCTAATAAAATTCCACTTAAAGACAAAAAAATAACGGCCGAAGTTTGCATACATCATTTATGGTTTTGTGATGAAGATTATAAAGATAAAGGAACTTTTATTAAATGGAATCCTGCGGTAAAAACGGCAAATGATAGAGAAGGACTTTGGAAAGCACTGTTGGATGACAGAATAGATGTCATCGCTACAGACCATGCGCCACATACTTTACAAGAAAAACAAAATTTATATACAAGCGCGCCTTCTGGTGGTCCTTTGGTACAGCATGCTTTGGTTGCCATGATTGAAGCTTACCATAAAGGCAAAATTTCTTTAGAAAAAATTGCCGAAAAAATGTGTCATAATCCTGCGATACTGTTCCAAATTGAAAAAAGAGGTTATATTAAAGAAGGTTATTTTGCTGATTTAGTGATAGTTGATATTAATAGTCCTTGGACAGTTAAAAAAGAAAACATTTTGTACAAATGTGAATGGTCACCTTTTGAAGGCACTTCGTTTAAATCAAGAATAACCCATACCTTTGTAAATGGAGCTTTGGTTTATAAGAATTTTAAGTTTTTTGACGTTAAAGCTGCTAAACGATTAACTTTTAACAGATGAGATTTTTAATTAGTTTATTGAGTATTTCCCTTTTTTTTGGATGTCATCATGTTGACAAACCCAAAAAACCTGATAATTTGATCTCAAAAGACACTATGGTCAGTATTCTTTATGATATTTCTTTGTTTAATGCTGCAAAAGGGATTGGCAAAAAAACATTGGAGCAAAATGACATTCTTCCTAAAAATTTTGTTTTTGAAAAATACCATATTGACAGTTTGCAATTTGCGCTGAGTAACACTTATTATGCTTATGATATAGAAGGTTATGAAGCTATTGTTGAAAAAGTAAAGGCAAGAGTTGAACAAGAAAAAGCAGTTTATGATGCTTTAAATGAACAAGAAAGAAGACAACGGGACTCTTCTATTATAAATACTCATAAAAAGGCAGGGAAGAGCTCAAAAAAACCATCTTCTAAGCTAAGAGAAATCAAAAAAAAGAACTAATCTTTATCTAAATCTTTAAGAAATAAATTACTGGTTTTTTTTATAGAGTCATCAATAGCATTAAATTTAAAATTTAGTGTGTTTTTAAGTTTTGAAGCATCATAAAGTGTCACTGTTCTTGCGGTTTTTGCTAATTGTTTAGATAGTTTTCTGCGCTTGCCAAATAATTTATGCTTAAGCCAATCCAATCGCCAACCCAATTCTAAAATTAATTTACTGGCTTCTTTTTTTGCAGGAGCAACACCAAGTCCTTTTGCTACTTTTTTATTAAATTCTTTAAAAGTTAAATTATCTGAAACTAAAATAAAGCGTTCGTTTTTAATGTCGCTTTCCATCAATTTTGTCATAATACTGACCACATTCCAAACATCAACATAACCTGTAGAGCCATTGGCAAAATAAGGAAATCCTTTATATACTTGTCGTATCAAACTACTGCTTCCACCGTTTTTCCAAAAACCAGGACCAATAATCACACCAGGATTTACTATAACGGTTGCGACACCTTCTTGTGTGCCACGCCAAACTTCAATTTCTGCACCATATTTGGTAATGGCGTACACGCTATTGTCTTCTTCAGGATTCCAATGGGTTTCTTCTGTTATGAGTTCTTCAGCATTTTGATGATGTCCAATGGCAGCTACAGAACTCACATAACACAATTTTTTAATGTGATGTGCCACACACAAATTGACAATATTAGCAGTACCTTCAATGTTAATTTTACGCAGTAGATGGTATTTGTCAGGTTCAAAACTCACAAAAGCGGCACAATGATATACATATGTTACATCATTAAAAGCCTCAGCTAAGGTAGGAACATCATTAATATCAGCTTCTATCCATTCAATAGCATTAAAAAGGGTTTCAAAATCATCTGTATAATATGAAAATACATGCTTAACACTTTCAAGTTTATGTGCTCGTCTGTAAATGGCTTTGACATGCTTTTTTGCACTTACTAAATTATATAGTAAATGTGAACCGACTAAACCTGTTGCTCCTGTAACTAAAATCATACAGCTAAGTTAGTCTTTTTTATAATTGTCTTTTGTCTTTAACGGTATAAACATATCTTTGCTAAAATTAATTTCAATTACACACTTATGGCAAACGCATTTGTTGAAGAATTACGTTGGAGAGGTATGGTACATGATATCATGCCAGGAACTGAAGAACAACTTGACAAAGAAATGACCACAGCTTATATTGGCTTTGATCCTACTTCCGATGCTTTGCATATTGGGAGTCTTGTACCAATTATTTTATTGATGCACTTGGAAAAAGCTGGTCATAAGCCTATTGCTTTGGTTGGTGGTGCTACAGGTATGATTGGCGATCCTTCGGGCAAAAGTGATGAACGCAATTTGTTGGATGAAGCTACTTTAGCACATAATGTTGCTGGAATAAAAAGGGTATTGTCTCGTTTTTTAGATTTTAATTCAACTCATAAAAATGCACCAATTTTAGTGAATAACTATGATTGGATGAAAAATTTCACCTTTATTGATTTTGCACGCGATGTTGGTAAACGCATCACAGTTAACTATATGATGGCCAAAGACTCAGTAAAAAAACGATTGTCTGGTGACGAAGGTAATGTTGGCATGTCGTTTACAGAGTTTACATACCAACTCATTCAAGGATATGATTTTTACCATTTGCACAAGAGCCATAATTGCATGTTGCAAATGGGTGGAAGCGACCAATGGGGAAATATCACCACAGGAACCGAGTTGGTACGACGCATGAATGTTGGCGAAGATGCTAAAGCATTTGCCATGACCTGTCCATTAATTACAAAAGCAGATGGTTCTAAATTTGGTAAAAGTGAAGGTGGTAATGTTTGGTTGGATGCTGATAAAACGTCGGTTTATAAATTCTATCAATTTTGGTTAAATACCAGTGATGAAGATGCTGAAAAGTATATTAAAATATTCACTTTTTTAGATAAGAAAACAATAGAAGGTTTAATTAATGAACATAAAGAAACACCACATTTGCGTGTATTGCAAAAGCGTTTAGCACAAGAGGTAACAACTTTGGTGCATTCTAAAGACGATTTTGAAAATGCCGAAAGAGCCTCTTCAATTTTGTTTAGTAAGTCATTTAAAAGCGATATAAAAACCTTATCAGAATCAATGTTTTTAGAAGTTTTTGAAGGTGTGCCATTGGCTGAAATTTCTATGTCAGAATTTAATGAAGGTTTGGATATGATTGCAGCCTTATCTGCCAAAACCAATTTTTTAAATTCTAATGGCGAAGCGCGACGTGCTTTGAAAGAAAACGCTATTTCTGTAAATAAAGAAAAGGTGGACGAAAATTATCAATTAACTTCCGATGATTTAATAAATAACAAATACATCCTTCTTAATAAAGGAAAGAAGAACATGTATATTATAAAAGTAGGCTAATAAAAAAGCCTGATTTCAAAAATAAAATCAGGCTTTTTAAACCAACCAATCAACAAATTTTTTCTTTTTCAATACCTGTTGTTAAAGTCGGATAGTTTAAAATGTCCTTACAAGACCATCAAATTGCAACCTCTAATATCTGAATTGTCAAAACGACCAATAATTTCAAAACTGTTGTTGATGTTGACTTTTCCTAAATCTTGAGTGGCAATAAACGAACACGAATTTATATTTGCTAAATCAATCACATTAAGACCACCAGTTTTGTGTTTTGGAAGTATGGAAAGCGCATCTTCAGTATCGCGAACTAAAATTTTCATCCAATTTGGGCATTCAAAAACACCATTTCCTTTGGAATAAGCCTGACTTAATAATTCGGTCATGCCATATTCACTATGAATAAAATCGACACCAAAGCCTTGTTTTAAAATAGTGTGAAGCTCCTCGCGAACTAATTCTTTACGTCGTCCTTTCATGCCACCAGTTTCCATAACAATGGTGTGTTTTAGATGAAATGTATGCAACTCTACTAAATCTAACAAAGCAAAAGAAACACCTATTAAAAGCACTTTTTGTCCTTTGGCATCCAAGGCGATGAGTTGCTCTTTTAATTCGGATAGATTGTTAAGGTAAAATCCACTTTCTTTATGGTTAGAATGTTCAATAAAGTGTTGTGCCATATAAATTAATGACGACCCATCGCGCTCTAAATAAGAAGGCAACAAGGCCAAAACCACATAATCTTCAATATTGCCATAAAAGTGTTTAAATCCTTTTGTAAAGCTCGTTTCGTACACGTTTAAATTGGTTACAAGATGCTTGCTTGTTGTGCTTCCTGTAGTTCCTGAACTTGAAAAGGTTTTTTCAATAGGATTTGAGTTGCTTAAAACACGATGCGATTTAAAAAATTGAATAGGTAAAAACGGAATATTCTCAACCACTTTCACATCACTTGGATGAATGTAAAGTAAATCGCAAAAAGAGCGATACACAGGGTTGTTTTCAAACTGAAATTTAAAGATTTTTAACGCTAAGGTATTAAATTCTTCTTCTGTTTGAATGTTGAATATGTCGTTGGTATTTATCATTGGCACAAAGGTAGATAAACTAAAAAAGCGTTACCAATTAAGATAACGCTTTTTTGAAAATTTATAATTGCACAGATTATTTAATCACTAATTTTTTTGTCATTGTAGCATTATTTTGTGAAATTTTCATAATGTAAATTCCTGATTGTAATGCAGACACATTTAAGCGGTTATTGCTTATAGTTTTATTAATAACTTGTTTTCCTAAAATATCAAACACCGCAACTGAAATATTTTCAGAATTGCTTGAAGAGATATTTACAAAACCTGTTGAGGTTGGGTTTGGATACACACTAAATTGCACACTGTTTAGTTCTGGGTTAGAGAGTGTAAAATCGTTTTGACTTCCAGGTGTTCCATAATCTCCTGCTCCAAAGGTTGTTCTAGCATCTCCCCAGTTTTCACCTAAGTCGTTGTCAACACTATTGTATGCGGTTGTTGAAAGTTCCATACTAGCACCAGAAGGGTCAGGAAAATTTGGACCTCCATCATAAGCTACTTGGTCTATAACAGTACCATTGGTACATTTTAAAATAATTTCATCATCGCTATTTGCCAATGTAAAACCTGAGTATTTATAAGCAACCGATGGTATTTGACCATTGGTAATAAAATTGTCATTAATAGCAAAAACAGCATAGCCATTAGCAGGTACTACTACAGGAGATGAAATGGTAAATGAATCGGAGCCATTATCAGCAACTTTCCAACCATTCATATCAATATCAGCCGAAGTTGTGTTGTAAACTTCAAAATATTCACCATCACCATCACCAACAGCGGCAGGATTTTGCATTATTTCAGTAATGATAATATCGCCAACATTTGGACAGGTGTTTGTACTTTCTTCATCTACACTAAAGCTAAGTGATTTGCTGTCAACAGCAGTTCCGCCTTCTAAAAGCGCAACCATTATATTATAGGTTTCGCCATCAGTAGTTGCAATACTATATGGGCTTGTAACATCTTCAAAAAGTGTTCCGTTAACAGTTATGTTGACTTGGTTGCCTGCAACACCTAAATCAATATTTGAGGTAGAAAATTCTACATCAACAGATGTGGTTCCTGATGGAAAAACAACATTGTCACCTGGTGAAGTTACTGTAAGTGTAGGGGATGGCGCTCCTCCATTTGCAGTCCAAGAAATATCATCAATAATAACTTGTTTTTCAGTTGTATTTGCTATCTCAATTGTAATGTCTCCACTTATATTAATGTTGTCAACAGTAAAAATATGTTCATCATAATCGTCAAATACATCTGATACTCCTTTTGAGACACCATTAATAAAAAGTTCTACTTGACGATTTCCACCACCAGTAAACCCTTTGTATAATTTTACAGAAAAATTGCCAATACCACCAGAAATAGTACTTGAAGTAACTTTGCTTCCATCTGATGCTCTTCTTAGCATTAATGCTGGTAAGTTGATGCCAGAATTGTTGGCATCCGCATTGCCATCTCTTGAAGCAACATAGCTCCAAGTAATACTATTGTTACCAAGAAAGAACCCAGTAGCATATGATGAACCTGAAAGATCTAAATTGTCAAATGTTTCTAAGCCTTGTCCATAAGAAAATGTAGCCACCAAAAAGGCAGCAATAAAGTAAATGTGTTTCATGTTTTTTAGTTGTTAGAATTAATTAATCAATTTAAAAGTAATAAACAGAGATTTAAATAAACAAAAAACTCGACTAACGGTTGGTTTTTAAATTTAAACAACATGAAACTCTTTGATACTAAAATAGATACCACGTATTAAATACAAAAAGCGTTACCAATTATGGCAACGCTTTTAATAGTAATATTAGGAAGGATAATTATTTAATCACTAATTTTTTTGTCACTGTAGCATTATTTTGTGAAATTTTCATAATGTAAATTCCTGAATTTAATGCAGACACATTTAAGCGGTTATTGCTGATAGTTTTATTAATAACTTGTTTTCCTAAAATATCAAACACCGCAACTGAAATATTTTCAGAATTGCTTGAAGAGATATTTACAAAACCTGTTGAGGTTGGGTTTGGATATACTTTAAAATTGTTTATACTAAAGTTTCCTGTTGATAATGTAACGGCTGCCCAATTGGTAGCCACATTGATGCCATCAATAACTGCTGTTGGAATGTTGCTTGATTGTCTTAAAGCAACTGCTGAGATAACAGTTCCACCACCACCAGTTTCGGTAGCTTCTGGAGTACTTGGCTCAGTCGCAACTGGAGAAGTTAATACATATAAATTAGTTAATCCTGAATCTATATTGAATGAGGCAACTAAAAGATAAGTTGTATTTAAATTAAAAGGGGTAGTTCCATAAACTAAAGTTGATGCAGTAGTCCCAATTCCAAATAAGATATTTCCACTACCATCATCTTTAGCTCCAACTCTTGCTCTAAAATTAGAGCCGTCATCTTTTAATAAGTGTAAAAAATAATTTCCACTACCGACAGCACTAATATTTACCAAAGCACTCATATAGATGGTTCCAGTAGTTTGTGGTGTAAAAGGACGGTTGGCATCTTCAGAATTTGAACCAGTAATGGTAGCCGAACCACCAAGACCTGATGAGGCATAACCTGGCATTGATAAACTTGTTGTAGCATAACCAATTGGTGTAGAACCTGAATGATTTACCCAATTACCACCACTTACAGCAGTTAAATCTCCAGCAGACGAACCATAATTAAAGTTCTCATATATTGGTAAAGGAGTTGTTGGGTTACAATTAGGACTTGAAATATTTCTAGAAATATCACAGCCGCTATTTGCAGGGTTACCTGTAAATGTTACGACAAAATCTGTACCTTCATTAACTCCAGTTATAGTTACGGTACCTGAAGCCATGGCAGATGGATCGTCTCCACTAATGGTTCCTATGCCACCAGTGTCTATTGTATAAGTAGATGTTCCACCTCCAGTAAAATCTAATGTGGTTGTATAAGTATCAACACCAGAAGTTATAGCGTCGCAAGTAGTATTAATAGTTCCTATTTGTAAATCACAAGGATAAGCAACAGAAAAATTAACTGTCGCATTAACAGCTGGTGCTATAGGTTGGTGAGAATTATCTACTAATTGCATAAAAACTGTATATGATTGTCCGTCAGCCACAGCAATGGTTTCATCATTTACATTATATTTCATGGCTTGATCTACGGTGTTGACTGTCCAATGAATATGACCATCAATACCAGTACCAGGGTTGCCAACTACAAAGTTCTGCACAATTATAGAAACATCAACACTTGTCGTTCCACTTGGAAAAACGGTATTATCTGTTGGAGAAGAAATTACTAAGTTTGGAGTTGCTGCTCCAGAATATCCAGTCCAAACAACATCATCAATTACAACTTGGCCATCACTGTTATTAACGCTAATAAATTTAATAACAACATCACCTGGCTGATTAACAGTTATAGTACCAGAGGCTTTTACTGTATTTTGTTCGCCAGAGCTAGTAACATTACCAACCACAACATCATTTACTAGAACATTTAAATTAACATTAGAGCTAAATGCTTGCATGTAATTAAAAGAAATAGTTCCAACGCCTCCAGAAATAGTTCCAGAATAAACCTCAGCTTGAGGGGTACGATTTCTACCTAACATTATTGCGGCATCAGTAATTGTAAGGTCTCCTCTTGATTGTGTATATGTCCAAGTAGATCCATCTTGTCCCAAAAAGGTGCCGTCGGCATACGACGAGCCAGAAAGTCCTAAGTTGTCAAATGTTTCATTGCCTTGTGAAAAAGCACTAGTGGCAGAAATAAGTATTAGTAATAAAAAGTAAATTTTTTTCATAATTAAAATTTTAAGTGTAGATACAAATATAGGAATAAATAGAGCAAAAAAAACAGTAAGCCTTAAATAATTAGCTATTTAACACTAAAATAACAAAGGAATTGTAATTACTTAACTACTAATTTTCTAGTAGCAGAAATATTGTTTTCTTTAATTTTTAAAATGTAAATCCCTGGAGTGAGTTTGGAGATGTTTAACTCTTTTCCAAAAAGTGAAGACGCATAGATTTTTTTGCCTAAAACATCAAAAATCTCAATGTCTTTAGTTAAATTTTGCTTAGTTGTAATATAGATTTTTCCATTACTAACAGGGTTTGGATAAATGGACAATTCTTCAATACTATCCGTTTGAGAACTGTTTGGAATGGTTTTTTGAGCAAACCCTTCCACACTAAAGCAAAGGCTCATTAAGATTACAAGTATGTATAAGTAGTTTTTCATCAAATGAAGCGGTTTGGGTATTTTAAATATTAAAGTTATAAAATTAATACAAAAGATGTACCAAAAAAATGTTAAACTGTAAAAATTTTTCGAAATTCATCAAATGAATGTAACCTCTGAGTTATCTTATTGTTATTAATAAAGCATAGCTGTTCTGCTTTTTTTTATTAGTAGTATATTTGTTTATAATTTTTCTAATGTTGACTCTATGAAAAAAGCTGAAATTAAAATCCTTTTGGTCGATGATGAACCTGATATTTTAGAAATTGTAAGTTACAATTTAACATCAGAAGGCTATCAAGTCATGACTGCTAAAAATGGCTTAGAAGCTGTCAAAAAGGCTAAAAAAGAGCATCCACAACTCATTATCTTAGATGTGATGATGCCAGAAATGGATGGTATTGAAGCTTGTGAGCACATTCGTAAGATTCCTGAATTGAAAGAAACCATCATCACATTTTTAACTGCAAGAGGTGAAGACTATTCACAAGTGGCTGGTTTTGATGCTGGAGCTGACGATTATATTACAAAACCTATCAAGCCTAAAGTTTTGGTAAGCAAGGTAAAAGCGCTTTTAAGACGAATTAAAGAAGACGAAGTTAGTAATGCCATCATGAAGATTGGTGGATTAGTCATTAACCGAGAAGAATACAAAATAAGCCATAAAGGACAAGAAATTATTTTACCAAGAAAAGAGTTTGAATTGCTATCTTTGTTAGCAACAAAGCCAAATAAAGTATTTAAACGCGATGAGATTTTGGACCAAGTTTGGGGAAATGAAGTGGTTGTTGGAGGGCGAACCATTGATGTTCACATTAGAAAACTAAGAGAAAAAATTGGTGACAAAAGGTTTAAAACTGTTAAAGGCGTTGGTTATAAGTTTGTCGATTAATATAAAAACCCTTGAAAAAATCATACAAATTTGCGATTAAAACATCGCTTTATATTACTATTTTTTTGACACTCCTTATGAGTGTTTTTTTTTATTTTTCTCATGCTTTTAACACGCTGTATGTTTTGGCATTTGCACTGTTTTGTTACATGTCATGCTTTTTTATCATACAATACAGAGTAGAACGTTTTATTTATAGACGTGTTAAAAAAATATATGACGATTTAACCCTTTTAGAATCTGCTTCATTAAGAAAACAGCCTATTACTACAGACATGGCAACCTTAACTCAAGAAATTGACAAATATGCCAAAGACAAAAAGCTGGAAATTGAAACCCTAAAAGTAAGAGAAGAATACCGAAAAGAATATTTAGGCAACGTATCACACGAACTAAAAACCCCTTTATTTACCGTACAAGGATATATTTTGACTTTGTTGGATGGTGCCATGAATAATGAAAATATAAGAGAAAAATATTTAGAAAGAGCCAGCAAAGGCGTAGAACGACTTATCTATATTGTTAAAGATTTAGATATGATTACTAAGTTAGAAGTTGGCGATTTGAGCCTTAATATTGAAACTTTTGATATGGTTGCTTTGGTAGATAATGTGTTTGATTTGTTAGAAATGAAAGCTGCCAGAAAAAAAATAACCTTAACGTTTGATAAAAAATACAACAATCCAATTATGGTTAAAGCTGATAGAGAACGCATTCAACAAGTGCTTACCAACCTTGTTGTTAACTCTATTAAATACGGAAGATCTAAAGGCACTACTGAAATCAGTATAGAACATCTTATCAAAAACAAAGTCATTGTTCGTGTTACTGATAATGGTGAAGGTATTGCAAAAAACAATATTCCGCGACTCTTTGAGCGTTTTTACAGAATTGATAAAAGTGGCTCACGTAAAGAAGGAGGTTCTGGACTTGGTTTATCAATTGTAAAACACATCATTGAAGCTCACGACGAAAAAATTTATATAGAAAGTGAACTTGGTGTTGGTAGTGAGTTTTCATTTACCCTCGAAAAAGGCAAATAAATTTTTAAAATTCATTGCGTCATCAAAAGTATCAAACCCCTTAAAAGAGTCAATGGATTTTAACTTTTCTAAAGTAAAATCAGTTTGTTTGCAATTAGGAACTAACCCTTGTTCAGTCAATCGTTTGGCTAAATAGTTTTGTTCAAATTGCCCAGGAGTTGGAATAAAAAAGGCTTTTTTGCCCAATTTTGCCAAATCCATAATAGTTGTATATCCAGAACGTGCCACAATAAGGTTACTTTCATTCAAAGCCTTTTCTAAAGTGCTACTTGTCATAAAATTATAAATAGTTATTGACCCAAAGGTGGTTATAGTTTGTTCTTTTTCAACCACACCTTTAACAAAAATAACCTTGCCATTATAGTTCTTAAATTCGGTCAGTAACTTTTCTTCAAGAAGCCTACGTTGTGGTTCGGGTCCAGATAACAACACCATCACGTCATAGGTTATTTCAAGGTCTTTTTTTTGAAATCGGCTTAAAGGACCAATATATTTAACAGTTAAATTTGGATTGCTAATATGTCCTAATTTCCCGCTCAAATTAGATGTACTTTGATAGTCAGGAACCCAACATTCATCAAACTGTTTGATAATTTTTTGGTGTAATTTAGTGCTCAACCAAGTTGTGTTTCCGCTTAGCACTTGCAACTGATGTGTTATAAAGACGGAAGGAACATTTTTATGGTAAAGACCAAATCGGTTATCCGAAATGATGCCATCAATTTTATGGGTTTCGACAATAGATTTAATCGCTTTTTTTTCAGCTTTAATAGTACGCATCAACTTTGGCGTATCCTTTAAAAGCTTTAGTTTGAAGAGATACCCTTTTTTAGAATACTGGATAGTATAGGAAGGCAAAGTAAGTGTTTCTAATGTTGGAAATTCTTTTTCTAAAAGTGCCAAAGCAATACCATCACTGGCAATTATAGGTATAAAATTATGGTCTAACAACGCTTTAATAATAGGAATACATCGCGTGGCATGGCCCAAACCCCAGTTTAGAGGCGCAACAAGAATTCGTTTTTTCATAACAATCAAAGATAAGCATTATAACGCTTGTATATATTTCCTTAATTTTGCCAATTAAAAAATAATAATAAGACATAGTTAATACAAAGTGGGAAGCAAGAATAAATTAAGACGTTTTAAAGAAAACGAAACCTTTTCTAACGTATTTCAACCAACAAGAGACGAATTGGTACATCAACAATTTAGTTTAAAAGGCAACTGGAACAGTACTTTTTTTAAAAATGACCATCCTTTAGTTTTAGAATTAGGTTGCGGAAAAGGCGAATACAGTATTGCACTTGCTAAAAAATATCCCAACAAAAATTTTATTGGGATTGATATTAAAGGAGCTCGTTTTTGGAGAGGCGCCAAAACTGCTATTGAAGAGAATATCCCTAATGTGGCATTTTTGCGTACACAAATAGAGTTAATTGACCACGCGTTTGCCCAAAATGAAGTGGATGAAATTTGGATTACGTTCCCAGATCCTCAAATTAAGTATAAACGTACAAAACACCGCATGACCAATGCGGAGTTTTTAAAACGCTATCAATCCATATTAAAGCCAGAAGGCGTGGTAAATCTAAAAACTGACAGTGAGTTTATGCATGGTTACACGCTTGGTTTGCTACATGGTGCAGGTCATGAGGTCTTATATGCCAATCATAATGTGTACAAACAAGAAGGAAGCCCTGATGAAGTAACCAGCATCCAAACATTTTATGAAAGCCAATATTTAGAACAAAACAAACCAATTACGTATATTAGGTTTAAAATTAAATAATCTTGAACATTACTATTGTCTTTTTTTTAGGCTTAATCATTGCGCTTGTTGGTGTCATTCCTCCAGGATTGCTCAATATGACAGCGGCAAAAATCAGTTTAAAAGAAGGGCATACCAGAGGGATCATGTTTTCTATTGGTGTTTGTGTTATTGTATTTTTACAAACCTACATTGCTGCTATGTTAGCACGTTATCTGACCAATCACAAAGATGTAGTTGAGATTTTGCAACGTATGGCTTTTGTTATTTTTGTTCTTATTACCATTTATTTTTTACTCTTAGCCAAACCTAAACCAGAGATAGAAGCTAATACCAAAAGTAAACACAGTCGGTTTTTTCAAGGAATGTTTTTATCGGCAATCAATGTGTTTCCAATTCCTTATCAGGCATACATGACGGTAACTATTGCATCTTTTGGATGGTTAAAGTTTGAAACCACCATGATTTTAGCCTATGTTTTAGGAGCTGTTACAGGTACTTTCGTTATGTTGTATTTGTATATTTTCTTTTTTGATAAAGTGAAAAGTAAAAAATTCACCTCACAAAAAAATATGAACTACATTATTGGTGGCATTACCGGAATTATTGCAGGAGTTACCTTAATACATATTTTAATGGAATTATAATGCAACAAGAAACACGCAATTTTTTTGATAAGGTCTATGAAGTGGCTAAACAAATTCCGTATGGTCGTGTGACGAGTTATGGTGCTATTGCTCATTATTTGGGAGCTGCTCGTAGTGCCAGAATGGTTGGTTACGCTATGAATGGTTCGGTTGGTAAAGATGTCCCAGCGCACAGGGTTGTCAATAGAAAAGGATTGTTGACTGGCAAACATCATTTTGAAGGTACTAATTTAATGCAACAATTATTAGAAAGTGAAGGCATAAAAGTGAAAGACAACCAAATTCAAAATTTTAAAACGGTGTTTTGGGAGCCGAGTAAGGAACTATAATTAGTTCCTAATTTTTGTAAAATTTATAAATAATTACAAATCCTAACCGTTATTGTCAAATCAAATTTCTTCATTAGTTATTTCAATTAAAGCATTTCAAATTCTAAACATTTCGCTGTATATTTGCACTTTAGAATAAATCTAAATAGTTCAAAATTTAAGGTCAAAGAATATAAAATTTAGATGTCAAAATCTGCCTTTGTGCTTTTACCTATGTAATAGTATTAATAAAATATGAAACTTAACAAACAAGATATATTAAAGGCTCTGGAAACTATTTCAGCTCCAGGCGAAGGAAAAAATATGGTAGAAAGTGGTGCTGTAAAGAACGTCGTCACTTTTGCTGATGAGGTTATTATTGACATTACCATTAGTAACCCAAGTTTGCAGGCCAAAAAGAAAACAGAGGTCGAAATTATGAAAACCATCCACAATTTGGTGTATGAAAAGGCCAAAATTACTGTGAATGTAAAAGTAGATGCGCCAACCAAATCGGCACCCAATGTCATTAAAGGAAAAGCCATTCCTGGTATTCAAAATATTGTAGCTGTGGCTTCTGGTAAAGGAGGTGTCGGAAAATCGACAGTAACTGCAAACTTAGCAGTTACATTAGCAAAAATGGGTTTTAAAGTAGGCATTTTAGATGCTGATATTTACGGACCATCTGTTCCAATCATGTTTGATGTAGAGACCGAAAGACCATTGGCTGTTACTATTGATGGTAAGTCAAAAATGAAACCTATTGAAAACCATGGCGTTAAAATATTGTCTATTGGATTTTTTACACAACCTAACCAAGCTGTAGTTTGGCGTGGACCAATGGCAGCAAAAGCCTTGAATCAAATGATTTTTGATGCACATTGGGATGAACTTGACTTTATGTTGATTGATTTACCTCCTGGAACTGGTGATATTCATTTGAGCATCATGCAATCCTTACCAATTACTGGAGCTGTGATTGTGAGCACTCCGCAAAATGTTGCTTTAGCTGATGCCAAAAAAGGAGTTGCCATGTTTCAACAAGAAAGTATCAATGTACCTGTATTAGGAATTATAGAAAATATGGCCTATTTTACACCTGAAGAATTACCAAATAATAAGTATTACATCTTTGGTAAAGAAGGAGCTAAATATTTAGCTGAAGATTTGCAAGTCCCATTTTTAGGCGAAATCCCATTAGTTCAAAGCATTAGAGAAGCTGGTGATATTGGTCGTCCAGCAGCGTTACAAACAGCTTCCCCTTTAGAAAAAGCATTTGAAAAGCTAACTCAGAATGTGGTTGAAGAGGTCGTGAAACGTAATGACAATTTGCCACCAACTGAAGCGATAAAAATAACTACGATGGCTGGATGCTCAGCAGTTAAAAAATAAGATATGACAACAGAAGAACTAAGACTAAATGTAGAAAAAGCGTTAGATGAAATTCGCCCTTTTTTGCAAAGCGATGGTGGCAATATTTCATTGTTGGCCATTGAAAATGATAAATTGGTAAAAGTACAATTAGAAGGTGCTTGTGTTGGATGTAGCGTAAATCAAATGACCTTAAAATCTGGTGTAGAGATGACCATAAAAAAGTATGCACCACAGATAGAGCAAGTCATCAATGTTGAGCGTTGATATGATTTTTGTCATAAAATAAATTGATACTGAGCAGTACTTTTACTCCCGAAATTGAAAATTCATGATTAAAACAGATATACTTATCATTGGCGCAGGACCAACAGGATTGTTTGCTGTGTTTGAAGCCGGATTACTAAAACTCAAATGCCATTTAATAGACGCATTACCTCAAGCAGGAGGTCAATGCTCTGAAATTTACCCTAAAAAGCCAATTTATGATATTCCAGGATTTCCTGAAATTCTTGCAGGTGACTTAACCAATAATCTTTTAGAACAATGCAAGCAATTTGAACCTGGTTTTACACTTGGTGAACGTGCCGAAACTATTGAAAAACAAGATGACGGAAGTTTTATTGTCACAACTAATAAAGGCACCAAACATCAAGCACCAATTGTCGCAATAGCTGGTGGATTAGGAAGTTTTGAACCTCGAAAGCCGTTAATTCATAATATTCATCTGTTTGAAGATAAAGGTGTTGCGTATTTTATAAAAGACCCAGAAATCTACAGAAACAAACGTGTTGTTATTTCTGGAGGAGGCGATTCTGCTCTCGATTGGAGTATTTTCCTCTCTAAGGTGGCTTCTGAAGTAACATTAATTCATAGACGAAATGAGTTTAGAGGCGCTTTAGATTCTGTTGAAAAAGTTCAGGAACTAAAAAATAAAGGGAAAATAAATCTCATCACACCTGCTGAGGTTATTGGCATTGTTGGCGACCATAAAGTGGATGCTGTTGTAGTAAAAGAATCAGATAATATTCATATTGACAAAGAATACGAAATTGAATGTGACTATTTTATTCCATTATTTGGACTCTCTCCAAAATTGGGTCCTATTGCAAATTGGGGACTGGAGATTGAAAAAAATGCGATAAAAGTGAACAATGCCTTGGATTATCAAACCAACATTCCAGGTATTTTTGCTATTGGTGACGTCAATACGTATCCAGGTAAATTAAAATTGATTTTATGTGGCTTTCACGAAGCAACTTTAATGTGTCAGGCAGCTTACCAAATCATCAATCCAGGAAAAAAATATGTGTTAAAATATACAACTGTAAGCGGTGTTGATGGTTTTGATGGTACACGTAAAGAAGCTCCAAAACAAGTAGTAAAAGCCATTAATTAATGCAACAAGACATTAGCATAAAAATAACAGACAGAGAAGGAAAAACTCACCAAGTTTTGGCTCCTACTGATATGGCTATGAACCTTATGGAAGTGGTTCGTTCTTATGAACTTGCTCCAGAAGGTACAATTGGAATTTGTGGTGGAATGGCTATGTGTGCATCGTGTCAATGTTATATTTTGAGTAATACACAACTTCCAGAAATGCAAGATGATGAAGAAGCCATGTTGTCTGAGGCTTTTTATGTAAAAAACAATAGCAGATTGGGCTGTCAAATTCAGATAACTCCAGAATTAGAAGGTTTAGAAATAGAGTTAGCACCTGAGAGTTAGTCTAACAAATTCATTTTCAAATCATTTATTAAAAGTATTAAAAATAATATATTTTTTATTTGTAATTAGTCTAAATAAGTATAATTTTGCAACCTTATTTAGAAGAAATGAAAAGAATTATCATCACCATTTGTGTATTAATTACAGCAAATACATTTTCACAAGTAGCGCAAGATTCTATTGCCTATAAAAAACTCAAAGAAGAAATAAAAACCGAACTTAGAGAAGAGTTCAAAGCAAAGTCGGAAACCGAAAATGAGGCACTTTTAAGATGGCGTAAATTCAACTTAAAAGGCTATAGTGTCATAAATTATTATAATTATGATTTTGATACAGACCCTTCATTAAAAAACAAGTTTGATCCAGAACGTTTAAACCTGTATTTGTCTTATCAGTTTACAGACAAGATAAGTTTTAAATCGGAAATTGAGTTTGAGCATGGAGGGACAGGAGTTGCTTTAGAATATGACACCCAAGAGGAGTTTGGAGAGTTTGAGCAAGAAGTTGAAAAAGGTGGCGAAGTCAAATTAGAACAAGCACATATCAATTTTCAAATTCAACCCTATTTTAACATTAGAGCAGGTCGTTTAAAAGTTTATTTTGGAGTGTTTTCAAGTTTAGATGAACCAACAAAATATTTTACAGCACACCGACCAGAGATGGAAAACGCTATCCTTCCTTTGGGTTGGTATGAAAACGGTATTGAATTTTATGGCACGTTTGCCAAACGTTTTATGTATAGAGCCTATGTGGTGAGTGGCTTGGATGCTTCTGGATTTTCTTCAAGAAACTGGATAAAATGGGGTTACCAAACTAAATTTGATATGGCAACTGCTGAATCTTTTGCTTTTGCTGGTCGTTTAGACTACAAATTCGGAACTCATAAAGATACCTTTGTAGGGTTGTCTGCTTATATTAACGATGCAGCAGCTAACAGACCAAAAAATGACATGAAGCAATCAGCTTATGTTACTTTGGTTGAAGGTCATATTTCGTACAACGAAAAAAATCTTCGCTTTAATGCTATGGGACTTTATGGTAACTTAGAAAACTCCAATATTGTTTCGCAAAAAAATGCAAATCTTTCCAATAATTTAGGTGTCAAAAGAACACCAGTTGGTAAAAATGCTTTAGGATTTTCAGCAGAAGTAGGTTACAATATTTTACCATTGATAAGCCCTGAAAGTAAGCAAATGCTATATCCTTTTATGCGCTACGATTATTATGATACCATGCAAGATGTAGAAGGAAGCATTATTGATAATCCACGTTGGCAACGTAGTGCTATTACAGGAGGTTTTAACTGGTTTGTGCATCCTAAAATTGTCATTAAAGCACATTATTCTGACAGACGTTTGGGCTCAGAAAACTATGACCAAGCCACCTTGCAACTTACAGGCAAAAAACAACACGAACGTACATTTTCAACAGGAATTGGATTCGAATTTTAAAAACCAAATAACTATAACATCATGAAAAAAAACATCATTTTTTTAAGCTTAATTGCTATTATCACTTTTACAAGCTGCAGCAATAATGACGATGGCTCTGAAACAACAGACCCAAATGCAGAGCTCTACACACAAGTATTAACTAATGTATCCTTAAATGTGATTACAGAAACCTATAACAGTTTATACACTAATTCTCAAGCTTTAGAAGATGCTGTTAGTAATTTGACTATTGGAGATGAAACTGCACTTCAAGCAGTTAAAGAAGCATGGCAAAACACAAGAGCACCTTGGGAAAAATCGGAAGGATTTTTATATGGACCTGTAGATACTGACGGAATTGATCCTGCTATTGATTCGTGGCCTGTAGATGTTAATGCTATTAATAATATTTTAAATAGTGGCAATCCAATTACCTCTACTTTATTAGAAAGTAACAATGAAGCCAGAGGTTTTCATACCATTGAGTATTTTGTTTGGGGATTAAATGGTAACAAAGCAGCTTCTGATTTAACAACAAGAGAAATTGAATATTTAGTAGCTGCAACTCAAAATCTTGAAGTACAAACCCAAGATTTATACTTTGGATGGTTGGCAAGTCAAGGCAATTTTGCAGCCAACTTTATCAACGCAGGACAATCAGGTTCTATCTATACATCTCAAAAAGCAGCATTACAAGAAATTGTTGAAGGATTAGCTATTATTGCTGATGAAGTTGCCAATGGTAAAATTGAAGAACCCCTTAATGGGAATAATGGAGGCGCTAAACCAGAAGCTGAAGAATCTCGTTTTAGTAACAACTCAAAATTAGATTTTGCTAACAACATTAGAAGTATTCAAAACATATATTTGGGAGATTATAACAATGTCAACGGAAAAGGAATTTCTGATGTTGTGCAATTAAAAAATTCAAATTTAGATGCCCAAATTAAAACAGCCATTTCTGATGCTATTTCCGCTATTGAGGCCATTCCTGGAACCTTTACAGATGCTATTGTAAATAACAGAACAGCAGTTGAAAATGCACAAACCAAAGTATCTGATTTGATTACACTATTGAATACTAATTTAGTACCATTAATTTCTAATTTATAAAATTAATTTTTAAGACAAAACGTGTTTAATATACACACGTTTTGTCTTTTTATATAAAAACAAAGGTTTTGAAAAGAAGTCATTTAATTTTTAGTTTGGTTGTGTTGTTTGTTTTTGTTGCGGTGTCCTGTTCAAAAGATGATAATGGAGGATATACCAATTTGCCTTCATTGCAAAGTCGTTTGAAGGCAGGAGGCGAAACCACTGTTTTTTTAACATCCAGTAATGCGTTTAGCACACCAGCAGCTAACTTAAATGGGAATGATTTAGACCTGCATTTAGATGGCGATTTTCAGTTTGAATCGGCTTTTGTAACAGCACCAGCTCAAGTAAATGCAGGTGTTGGTCCTATTTTTAACAATACATCGTGTGTATCTTGCCACCCTAAAGACGGAAGATCACCTTTTCCTAATAATATCAATGGCTTAAGCGGATTTTTTATGCGTTCAAGTTTACCAGGAATGGACAACAATGGTGGTCCTGTTCCTGTGCCTAATTTTGGATTACAAATTCAAAATCAAGCTATTTTTGGATATGAACCTGAAGCCAAATTTGAAGTGAATTATACACCAATAGTAGAAACATTGGCAGATGGAACGCAAATCACTTTACAAAAACCTCAATACAATTTAATTGATGCTTACACAACAGTTCCAAATAATATATTGTTGTCACCTCGATTAGCACCACCAGTTTTTGGTTTAGGATTATTAGAAGCTATTCCAGAATCTGAAATCTTACTATATGAAGATATTAATGATAGTGATGGTGATGGCATTTCTGGGAAAGCCAATTATGTGTATGATTTTGTGACAGGCACTACAAAAATTGGACGTTTTGGATGGAAAGCCAATACCGCAACAGTGTTAGAACAATGTGCTGGTGCTTATGTTGGAGATATGGGAGTGACCAATTATGTGTTTACTCAAGAAACAGGTTTTGGACAAACCAATGGCGATGATGGCTTAGGTGACGATCCTGAAATTCCTGAAAATATTTTAAATGAGGTTGCCTTTTATTGCAAAACACTTGCAGTTCCTGCTCCAAGAAATATAGAAAACGAATCGGTAAGACGAGGTGCGCAACTTTTTGAACAAATAGAATGTGCCAAATGCCATGTGCCAAGTATGGTAACAGGTTTTGATGCAATTCCTGCTATATCAAACCAAACAATCTATGCTTATACGGATATGTTGTTGCATGATATGGGAAATGATTTAGCTGATAATAGACCCGATTATTTAGCCAATGGAAATGAATGGAAAACACGTCCTTTATGGGGAATTGGATTAACCCAAGTAGTAAATGGTCACACCCATTTTTTGCATGATGGACGCGCTAAAAATATTACAGAAGCCATTTTGTGGCATGGAGGCGAAGCGTTGAATTCTAAAAATAAGTTTAAAGCATTGTCAACTCAAGAGCGAACCGATTTGCTTCAATTTATTAATTCGTTATAAAAATTACTTAAGACGTTTTATAAGCAATCAATTTTTTTGGTCCTTCCAATAACACTCTTACAATTTGAAGGATACCTTCTTCATTGGTAGCTATTTGCCATTTGACTAAAGAAATTGCTCCTTTTTCGACTTCAATGCCTGTGATACTTCGTGGATGCACACAACTTCCATCATTAAAAAAAGCAATATCACCAGGCTCAGGAAAACGAGGTCTATGTGTATGACCAACAATAGTAATTAAATTATTGTTTTCTGTAATCCATTTTTTGGTTCTGCGTTCTACTTTAATCAGCTCTTTGTAGTTTTTTGCTGGTTGTGTTGGGTCAGAAATTCCCATGACATTTAAAGGTTTCCATAAGACTCTTACCAAAAATCGGCTCCATTTCCAAAAGGTATAATTCCACCAATCGGCTTGATGACCATGGGTTAAAAACAATTCTTGATTAGTTTTAGAATGTTTTAAAATAAGGGCTTCGTTAAATTTTAAATTAGGAAAAAGCGGTTTGTCTTCACCAGTTCTGGCATCAAAATAAGAATACAAATATTTTTCAACATATTTTGGGTTGCGATAAACCATGTCATGGTTGCCCCAAATCATGTGCAATCTATTTTGATTGTAAAATAACTGCATCAATTCGTACACATTTTTATGTGCTTCTAAAATAGGTTGAAAACTTAGATTTTCCCATAGTTCATCACCATCACCAATTTCGCAATAAGTAAAATTTTCAGCGTAATAATGCTTTAGTGCATGAAAATAAATGTTTCGGTTGTTGGCAAAATCATCTGCAAAACTATTGTCGCCTCTATGGCAATCACTAAAAAATATAAATTTGCTATCATCATCAAAAGAGAGAATTTTAGCTTCTTTATAGGCTCTGTCTAAACGTTTTTTGCTTGTGAACATAAAGTAAATGTAAGCAAAATTCCAATAAAAAAATGCTTCGCAATTTTGAGAAGCATTTTATTAAATTTTATATATTTTCCGACAATGATTTTGTCTGAATAAGATAATCAAATAAGCTTTAGACTTTTATTTAAAAGCATTCAATCCAGTTATATCCAAACCGGTAATTAGTAAATGGATGTCGTGTGTGCCTTCGTAAGTGATGACACTTTCCAAATTCATAGAATGTCGCATGATTGAATATTCGCCAGTAATTCCCATGCCTCCAAGCATTTGTCGGGCTTCACGAGCAATATGAATGGCCATATCCACATTATTGCGTTTTGCCATAGAAATTTGTGCTGAGGTTGCTTTGCCTTCATTACGCAACACACCAAGTCGCCAAGTTAACAGTTGTGCTTTGGTGATTTCGGTAATCATTTCGGCTAATTTTTTTTGTTGTAGTTGGAATTGCCCAATGGGTTTTCCAAATTGCATACGCTCTTTACTATATCTCAAAGCGGTGTCATAACAATCCATCGCAGCACCAATAGCTCCCCAAGCAATACCATAACGTGCAGAATCCAAACAACCAAGAGGTGCTCCTAAACCAGATTTGTTAGGCAATAAGTTTTCTTTTGGAACTTTGACATTGTCAAAAATGAGTTCACCTGTTGCTGAAGCACGAAGTGACCATTTATTATGGGTTTCAGGTGTTGAAAAACCTTCCATACCACGTTCAACTATCAAACCATGAATGCGTCCACTTTCGTCCTTAGCCCAAACAACTGCCACTTGTGCAAAAGGTGCGTTGGATATCCACATTTTGGCACCATTCAATAAGTAATGATCGCCTTTATCTTTAAAATTGGTAACCATGCCTCCAGGATTTGAGCCATGATCTGGCTCGGTCAAACCGAAGCAACCCATCCATTCACCACTTGCCAATTTTGGTAAGTATTTTTGTCGTTGTGCTTCGTTGCCATATTTCCAAATTGGATACATCACCAAAGAGGATTGTACAGACGCTGTGCTTCTAACGCCTGAATCGCCACGTTCTATCTCTTGCATAATCAAACCATAAGAAATTTGATCTAATCCAGCACCTCCATATTCTACTGGAATATAAGGTCCAAAGGCACCAATGTCTGCCAAACCTTTGATAATTTGTGTTGGAAATTCTGCTTTTTGAGCGTAATCTTCTATGATTGGAGAAACGTCGCGTTTTACCCATTCTCTGGCTGCGTCACGTACTAATTTATGTTCTTCTGATAAAAGTGCGTCTAAATTGTAATAATCAGGTGCTTCAAATAAATCTGGTTTCATATCTAATTTTTAATGCTCCAAATTTAACGAATGCAAAACGAATCACTAAAGATTTTAATAAGAAATTTAAGGATTTAAAAACTTGGCCAACAAGCAATGAAAATGATGAACTCCTTTTTCTCGTGTTGGTGAAAATCGACCTGCTTTATAAAACGAAGAATTAACCCCTTTTTGAACATTTTCAACCACAAATTCATCTTCGCGTTCTACTTTTTCAAGACCGCTTCCTGCACCTTTGTCGAGTTTAGACGCATCGTAAACATAACTGATAAAAGACACTTTTGTTTTGTTAATATCAATTGGTTTTACAATGTTGATGGAAAGTCCCCATGGATAAAAATTAAACATCATGTTTGGGAATACCCAATAATAATAAGCTGCTACGTTTTTACCGTAATCTACGTGGTCTTTTGGCAATTCGAAGGTTTCAGTCGCTTCATTGGTGTAGCCAATTTGTAGGTTGCAATGCTCATAAATTTCGGTTGCATAACTACCATAATCTAAAACTTTGTTTAAACCATCATGTACAAAAGGCACATGAAAGCCTTCCAGATAATTGTCGCAGTACAAAGCCCAATGTGCATGCACCAAATAGTCTTTAGACAAGGCTTCGGAATATGTAAATTCTGACAAAGGTAAAAAGCCAATACGTTCCTTCATTTTATCAATTACTTCTTGAAAATCGAAAGCAGGATTTAAACCTACAAACAAAAAGGGATCCCATTTTTTTAATGGAAATTGCTGTAAATTGTCACAAGCTCTTGGAAAATTTTCTGCTTCTTTAAATTCTGGCATATATTCAAAATTTCCTTTGAGGTCAAAGCGTCTGCCATGATATGTACAGGTTAATTTTTTTGATTTTCCAGCATTTAGAGCTACCAAATTTCCTCTGTGCGTGCAAACATTGGTCATGCAATTTATAATGTCATTCATATCTCTGGTTAACAGCATGGGCTCTGATAAAAAACTGTCTAATAGTACAAATGGATAAACAGATTCGGGTAGTTTTACCAAATTTTCATCGCCAATCCATTGCCACGATTTTAAAAATACATCTGATTTTATAGTTTCAAATACGGAAGCATCTCTATAAAATGATGCTGGCAAGGTTTCGGCTTTTGAAATATCGGAATGAATATGATACATTTTGCTTATCAATTTATTAATAATTGTATATTTATATGCCTCTAAATTTAAGTAATTAATTATTAATTTGTTAAACGTTTGAATTTATGCAAAAAAAACCACAAAAAATTGGCTTAATAACAACAACTTCATTGGTTGTAGGAAATATGATTGGTGTTGGTATTTTTGTCTTGCCTGCAGCTTTGGCGACTTATGGGAGCATTAGCTTGTTGGGTTGGATATTTACTTCGGCAGGAGCTTTAATATTAGCAAAAATATTTAGTAATCTAAGTAAGATAGTAGTTAACAAAAGTGGTGGATCATATGCTTATACGCGAGCGGCTTTTGGTGATTTTTTTGGATATTTAATAGCTTGGAGTTATTGGATTGGTTGTTGGGTTGGCAATGGTGCTATTGCTATTGCTATTGTTGGCGCATTGAGTTTCTTTTTTCCTGTGTTAGAATCAAATTCTGTATATCAAATTAGTGTTGCCTTATCTTTAATATGGTTGTTTACGTGGATTAATACACGAGGTGTTAAAACTTCAGGGAAAGTTCAGGTAGTGACTACAGCATTAAAACTTTTACCTTTAGTTTTTGTAATTATTGTAGGTGCTTTCTTTTTTAACCTCGACAATTTTCCAGCTTTTAATTTAACTAACCAAAGCAATTTTACTACATTTCCTGCGGTTGCAGCTCTTACACTATATGCTTTTTTAGGTATTGAGTGTGCAACAATACCAGCAGAAAATGTTGAAAACCCTGAAAAAACTGTTCCAAAAGCAACAATGATTGGTGCTGTTTTGACTTCAATGGTTTATATATTAGCAACAGTTGTTTTATTTGGAATTTTGCCTACTGATGTTTTACAAAGCTCAGCAGCACCTTTTGCAAAAGCAGCCAAATTAATAGCAGGCGAATTTGGAGGTTACTTTGTGGCAGTTGGTGTGATTATCTCTGGATTGGGTGTTTTAAATGGTTGGGTATTGGTAATGGGTCAAGTGCCATTAGCTACAGCAAAAGATGATTTATTTCCTAAAATTTTTAAGAAGATAAACAAAAAAGAAGCACCAACTATTGGTCTTATTATTGGAAGTGTGTTATCAAGCATTGTGATGCTTATGAATTTTACCGAAGGGCTTGTTGAGCAATTTAAAATTATTGTTGAAATTACCGTTTTTACAGCATTAGTTCCTTATTTTTTTACGGCTGCAGCTTATGTTGCCATTCGTATTCAAGATAAATTGCAAGCGCATAATTGGGTAAGAACCTTTGTTTTAGGAATTTTAGGAATGGCTTTTTCGCTTTGGGCAATTTATGGAGCAGGAAGTGAAACCGTTTTTTATAGTTTTATATTATTGCTAATGGGTGTTCCTTTATACCTAATTATGAAATGGAATCAACGGTAAAAGGTTACATTTTTAGGTAAAACGCTTTTGTTAAATTAATATAATCTTGCGTGTAGTGATGTCTTGACGTTTCTATTATAAGAGTTTCGATTGTGATTTGTTTTTTACTAAAAGAAAATTCAATAAGACTTCGTTTTATTTCTGAAGATGGATTGCCTTTAACGTTTACTATTCGCAGTGGAAATAGCTTAACTTTTAAAGCTAAATCTATGAAGTTTTCTTCTTCTGCAAAAGGAATAATTACTGAAAAAACACCTTCTTTTGAAAGTAATTTTGATACACTTTTTAATAAATGTTCAAAAGGCATTGCATCTGTAAAGCGTGCTAAATCGCGTTGGTGGTTTTCGGTTTTATAATCTTCAGAATAGAATGGTGGATTTGAGATGATTAAATCGTATTGCTCTTCAATTTCATCAGTAAATTCGTCTAAAGAAGCGTGATAACAAAACAGACGATCACTCCAAGCAGATTGCTCAAAATTTTCAACACATTGTTCGTAAGCATTATCATCAATCTCTATGGCATCAATTAATGTAGCATTACTGCGTTGTGCCAAAATGAGTGCTAAAACTCCTGTTCCAGCACCAATATCTAAAACCGAAAAAGGGTTATTGTTTAGCGAGGTCCAAGCACCAAGCAATACCGAATCTGTACCAATTTTCATAGCGCAGCGATCTTGATGGATAACAAATTCTTTAAATTGGAATGGCTTACTCATTTCGTTTTGATTCTAAAAGCGAAGCGGTCTTAATTTTATTGAAGGTATAATTCAATCAATCCTTCAGGAGTCTCAACTAAAATATGTTTTTTCTTTTTGTCAACCTTTTTGATAAAGGCATCATTCATCGGAATTAAAATTTCAATACCATCTTTGTCAATTTCAAATAAAGGTTGTGAGGTTGTGTCGTTAATAGATTTTACAACACCAACAATTCCAAAATTGACATCTTCAACCGTAAAACCAATTATTTCGTGAAAGTAAAACTTGTCATCGTCTAATTTTGGCAAAAACTCTAAAGGTAAATATAAATCGCATTTTAACAGAGCATCAGCATCTTGTTCTGTATCAACATCTTCAAATTTAATACGTAGTAGTTCTGATTTGTGTAATTGTGAGTTTTCAATAAAAAAAGGGACTAAATTATTTCTGAGTTCTACAAAAACAGATTCTAAATTTTCATAAAGCTCAGGCTCGTCCGTATCTAATTTAATAAGTAATTCACCTTTAAAACTGTACTTTTTTACAATTTTACCAACAAAGAAACAGTCTTTTTTTTGCATTGAAACGGATTGTTTTCATTTCCGCAAAAGCGGAAAACTTAAATAATATAAACTATAAGATTCCCTTCTTCAAGGGAATTTACAAAAATTTTTTGCATAAAAAACTCCGATAAAGTTATCGGAGTTTAAAAGTATAAAAAATAAATTCTTTATTCTTCTGTTTTTGTTTCAGCTCCTTCAGCAGGAGTTTCTTCAACAACGTCTTCTGTTGCAGCTTCAGCAGTTTCAGCTTCTTCAGCAATCTCTTCAGCTGGTGCGTTTGCAGCGGCTTCAGCAGCCTCGGCTTCAGCTTTACGTTTAGCATTCACTTCTTTTTCTGCTTCTAAAGCTTTTGCTTTAGCATCAGCTTGCGCTTTGGCTAAACCATCTTTTTTGGCATTAACAAGACCTGCTTTTTCTTCTAACCAAGCTGCAAATTTTGCTTCTGCTTGTTCTTCAGTTAAAGCGCCTTTTCTTACACCACCTGCAAGGTGATTTTTAAGCAATACTCCTTTATAAGATAAAATTGCTCTGGCTGTGTCTGTTGGTTGTGCACCATTCTGTAGCCATTTTACTGAACCATCAACATCTAATTCAATAGTTGCAGGATTGGTATTTGGATTGTAAACTCCTAATTTTTCTAAGTATTTACCATCTCTTTTTGATCGTGCATCTGCTGCAACAATCCAGAAAAAAGGTTTCCCTTTTTTTCCATGTCTTTGTAATCTAATTTTTACTGGCATAAATAATTAATTTGTAAGGTTCTCGACCTCTATTATTAATAAGTGCGCAAAGATACTATATTTTTTTTATTTATAACATTTTATTATAAATTAAGCTTTTTTGAAATTTTATTATACTTTTGGAATTCTTTAAACGTTATTTTAATTTGCGCAAGTAATTATCAAAATAAGAAACTAAGTTAAAATGAAAAAGACAGCCTTAATTCTATTAACCTTTTTGTCAGTATTTAGTTGTGGGAACGATATTGAGTTTAATTCACCTGCTTTACAAGGAAACAAAGACGGAAATTTATGGCGAGCCAAATACTATGCTGCCGATATTGATTTTGGAGGGTTTATTATAGAAGGTGGTAACAATATTGAAAAAGTTCAATTGATTACTTCTAATGATGCAGCTGGAACTTTTAATTTAGGAGGTAATAATACCAGTGAAGCTATATTTATTGATGGTCAAGGCGTTGTTTACTCTACAGCAAATGAACCAGATCCAAGTTTGCAGCTATATCCTGCTGATGGGCAGATTGTTGTTGAAAATGTAGAAAACACAACCCCAAAAACAGTCACAGGCACCTTTTGGTTTAATGCCTTTACTGCTGATGGTTTGCATTCAGTCAACTTTAATGAAGGTGTCTTTTACAAAGTATCTTTAGTTGGTGGTTTAGTATCAGGTGGTAGTGATTGCCTGCAAACGTCTCAAGCTACAGCTATAGCAGCTCAAAATTATGCGGCCACTGATACCTCTATGCCAGATTATGCTGACCTTTGTAACGCTTACAAAACAGCTTTAGTGGCTCAAATAAATGCTTGTGGTGATAGCTCAGGAAACTTACAAGCCATTATTGACTCTTTAGGCGATTGTACGCCTTAATATTCAAATAATCTATTACAAAAATGCGACCCAACTGGGTCGCATTTTTGTTTATAACTGTTTATAACTTTCATTTTAAAAAAGCGTTATTTATATGTAATTTTAAAAACTTTTCTTTTGAAGAAAAACACTAATAAATTAAACGTTTTATTATAAAAAACAGTTGTGTATTCGTGGCAAAAACGATTAGACACTAAACCATTAAACCTTTTTATGTATTTAATTTTTGATACCGAAACCACAGGATTGCCAAAACGCTGGGATGCTCCAATTACAGATACTGATAATTGGCCTCGTTGTATTCAAATTGCATGGCAATTACATGACGAATTGGGTAATTGTATAGAGCATCAAGATTATTTGGTACAACCCGAAGGTTTTAATATTCCATATGATGCTGAAAAAATTCACGGTATTTCTACTGAATTGGCACAGCAACAAGGTGTTCCTTTGATTGAAGTGCTCGAAAAATTTAATTTGGCTTTAAATAAAACCAAATTCGTCGTTGGACAAAATGTTGGATTCGATTTGAATATTATGGGAGCCGAATTTATTCGTGCAGACATAGCCAATCAGTTGCAAGAACTACCAGTTTTAGATACTTGTACAGAACACACTGCCGAATTGTGTCAATTGCCTGGTGGACGTTACGGAAAATTCAAATTGCCAACATTAACAGAGTTACATCAATTTTTGTTTAACAAACCGTTTGCTGAAGCTCATAATGCCACAGCAGATGTAGAAGCAACAACACGCTGCTTTTTTGAATTAATCAGATTAGAAGAATACACAAAAGAGCAATTAGAGGTTCAGCCTAATTATTTTAAGAATTTTAAAGAAGCAAATCCTTCCGAAATTCAGTTAATTGGGTTAAAGCATATCAATCTTAAAGCTGAAAGTGCTAAAATTAAAAAGCAAATACAAGCACTTCAAGAAACAGATGCACCTTCAAAAACTGAAATTGCCCAAAACATTCAAGAGCTAAAAGAGGTTAATTTTGTGCATTTGCATAACCATTCGCAGTTTTCGGTATTGCAATCTACCATCAGTATTAAAGATTTGGTAGCCAATGCTGCAAAACAACGCATGCCAGCAGTAGCTTTGACTGACCATGCTAATATGATGGGAGCGTTTCATTTTGTTAGAGAAATCACATTTCATAATAAAACAATCAAAGCAAAAAATGAAGCCTTAATAGAAAAAGGCGAAACACCAACCGAAAAAGAAATTAAACCCATTATTGGTTGCGAATTTTTTGTCTGTGAAGACCGTTTGGACAAAACAAGAAAAGACAATGGTTACCAAATTGTGTTTTTGGCAAAAACCAAAAGAGGCTATCATAATTTAGCAAAACTATCATCTTCCGCTTATACAGAAGGCTTTTATTATGTGCCGAGAATTGATAAAACCATCATCCAAAAATACAAAGACGATTTAATTGTACTCACAGGAAATCTTTATGGTGAAGTACCAAGTAAAGTTTTGAATGTTGGTGAAAACCAAGCAGAAGACGCTCTGTTGTGGTGGAAAGAACAATTTGGTGATGACTTATATATTGAATTGATGCGACATCATCAAGAAGATGAAAACCGCGTCAATTCTGTGTTAATTGAATTTTCAAAAACACACAATATCAAACTTATAGCTACTAACAATACCTATTACGCAAACAAAGACGATGCCAATGCACACGATATTTTATTGTGTGTTAAAGATGGCGAAAAGCAAGCTACACCAATTGGTCGCGGACGTGGTTACAGATACGGATTACCAAATCAGGAGTATTATTTTAAGTCGTCTGATGAGATGAAACAGCTTTTTAAAGACATTCCTGAAGCCATCACTAATACTGAAGAAGTCGTCAATAAAATTGAGAATTATCAATTAGCGCGCGAAGTGTTGCTGCCTAAATTTGATATTCCTGACAACTTTGAAAATGAAGACGATTATTTGCGTCATCTTACCTATGAAGGTGCTAAAAAGCGTTATAAAACCTTAACAGATGATATTAAAGAACGCCTCGATTTTGAGTTAGATGTTATCAAAATGACAGGGTATCCAGGCTATTTTTTAATTGTTGAAGATTTTATTCGCGAAGCCCGAAAAATGGATGTCTCAGTTGGTCCAGGTCGTGGTTCGGCTGCTGGTTCAGTAGTTGCCTATTGCCTTTGGATTACCAATATTGACCCAATTAAATACGATTTGCTTTT
The DNA here is from genome assembly GCA_041391965.1 of Gelidibacter sp. Classification (GTDB taxonomy): domain Bacteria; phylum Bacteroidota; class Bacteroidia; order Flavobacteriales; family Flavobacteriaceae; genus JAWKMZ01. Next base: position 206,275 of record JAWKMZ010000001.1, on the reverse strand, counting down.
TGAGCGTTTTCTCAACCCAGATCGTGTGAGCATGCCAGATATTGATATCGATTTTGATGACGAAGGTCGTGGTCGTGTTATGGAGTATGTCATCAAAAAATATGGAAGTAGTCAAGTAGCTCAAATTATCACTTATGGCACTATGGCTGCTAAATCGTCCATTAGAGATACAGCAAGAGTTTTAGATTTACCACTTTTTGATGCAGATAGAATAGCAAAATTAATTCCAACCATGTCCAAACTCAACAAAATTTTTGGTTTGGATGAGAAGAAATTAAACAGCATGTTTAGGGCTGAAGATTTGGAAAAGGTCAACCAGTTACTCAATATTTCTGAAGGCGAAGATTTAGAAGCTGAAACCGTCAATTTAGCAAGAACTTTAGAAGGTTCTGTTAGAAATACAGGAATTCATGCTTGTGGAGTTATCATCACACCAGATGATATTACCAATTTTGTACCTGTAGCAACTGCCAAAGATTCTGATTTATATGTAACGCAATTTGATAACTCGGTTGTGGAAGATGCAGGTTTGCTCAAAATGGATTTCTTAGGATTGAAAACCTTGACTTTAATAAAAGACACTGTTAAAATTGTTAAAGCCAAACACAATATATTGCTTGATCCAGACACCTTTCCTTTAGATGATGAAGCGACATATGAACTTTTTCAAAGAGGTGAAACTGTCGGAATTTTTCAGTATGAGTCGGTTGGTATGCAAAAACATCTTAAAGAATTAAAACCAACCGTTTTTGAAGATTTGATTGCGATGAACGCACTCTATCGTCCAGGACCTATGGAGTATATTCCAAGTTTTACAAGACGTAAACATGGTGATGAAGAGATAGAATATGACCTTCCTGCCATGGAAGAATATCTAAAAGAAACTTACGGAATTACAGTTTACCAAGAACAGGTAATGTTATTGTCGCAAAAACTGGCAGATTTTACCAAAGGTGAAGCCGATGTGTTGCGTAAAGCTATGGGTAAAAAACAAATTGCGGTTTTGGACAAAATGAAACCAAAATTTATTGCTCAGGCAGAAGCGAAAGGTCACGATGCAAAAATTTTAGAAAAAATATGGAAAGATTGGGAAGCCTTTGCAAGTTATGCGTTTAACAAATCGCATTCAACCTGCTATGCTTGGATAGCCTATCAAACGGCTTATTTAAAAGCACATTATCCAGCAGAATATATGGCTGCTGTTTTGAGCAATAATATGAACGACATCAAACAAGTAACCTTTTTTATGGAAGAATGTAAACGAATGAAATTGAATGTTTTGGGTCCAGACATTAATGAATCGTATTATAAGTTTTCAGTAAATAAAGATAATGCTGTCCGTTTTGGAATGGGAGCCATCAAAGGTGTTGGGCATGGTGCAGTAATGACCATTGTTGAAAACAGAAAAAAGGACGGCAATTATAAGTCTATTTTTGACTTTGCTAAGCGAATAGATTTACGAGCTGCCAACAAAAAAGCCTTTGAAAATTTGGCATTAGCAGGTGGATTTGACTGTTTCACACATACGCATCGCGCCCAATATTTCTTTGATGAAGGAGACGGGATAACATTTTTGGAAAAAGCTATTAAATACGGAAGTAAGCATCAAGAAAACGAAAACTCGGCTCAAGTGAGTTTATTTGGCGATGCCAGTGATGTACAAATTGCAGAACCCAACATACCACCTTGTGAAGAATGGGGAACTATGGAAAAATTGGCACGCGAAAAAGAAGTAGTTGGTATTTATATTTCTGGCCATCCATTGGATGATTTTAAAATTGAGATGGACACGTTTTGTAATGCAACCTTGGCTTTATTCAATAATTTAGAGCCTTATGTTAACAGGGAGTTGACCTTTGGAGGCGTTGTCACTGATGTGCAACATAGAGTAAGCAAACAGGGTAAAGGTTGGGCTTTGTTTACCGTTGAAGATTATACCGATAGTTTTGAATTTCGAATTTTTGGAGAAGAATATTTAAGATTTAGACACTTTTTGGTAAAGAGCTCCTTTGTCTATGTACGCGTATATGTTAAAGAAGGTTGGATTAATAAAGACACCCAAAAGAAAAGCGAACCACGCTTACAATTTAGTAATTTTCAGTTGCTACATGATGTAATGGAAACCTATGCTAAAAAGTTGTCTATTCAATTAAATATTAAAGATTTGCAAGAAAAACGAATTCATGTTTTGAAAGATTTATTTAAAATTCACCAAGGCAACCAAGCACTTAATTTTGTAATTTATGACAACGACGAAAAATTAAAGCTAAACATGCCAAGTAGAAAACAAAAAGTAAAAATATCACAGGAACTATTAGATGAATTGGCAAATAATGATGTGTTTTTTAAGTTGAATTAATTTTTGTCATAAAATATCATGTAAACTCAAAACGAAAACCTTAATCATAAAATTAACAAATCCAATCATAACCAAAACAAATATTAAGCATGTAAGGTTTAGTGAATTTTTTGACTAATTTTGTAAATTAAAGTAAAACTCTTAAAGATAAAAAATATGGCATTAGAAATAACAGATGCAACGTTTGAAGAAACGGTTTTAAAAAGCGATAAGCCAGTAATGGTAGATTTTTGGGCTGCTTGGTGTGGACCATGTAGAATGGTTGGACCAATCATTGACCAAATTAGTCAAGAATACGAAGGTAAAGCCGTTGTTGGTAAAGTAGATGTAGATGCAAACCAAGAATTTGCTGCAAAATATGGCGTCCGCAACATTCCAACGGTTTTAGTGTTTCAAAATGGCGAAGTTGTTGGAAGACAAGTTGGTGTAGCACCTAAAAATGCTTATACAGATGCTATTGACGGACTTTTGTAAGATATAAACATAAAGTTATTATAAAAGGTTTGCTGTAATGGTAAACCTTTTTTTATTTTAGAAGAAAATTTTAAAAATGAGCAATAAAACAAAAATACAAGATGCTATTGATAGCAAATTTATAGAAGAACGTAAAGTGTTTCTTTGGGGACAAGTAGATGATAAATCAGCAAAACATGTGATTGATCGTTTGATGTATTTGGATGCCTTAGAGACCAAAGATATTCACCTTTATATTAATAGTCCTGGAGGTTATGTAACATCTGGTTTTGCAATTTATGATTGTATGACATCCTTAAAAAGTGAAGTTTCTACTATTTGTACAGGATTTGCAGCATCAATGGGCTCTATTCTATTATCAGCAGGCAAAAAAGGAAAGCGCTTTATCCAACCACATGCACGTGTAATGATTCATCAACCAAGCGGAGGCGCTCGCGGACCAGCAAGTGATATTGAAATTACAGCTCAAGAAATTTTGAAAACAAAAGAGTTGAGCGCAAAATTGTTAGCCGAAAATTGTGGTCAACAACTTGAAAAAGTAATGAAAGATTTTAATCGTGACCATTGGATGGGAGCAAAGGAGTCAGTTGATTATGGCATTGTAGATAAAATTTTGAAATAAAGAATCAAGAATATAGAACCAAGAGCCAAGATTGACTAAATCAAGATTTTTTTCTGAAAACTAAAATCAGTTTTGATTCTAAAAGCAAAACGGTCTAACATCTAAAAATGAACTTACAAGCAGAACTCAATAAAACAGGAGGCTTTAAAAACCTTGAACTCCTTGCCAAACAAGTGGTAGAGGGGTTTATTGCTGGGATGCACAAAAGTCCGTTTCATGGGTTTTCGGCAGAATTTGCAGAACATAAAATCTACAATCAAGGAGAAAGCACCAAACATATCGATTGGAAGCTATATGCCAAAACCGACAAGTTGTTTACCAAACGCTATGATGAAGAAACCAATTTGCGTTGCCATTTGATTATAGACAATAGTAGCTCTATGCATTATCCGCAGATGAAAGAGTTTTCGGTACATAAATTAAATAAGATTGCTTTTTCGGCCTTAGCTTCTGCAAGTTTAATGCACATTCTCAAAAAACAACGCGATGCAGTTGGAATGAGTATTTATAGTGATGCATATGATTATTATTCGCCAGAAAAAGGCAGTGAACGTCATCATCAAATGTTATTAGGCCAACTGAGCACCATGGTTGTTTCAAAACCAATTAACAAGCAAACAGAAACCTATACGTATCTACATCAAATTGCAGAAAAAATCCATCGTCGTTCGTTAATTTTCTTTTTTACAGATATGTTTCAAACAACCACTGATGAAACTAAACTCTTTGAAGCTTTACGTCATTTAAAACACAATAAGCATGAAGTGGTACTTTTTCATGTATTTGATAAAGAAAAAGAGTTGAAATTTGATTTTGATAATACACCAAAACGTTTTATTGATGTTGAAACAGGTGAGTTTATAAATTTGTATCCAGATACTATTAAAGATAATTATGAAGCTTCTGTAGCGTCTTATTTTAATGAATTGCGTTTAAAATGTGGACAATATGGAATCAAATATGTAGAAGCAGACATCACAAATGATTTTGATAAGATACTGACAACCTATATGGTAGAGCGTTATAAGTTTAAATAAATGATTATTTTTTTAAAAAATCAAACAAAATATTTGTGATATTAAAAATGCAATGTATATTTGCAACCGCATTAAAGCAACGGTCTGGTAGTTCAGCTGGTTAGAATGCCGCCCTGTCACGGCGGAGGTCGCGGGTTCGAGTCCCGTCCAGACCGCTAAAATGCTAAAGCTTCAACAAAGTTGGAGCTTTTTTTAGCGTTTAAAAATAGTTGTGTTGTTTGACAGATGTAACAGTTTGTCAAAGGTTTAGTAGTTAAACCGATGGAAAGCTTTCCTTTTTTCTTTAGAGAAAATTGGGATGCTTTTTTGTTTTAAGATAAAATTTGAATCAAAAATATACATTTAATCGATAAAAACATACATTTAATCGATTAAATTTTATTTTTGAATTATTTATACCATACATTTACAGTCCTTCTTAAGCCCCAAACACTTAATCAAGGAATTTATTAATCCAAAAATCAAATTGAACAATATTTTTGTTTGATTTTCCCTCAAAAAATTATTGAAATAATCAGAGTCTTTTTTGTACTCTAAAGTTAATTATCCATTCCCTTCCCTCGTTAGCATTTTTTGATGCTCAATTTTTTTATTGACTTAAAACAACAACGATAATAATTAACCCTAAATTAACAAAAATGAAAACTCTAAAAATTACTTTATTATTAGCATTATTTCTTTCAGTATCAAGCCAAAGCGATAAAACCCCTACAGAACAGAATGTAAATACCTACAAAGCTGGTGAAGTTCATTATGATTTATTAGCGCATAATAGAAAAGGAATAGAACTGCCAACCCAAGGATAAAATATTTTATATAACAACAAAAGCTCTTATTTAATAAGGGCTTTTGTTGTTTTTTGAATTCTTTAAAATGCTATTTGATTACTATTGCTAATAATTTTAATTCTTTGCATATTTTATTATAAATTTGGAATTGTCATAAAATTTAAAATTTGTTAAGAACTTTAAACTTATTTAGCTTTCTCCTTTTCGGTTTATTTCTTTGTGCTCAAGAGGCTACGAAACAAAATGATAGTATTCAGATTTTAAGAAATTTGGCAGATGACACTACTAAACCATTACAAGAGCGTTTAGAATACGCAATAAAAGCTTCAAAGTTATCTAAAAAAACAAAAATAGATTCTGTCATTTTAAAAACCGATAGGCTTCTATCTACAATCTACTTATTTAATGATGATTATGAAAAATTTAAAGCGATAAATTTTCAAAATTTAAAGCTCTCAAAAAAAATAAATGATTCATTAGCCTTTGCAGTTTCTAATCATAATTTGGGCTGGTATCATCACCATAGTAGAGTTCAGAATGATAGTGCCTACTACTATTACTCTATTGCCGTAAAACTTTATGATAGATTAGGAGAATTTAATAGACAAATAGGAGTCTTGCTTAATATGGCAGACATACAGGAAACTGAGAAAGACTATATAGGAAGCGAAGAAAACGCAGTAAAAGCACTTCGATTACTAAGTAAACTGCCAGAAAATGATGCCAACCTAACAAGAGCTTGGAATTTAAATAATCTTTTAGGAATTATTTCTCTCAAATTAAAGTTGTATGATAAAGCACTTGAGTATCATAAAATAGCTTCAGAGACTACAAAAAAAATGTCTGATGGCTTTTTGAATAGCTTATTTTCCAAAAACAATATTGCATTTATATATAGAGAAAAGGGCAACCTTTCTGAAGCATTAAATATGTATGCCGAAATTTTAAATGGCAAAGATTTTTTTGACCTTGACCCATTATTTTATGCACTTGTTTTAGATAATTATACTTACACTAAATTTTTATTAAATAATTATGACAAGAACGTCTTAATAAAATCATTTAATAGAGCCTATAAAATAAGTGATAGTTTAAATGATCCTATTACAAAACTTGCAGTTACTATTGATTTATCAAAATTTTACAAAACATTAAAAGTTAAAGATAGTGCCTTTCATTACGCTACAGAATCATATAAATTAGCAAAAGAGACTTCTTCAAATGATATTTTGTTAGAATCAATGTCAGTGCTTTCTGATATTACACAAGGCAATGAAAGCAAAAAATATCTTAAAGAACACATTAAATTAAATGACAGTCTTATTGCAAATGAAAGAGCAATAAGAAACAAGTTTGGTAGAATAAAATTTGAAACCGATCAAATTGAGTTAGAAAACCAGCGTATCTCAAGAGAACGTTTTTGGTTACTGATGATTTCAGGAGTTTTACTACTCACGCTATTTTTACTATATATTATCATCACACAACGTTCAAAAAACAAAGAATTAAGGTTCAAACAAAGCCAACAAGAAGCCAATGAAGAAATTTATAACCTAATGTTATCTCAACAAGACAAGATTGATGAAGCAAGAGCAGGCGAGAAAAAAAGAATATCAGAAGAACTACACGATGGCATTTTAGGTCGCTTATTTGGAACCCGATTAAGTTTAGACAGTTTCAATTTTAGTGAAGGTAAAGACGCTATCCAAACACGTTCAAAATATATAAGCGAACTAAAAATTATTGAAGAAGATATTCGAAAAATTTCACACGACTTGAATACCGATTTTGTTTCAGGTTCAGGATTTATTGATATTTTAAAAGAGTTAATAGAAGCCCAAACCCAAGCCTATCAATTTAAATACACTTTTGATTATACAGACGATATCAATTGGGAAATGATGACCAATAAAACCAAAATTAATATTTACAGAATCTTACAAGAATCACTTCAAAATGCGTATAAACATGCTAATGCAACACTCATAAAAATTAGCATTCAATTAAAAAATGATGTAATTTGCTTAGCTATTACTGATGATGGAAAAGGATTTGATATGAACAAAAGCAAAAAGGGCATTGGACTTAAAAATATCAATTCAAGAGTCAAAGAATTTAATGGCAACGTTAAATTTGATTCAGAACCCAACAAAGGTACCACCATAAAAATAGAAATTCCATATACAAATTAAATAGTTATGCAACATTTAAATATATTAATGGTAGATGACCATCCTATAATTATTGAAGGCTATCAAAACACCTTGATGGCAACCAAAAAAGAGGATCAAACACTTTTAATAGATACAGCTAATGATTGTGAAAGTGCCAATGAATTGCTTCAAAAAGCATCACAATCAAAACCTTATGATGTCTGTTTTTTTGATATTAGTCTGCCAAGTTCTGCTGATGGAAAAATTAATTCTGGCGAAGATTTAGCCAAAATTTGCCGAACCTTAATGCCAGAAGCCAAAGTAATTATTTTGACTATGTTTAATGAGTCGTATCGTATTCATAACATTATCAAAGAGGTAAATCCAGACGGATTTTTGATAAAAAGCGATTTAACATCCAGTGAACTCGCTGAGGCATTTCAGCACATACTTATTTCGCCACCATATTACAGTAGTACAGTTAATAATTTTTTGAAAAAATCAGTTATTACAGACATTCACTTGGATGACATCAACCGGAAAATTCTTCATTTATTATCACAAGGTATCAAAACGCGTAGTCTTAGAGAGTATATAGATTTATCTATGAGTGCCATTGAAAAACGTAAAAAACAAATGAAATTATTGTTTTCAATTGATGATGGTAAAGACGAAAGTTTGATTGAAGAGGCTCGAAATAAAGGTTTTTTATAAAAAAACTGTTAAAGTTTCATTTTTTTTGCTTTCTAAAAAACTCTGAAAGCATTGCTCTTGCTTAATAGTACGGTTTTTCCGTAAAATGTTTACGGTTTTTCCGCAACAAAAAGTTAGTAACATTACATATATTTGACTTGTCAACAAGAATTAATTAATCCCTCTAAGTAATTTGTTGAGTTAATAGCAAAGAACAAATACCCAATAACTGCTCAGTTATTGGGTGTTTTGTTTTTTATCCAAATAGTGCATCCTTATTATCAATAACCTTTACAATAAAAAAGCCCAAATAAATAACTGCAACAATAAATTTGATAAAAGTAGATGCTACAAAACCTAAAAATGACCCAAAAGCCGCTTTTAAAGCCTTGTTAAAATCACTTTTATTTACCAGTTCGCCTATCAAAGCACCAACAAATGGACCAATAATAATTCCAAACGGAATTGGTGCAATTAAACCAATAATAAGGCCTAATGAGGTACCAACCATTCCTGCTTTACTACCACCAAAGCGTTTGGTGCCAACTGCAGGAATAATATAATCCAATATCCAAATACCTAAAGCAATGATTAGAGTAATAATCAAAAATGTCCAATTTATAGGGACTACCTTTGTTAGATAAAAAATGAGAAGTCCAACCCAACTGGTCAAAGGTCCTGGAAGTATTGGCAAAAAGCTACCAATAATGCCTAAAACCATAAACAAGGCGGCAATGATGACTAAAAAGATATCCATTAATTTAGTGTTGTGTTTTTTGTTCTGATTTCCATTGTACAAAAAATGAAGCAATTATAAGCCCTACACCAAGCCCTTTTATAAAATCAGCTAAATCTTGTGGAATGTTAAAAAAAGGTTTAGTTAGTAACGAAATTCCCATACATAAACCTCCAATACCAAACACTAAGACAGTTTGTGTTTTCAATTGTTTTTTCATCTGTTTGTGTGTTTTCAATATGATATAAGTTTGACGTCAAAATAAGGGTTTTGTTACATTTTTAAACTAAAAAATTAGTTTAAACTAAATATTTAGTTATATTTGAATGATTATTCAACTAAAAACTTAGTTAAAAATGAAGCAGCTTACCAAAGCCGAAGAAGAAATTATGCACGTTCTTTGGCAACTCCAAAAAGCCAATGTCAAAGCCATTATTGATAGTTTGCCAACACCAAAACCAGCGTACAATACAGTTTCTACCATTGTTAGAATATTGGAAAGTAAAGGTTTTGTCGATTATGAAAAACAAGGAAAAGGGCATGTGTACTTTCCATTAGTGCAAAAAAATGAATACAGTAACCAAAGTATCAATGCTTTAGTAAATGATTATTTTCAAGGATCGTTTAAAAGTATGGTGTCTTTTTTTGTGAAAAAAAATGACATCAATATGCAAGATTTAGAATCGGTTTTAAAAGAAATCAACAAAAAAGAATAGCCATGTTACATTATATCTTGCAAACCGTAGCGTTTCAACTCTTCTTTTTAATTGTTTATGACCTGTTTTTAAAGAAAGAAACCTTTTTTAATTGGAACAGAGCCTATTTACTCATCACAGCATTTTTATCTGTAGCCTTACCATTTATAAAACTCCAAAGTGTTAAGCACATGGTTCCCAAACAATTTATAATTAGGTTACCAGAAGTTATTATTGGCAATGTAGAACCAGCTTTAAGTCCGCAAAATATTACTTCAACACCAATAATTACAGAGCCTACGTTGGTGTGGTCTTGGAGTTATTTGTGGTTTTTTGGGATGACAATCATGGGTTTGTTTTTAGGAATTAAAATTATAAAACTACTGCGTTTGTATTCTAAAAATCAAAAGCGTTGGAAAGGCAATTTGCTTATTATTCAACTCATCAATAGCAATGCAGCCTTTTCGTTTTTTTATTACATTTTTTTAGGTGATAACATCAAACCAGAAGAAAAAACAGCCATTTTAGAGCATGAAATGGTACATGTCAACCAAAAACACACCTTGGATTTATTGGTTTTTGAGGTCTTTAAAATTGTTTTTTGGTTTAATCCGTTAGTGTATATATATCAAAGTAGAATCACTGCCTTGCATGAGTTTATTGCTGATGCCAAAGCCGTTAAGCACAACAACAGGCAAGCGTATTATCAAAATTTATTGTCTCAAGTTTTTGATACGCAGCATATTTCTTTTGTCAACCCATTTTTTAAACAATCTTTAATCAAAAAACGAATTATGATGTTAAGCAAATCAAAATCAAAACAAATCCATTTGGTCAAGTATGCGTTACTTATTCCTTTGGTATTTAGTATGTTAATATACACGTCATCTTATGCGCAAAAAATTAAAACAGAGGAAACAGTTTCTCAAAATGATACTAAAAACCAAGAATTGACCTTGCAAGAATTAATAGATAAACACTATAAAGAAATTGTAGAACTTATGAAAACCGAAGAAGGAAAGAAAGTGTTTTTTGAAAAATATATGGCTTCATTAAATTTTGATAAGTACATAAATACCATAGATGAAGTAGCAAAATTTCAAGCGCAAGTTAAGCATATGTACAATGGTGTCATAGAAAAAAAACATAATGAAGGCACATTAACAGACCAAGATATTGAGCGATATGATAAATTTTTAAATAGATATAAAACCTATCAAGATTATTTAGATTATAAAAAAACGGATGAAGCAAAAGAGCTTTGGGAAAATCAAGCTCATGATGGTGTTGTAAGATTAGTAGTTGATGATTTAAAAAACTTGACTGCTGACGAGAACAAACGAAGAGATAAAAAATTAGCATTATTTATTAATGACGATTACTATCATACATTTGTAATGACTGATGGCAAATCATCAACTAAAATGGTGTCAAAAAAACCTTCAACAATAACAGAAGAACCAAAAGTATTTGAAGACTACGATATTGAAGTCCCATTCTCAGTTATTGACCAAGCTCCAACTTTTATTGATTGCGAATCATTAACAACTAACACCGAAAAAAAACAATGCACATCCAATCAAATTGCAGAATTTGTCAATAAAAACTTTAACACTAAAATTGCAGATAGCTTAGGATTAACAGGCAAACAACGCATCAGTGTTATTTTTAAAATTGATAAAAATGGTGCTGTAAAAAACGCAAGAGCAAGAGCTCCACATCCTGAGTTAGAAAAAGAAGCTATTCGTGTCATCAACTTATTGCCAACAATGATTCCTGGCAAACAAAAAGGAGAGCCAGTAGTTGTTCCTTATAGTTTACCAATAATGTTTCAAACACATGAATAGACTTTTTTTACTTTTATTTCTGTTAATAACATTCAAAACCCAAGCGCAATCTTCAGCTTTAAAACTTGCAGATAGTTTGTTTGCTTATGGCAATTATACCAAAGCTATAAAAGCCTACAAAGCCTACAACAGCCCAAAAGACGTTTATGATAAAATTGCCAAAGCCTACATGGCCATTGGTAATTATGATGAAGCCATACAAAATTATGAAGCAGCTTTAAATGCCAATCCAACGGATTTATTGGTAAAGTATGAGTATGCCAAATTATTATCCAGAAACAAAAAATTCAATGATGCAAACGTCTTGTTTAATGAGTTGATCTCTGCCGATAATCAAAACCCAAATTACTATTATGAATTAGGTTTGGTTTTAGAACAACAAAACGATACTACAGCAATTAACAGTTATAAGCATGCTTATGATTTGGATGACACACACCAAAAAGCCATTTATAAAATTGCCAAATACTATTTGGTTAAGCGTCAACATGATGTGTCACTTCAATTTGTTGATAAAGGTTTGCAAAGTTATGCTAATAATGTAGAGTTAATTAGCTTAAAAGCTCTTAATTATTATTGGGAACAAGATTATAGAACTGCGGCTATTTGGTTTGAAAAACTAATCACATTAGGAGAATCTTCACAATTTATCCATGAAAAACTTGGGTTTTGTTATGCACAGCATTATGAATATGAAAAAGCGATTGAACAAGGCATCATCACATTAAAATTTGACCCAAAAAACGCAACCAATCTTTATATTTTGGGTCAGTTGTATCAACACATACAAGATTATCCTAATGCCGAAAAGTACATTTTAGCTGCTTTAGAAATTCAAAACCAACCATTAGATGCCGAATACATCAATTTAGGAACTACTTATAATCGGCAAAAAAAGTACAAAGAAGCCATTGAAGCGCTTCAAATTGCAGTAAAAGAAAACCCATCTAACGAAACTGCTCAATTTTTTTTAGTGAATTCAAAAGCTGCGTATTATGAGAATATTGACTCAAAAATTAAGGTGTACGAAACGTTTAAACAAAAATTTCCGGAGAGTCCATATATTTTTTTTGCAGACCAACGGTTGAAAGAATTGAATGACGAAAAATTTCTGAAACACGATTAAAATGATTGGTGTTGATGTCCTATTGTATTATCTAAAAAAATTGTACTTTTCGGCTTCAGTTGTATTAAAATGAAGCGATTAATCCTTGTGTTCTGTATGTTGCTGACTTCTTGTAATTATTTTAGCACCAAGAAAGTCTATACCGAAGATCTTCTTAATGAAGAAATGCAATCTATTAATTGGAACGATGTAGATGAATATCCTACATTTTCAACTTGCGATTCTACAGCTACGAATCTTGATAAAAAAGCCTGTTTTGAACGTCAACTACGCGATTTGCTAAATGCACAATTATCAAAGCAAAATATTGTTGTGACAGAAGATGTTAATGATACCATTACCTTAAAAATACGGATTGATAACCAAGGTCATTTTGCAATTAAAAATATTGAAATGAAAGCGTTGACACAAACTCAAATTCCGCAATTAGATAGTATTTTGCGTCATAGTTTTGACTCACTTCCTAAAATTTATCCAGCCATTAAACGCAGTCAACAAGTGGCAACAGAATTTAGTTTGCCTGTTGTTATTGACATTAAATAGGTGTTACAATTTAAACTTGTAACCTAAGGTAAAATCGGTCGAAAAATTATCGTGAGTGTTTAAAAATGCTGCAAAAAGTTGATTATAACCAAGTGTGATGTAGCTACATTTGCTTATTTTATAATCGGCTCCAATCCCAAAAATAAATGGCACATCAAAAGCCGTATCACTTATATGGTCTGTCACTAAATTAGAACTATCATCAATATAACGTACAGTTGTTTTTGTAAAATTAACCGTTGCAAACTTTACATCGCCATAAAAACTAAAACGCGATGTATTGACAACTCTAAATCGATAACCTAAAGACAATTCGGTAGTTGCGTACTCAAAATCGTCATTATCAAAGGTGTGTCTTAGTTGTAAAAATACAGAATGTTGTTTGTTTTTGCCATCTAAAACTTCCAACTCAATTCCTGCTACTGGTGTTTTTATATTTTTAGGATTGCTTATAAACGGACTGTTGGTTATTCCTGCAAATAAGCCTAAACGAAATTCGGCTTTAATTTTGCCTTCTGTTGCGCTATAATTACTATCTACAGAAGCATTGTAGTTGTCAATAAAGCGAGATAAACTTGCTAAGGTCAAATTGACGTTGTCTGTTGATACATTCGCATCTGAGGTTGCATTTTTTAAAGTGGTTTTATATGTTTCTTGATACTTGCCTTGCGCATTTTTAGTGTTTGTTAGTTCTGTGATGACAGCGTCTGAAGTTCTTATAAAATAACGATAGTTACCATTAGTAATGGTCCAAAGCAAGTCCAGCTTTCCATCAATTTCAGTTTTTAATTGTAGTGTTTCGCCATTTACAGTAAACGTTTCTTGTGCTTTGATTGATACAATGCAAAAGAGAAAGCAGATAAAAAATACACTTTTTTTCATGAGATTGAGGATTACATTTTACGTAAATCTAACAAAAATAAATGATAAACATATTATTTATTATATGGTCTTCCTTTCCATTTATAACCTTTAAAAAACGATAAAAAAGCAATGTAAACACTAAAAAAAGGATAGATTAAAAAGCCAAAAATATAACTGCGCAATGCCTCTTTCTGATCAAAAAAAGAAGCTCCTTTATAAATAAGCAATACATCAATACTCAACTTGATTATTGCCAGATAAAATAAAATGTGCCATTTTAAAATATCAACAAAACAAAGTAAAATTCCAGAAAGCAAAAGAGCATTCATCAGCAATATAACAAAACCTGTAAGCTTCCCGAACCCATTTTTATAAGTTTGGGTTTTTGCTGCCCAACGAACACGTTGTGATACCAAATTTTTAAAATTTGCTTGTGGTTGTGTCCTTACAATGGCATGTTCGCATTTTAAATAGGCCACTTTTAAAGTGCGGGTTTTTAATGCTTTTTGAAGAAGAAAAATATCGTCACCACTTGCAATATTGCTATTGCCATCAAAGCCGTTAAGCAGTTTAAAAAGTGATTTTTTATAAGCTAAATTGGCACCATTACACAAAAAAGGACGTTTGATGCCAAAGCCTCCAATGGTTGCTGCTTGTAAGCTTAAGACATCTAAAAGCTGAAAACGCTCTAAAAAATTTTCCGGATTTTTATAAGTTACAGGCGCACTAATAAAATCGCTATTCGTTTTTTGGATAAAAACATCAAAACTGTCTAACCAATATTTGGGTAAGCAACAATCGGCATCAGTTGTTACAATCCAATCGTATTTTGAGTGTTGAATGGCCAAACTAATGGCATCTTTTTTTGGTGAATTGGTCGTTCTTTTGTTTGAAATTATAGCGCAATTGGAGCCTTCTTTTTTTAAAAACCCTTGAAGTATTTCAAGTGAAGCATCTGTTGAAGCATCATCCACAAAAATGATTTCAAACTTAGTTTTTGGATAATTCAATTTTGAAATGGAATGAAGTAGTTTTGGTAAATTATTGGCTTCATTTCTAAAAGGAATGATGATAGAAAATTTTGTGTTTGCTGGAATATCTTGCAATAAAAAAGAATCAACTTTGTCAAATCCGATAATGAGACTTCCAATCAAAGCCAAATACAAAAGTGTGATTAAAATGGCAATTAAAGTCATATGGTATTTGAATTTTTAAGAAGCTTAAAATTAAGCACATAATAGCTGCCAAAAATGCTTGGAAGTACAAAATTTAAAAGCCACATCAATGTAATTATTGATAAAACAGTAAGGTCATCAACACCCAAAAATCCAAAAACATACACAGCAACACTTCCTTTTATAAGGACATCAAAAATAAAAATAGAAGGAATCACTGATGCTAAAAAGTACATGGTTGTGATAAAAATCATGGCTTCCATATAAGTGAGTTCGGTTTTGAAAATGTAGAGTAAAACGTAAAATTGAAACGAAAATATCATATAACGAAGGATGGAATAGATAAAAACTTTAATCTTAATACCTTGTTGAATGTTTTTAATGAAATGACTGATTTTGTTTGCAGATAGCCCTTTAATTTTAAACCATTGTTGTTTTGATCCAAACCCAATAAATAGCACTATCAATATTAAAATGGCAGTTCCTGAAAAGAATTTTAGGTAGTTAAGTTCTAAACCGAACCGTTTCATAAAAAAAAAGAGGCCTAAAACACCAAAAATGACAGTTGCAGTCATTTGTGCCATATTGCCAAATACGTTGAGCAACAGTATTTTTTTTCTTTGAGATGGGTTATAATAGATGGCTTTTGCGCCATAATCACCAATGCGGTTTGGTGTTATGAGTGATGCCGTTAAAGCAGCCAGACTTTGTTCTAAAGCCTTTTTGAAGGATAAAGGTTGTATGGAGTTTACCAAAGTGTTCCATTTTAAAATTTCGAAAAACCAATTAAAAATGCTCAAAAACAATAAGAAAAGGATGTTTTTTGCTGAAAACACGTCGTTTTTAAATAAAAAGTGGGTAAAAACTCTGAAATCTAATTGGTCATTTTCAAAAAGTTTGTGTGCTATAAAATAAAATGCAGCAACTACAATGCTTAATTTAATGAGCACAAGCAAGAATTGTTTAGTTTTGTATGATAACGCATGTAGCATAGTAGCAAATTAAACGATTATTATTTTATGAGCTCTAATTTTAAAATACAAAACATAAAACTCTTATTGGTTTTAGCAGTTTTGACGACTTCATTGAGTTATGCTCAAAGAGATACAGAAAAATGGAAATTGCAAGTAGCACTCGGCCTTAACAATCCAATAGATAATGGAAAAGATGATGGGTTTTATTCTAAATATTTAAATTTTCCGTCTATAAATATTGGTGTGCAACATATGTTTACAGAGCGTTTGGGTGCAAAACTGGATTTTGGTTATAACAGAGCTTCAAATGCGAATGGCTCTAAAGAATTCAAACTCAATTACACACGTATTAATGCGCAAGTGGTTTATAATTTTACACCATTACTTAACTTTTTGCCAGAACAAATTGCTGTGGTTGGACATGCAGGTCCAGGTATAAGTATCACAGAACCTTTGGGGAGTTATACTGAAAATAAATACACCTATCTCAATGTTTTAGGTGGCTTGGAAGTTCATTATGGTTTATCAGAATCTTTATCGGTTTATGCCGATTTATCGTATGCCTTGTCTATGTCTGGAAAAAATAAATACGATTATACTGTCGATGGATTTTCATTTAATGGCGATTTAGTATATGCCGCTTTAGGTGTTTCAATTTCGTTAAGTGGCTGCCAATATTGTTGATGAATGACTAAAGAAAAAATTATATTAGGAATTGATCCAGGAACGACAATTATGGGTTTTGGACTCATTAAAGTGGTTGGCAAAACCATGACGTTTTTACAACTTAATGAGCTCGATTTAAAAAAATACGATGACCATTACCTAAAATTAAAACTTATTTTTGAGCGTACTATAGAACTTATTGATACACACCATCCTGATGAAATAGCTATTGAAGCCCCATTTTTTGGTAAAAATGTACAAAGTATGCTTAAGCTTGGTCGTGCACAAGGTGTTGCTATGGCTGCTGGTTTGAGTCGTGAAGTTCCGATAACAGAGTATTCGCCAAAAAAAATAAAAATGGCCATTACAGGCAACGGAAATGCCAGCAAAGAACAAGTAGCTAAAATGTTGCAAAGTTTATTAAGTTTAAAAACCTTGCCTAAAAATTTAGATGCAACTGATGGTTTGGCAGCCGCTGTTTGTCATTTTTATAATGAAGGGAAAATGGACATCGGAAAAAGTTATACAGGTTGGGCTGCTTTTGTAAAGCAAAATGAAGATAGAGTAAAAAAGTAAGCAGTATTTTATCACAATACAAACTTTATAAACTTAGTGCTTCTTTATGTGACTTTGTGATTTAGCTTTTTTACTTTCGTTATTCGTTTTCGTTATTCTTAAATTATGTCTGGTATTTACATCCATATTCCATTTTGCAAACAAGCTTGTCATTATTGTGACTTTCATTTTTCAACGTCATTAAAGAAGAAAGATGAACTAATCAACGCATTGGTTAAAGAGTTGATTTTGCGCAAAGAAGAATTCAAAAATCAAACGGTTGCAACTATTTATTTTGGAGGCGGAACACCATCATTATTAACGATTGACGAATTACAATTTTTGATTTCAGAAGTTTATAAACATTATAAAGTTGTTGACCATCCAGAAATCACTTTAGAAGCCAATCCGGATGATTTAAACAAACAACAAATTCAAAAATTAGCAAGCACACCAATCAATAGGTTAAGTATTGGTGTCCAATCTTTTTTTGAAGCCGATTTAAAACTGATGAATCGAGCTCATAATGCTGATGAAGCTAAAAATTGTCTAAAAGAAGCTACCAAATATTTTAGCAATATTTCTATCGATTTAATTTATGGTATCCCTGGATTAAGTCATAAAAATTGGATAAAAAATATTGAAACCGCTTTAAGTTTTAACATTCCGCATATTTCGAGTTATGCTTTAACTGTCGAACCTAAAACTGCTTTACAAACCTTTATCAAAAAAGGCATCATCCAAAATGTAGATGATGATTTGGCGCAAGAACAATTTTATATGTTGATTGAAAAACTGGAAGCCAATAACTTTATACATTATGAACTTTCAAATTTTGGCAAAAAAGGCTTTTTTAGTAAAAATAATACAGCTTATTGGCAAGGAAAACCCTATTTAGGTATTGGTCCTTCGGCACATTCTTTTGATGGCAATCATCGAGGTTGGAATGTGCGCAACAATTCAAAATACATCCAATCTATAGACAAAAAAAACCTTCCTATAGAAACAGAAACACTTTCTTTAACAGATAAATACAATGAATATGTAATGACAGGTTTGCGAACTATTTGGGGAATTTCTTTGGATACAATTCAGCAAAATTTTGGTTTGACCTATAAAAAATACCTTTTAAAACAAGCAGATATTCATTTAAAAAATGATTTGTTGTATCTTCATGCCAATACTTTGCACGTCACAAAAAAAGGCAAATTTTTAAGTGATGGCATCGCATCAGACTTATTCAAAATCAATTTATAATGCTTGCAACCATTCAATGTCATTCAAAAAAACTACAAATAGATTTATCCAAACCTATAGATATTTCAATACCAATGCACGCTTCAAAAAATAATGTGAACGCTTGGTATTTGGAAGCTCCAAAAATAGAACCTGTAAAAGTTGATGATTGGATAGGAAGTGTGTCGCAAGGTGCAGATGTCAATTTTAACAGCATTTGGTTCAATCCGCATGCACATGGAACGCATACCGAATGTGTTGGACATATTACGAAAGAATTTTATTCTATCAACAAACATTTAAAACAATTTTTCTTTTTGGCAGAAGTTGTTACTGTAGCTGCAGAAAAAATAGATGCTGATTTTGTGATTTCAAAAAAACAACTTCAAACTGCATTAGGAAACAAAAAGCGAGAAGCTGTGATAATTAGAACCTTGCCTAATATGAAAGATAAACTTTCTAAACAGTATTCTAATACAAACCCAACTTACTTATTGGAAGAAGCAGCTACTTACTTGCGCGAAAAAGGAATAAAACACTTACTTATTGATTTGCCAAGTGTTGATAAAGAAAAAGATGAAGGCAAATTGTTAGCTCACAATGCCTTTTGGAATACTAAAGGTAAAATGCGATTAGACGCAACCATTACAGAGTTTATTTACGTGTCTAACAAAGTTAAAGATGGCTGTTATATACTAAACCTTCAAATTGCACCATTTGAAAATGATGCGACACCAAGCAAACCTATTTTGTACAAAATTTTAGAATGATTACAATTTGGTGAAGTTTAAATGTTAAAGCGTTTGACGTATATAAACAGGATATGAAATTTAAAATGACCAAATTAAAACACGCCAAGAGCCTAAAGCAAAGCTTATAACATAAAGCAATAAATGTAAGAAGCGTATTACTTTTATGCTAATTGTTTAAATTTAGGATTATTTATCAACTATATGTGGCGTCATTTTTTTTTATTTATAAGCATATTAATAGCTTCTCATGGTTACACGCAGTCTGTTATAAAAAAGGATCGTTTAACTATTAAAGCAGATTCTTTACATCTTGAAGGCGAGTACCAAAAGGCACTTGCCCTAAGAAACCAAGCTATAAAACAAAATAAAAAGGCATCAAAAGATGAAATTTATTTTTTGAAAGCAAAATATTTTCACACACAATCAGCTTATTATGAATTTGAAAGTTATTCCTATCACAATTTAAATAAAAGAATAACAAAAGAAACACGTGAGCAGTATTTAGATAGCGCACTCCAATCTGCAATTAAGGCAAGAGATTTATGCTTGCAGATTAAAAATCCTGATAAAAAATTTCAATATGATATCCAAAATAGAATTTATCATCAAACGGCTTACTTAGGAAACTGGAAATTTGCACTTGAACAAGCACAATTAGGACTAAAAATATTAAAAGATACCCTTTCACAAAACAATAAAATTTTTGTTGACCTAATTTATGATATTGGTTTTATCAACTCTAAGTTAGGAGACTACTCCAAGGCTGTTGAAAAATATCAATTATCCTTAGACTTATACAAAACTATTATTGGCGAAAACAATACTGATGTTGCCCAAGCCTACAATAACATAGCTGTAGAGTATAGAAACTTAGGACTTCATAAAAAAGAATTAGAATCACTTATAAAAGCTAAAAACATTTGGGAAACACTTAATAATGATGATGATAAACAATTTCTTTATAGGTGCTATGGCAATCTATTTTATTGGTACTCTTACTATGGCGATTTTGACAAAGCAGAAGCCTATATCTTAAAAAAACAAAAACTCAGAAGTGATAAATTTGCAACCCAACCTAATGGCTTCTTAAGAAATAAAGAAGAAATCTATCAAGACCAACTTAATGAATGGTATGATTTGATGCTGCATTATTCAAGAAAAGAGGATACTATAAAAACAGAATTTTATGCAAAAAGTATTATAAAAAAAATTAAAACCGATAAACCACTACTCAATTTTGAAACCAATATATTAAGTGCCACTTTAAAATTTTATGCAAATTTTATTAAAGCAAAAAACAAAGAATACGCCTTGAGTTTGTTAGAAAAAGCAATAAAAATTCAACAAACTTATAAAGAAAAATATTATACCAAAGAGTTCCCTTTTTTATTAGCTAAGGCAGAATTATTATTTAATTCAGAAAAAAGTTTAGAAGCAAAACCCATATTAGAAACATTAGATTCCGTATCAAAAAAACAAGAAATATTAGACAGGTTTAAGCTTTTCATTTTAAAAGCAAAAATAAACCATAAAAACTCCCAAAATGACGTAGCTCAAAACAATTTTGACGCTGCTTTATCACTTCTAAAAACTGACAATACAACTATAGAACAGCTAACTATTGATAATTTAAAACCTTTAATATCTTTTGAGGTTATAGATGGTTTTTTGGCAATGGGCAATTTTTATATGGACATGTTTAAACACACAAACAATTATATAAACCTACAAAAAGCAACACATAGATATTTGTTAGCTTCTAAAATTTATGAGCAATTATATTTAGGAAACCATTACAATAACACATTGTACATAACCTATAATGCTATAAATACACATTTATTAAATGCTTTAGAAAATTACAGAAATGAAAAACTACTCATAAAAGTTATTAATGCCATAGAAAACAATAGTTCAAAATTAACATGGTCCAAATTTGTTTTTAACAACCAAAGACAACAGTTAGATCTTCCTCAAGCTTTGATTAATAAAGAAGAAGGTATCAAAGCGCAACTCAATTTTTATCAAAAAGCAATGCTTAGCGTTGCAAACAATCCAGAAGAAAAAGTTATGCTTTGGAAAGAAAAAATATATGAATTAAAAGAAGCCTTATTAAAAATACAAGATACCATAAAACAAAAAAATGAGTCTTATTATCAGTTCAATATCAAAGATTTTGATGTAACCAACCTACAAAAAGGATTAGAAAACAATGCAGTTGTTTTAAAATATATTCAAACAGACACCAAGTTGTATTCGTTTTTAATATCCAATAAAACCATCAAATTATGGTCTGTAAAAAATAAAGATGTAGTGATTAATACACTAAAAAGTTGTTTAGAAACACTAAAAAACAGACAGCAAAATTACCAAGCATTGTTAAATCAATTAAAAGGACTATTATTTGAAAACGATGAGTATAAGACGTATGAAAAAATAACCATTATTCCCGATGGTGCTTTGCATAGTTTTCCTTTTGAATCTCTTATTTTAGACAAACATATGCCTAATATTGGTTACGCAACATCGCTTTTGCTTTACAATGAGCAAAAAGCCACAACATCTAATTTTGAATCCGTTAAATTGGGTGCGTTTTGCGCGTCAAACGTAGGAGCTAAATTGCCAAATGCACCAAAAGAGATAAATGCTATTTTAAAAATTTTTAAAGGAAAAGCATTTTTAAACGCATCAAAGGCAGAGTTTTTAAATCAATCAAATCAATTTAATGTATTGCACTTGGCAATGCATTCAAATATTAATGAAACACAGCCAGATTATTCTTCGCTTAATTTTTACGGAAAAGACAAGCAATTGTTTATTTCTGAGCTATATAATGAAACATTTAATGCCAATATGGTGGTTTTAAGTGCTTGCGAAACAGGTAATGGGTTTTATGAAAACGGCGAAGGTGTCATTAGTTTATCAAGAGCATTTAACTACGCAGGAATACCAAGTACTGTTGTGAGTTTATGGAAAGTGGATGATGAAGCAACATCAAAAGTGATGACTTATTTTTATGAGCATCTAAAGCAAGGTGAGAAGAAAGATGAAGCGCTTAAAAATGCAAAATTAGATTATTTAGAACATACCGATGATGAACTTTTGAAACATCCATATTATTGGTCTGGTTTTGTGCTTACTGGCAATACAGATGCACTTGTAAAATCTGGTACTTACTATTGGTACTGCCTTTTTATCTTGCTTTTGTTGCTATTTGTTTTTAGAAAACGCCTAATCCAATTGTTTAAGAAGTGATTTGGCTTCTTCTCTTTTAAATGGGTCACCAGTATTGAGATATACTTTCAGCGTATGCTTTGCACTTTTCAAATCATTCTTTTTTAAATAAGCCAATGCCAAATACCAATGAGAACGATTGGTCAAAACATCAGAGTAAGTAAGGTGTTGTTTGAATTTTTCGATGGCACGTTCTGTTTTGCCTGAAGCTAAAAGAGCATTTCCTTCATAAAACAATAATTCTGAATTTTTTGTGTTTTCAAATGCTTTTTCAAATAAAGGAAACGCTTTATCATAATTGGTTTCGCTGTATGCTATAAAAGCATTATTCAAAAGATTTTCATTCGTTTCAGAGCGCACAATGGGTACACTCACGTTTTTAGAAGGTTCAAAATACGATGAAAACAATTTTTCTTCATGGATACTTCTATTGATAAAAAAATGAATGCCCAACGCAATGATGAGGATTGCAGCAACGGCTGATAAAGGTTTTAGCCATGGAGAGTTTTTCTTTAAAATATGAAGTTCTAAAGTTGCCAATTTAGTTTTAAATTGTGCGTCATCTTCTGCTTCAGAAACGGCTTGAATGTTTTTTAAAAAATCAACTTTTTCTTTAAATTTGGTGTCAGTGTTATACAGGTTTTCAAATTCTAAGAATTCCTCTTCAGATAATTTTTTTGAAAAATAATATTCAATTAGTGTTTCGTTTGGTATCATCTTGGAGATTTTTTGATGAGGTTTTTTAAAGTTTTTAAACAGCGTGATTTTTGACTTCTTACCACTGCTTCACTGTCGTAACCTTCCAATGCTGCTATTTCTTCATTGGTTAGTCCTCTGTAAAAGCTCAATGTTAACATTTGTTGGCATTTTTTTCCTAAATTTTTAAATTGAATTCTTAACAGCGCTTGTTCTTCAGTTAACACATTTTTTTGATCAATGCTAATTTCTTCGTAGTCATCTTCCTGTTTGTGCAATGTTACATCATACAATTGTTTAGATGCGTAATCCTTTAATTTTTTATAGATAAGATGTTTGCCAATACCAAAAAAATAGGTTTTAAAACTGCTATTGACCTCATAAAGCTTTCCTGAAATAGCATGTTTTCTAATAGCTAAAAAAGCCTCTTGGTAGATGTCTGCTATGTCATCTTGTGCAATATGATATTTCTTTGAAAACGCAAAAAACTCATTTCTAAACGCCTTGTAAAGCTTTTTAATGAGCTTAGCATCATTGTTTTTTAAAGCATCAACATACAGTTGTTCCATTGAAATTAGAGAAATTTTTTAGGACGAGGTTAACATTTGGTTTTTTTATAACACTAAAGATAAATCATTAAAAAACAAATCAAAATGAAAAGTAAAAATACTCGTTTTATAGCAGCATTTCTGTTTTCTATTATTTTTATTGCAAGCTCACAGGCTCAATTTCTTAAAAAACTAAAAAATCGTGTAGAAAAAAAAGTAGAAGATGTTGTTGTTGAAAAAACTGCCAATAAAGCCGCAGAAAAAACCTCAAAATCTATGGATAAGGTATTTGAAGCTAATCCTTTTGGAGGAGTGAATCAAAAAAAAGCAGATCCTGCAAATGTACCAAATGCCTATGATTTTAGTTGGAAATATACCTTGAAAATGACTACGAAAGAAGGCGACATGGTGTTCGATTATTATTTGGAACCAGGAGCGCCATATTTTGGGTTTTCATCCATTGCCATGGACCATATGTTTACCGTGATGGACAATGGTAGAAAGTTGACGGTTATTTTTATGGAAACCCAAGGTAACAACCTCGGAATGGCCAACCAGATGCCAGACGATTTGGATGTAGAAGAAATGAAAGACCAATCAGGGCAATTCACTTTTGAGCAATTACCAGATAAAACCATTATGGGTTACCATTGCAAAGGGGTCAAGGCTACCAATGATGAGTTTGAAACAGAGATGTACTTTACCAATGAAGCCGAAGTAAGTTTTGATGACATCTATAAAAACCAGCAAACCAAAATTCCTGTACAACTCAAAAATTATTTTAAGCTAGAAGACAAGGTGCTTATGATTTCCATGGACATGAGAAGTTTAAAGAATCATAAAAGAGATGCCCATATAGAGTGTGTAGGACTCGAAAAAATTTCAAAAACCATCAAAAAATCAGATTATAAGTTTATGTAGTGGCCTTGACTACATGATTAAAAAACGTATAGACCAACCTATCGCCCAACCAATGGATATGCCACAGGAATTGCAGTGGTTTATCGCTAACATTTAAATCTTATGAGAACAACAATCACCATCATTTTTAGCCTTTGTGCAATTCTTTTATCATGTAAAAAGGAATCCAAATCAACAGATGTTTTGACTACAAGCCACAAGGAGGAAGCGCAAAATCCAAAACAGGAAATGAGTAAGATGAAGACATCTGTTTTGACCAAAGCACAATTTGAAGCATTTTTTCCAGAATATATAGGAACTAATAAACGGTTTAACATTTTTGTAGTTCCAGGAGAACCCTTGGCAACAGCAAGTTATGGAAGCTATCAAAGCAGTTATAATTATTCTATAAATGATGCCGTAAAAGATAATTCGGTGATTAAAAATTTTGAAATGTCATATAGCGCGAAGCAAAACGCACCAGAAGGCACGGAGTATATTATAAAAGAGCGGGATGGGTATAAAACCATTGCTTTTTTACAACCTAAAATTAAACGATTTGACATTCAATTTGTATATAAAAATCGGTTTAGAATAGTTCTTGAAGGACCAGAACATCCAAATGTTTTGTGGTCTTATATTAAAAAAGCAGATTTAGAAAAATTGGATAATTATTAATGTTATTAAGATGTTTCATGGACTCACACAATACCAAATAACAGGCCTCATTTTAATGATGGTCATATTGCCATTGTTACTTAATACCATGTATATCTGGTATTTAGCAAATAAATCAAAACTATGGCCAAAAGTACAAGGCACTATTCAAACCATTAATATCTCGGCAAGTGAAATAAAAATGAATTTAGAATACAGCTATCAGGTACAAGGTGAAGCCTTTAAAAATCAACGCGTCTTTTTTGCAAACACTAAATATTATAAAAAAAACCGTGCCATAGAGTTTGAGAAAAAATATCAGGAAGGACAGCAAGTCAATGTTTTTTATAATCCAAACAAACCTAGTATGGCCGTTTTAGAACCCGGAAGAAAGGATGGTGTCATTTTGGCCATTATTCTAACTGTTCTAATTTTCTCTTTAGGGTATATCGCTTTTTTTAATGAGGCCATTTTAGCAAATTTATTAAATCAACAATTTCAAATATTTAATTAAAGACTATAATTATGAAAACAACATTACATTATAAAATTCTTTTATCCTTTTTTACTTTTCATATTTTGGCATTTTCTTATGCTCAAGCTAGTCTAGTGAAGGATATTTATTCAGGTACAAGCAGTAGCAACCCCTCGGAAATAACCAAACTTCAAAATACTGCAGTATTTGTGGCAAATGCAAGTGGCTTGGGTGCTGAATTATGGATTACAGATGCCACTACAAATGGAACACAATTGCTAAAAGACATATTGCCAGGTACAAATACAAGCGGCCTTAGCAATCTAACTAAAGTTAATGATGTTGTTTTTTTTATAGCTAATGATGGAACCGCAGGCTATGAACTTTGGTTAACCGATGGTACTGAAACGGGAACAATGTTAGTGAAAGACATTCGTGTTGGGGCTGGCTCAAGTAGTTTAAACTATTTAACCAATGTTAATGGAACACTTTTTTTTACAGCTTCAACGGATCTTTACAATAAAGATCAACTATGGAAAAGTGATGGAACAGAAGAAGGAACTATTTTAGTGAAAAATATTCGTCCAAACTCTACTGCAAATGCAGGTACAGGATTACTTACTCCTACAGAAAATGGCCTATTGTTTTTTAGAACTAATGATGGTGTTTATGGTGCCGAACTTTGGGTGTCTGATGGCACTGAAAGTGGCACTATTATGGTTAAAGATATAAAAACTGGCCCAGCAAGTGGTCAAGTTGGAGATATTACAGCAATTGGGAATTGGGTGTATTTTAGTGCATTAGGAGATAATGGTATAAAGTCATTATGGAAAAGCGATGGCTCTTTAGAAAACACACAAATAATTGAAGAAGGTTATATTTTATATAATCAGAACAATATTAATACAAAAGCCTATTACAACGGTAAATTTTATTTTTCCGCAAAAAGATATAATACTGTCACAGACACAACTGGTTATGAATTATTTGTGAGTGATGGTACGCCAGAAGGTACAGGATTAGTAAAGGATATTAATCCAGGATTAGCTTCTTCTAACCCAAGTTTTTTCTATGTATTTAATAATCTGCTTTATTTTCAAGCCACTACCGATGATTTTGGAGATGAATTATGGGTAACTGATGGCACTTCAGAAGGTACAATCATAGTAAAGGATATTAATCCAGGAAGCAATGACTCTAGTCCCAGAAGTTTTACAAGTATAGGGAATGAATTGTATTTTACTGCAAATGACGGTACTAATGGTGCGGAATTATGGAAAACCAATGGAACATTTGAAGGAACCATTCGTTTAACAGATATTATTCCAGGTGCTTCGTGCTGTACTAATATTGGGTACATTACAGAACTTAACAACATTGTTGTTTTTGGTGCAGGAAATAACACTTATGGTTCTGAACTTTGGCGTTTAGATCAAGAATTATCGGTTGTTGATAATATTAACTTATCAGCTTTAAAAATAGACCCAAATCCTACGTCCAATTTTTTAAACCTTTCAACTCAAATCACAGATCTGTATAATGTGGTTATTTACAATCAACTTGGGCAACAGGTTTTAACAAAAAAATACCATCAGTCTAAATCATCTATAGATGTTTCAAACCTATCAAAAGGACTTTACTTCTTAAAAGTAACAGCAATTGCAGGAAATTCTCAAACCATCAAGTTCATTAAAAATTAGAACCATGAAACTAAAATTGCATTTTATGCTGCTAGCTCTTTTGATTTTTAGCTTTAGCAAAGCGCAAACTAAAATGCTTTATGGCATGACAAATTCTGGGGGCACAAATAACCTTGGTGTTATTTTTAAAACCGATGCCAATGGGGAAAACCAAACTGTAGTTTATAATTTTAATGGAACAGATGGAAGTCGCCCAGACAATGGTAAACTTTGTTATGATAATGGCTTAATATATGGAACAACAGGAAGAGGTGGCTCAAATGATATGGGCGTACTTTTTTCATATAACCCAATTACAGAAATATATACCAAACTACATGATTTTGATGGACTAAATTCAGGAAGAAATCCCTATTCAAATGTTATTATAGCATCAAATGGAAAGCTTTATGGCACAACCTTATATGGTGGTACAAATGATTTTGGAACTTTGTTTGAATATAATATTGCCACCAATACGCTTACTAAAAAGTTGGATTTTGATGGCACTAATATGGGTAAAAATATATATGGTAATGTTATAGAAGCTACAAATGGGAAACTTTATGGTGTGACAAATAGGGGTGGTATTTATGATTGGGGCGTTTTATATGAATACAACTACACAACAGAAATGTACAGCAAATTAATTGACTTTGACGATACAACAATTGGGCGATCTCCATCAATCCTTCTTGAAGTAGAAAATAATATTCTTTATGGAACTGCTAATGGTGGTGGCGCTAATGGTGGTGGGACCATTTTTGAATATAATATTTCTTCTGATATCATCACAAAGAAATTTGATTTTGAAGATTCTAATAGTGGTTCTTCCCCATATTTAAGTCTTATAAAGGCTTCAAACGGAAAGCTATATGGTTTTACTAAAAATGGTGGTGCCAATAATTATGGTGTATTTTATGAGTATAATATATTATTAGAATCTTTCAATAAGATACTTGATTTTAGTTCTGAAACCGGATTCTCTCCAACTGGTAACTTATTGAAAGCTAGTAATGGTAACTTATACGGTTTAACCTTTTATGGTGGGACTAATAATGACGGAACTATTTTTGAATATAATATTTCAACAAATACCTTTAGTAAGAAATTGGACTTCGATTCTTCTAATGGTTCAAATCCTAAGGGTAGTCTTATAGAAATTGAGGTATCAAGTTTGGGAAATGAGGAGTTTACTCAAAGTAAAGTAGACGTGATTTTATGGCCAAATCCAGTAAATGATATGATTCATGTTAAGTCAAAAGAAGGCATTCAGTTTCATGTAAACATCTATAATTTATTAGGTCAAGAATTACAATCAAATAATAAGTTTCAAACCAATCACCAATTGAACATTTCTTATCTGTGTTCAGGGATTTACATTTTAAAAGTCACTAAAAAAAATGGAAACACACAAACCATCAAATTCAAAAAAAGCTAAACCCATGAAAAAAATCAATTTATTTATAATTTGCCTTGTTGCATTGAGTTTAAGTTCTGTTCAATCACAGCCAAAATTGGATAATTACCCATTTAAAAGTTTGGATGTCAATGTTATGGTCATTCCTTTTGGGATGGAGCAACCCATTAAAATAGGCACCATGTCACCATCTGGCGACATTCAATTTGACATTCCAACTGAACTGCCACAACTATCAAAAGAAACCAAGGACAATTTTATGACCGATGTGGCCTATACGCTTTTTGATGTTTGTGACAACGCAAGTGAAGTGCTTTCTGGCAAGGATAATATCGCATCAGTTGATACAGGAGCCCTTTCGCTTTGGACGAGCGACAATCGCTATGTAGGCGTCATTTTTGCGGTTTCTGACGAAAACCTGATGCCTTGGGTGGAGGACCCAGCTTATATAGAGCCCATATTGGGTTCTTATTTTGAATTGATTTATGTAGCAAAAGCATTTCAGTACGAAGGCGAATGTGAGCAGACCAGAATGATGGATGATGGCGATGCCAACATTACCTATCATTACAATTTAAAACTCAAGGCAGGCTTCAATTTTGTCGAATATAAAATTGAACACATCCATAAAACAGACCCAAACGTGATGGCCTCTTTTCCTGACAAGGTCTTGGTAAGTGCCGTTGAAGGCATTCCAAATTGTAAATGGATTGGGAAGTATTTTTGAGATATTATTAAATTCAGTAATTTTAAACACGTTCAAGCACTAATTTTGAACGTGTTTTTTTATGAACATCGAACAACTTCGCAACTATTGCATTTCCAAAAAAGGCGTCACCGAAGATTTTCCTTTTGATGCAGATACGTTGGTCTTTAAAGTTTTAGGAAAAATGTTTGCTTTGGTAGGTTTGGAAAAGTGGGAAAGAGGCGACAAATCCATCAACTTAAAATGTGATCCAAACTACGCTGAAGCGTTGCGTGCCGATTATGATGCTATCCAACCAGGATATCACATGAGCAAAACCCATTGGAATACAGTTTCTTTAAATTCTGGAGAAATTTCCCCAAAATTTCTGTCAGAATTGATTGACCATTCCTATGACATGGTGGTGAAGGGAATGCCTAAAAAACTTCAGAATCAATTACAATAATTTCGTAAGATAACTCTATATAAAGTAAGATTTAAACTACAAATGTTTGATTGTTAAACATATAAGTATTTTTTGTATATTAGCAATTCAAAATTTTTTCTCCACAAAAAGTAAAACAACATATTTAAGTTTTTTAAGGCTCCCAAGTTTTCAATTGTCCCAAATAGTTAAGAGGTTTTTAATATTTTATCAATTATACTAACCTTAATTTTATTACAATTATGAAAACAATCAACCGAATTTTTGTAGTATTAACGCTAATGTTATTACTAAACACCTCTTTTGTTTCTGCACAAGATAACCAAAGAGCGCAGTATATTACTGTAACCACCTTACATCGAAACTTAGACAACAATGATCCCAATTGGAAAGATGTAGAAAAAGAGTATTTTCAAAAAGTCACCATGAAAAACGAGTACATTTTGGGTTCAGGATTTTATTTGCACAGATGGACTCCTGACAACACAGAAATAAAATATGTACAAGTTTATGCCAATTGGGATGCTATTGAAAAAGCTGCAGCACGAAGTGCAGAATTAGAAAAAGAAGCATGGCCAGATGAAAAAACAAGAGAAGCGTTTTTAAAAAAGCAAAGAAGTTTTTATACAGCAAACCATTCGGATGAAATTTATGCAACCATGGCCAATGCAAAAATACCATCAACAAAGATGACAGAAGACAAAATATTATACTTGCAAACACAACATTTTGCATTTCCTGAAAATGGCTCAGCAGAAGAATTTAATGCACTACACAAAGAATATGTTGATAATGTTATTAAAAAAAATAATTCTATCTTAGGATATTATCCAAATAGACATGCTTGGGGAGCTGATAGAACAGAATTTGTACAAGCATTTTTAGTAAACTCTGTGAACGATTTAGAAAATTTATCAGATACAAATAATGCGCTCTTTGAAGCACATTGGAAAGATGAAGCTTCACGAAAAGCATTTGGTGAAAAAATGCGAAAGTATTTTACAGGCAAACATGGAGATGCTATTTTTACTGCCATTGCAGATTTAGACAAATAAATTAGTAAAAGTTGATAAAAAGGATGCTTAATTAAGCATCCTTTTTTATTTAAGTTTATTTTTGTGCTGCAAAATGAATTATTCATAACCTAACAATCATAAACCCAAATGAGTGTACTTCAAATGCTTCAAGATAGAAGCCACAATACTTGCGAACTTTGTACTTCATCAGAAGGCTTATCGCAATATACCATTCCTCCATCCTTAAATGAAAATGTGGCCAATGATGTGTTGGTTTGTAAAACCTGTTTAGACCAAATTGAAGAAACCGTTGATATGGATGTCAATCATTGGCGTTGTTTAAATGATAGTATGTGGAGTGAACATGTAGCTGTACAAATTATGGCATGGAGAATGCTCCAACGGTTACGTGCCGAAGGTTGGCCTAAAGATTTGTTAGATATGATGTATTTAGACGATAACGCGTTGACTTTGGCAAGAGCAACAGGTGAGCATGAAGACGTATCGGCTAAAATTATACATCGCGATGTTAATGGTGCAATTTTAAAAAGTGGCGATTCGGTTGTTTTAATTAAAGACCTGAAAGTCAAAGGGTCCAGTATGGTGGCCAAACAAGGTACTGCTGTAAGAAACATTCGTTTAGACCATGAAAATGCAGAGTATATTGAAGGGAAGGTTGATGGTCAACAGATTGTGATTATCACCAAATATGTTAAGAAAACTTAGCTGTTTTTCTAAACTCTGAAGGACTAACGTGTTTAACCACCTTAAATTGTCGGTTAAAGTTTGAGATATTGTTAAAACCAGATTGATAAGCAACATCAGCAATAGATACTTCTTGTTTAGATTGAATGAGTTTGCAAGCATGTTCAATGCGTAGTTCATTTAAAAACTGAATATAGGTTTTGTTAGTTCGCTTTTTAAAATATTTGCAAAACGCATTTTTAGTCATTGTTGCAACATCTGAAATGGCTTCTAATGTGATTTCTTTATCAAAATGATTCATAGTATATTCAAATACATTCCGCATTCTGTTTCCTTCATTGTCTGAATATTTTTTATTATAAATAAACGATGATAAACTTTTATAATGAGCGTTTGAAGTGATTTTTAGCAGTTGAAGCAATATCAAAAATCGATTTAATTTTGTAGATTTTTGTAATTGAAGAAATAAACTTTTGATTTGCTTTTGTTTAGAAGTTACTTTAAAACCATGCTTAGCACGTTTAAAAAATTTTTGTAATTCTTTTAGCTCTTCCAATTCAAAAAAACCAGTTCCAAAAGAATGTTTTGTAAAAAATAAAGTTAGCATATGTGATGGTTTTAACGTTTTTAAATCGCTTTTAAACACATGCGGAAGATGACTTCCAATAACTAAAATATCACCTTTTTTATAGTAATTTACAGTGTCTCCAACCACAAGTGTCCCTTCACCTTCAATGATGTAACTGAGTTGAATTTCTTCATGCTGATGCAATTTATCATAAAAAGCAATCTCGTTATCAACTTGAAATACAAAGGCGTCTTGTTCTGGTTTTGGGATTTTAAATGGTAACACTTTCATAATTCAAAAATAGTTAAATACTATTCATTTTTAATTTTTTAAATAAAAAAATGGATACTATAATATCAAATATGGATAATAATTAAAAATTTAAAATCAGTTAAGCCACGTAATTTTGTAATATCAAAAAAACAAATTATATGAGCATACAATGGAAAGGCGTGATGCCAGCAGTGACTACAAAATTTACGGATACTGATGAATTAGATTTAAAAACCTTTGAATTAAATATCAAGACGCAATTAGAAGCAGGCGTTCATGGGATTGTTTTAGGCGGAACTTTAGGAGAAGCAAGCACTTTGTTAGACGAAGAAAAACGAATTTTAACCACGACGACGGTTAATATTGTTAAAGACAAAGTTCCAGTTTTGATTAACATTGCAGAGCAAACGACCAAAGGTGCTATTTTGGCTGCTCAAAAAGCAGAAGAAGATGGCGCCAAAGGGTTGATGATGTTACCTCCAATGCGTTATAAATCTGGAGACAGAGAAACTGTCGAGTATTTTAAAGCAGTCGCCAATAACACGTCACTTCCCATTATGATTTACAACAATCCTATAGATTATAAAGTAGAAGTAACTTTAAATATGTTTGAAGAACTTTTGAAATGCAATAACATTGAAGCCGTTAAAGAATCGACCAGAGATATTACCAATGTTACCAGAATTAAAAATCGTTTTGGTAATCGACTTAAAATCATGACAGGCGTTGATACCATTGCTCTCGAAAGTTTATTAATGGGAGCTGATGGATGGATTGCTGGTTTGGTTTGCGCATTTCCTGCCGAAACGGTTGCCATTTATGAACTTCAAAACGCTGGCAAAATAAAAGAAGCTCTCGAAATTTATCGTTGGTTTTTGCCTTTGTTAGAGTTAGATATAAACCCTAAATTAGTACAAAATATAAAACTGGCTGAAGTGTATACAGAAATTGGTACTGAAAATGTGAGAGCACCTCGTTTGCCTTTACATGGCGATGAACGCAAACAAGTGATTAAAATCATTGAGGATAGTTTAAAAAATAGACCAACATTGCCAGATTATAAAAATTTGTAAAAATAACCACAAAACACTATTAAATTATTAGATAACATTTGAGCATTTGTGGCAAAAGAAAAAAAGATGATATCAGGAAAAAACTATATAGGAAACCATCAATCTGCAAAAGGAACAAAAACATACAAAACGTTTAATCCGCAATTAAATATTGAAAATGAACCTGTTTTTACTGAAGCAACTCCAGAAGAAATTGATGAAGCAGTTGCTTTGGCATCAGAGGCATTTAAAGTTTTTAGAACCATTTCAGGTAAAAAGAAAGCAGCATTTTTAAACGCTATTGCAGATGAAATTTTAGCTTTAGATGAGGTGTTGATTACAACCTATTGTTCAGAATCTGGTTTGCCAGAAAGCAGAGCAAAAGGCGAACGCGGAAGAACAGTTGGGCAATTGCGCATGTTTGCTGATTTGGTAACCGAAGGCTCTTGGGTTGAAGCAAGTATTGATACAGCAATTCCTGATAGAGAACCTACTCCAAAACCAGATTTGAGAAAAATGTTAATTCCACTTGGTCCCGTCGTAGTTTTTGGAGCCAGTAATTTTCCGTTAGCATATTCAACCGCTGGAGGCGATACTGCTGCAGCTTTAGCTTCGGGTTGTCCAGTAATTGTAAAATCACATCCAATGCATTCTGGTACTGGAGCATTGGTAGCATCAGCAGTTATAAAAGCAGCTCAAAAAACTGGGATGCCAAATGGTGTGTTTTCTAATTTAAACAGTAGCGGAATTGACGTTGGAGCACAATTAGTGAAACATTATGGTGTCAAAGCGGTAGGTTTTACAGGAAGTATTAAAGGAGGTCGAGCTTTATTTGATTTAGCTGCACAACGTGATGAGCCTATT
Source organism: Gelidibacter sp. (assembly GCA_041391965.1). Classification (GTDB taxonomy): domain Bacteria; phylum Bacteroidota; class Bacteroidia; order Flavobacteriales; family Flavobacteriaceae; genus JAWKMZ01. The sequence continues at coordinate 171,763 of JAWKMZ010000001.1, read as the reverse complement.
CCTGTTTTTGCTGAAATGGGAAGCATCAATCCAGTAGTGATTCTTCCAAAAGCACTAAAAAATAGAAGAGAATCTTTAGCAAAAACCTATGCCAATTCTATCACTTTAGGAACAGGTCAATTTTGTACCAATCCTGGATTATTATTAGGAATTAAAGACGAAAACTTATCAAATTTTATTCAGCATTTGTCTGATGAAATTGTAAAAATAGCACCTTCGTGCATGTTGCATCCAAATATTATTGGAGCTTATGAAAAGAACAAATCTAAAGCATTAGCACAATCAGAGTTACATGTCGTTGCAGATTACTATGAAGACGTAAAAGCCAATTATGCAAGACAAACCATTACAACGGTTGAAGGAAAAACATTTTTAGAAAATCCGACCTTGCATCAAGAAGTTTTTGGGCCTTATTCTATGGTCGTTCAATGTGAAAATGCAAAGCAATTAGAACAAATTATCTCAAAATTAGAAGGCCAATTGACAGGAACTTTGATTGCAGATAACGAAGAAGTTTCTCACTATTCAGAAGTTATTTCAGCGCTTCAAAATAGAGTTGGAAGGCTCATTTTTAATGGCGTTCCAACAGGTGTTGAGGTGTGTCCATCAATGACACATGGTGGTCCTTATCCAGCGTCAACAGATAGTCGTTTTACAGCCGTTGGCATTCATTCTATAAAGCGTTGGGTACGTCCTTTTAGTTTTCAAGATTGGCCTAATCATCTGTTGCCAGATGCACTTAAAAATGAAAATCCATTAAACATTTCAAGATTAGTTAATAATAAGCCAACAAAAAATAACCTATGAACCCATTAAAGCTTGCCACATGCGTGTTTTTACTTCTAATAGTTAGTTGCGAAAAAAAACAAGCAACCCAAAAGACGCAAAAAACAGCATCATTAGAAACGTTAATTAATAGCTATCAAGACCACAAAGGATATGACCATAAGGCATATCCTTTAGGTCTTTTTACAAAAGCGTATTATAAAGCAGAAGCCGATTTTGCACAAACCAAATTAGATGAATTATCTAAAATAAACACAGACAGTTTAAGTGAAACCGACCATATTTCGGCAGAACTTTTGGCATTTATACTTCAAGATCAAATTGATTTTTATACGTTTGACATGTATCTAAATCCGATACTTTCTGATACAGGATTTCATAGCGACTTGCCTTATATAGTCAGACCTTTAACCAATTATCAACAAGTAAAGGACTATCTGAATATGCTTAATGCCATTCCTGAATTTGTCAATGAAAACTTGGTGAATTTGCGTGAAGGTTTAGCTAAAGGAATTTCTCAACCCTTAGTAATTTTTAAAGGGTATGAATCTACTTATAATGACAATATTGTTGATAATTACAAGGACAGCTTTTACTATTCACCATTTAAAAACTTACCAACAGATTTAACTATTGCCCAAAAAGATTCGGTTTTAACAGCTGCAAGAGCTGCTATAGAAACCAATGTGACACCACAATTTAAACGTATCAAAAACTTTTTTGAAACCGAATATTTACCAAAAACAAGAACAACGCTTGGTGCTTCCGAAATGCCAAATGGGAAGGCATTTTATCAAAATAGAATAAATTTTTATACCACAAGTACACAATATACAGCAGATGACATTCATCAAATTGGCTTAAAAGAAGTTGCACGAATTAAAGCTGAAATGGAAAAAATCATTAAAGACTTAAACTTTAAAGGTAGTTTTGCAGAATTTTTACAGTTTTTAAGAACCGATAAACAATTTTATGCCAAAACACCAAGAGAGTTGTTGATGATTGCTCGTGATATTGCAAAACGCATCGATGCACAATTGCCTCGTTATTTTAAAACTTTGCCACGCAAACCTTATGGTGTTGCTCCTGTACCAGATGCTATTGCGCCAAAATATACAAGCGGTCGTTATATTGGCACTACAAAAGAAAGTACAGATCCAGGTTATTTTTGGGTTAATACCTACGATTTGCCAAGCAGAACCTTATATACTTTGCCATCATTAGCAGCACATGAAGCTGTTCCAGGCCACCATTTACAAGGAAGTTTGAACAACGAATTAGGCGATAGTATTCCACAGTTTAGAAAAGATTTGTACCTCTCAGCTTATGGTGAAGGTTGGGGATTGTATTCGGAATATTTAGCGGATGAAATGGGAATTTATACAACACCTTATGAAAAATTTGGAAAATTGACCTATGAAATGTGGCGTGCTTGCCGCTTAGTAGTCGATACAGGAATTCATGCAAAAGGGTGGACACGACAACAAGTTGTGGACTATATGGCTGCAAATACGGCCTTATCCATGCACGAAATCAACACTGAAACAGATCGTTATATTTCATGGCCAGGACAAGCATTATCTTATAAAATTGGCGAACTTAAAATAAGAGAACTACGTCAAAAAGCAGAGCAAGAATTAGGTTCTAAATTTAATATTAGAGATTTTCATGATGTTATTTTAGGTCAAGGAACAGTCACTCTAAAAATTATGGAAGAACTCGTAAACAACTATATCCAGAAAGTAAAAAATGAGTAAACATACGTTTGTTTGTATTGATGCACATACTTGCGGAAACCCAGTAAGAGTTGTCAAAACAGGTGGTCCAAAATTGAATGGAGACACCATGAGCGAAAAGCGTCAGCATTTTTTAAAAGACTACGATTGGATTCGGAAAGGCTTAATGTTTGAGCCACGAGGCCATGATATGATGAGTGGTTCTATCCTATTTCCACCACATAACCCAGAAAATGATTTTGCCATTTTATTTATTGAAACCTCTGGATGTTTGCCAATGTGTGGTCATGGCACCATAGGAACTATTACAGTTGCCGTTGAAGAAGGCTTAGTCATTCCAAAAACACCAGGAAAAATTAGGATGGAAGCACCTGCTGGATTGGTAGAAATAGAGTATCAGCAAACAAATAATAAAGTAGATTGGGTCCAATTAACCAACGTGAAAAGTTATTTGGCAGCCGAAAATTTAACTGTTGATTGCCCAGAATTGGGCAGCCTTACTTTTGATGTGGCTTATGGAGGAAATTATTACGCCATTGTCGATCCACAATCAAATTTTTCTGGAATTCAAGATTTTTCAGCTTCAAAAATTATTCAGTATTCGCAAGTGGTTAGACAACGCATCAACGAAAAATATTCGAATCAATTCATCCACCCAGAAAATGAAACCATTAAAGATGTCACGCATATGCTTTGGACAGGAACACCAATTGATCCAACCTCTTCTGGTAGAAATGCTGTTTTTTATGGTGATAAAGCCATTGATAGGAGCCCTTGTGGTACAGGAACTTCTGCACGTTTAGCACAATTACATGCTAAAGGAAAATTGAAAGTTGGCCACGATTTTATCCACGAAAGTTTTATAGGAAGCAAGTTCATAGGACGAGTGGAAAAAGAAACGACTTTAAGTGGACGATCAGCTATTATTCCGAGTATTAAAGGTTGGGCTAAAATTTATGGACACAATACAATAACAATAGATTCTGAAGACGACCCTTATGCCTTTGGATTTCAGGTGATTTAATATGAAAAATGTAATAATTATAGGCGGCGGAATTATCGGTTTATGTTCTGCTTACTACCTTCAAAAAGAAGGCTGTCAAGTGACTATTGTTGATCAATCTAATATGGATGCAGGTGCATCTTATGTTAATGCTGGCTATTTGTCGCCAAGTCATATTGTACCACTTTCAGCACCTGGTGTTATGAAAAAAGGGCTCAAATGGATGTTCAATCCAGCAAGTCCATTATATATCAAACCACGTTTGGATGCCGATTTTTTAAAATGGACTCTGGCTTTTAACAAATCGTGCAATGCTCACCATGTTAAAAAAGCTATTCCAGCAATTAAAGCAATGACCTTATTGAGTCAAGATCTGTATGATGACATTAAACGTAATGAAGATTTTACATTTCATTATGAAAAAAAAGGATTGTTGATGCTGTGTCAAACAGATAAGATGTTGGAAGATGAAATTAAAACAGCTCATTTAGCGAAAAGTGAAGGATTAGATGCTAAAGAAATCAATCTTCAGGAGTTGAAAATTTTAGAACCCAACGTCCATTTAAATGTTAAAGGCGCAACCTATTACAAATGCGATTCTCACACCACACCACATGAGTTTATGGCTGAAATGAAAGCGTATTTAAAAACCGTTGGTGTTCAGTTTTTTTCAAATGAAAAGGTTGAAGATTTAGAAGTTTCAAATGGTAAAATTTCAGCCATAAAAACCAATAAACAACAATTAGAAGCTGATGAATTTATCCTTGCCGCTGGTTCGTGGAGTCATCAATTAAGCAAAAAATTAGGATTAAAATTATTGCTTCAAGCTGGCAAAGGTTACAGAATAAATACCAGTCAAAATACAAAAATCACTATTCCTTCTATATTGGCAGAGGCTAAAGTTGCAGTAACACCAATGCATGGTTTTACGCGTTTTGCTGGCACTATGGAAATTGCTGGCATTAACCACAATATCAATAAAGTTAGGGTTGAAGCTATTGCAAATGCTGCAACTCAATATTATCCTGAAATAGTATTAACCTCTGAAGAAAAAGAAAATGCAGCCTCTGGTTTGCGACCAGTATCTCCAGATGGATTGCCTTATATTGGAAAATCTTCCAAATGCAAAAATTTAACTATTGCCACAGGACATGCTATGATGGGTTGGAGTATGGCCACAGGAACTGGGAAAATAGTAGCTGAAATTATAAGTCATAAAAAACCATCTTTAGAGTTGCAAATGTTTCATCCTGATAGAAAATTTTAAAAATGAAGTCTTTAAATAGTGTTCTTGGTCGAAAAAAGAGCGTATTTTAAAACACTAATCTAATCAATTGGTAGTTGGTCGAAAAAATATGGGTTTCAATTGGCATTGACTGATATTTACTTTGTAATTCCCTCACACTTAGTTTAATTATCTGATTAGTAGCACTAAATTTATTGTATCATCAGTTTAACTTATACTATTATGGAATTAGAAATTACCCATCACAACAATTTTTTCAAAGTTAAAGGTGTTCTTGACAGAAAAACCGTTAATGTATTTCAAGAAGAATTCAGAAATATTTTTGAAAAATTCAGCGTACTTACTTTAAGTATTGAAAACTTAAGCCATATTGATAGATATGGTGTGAATGCTTTGGCACAATTACATAACGAATCTATTAATAAAGGCAAAAGTTTGTCTATTATAGGTATGGGTTGTGACGATTTGTACGAGCATTTTAAGGCAGGAAGTGCGGCTTAAATCACAACGCATTTTTTTGATGCTCAAAAAAGGCATTTGCTTGCAATTGCATCAATTCACGTGCTTTTTTTCGTTTGTATTGGTATAATTCATCTTCATCAGCAATATCATTGTAAATTTTATTGTTGATGCTCATATCTGTTTTTAACAAGATATTGCGCTCATTTACCTTTTGTTCTACCCAAGTTTTTATAGCAGTTTCAGCATCTTCCAATTTGTAATCGTATGCGCTTTTTGGGGACAATAATTTGGCAAAAATAGGAGAGGTTTCAATCGCTAAAAATAATAGAAAAATAAAAAATGATGGTAGCCAAGGCAAAGTTGTTAAGGCATTAATGCGCGCCATTAACCCATCAAACCCATCAATTATTGGCTGCGTTGTGGCTACTTTGGTTGTATAATCGTTTTGTAGTTGTGTTATCTGATTTTCAATAGATGCTATTTTAGTTTTATTTTCTGCTTTTAATTGTTGCAATTCTGCTAAAGCAGCATCGTGTTTTGCTCTTTTTTCTGCATATACAGGTCCTTTTCCTAATAATTTGGTGCCAGCAGTTCCTTCAGCTTCATTAATGTACACGTCATAAAGCGCATTGACTTCGGTTTCTTTGGTGTTTATTTGAGATTGTAGTGTTTTGATATCGTTTTGCAATCCTTCAACGGTTGGATTAAATTGTTGTGCAATTTGATTTTTATTAGCAAGTGTTAACTCATTTTTTTGTTCTAAAAGCACTTGATTGATTTCCTTTTCAAAAATCTTTAATTCTAAAGGTTTAGATATGACAACAGCAATAATAATGGCAAGGATAATTCTTGGTGATGCTTGAATAAGTTCGTCTAAAACGCTATGTCGTTTTTTGATGGTAGAAACAATAAAACGGTCGAGATTAAAAATCAATAAACCCCAAACCAGTCCAAAAGCAAAAGCAGTTAGATAGTTGTCAAAAACGGTATAAAGCGCATAACTTGCTGCAATAAATGCCATAATTGCTGTAAAAAACACAGTAGCACCAATGCCAGCATATTTGTTTTGTTCGCCATTGGAACAGGTGTTTAGAACATCAATGTCTGAACCAGAACAAAGGATGAAGAATTTTTTTAACATGATGATTTGATTTTGATTGATTGACTATTAGAACGTTAAATGAGTTGATTTGTTACATGTTTTTATAAAAAATGACCTCAAGGATTTTTATAAATCTTTGAGGTCTGATACATTTGTTATATAATGCAACCTAATTTATAGGTTTCAATTTGCTAATTGCTTGTTGGGCTTTTTTTGTATATTCATCAAATTCAGAAGTTTTACACTTTATTTTATAATTGAACGAATCTAAAGTTGATTCGTTTAACATTACAGGTTTAATATAGTTGAATTCGAGAGTAATCATAGTTTCTGGAGCGTTATCAGAAAATATTTCTTTAAATAAATTCCAATCTATATTTTTTAATTCATATAGGTTGTCAGTGTCAATTTTAAGATCAGTTATAGAGGTTGCAATTTTATTTTGATTATTTTGTTTCTGAGAATTGTAGTTATTATTAATAGTTTTAATTGGCGCTTTAGAAATATAAACTTTTAGAACTTTCGAATCATCTTGTGTGGTCGAGATATTAAAAGAACCATCTTGCTTAAGAAGTTCTTTGGCTTCATCTAATGAAATCAATTTGTTTTCATAATAAAAAGTAGCACCTTTTTTTGCCATTTCAATGACGTGGTTTAATGGTGTTTTTGGAGGTGGTGGAGGTGGTGGAATTTGAGTATTGTAATTATCTATGACCTTTTGCATTTTCTTTTTTTGTTCTGGAGTTGCATTTGCAGGAATTGGAGGAGGTGGAGGCACATCGTTTCCTTTCATTACTTTTGGAGCATCTGGTGCAGGCGGAGGTGGCGGACAATTAGGAAATGGTTCTGCAACCGCTTTTTGCTCTTTACTCATTTTATTGAAGAGGTATTCCAAACGTTTTAAATCTTTTAACTTTACAACACGTTTGTTTTCTGGTTGTGTATTGTAGTGTTTGGCGAGTTTGTTGTATTCTTCAACTTCCTCTGTAGTGGCTTGTTGTTGAATAGTATCATTTTTATCATAAATAACTTCATTTACTCCAACACCAATTTGCCAAGGCGAATTAGAATCATTTTCTTTTCGAGTAGAAAAGTCTATTTTTTCTTCGTCATAAATAGAATTGGCCTCTTCAATAGTTTTTCCAGCATATTTATTTTTTGGTAGTGCAGATGACATTCCCAACTGTTTCAACATTTCAACATTTGTAGTGCTTGAAGACCAAATATCTGATTTAACTAAAACAGATTGGATTTTTTTTATAATATCAATATTTTTTTCATCCTCATATTGAATATTTGCCGACAAAAATTTCCTTTTTTCTTCTTGAGTTAGATTTGTGTTCAACTTATTTAGTTCATCAGATAATTTTTTCAATTTTACAGATTTTCCATTAATCAATAATTCATCATCTTTATTAACATAAATAACGATGCCTTCTATGATTTTGCCTTCGAAAACTTGATTTAAATTCTCTTTTTCAACAACTTTTGTCTCACTAAACCCATAAAGCGTTAGTGCAATTAATGGCAGAAGCAAAAAACTTCGTAACCAAATTTTTTGTTTTGAGGTGTGTGTTTTCATAACTGTAAATCGTTTTTTGATGGATGAATAATTGATGGCATTTGTCAACTTTGGTTCTAAAGCATATGATGAGAATGCCAATAAAATATGCTGATAGGATGATGGTTGGATACCTTGTTTTAAAACGGCTTGGTCTGCTAAAAATTCGTGATTGAGTTTTATGCTGTGCTTTATAAAATAGATGAGTGGATTGAACCAAAACACAATTTGTAACAGTTCAATAAATAAAACATCCAAGCTGTGTTTTTGTGTGGCATGTGTTTTTTCGTGCAATAACACTTCGTCAGGAATTTGTTGTGTTTCGTACTTGGTTTTGTTTAAAAAAATATAATTAAAAAAGGTGTGTGGAATAATTAAATCTAACAATAAAACATTGGTAAACAAGCCTATTTTATGCTTCGGATTTTGTCTTATCTTTTTAATAATTTGCGCTAAATTTCTTAAAAAGTTAATTCCGAAAACCAAAACGCCCAAACCATAAATACACCATAAAATTTGTGGCAAATAATCTAATAAGGTTGGTTGGTAAATGGCTTGTGGCTCAAAATTAATTTGAGGCATTTCTTTAAAGGTTGCAGTGTTTACAGTGGGTTCCACATATTGGATAAACGTAATTAGAGGAATTCCTAAAGCCAAAACTACAATGGTTAATAGATAAAACCGTTTAAAGTTGTGAATACTCGTTTTTTCCAAAAACAAGTTATAAAACGCCATAAAAATGGCTAAGCAAGCACTAAATTTTAAAATATAGATTAACATAGCTATTTTCTTTTAATTTCGTTATCTATTAAAGCTTTTAAATCTTCAAGTTCTTCTTTTGTGAGGTTGGTTTCTTTTGTAAAAAATGATGCGAATTGCGTTGCGCTATCATTAAAAAAGTTTTTAATCAATCCGTTGACATGCTTAGAAAAATAATCTTTCTTTTTGACCAAAGGATAATATTCTCTTGAATTTCCATACAAGTTATAACCAACAAAACCTTTATCAATCATACGCTTTAGTAAAGTTGCAATAGTGGTAGTTGCAGGTTTTGGATCTGGATAAGCTTCTAAAATATCTTTCATAAAAGCCTTTTCAAATTTCCAGAGATGGTTCATTACATCTTCTTCCGTTTTTGTTAATTGCATTGTTCTACGTATTTAGAGTATATTCTACAAATGTAGAACAAAAAACGATAAATCCAAATTTTAGTATAAACTTTATCACATAAAAAAGTATATTTGATATATAATAGTTTTAAATCCCCAAAATGAAAAAGCATATTATAGTGCTGTTAAGTTGCTGTTTGCTGACCTCTTTTGCGTTTAGTCAAACCATTCCTCAATTGGTCAATGAAGTTAATTTAGACTCGTTAGTAAAAACCGTTAGCGAGTTTTCAGGAGAAGTGCCTACAGTTGTCAATGGCAATACAGTAACCATTTTGAACAGACAACAAGCCAATAATGATTTGGCAGCCGATTATTTAGTCCAAAAATTACAACGATTGGATAATCTAACCGTTGTTAATCAGTCATTTAACACTAATGGGCATAATATTATAGCTACCCAAATAGGTAAAACCAATCCAAACAACATTTATATTGTAAGTGCACATTATGATTCAGTCACCAATTATTGTGCTGATGATAATGCAAGTGGTGTAGCAACGGTTTTAGAAATAGCACGTCTTTTATCAACCCAATGTTTGGATAATACAATTGTTTATGCACTTTGGGATGAAGAAGAAAATGGACTTAATGGGTCTGCATATTATGCAAATCAGGCCTATACAAATGGTGACACTATTTTGGGTGTATTAAATATTGATATGATGGCTTATGATGGCAATAATGATATGAATTTTGATATTGATGTTCGTAATTATGCCAATTCATTAGGAATGAAAGACGATATTTTATCGATTTTAAATAATCCAACCTACGGATTTTCTTTAATTGCCAATGTAGTTAACCCAGGAACTTTAGATAGTGATCATGCAAGTTTTTGGAATAAACAATATTCAGCAGTTTTGGTTGGAGAATCTTGGGCAACCAATGACCATACATTGCATTATCATATGGCTACAGATAGGTTAGCTGATTTTAATTTGCCATACTATCATCAGTTAGCAAAACTTATTTTTGGGTATATGGTAACCAAAGCAGGTTTAGTTGCTATAGATAACACGATTTCTGCAACCGCTACTACTTTAACAGCTACTCAAAATTCAGCAAACTATCAATGGTATAATTGTGAGACTAATTTGCCGATTGATGGCGAAACAGGACAGTCTTTTTCTCCCAGTTCTAATGGAAGTTATGCTGTTAAAGTCACATTAGGAAGTTGTTCAGAAATGAGTGAATGCTTTTTTTTTGAAACTTTAACAACTTCTATTTTTGCTGTTGATGAGGTCAAAGTATATCCAAATCCTGTGCAGTCCTTTTTAAAAGTAGATACCTCTATAGAAGACTCAAAACAATTGAAACTCTATACTATTACAGGTAAATTACTGCTTTCAAAAGAAACAACTTCAAAATCAATTCGTTTGGATGTAAAGCAGTTTCCAAAAGGGATTTATTTTTTAAGTGTCAAAACCAAAGACAAATCTGGGACTTATAAAATTGTAAAAGAATAAAAAACCACAAATTCACGAATAAATTTAACCATTCGTAAATTTGTGGCTTGTTTTTTTGTCGTAGCAACTTTGCGAAAGATACTATTTAGAAAGTTCCGTAAAATATTTATAAAATAACGGAATAGTCTCAATGCCTTTTAGATAATTAAAAACGCCAAAATGCTCGTTAGGAGAGTGAATAGCGTCACTATCCAACCCAAATCCCATCAAAATGGTTTTGCTTTTTAGTTCTTGCTCAAACAAAGCCACAATAGGAATACTGCCGCCACTGCGTTGTGGAATTGGCGTTTTGCCGAAGGTGTCTTCATATGCTTTTGAAGCTGCTTGGTAACCAATACTGTCAATAGGTGTCACATAACCTTGTCCACCATGATGCGGTGTTACTTTAACACGTACGCCTTTAGGAGCAATGCTTTCAAAATGGTTTTTAAACAATTCTGTAATAGTTTCCCAATCTTGGTGTGGTACTAAACGCATAGATATTTTGGCATAGGCTTTACTTGCAATCACTGTTTTAGCACCTTCACCAGTATAACCTCCCCAAATGCCGTTAACATCCAAAGTAGGTCTGATGGAATTTCGTTCGTTAGTTGTGTAGCCTTTTTCACCATAAACCGCCTCTATATCTAAAGCAGCTTTATATTTTTCTAATGAAAATGGTGCTTTTGCCATTTGAGCTCGTTCTTCAGAGCTAAGATTTTCAACCTTATCATAAAATCCAGGAATGGTAATGTGGTTGTTTTCATCTTGTAGCGATGCAATCATTTTGCATAAAATATTGATAGGATTAGCCACGGCACCTCCATACAAACCAGAATGTAAATCGCGATTTGGACCTGTCACTTCCACTTCCACATAACTCAATCCGCGTAAACCTGTGGTAATGCTTGGTACATCTTTAGCAATCATTCCAGTATCTGAAATTAAAATGACATCGTTTTTTAATTTTTCTTGATGCGTTTTTACAAATTTTGAAAGATTAACGCTTCCAACTTCTTCTTCACCTTCAATCATAAATTTCACATTACAAGGGAGTTGATTGGTTGAAGTCATAAATTCAAATGCTTTGACGTGCATATACATTTGTCCTTTATCATCGCAAGCACCACGTGCAAAAATGGCGCCTTCTGGATGCAATTCGGTAGTTTTGATGACAGGTTCAAAAGGTGGAGAATTCCACAAATTAATCGGATCTGCTGGTTGTACATCATAATGACCATAGACTAAAACCGTTGGTAGATTTTTATCAATTATTTTTTCGGCATATACAATAGGAAATCCATCCGTTTTGCAAATTTCAACATAATCGCAACCTGCTTTTTCAAGACTTTTTTTGACTTTGTCTGCAGTTTTTAGCACATCATTTTTATAAGCAGAATCTGCGCTAACGGAAGGAATTTTTAAAAGCTCGATAAGTTCGTCAAGAAATCGATTTTTATGTTCGTTGACATAAGATTTTATGTTATTCATACATCTGGGTTTTTGTCATTTCCGTAAAGATGGAAATCTATTTTTGATTTCTTCAAAAGTACAAAAACTGAAAAGAATTTTCTTGTTTTAGTTATTTGAATATTCAAAGTATTGTTTATATTTGCACTCCTATTTTGCGGGCGTGGTGGAATTGGTAGACACGCTAGACTTAGGATCTAGTGCCGCGAGGTGTGGGAGTTCGAGTCTCCCCGCCCGTACTTTTGAAAGCTTTGCAGTAATGTAAGGCTTTTTTGTTTTTAGAATCTTAAAATAGCTTCAATAGTTTCTAATTCTGAAGTTGAAAAGGTCTTGTTTTTTAAAGCTCCAAGATTGTCTAATAATTGCTGTTTATTACTTACACCTAACAAAACTGAAGTCATGCGTTTATCTTTTAACAGCCACGCAATAGCCATTTGTGCTAAACTTTGGTTCCTGTTTTGAGCAATTTGGTTGAGTTGTTTTGCTTTTTCTATTTTTTCAGTGGTAACCTGTTCAGTTTTTAAGTAGCCTGTACTTTTTGCAGCTCTTGAATTTTCTGGAATTCCTTCTAAATATTTTGAGGTTAAAATTCCTTGTTCTAAAGGTGAAAAGGCAATACAGCCAATACCTTCATCTTCTAAAACAGCCATCAATCCATTTTCAACCCAACGATCCATCATATTATAGCGAGGTTGATGGATAAGACATGGGGTTCCTAATTGTTTTAAAATTTTAGATGCTTTCAATGTATCTTCTGCATTGTATGAAGAAATGCCGACATACAGGGCTTTTCCTTGTTTGACCATTACATCCAAAGTAGCCATGGTTTCTTCTAAAGGGGTATTTGGATCTGGTCTGTGGCTATAAAAAATATCGACATAGTCTAAATTCATGCGTTTTAAACTTTGGTTTAAACTTGCGGTCAAATATTTTTTTGAACCCCATTCGCCATAAGGTCCTGGCCACATTTGGTATCCAGCTTTGGTAGAAATAATCAATTCATCGCGATACGATAAAAAACTTTGTTTTAAAATTTTTCCGAAATTAGTTTCGGCTGAACCTGAAGGTGGACCGTAATTATTGGCTAAATCAAAATGTGTAATACCGTTATCAAAAGCAGTGTGTAGGATTTCTTTTCCATTTTCAAAATCATCCATTAATCCAAAATTATGCCATAAACCTAAAGAAATTTCAGGAAGTAATAAACCACTTTTACCACATCGTCTGTAAGACATGGTTTGGTAGCGTTGTTTAGAAGCGCAATATTTAGTCATGGAATGTGGAGTTTATTTGGTAAAGATACAAAGACGATTGTTTTAAAAAGGACACAATAAAAAAGGTTTAGCAATTGCTAAACCTTTTAGTTTTAATTTAGAAATTAAATTAGTTGTTTCCTCCTAATTTTTTGGCAGCGTCTTTAGTTTTTTCCGCAGCGTTATCTACGGCATTTTTTACATCTTTTGCTGCATTTTCAGTGGCTTCTTTTACACTATCCATGGCTTTACCAGCTTCCTCCATTGCACCTTCTGTAGCCTCTTTGGCATCATCTATGGCATCTCCAGCTTTATCAGCTGCATCTTCTACAGCATCTTTGGCATCATCCATTGCATCACCTGCTTTGTCTGCAGCATTTTCCATGGCATCTTCTGTTTTTTCCTTTGTATCTCTACATGCAGTAAACGATAATCCTAATGCCAATATCAATACGGCACTTAATACTAATTTTTTCATTGTAATAGTTTTTGTGTTAATTATTTAGCTAAATTAATAAACTTTAGATTATTTTTTAACATTTTTTTAAGAAAACATCTTAAAGCTCACTATTATTTACGAATGAAATCCATGATTTGGACGACAGCACCTTTGTTTTTTTCTATGAACAACTTATTTAAATTGCCTAATTGAGCTCTTTTAGATGGATTTTCAATAATCATGTTGAGTTTTGATTGTAGTGTTTCAAAATTGCTGATAGAAATAACACCTCCATCAGCAATCATTTTAAAAGCTTCTGGAAATTTGTCGTAACGGTTACCAATAATAATAGGAACACCAAAAACGGCTGGTTCTAAAATATTGTGCAAACCTGTAGTTCCTATGGCGCCACCAACATAAGCAATATCTGCATAACTGTATATTTTGCTTAAAATACCAATGGTATCAATAATAAGAATTGAATATTCAGAAAGAGTTTTGTTTTCTTTTTCGGAAAATAAAACGGTTTTTGGTTGCAGTTTTGTGACCAAATTTTGAATTTGACCAGGTTTTATATTGTGAGGCGCAATGATATATTTTATGTTTTTTAAAGATGAAGTATTGATGAATTTTATTAAAATGTCTTCATCTTCTGGCCAAGAACTTCCAATGACGACACATAAGTTATCAGCTTTAAACGCTTCAATAAAAGGGAGCTTATTATCTTGTTTTAATTGATCTGAAACTCTATCAAAACGTGTGTCACCAGAAACACTTACATTGCTGAAATGGATAGTATTTAAGAGGGCTTTTGAAGCATTATCCTGAACAAAAATGTGTTCAAATGCTTTAAGTGCGTTTCGCATTCTGGAGCCATAAAATTTAAAAAAAGATTGACTTTCTCTAAATACTGCTGAAATTAAAATAGCTTTTAATTGTCGTTTTTTAAGTTCATTAAGATAATTTGGCCAGAAATCATACTTTACAAAAATGGTTAATTCTGGATGGACAATCTCTAAAAACAACTTCGCATTTTTTTTAGTATCTAAAGGTAAATACACAACCACATCAGCAATATCAGTGTTTTTTCGAATTTCATAACCTGATGGTGAAAAGAAGGTCAAAATTATTTTGTGCGAAGGAAAATCATTTCTTATGTTTTTAAAAACAGGAAGTCCTTGTTCATATTCGCCTAAAGATGCGCAATGAAACCAAACCGTTTTGTCAGTTTTGCTGATAGATGCATTTAAAATTTCAAAAGTTTTGGCACGACCATCTACACCCAATTTGAGTTTTGTATTAAAATGAGCAATCAGTTTTAGATGAAAATTAACAATAGATGTTATGATGTCGTATAACACGTTCTGATGATTTTGTTTGTGCTAAAATACATTACTTTATATTAATTTCATTGTTTGTAGCGCTTCAATTTTGTAATTTCGCTACTTCGTGATAGGCTATAAATATCACCTTATCTTAAACATTCAGAATGAAAAAAATTCAAATGGTTGACCTTAAAGGTCAATATGTCAAAATTAAAGATGTTGTTGATGCGTCAATAGCTGAAGTGCTTGACAATACTGCTTATATCAATGGACCAAAGGTTCATGAATTTCAAAAAAACTTAGAAACTTATTTAGGGGTTAAACATGTAATTCCGTGTGCTAATGGCACTGATGCTTTACAAATTGCTATGATGGGTTTGGGTTTAAAACCTGGAGATGAAGTTATTACTGCCGATTTTACCTTTGCTGCTACTGTTGAAGTGATTGCGCTATTGCAATTAACGCCAGTTTTGGTAGATGTAGATCCAAAAAGTTTTAACATTGATATTGATGCCATACAAAAGGCCATTACTCCAAAAACAAAAGCGATTGTTCCAGTGCATTTATTTGGGCAATGTGCTAATATGGAGGCTATTATGGAAATTGCGAAAGCGCATAACCTGTATGTCATTGAAGATAACGCACAAGCTATTGGAGCCACTTACACATATAGTAATGGTAAAAAAGAAAAAGTAGGTACAATTGGACACGTTGCTTCAACCTCATTTTTTCCATCTAAAAATTTAGGTTGTTATGGTGATGGTGGCGCTATTTTTACCAATGATGATGATTTGGCTCACACCATTCGAGGAATTGTCAACCATGGCATGTATGAGCGTTATCACCATGATGTGGTTGGAGTGAATTCGCGTTTAGATTCTATCCAAGCAGCTGTTTTAGATGCAAAATTGAAACAGTTAGATGTCTATAATTCTGCTCGTATCAAAGCTGCTAATGCGTATGATAAAGCCTTTGAAAATCATCAAAATATTATAACCCCTTTTAGAGAAGGTACTCAAGATAACCATGTGTTTCATCAATATACATTAAAAGTGAAAAATGTTGATAGAGATGCACTTGCAAAGCATTTGAATGAGCAAGGTATTCCTTGTGGCGTGTATTATCCAATTCCGTTGCATCTTCAAAAAGCTTATGCAGATTCAAGATACAATGAAGCCGATTTTACAGTTACCAACCAATTGGTAAAAGAAGTGATTTCGTTACCAATGCACACAGAATTAGATGAAGAGCAAATAACGTTTATTACATCAACTGTTATCAATTTTGTAAATAATAACTTGTAAATGAAGAAAATTCTCGTTACTGGAGGTTTAGGATTTATAGGCTCGCACACTGTTGTAGAACTTCAAAACAAAGGATTTGAAGTCGTTATTGTTGATGATTTATCTAATTCTTCCATAAATGTTTTGGATGGAATAGTTGCCATTACTGGAAAAACACCCATTTTTGAAAAGCTGGATTTAAAAGAAAAATCTAAAGTGGACGCTTTTTTTAACACCCATAAAGATATTGTTGGTGTCATTCATTTTGCAGCAAGTAAAGCAGTAGGAGAAAGTGTTGATAAACCGTTGCTGTATTATGAAAACAACATCAGCACTTTAATTTATATGCTAAAATGGGTGTTGAAATTAGAAACTTCTAACGTCATTTTTAGTTCGTCATGCACGGTTTATGGACAAGCAGACCAAATGCCTATTACAGAAAATGCACCTATAAAACCAGCAGAATCTCCTTATGGAAACACCAAGCAAATAGGTGAAGAAATCATTAAAGATACCTGTAAAGTTAATCAAAATTTAAAAGCAATCGCCTTACGTTATTTTAATCCGATAGGAGCGCATCCAAGTGCAAAAATAGGTGAATTGCCTATTGGAGTGCCTCAAAACTTGGTGCCTTTTATTACACAAACAGCAGCTGGATTGCGTAAAGAATTATCAGTTTTTGGAAATGATTATCCAACGTCTGATGGAACCTGTATAAGAGATTATATCCATGTGGTTGATTTGGCAAAAGCACATGTGATAGCTTTAGAACGTCTTTTAGAACACAAAAATTCAGCTAATTATGAGACGTTTAATTTAGGAACAGGAACAGGAAGTACCGTTTTAGAAGTGATACAATCATTTGAAAAAGTAGCAGGCACAACACTCAATTATAAGTTTGCGCCTCGTAGAGCGGGAGATATTATACAAGCATATGCTGACACTACAAAGGCTAATAATGTATTAGGCTGGAAAGCTCAATCCACTTTGGATGACGCAATGTTATCTGCCTGGAACTGGGAAAAAAAGATTAGAAATATCTAATTTAACAATTGAGTTGTTTTTTTTACTTAGAATTTTTCAAGTACAACTGCTTTTTCTTGTCAATACTACAAAGATGTTAACGTATGTTTGCGTATATGACATTTAATATATTGATTAACAACTATTTAATACTCTAAATTTGGAATTGGATGTTAAGTTGCGTTTCTTTGTAAAGAATGATAAATGATATATAATGAAATTGATTAGTATTAAAAGAGAAACCAAACCCGAAGAACGCTTTACTCCAAAAATGGGTTTGTTGCAAACACGAGTCACTTACATCAAAAAGCAATTTTTGAATTTTCCTTACAAAACCCTTCACAAATACAGAGAAACTTACTATGGTGAAGTTAAAGATTGTGAGGATTGTAATTTAGCAAGATAGTTTTAAAAAGCAGTCAAACTTTATCCTTAGATTTCAAGATAAAATGTCAATTCAAATCTAAAGAGTTTAAATTTTTAGTAGAATTTTTATGCTTTTTTGCCTTTTTTTCTGTGGATAAAACTGGCAACTAACAACATAATCATTCCAAATGATACAGACATATCTGCCACATTAAAAATACCTGTTCTAAAGACGCCTCCAAAATCAATATGGAAAAAATCGGTAACGGAACCATCTACAATTCGGTCATATACATTAGCAATTCCGCCACCTACAATACAACAAAAAGCAATTAAACTCATTCGGTCTAAATCCTTCTTTTTGATAATGTAATAGACGACAAACCCTAAAACAACGATAGGAAGTACAAGCAAAAAGATAAGTCTTAATGTTGGATTTAAATCACTTCCCATTCCTAAAAAAGCACCTTGGTTTTGAACTTTCGTCATTATAAAAGTGTCGCCAATAACACGAATGATTTCATTGGTTGCAATGTTAGCTCTGATAATTACTTTTGATATTTGGTCAATAGCAATATTAGCGACTATCAATAAAATGATGCCAAGGGTTCTAGAAATTTTCATAGTGACATTAAGAATTTGGAGAGCTTGCAGAAGCTGTTTGTGCTTCTCTATCTATTTTTTTAACTAAGCCTTGCAAAACGTTTCCTGGACCAACTTCTGTAAATAAAGTGGCACCATCAGCAATCATTTGTTGAACAGATTGTGTCCAACGAACAGGCGCAGTTAATTGAGAAATTAAATTAGTTTTAATTTGATTTGCATCATTAACAGCATTTGCAGTCACATTTTGATAAATTGGACAGTTTGGCGTATTAAATAAAGTGTTTTCTATGGCTGCAGCCAACTCTTCACGAGCAGGTTCCATTAAAGGCGAATGAAATGCACCACCAACAGGAAGTACCAAAGCGCGTTTAGCACCTGCAGTTTTCATGGCTTCGCAAGCGCTGTTTATAGCATCAACTTCGCCAGAAATCACTAATTGACCAGGGCAATTATAATTAGCAGCCACAACAATGCCTTTAGTATTTGCGCATACTTGTTCAACAATAGCATCTTCCAAACCTAAAACTGCAGCCATAGTGCTTGGTTGTATTTCACAAGCTTTTTGCATTGCCAATGCACGTTGCGACACTAATCGCAAACCATCTTCAAAAGTTAAGGTGCCATTAGCAACTAAGGCTGAAAATTCACCAAGAGAGTGTCCAGCAACCATATCTGGTTTAAAACTGTTGCCTAAAGTTTTTGCTAAAATGACTGAATGTAAAAAAATGGCGGGTTGTGTTACTTTAGTTTCTTTTAGAGCTTCAGCAGTTCCTTCAAACATAATATCAGTAATGTGAAACCCTAAAATTTGGTTTGCTTTTTCAAATAATTCTTGAGCTAAAGGTGAGTTTTCATAGAGGTCTAAACCCATTCCTGTAAATTGGGCACCTTGGCCTGGAAATATGTATGCGTTCATTGTTGGTTCATTTTAATTCTGCAAAAATAGGAATAATTTTTTAAGAAGTTAGACCGCTTTGCTGTTTGAATCAAGAGCTAAGATTGGTTTTCTTGTAAAGTCACAAAAATGGAAGTTACTAAAGTGTCTGTCTTGAAATTGTGAAATAATGAATATATTATAAACCAATAGCAGCAGCTTCTGCACATCGTTCGCCATCCATAGCTGCAGACACAATGCCTCCTGCGTAACCACCACCTTCACCACAAGGGAATAGTCCTTTAATTTGCGGATGCTCTAAGTGCTCATTTCTTGGAATGCTTACAGGTGATGAAGTTCTGGATTCGACACCAATAATGTTGGCTTCTTCTGTATAATAACCTTTCATTTTATCGCCAAAGGCTTTAAAACCTGAACGTAATCGACTTCCAATAAATTTTGGTAATAATGAATGTAATGGTGCCGATTTTAATCCTGGTTGATAGGAGCTTGAATTTAAAGAGGATGAGAGTTTGCCTTCTACAAAATCGGTTAAGCGTTGTGCTGGAGCTGTTTGGTTTCGGCCACCAGATGTAAAGGCCAATTTTTCTAAATCTTTTTGATACTCTAAACCTTTTAAAGCACCAAATTGCTCGTATTTGTATAAGTCTTTGTGTACATTAATCTCAACGACAATTCCAGAATTGGCAAACAAATTATTTCGTTTGGAAGGCGACATACCATTTACTACCACTTCACCATTAGCTGTGGCAGCAGGTACAATAAATCCGCCAGGACACATGCAAAATGAATACACACCTCGTTCATTGACTTGTTCTACTAAGCTGTAAGCTGCAGCAGGAAGCAATTCATCGCGCTTGCCATTACAATGGTATTGAATGCTATCTATAATATGTTGTGGATGCTCAACGCGAACTCCCATTGCAAACGATTTTGCTTCAAGAACAATATTTTTTTTATGAAGCAAATAAAAAATATCACGAGCCGAATGCCCTGTTGCCAAAATAACTCTGTCAACAGACATTTCTTCTCCATTTTGAAGTTGAATGGCTTGAATAGTATTGTTTTTAATGACAAAATCGGTTACTCTGGTTTCAAAATGGATGTCTCCACCATATTTAAGAATGGTTTCACGAATATTTTGGACGACTTTTGGCAATTTGTTGGTACCAATATGAGGATGTGCATCTATCAAAATTTGGTCAGTAGCACCATGAAATACTAAGTTTTCAAAGATGCGACGAACGTCACCTCGTTTTAAACTTCTGGTGTAAAGTTTACCATCACTATAGGTTCCTGCGCCACCTTCGCCAAAACAATAATTAGAATCTTCATTGACATAATGTTCTTGATTAATGGCTTTTAAATCGCGTCGTCGGTCTTGCACATTTTTACCGCGTTCTAAAACAATGGGTTTAAAACCTAACTCAATACAACGCAGCGCAGCATACATGCCTGCAGGTCCAAAACCAATGATATGAATGGGTTTAGCTTTGGAAACATCTTTATAATCAAATGGATAATCAGAGGTTTTAGTAACGGGTTCGTTGATGTAAACAGTCACTTTATAGTGGAGTATAATCAACTTTTTTCGTGCGTCAATAGACTTGCGTAAAATTTTGATGCCAGAAATATCCTGTTCAGAAATATTTAAAAATTCGGCTGATTTTTTAATCAGAATTTTTGGTTCTTTTTCTTCTTGAAGTGTAATCCTAAGTTGTAAATCTTTAATCATTTCCTTTCATAAGTCATAAATGAAAAATCATAAGGATGATTTTCATCTTTAGAATGAAATTTATTGGCTGTTTCTTTCCAAATAGAGTCATCAATTTTTGGAAAAAATGTATCGGCATCAAAGCTTTCGTGTACGCGAGTTAGTTCTATTTTTGAAGCAAAAGCAATGGCTTGCCTATAAATTTCGCCACCACCAATTACAAAAGGTTGCTTGTCATTTTTTGCAGCATCAATGGCATCTTCTAAAGTGTTAACCACAATGACACCTTCAGGAACTTTATAATTTTCTTGACGGCTAATAACGATATGAGTTCTGTTTGGCAAGGGTTTTGGAAAACTCTCAAAAGTTTTGCGTCCCATAATAATGCAATGACCAGAGGTAAGGGTTTTAAAGCGTTTCAAATCGTCACTCAAATGCCAAATTAATTGGTTGTTTTTGCCAATAGCATCATTTTCTCCTGCGGCAACAATAAGTGTTAAACCGTTAATTAGTTTCGTTTTTTTTTTCTCTGCAGAATTGGTGTTTTCTTGAATGGGATAATCTTTTTCAACCTTTTCTTGTAACGTTGCAATACGCTTTTTTTGTTGATCAACTAATTTGTGAAGTTGTGCTTCTTCCCATTTGCTTCCCATAAAGTTGTGGGTAACAAACACATTAAATAGATGATAAATAAATAAAAATAACCAAGCTAAAATAGCAAACACAAACCAATCTATACCAAAGATTTTTGTGGTTTCGCCAATGCCTAAAACAGTATTAAGAATAATTAAAAAAACGGCTCCAATTAAAAAAATAACAAAATGAACATACAAACGCTTTTTCTGTTTGATGCGTTTTTGAGCGGTTTTTATAAGTTCTAACTGTTCTTTATCTATTTGTGTAACAGGTTTCTTTTTTCCAAACATAAATTTGTATGCATTATACAGCCACAACACCTTTAATGTGTGGATGCGGATTATAATCGACTAAGGTGAAATCTTCAAATTTAAAGTCAAAAATGTTTGTAATTTCAGGATTTAATATCATTTTTGGAAGAGGTCTTACATCACGTGATAGTTGTAATTCCAATTGTTCAAAATGATTATTGTAAATGTGAGCATCTCCAAATGTATGAATAAATTCGCCTGCTTCATAACCACAAACTTGAGCCATCATCATAGTAAACAACGCATAGGATGCGATGTTAAAAGGTACTCCTAAAAAGATGTCAGCACTACGTTGATAAAGTTGACAACTCAATTTACCATTAGCAACATAAAACTGAAAAAACGCATGGCAAGGTGGTAAAGCCGCTTTTCCGTTAGCAACATTTTCAGAAAATGATTTTGAAGTATCTGGCAGTACTGATGGGTTCCATGCTGAAACCAACATACGTCTGCTGTTTGGGTTGTTTTTTAAAGTCTCAACAATGTCTTTAATTTGGTCAATATCATCGCTATTCCAATTGCGCCATTGGTGTCCATAAACAGGGCCTAAATTGCCATGTTCATCAGCCCATTCGTTCCAAATACGTACACCATTTTCTGTAAGATAATGAATGTTAGTATCCCCTTTTAAAAACCAAAGCAATTCATAAACAATAGATTTTAAGTGTAACTTTTTGGTGGTTACCATCGGAAATCCTTCACTTAAATCAAACCGCATTTGGTATCCAAACACACTTTTTGTTCCTGTTCCTGTTCGGTCTCCTTTTTGATTTCCGTGTTCTAAAACATGTTTTACGAGGTCGTGATATTGTTTCATTTCAATGTCAATTTCAAAAAATAAAAATAGAAAAAAGGGTTGAACTATTATGTTGCAACCCTTTAATTATATTAAAAGTTATTAACTAAACTTTTTTAATGTGCGATGGTTTCTTTAATCTCATCAGGATTGTGTTTATGCTTAAATAAAATGGCAAAAGCAACAGCAATGACTAAGGCATAAATAGCAAACGTTAACCAGATGTTATGCCAATCTTTGCCTTGAGGTGTTGTAAAAAAACGGTCTATTAAATAACCACTGACCACACTTCCAAAAATGGCTCCAAAGCCGTTGGTCATCATCATAAACAAGCCTTGTGCCGAAGAACGAATTTTTGGACTTGTGGATGTTTCAACAAATAACGAACCTGAAATATTGAAAAAGTCGAATGCCATTCCGTAAACAATACATGATAAAATAATCATCCATAAACCATTTCCAGGGTCGCCATAAGCAAATAATCCAAAACGTAATACCCAAGCAACCATGCTTATAAGCATCACTTTTTTAATTCCGAAGCGTTTTAAAAAAAATGGAATTGCCAGAATAAACAACGTTTCAGACATTTGAGAAATGGACAGAATGATGGTGGAATATTTAACGACAAAAGAATCGGTAAATAGAGGGTTGAGTTTAAAGTCGTCTAAAAAGACATCGCCATAAGCATTGGTTAATTGTAATGCTGCACCTAACAGCATGCTGAAGGCAAAAAATAAGGCCATCTTGTAATTGGCAAACAATTTAAAGGCATCTAAGCCCAATAATTTTACAATCGATTTGTTTTCAGAAGTTTCTTGTTGTGGTTTGCATTTTGGTAGTGTAAAGGAATAAATACCTAAAAAGATGGCTGCAATTGCGGCAATATAAAATTGATTTTCTGAGGCTTTATTTTCTGTTAGATTGGTTACCCACATAGCTGCAATAAAACCAATGGTTCCCCAAACACGAATTGGTGGGAAATCTTTTACCACATCTAATTCATTTTTCTTTAAAGCGTTATAGGCAACAGAGTTAGATAGTGCAATAGTTGGCATATAAAAAATCATGGCTACTAAAATGACCCAAAAAAATGAAATTGGATCATCAACCATTGGAATGTACAATAAGGTTAAGCCACCAAGAATATGCAAAATACCATATAATTTTTCGGCATTGAGCCACTTGTCTGCAATGATACCACAAAGTGTAGGCATAAAGATAGAAGCAATTCCCATAGTTGAAAAAATGGCACCAAATTGAGTGCCATCCCAACCTTTGGTTCCAAACCAATAATTGGCAACTGTAATTAGCCAAGCTCCCCAAATAAAAAATTGAAAAAAATTCATCACTATCAATCGAAGCTTTACATTCATAAGAAGTATGTTGTTAGGTTAGTATTAGCGTTTTGAAATCTCATCACGTATTTTAGCAGCAACTTCATAATTTTCATTATTAACGGCTTCTTCCAGTAAGGTGTTGAGTTCTTCTAATGTTTTGTTTTTGTAGGTTTCTTGAAGAGAGCTTTCAATTTCTTCAACCACTAAATCATCCAAAAGAATGCTGTCTTGCTGTTCTTCTTCTTTTTTAGGATTGACTTTTAGATAAATTCCAGCTTTATCGAGAATATTTTTATAAGTAAATATTGGTGCTTGAAAACGCAGTGCTAAGGCAATGGCATCGCTGGTTCTGGCATCTATAATTTCTTCTATCTTATCGCGTTCACAAATCAGACTTGAATAAAACACACCATCAACTAATTTATGGATGATGACTTGTTTTACAACAATATCAAAGCGGTCTGCAAAATTTTTGAAAAGGTCATGAGTAAGAGGTCTTGGAGGTCTTATTTCTTTTTCAAGAGCGATAGCAATAGATTGTGCTTCAAAAGCACCGATAACAATAGGAAGTTTTCGATCTCCATCTATTTCATTGAGGATTAAAGCATAAGCACCATTTTGGGTTTGGCTGTATGAAATACCCTTTATATTTAATCGAACTAAACTCATAAATTATTAAACACAAAGAACTGTTTAAATTAGGACTTTACCAACTGTGTCTAACAGTTTTGGTATTTTGTCACTGTAATTTTACAAAAATAAATTGAGTTAAAATTGCAAAATTTAATTTAAACAGTCCTTTAACGATACAAGTTAAAAAAAATATTTATTGTTGTGCTTTAAATGCTTTTAATTTTTCTGTAAGTCGTGGTACTACATCAAAAGCATCACCAACCACACCATAATCTGCGGCTTTAAAGAAAGGTGCTTCAGGATCTGTATTAATGACTACTTTTACTTTAGATGCGTTGATACCTGCTAAATGTTGAATAGCTCCAGAAATACCAATAGCAATATATAAGTTGGCTGCAACTGGTTTTCCTGTTTGACCAACATGTTCGCTATGAGGTCTCCACCCTAAATCAGAAACTGGTTTTGAACATGCTGTTGCAGCGCCAAGAACATTGGCTAAATCTTCAATCATTCCCCAATTTTCAGGGCCTTTTAAACCTCTTCCTCCAGAAACTACAATATCTGCATCTGCAATAGATACCTTATTTGATGCTTTGTCAACGGAGTCCACATGAACACCGTTGTCTAAAACTGAAGGTGAAAAATCTTCAACTGTGGCAGAAGATGGGTTTTCAGCCAATCCAAAAGCGTTATTGGAAACACCTACTATTTTGACATCTGTATCTATGGTTGTAAAATTAAACGCTTTATTAGTAAATGCTGTACGTTTTACAGTAAAAGGTGATGCACTTGTTGGTGCTTCTACTACATTTGAAGCATAGCCAGCATCTAAACCAACTGCCAATAATGGCGCTAAGTATTTGCTGTCTGCACTTGAGCTGACGATAACCACTTTGGTGTTTTCTTTTTGTGCTGCTTGTTTAATAATATCGGCATAAGTTTTGGCATTAAAAGTGTCTAATTTTTGATTGTTTACTTTTAATACTTTGTCAACGCCATAAGTTCCCAATTCGGAAACATCATTAGCGTTAATGGCAATGGCTGTAACTGTGGTTCCCATTTGAGTGGCAACTGCCTTGGCATAGGAAGCCACTTCAAAAGCTACTTTTTTAAATTTTCCTTGATCTGATTCGGTATATACTAAAACTGACATGTTTTTATTTTTTTGAAGTTAATTAAATGACCTTAGCCTCATTATGAAGTAAGCTAATCAATTCATCTAAGTTATCTGGTGATACTAATTTGACAGCTCCCTTTGGTGCTGGTTTTTCAAACTTAACTGAATTAGTTTCTTGAGTGGCATTAACAGGTTCTAAAACCTTTAGTGGCTTTTGACGCGCCATCATAATACCTCTCATGTTTGGAATACGCAAATCACTTTCTTCTACCAACCCTTTTTGTCCACCAATTACTAAAGGTAAAGTGGTTGAAACAGTTTCTTTTCCACCATCAATTTCTCGTATCGCTTTTGCATTGGTACCATCAACTTCTAAGCCAATACAATTAGTTACAAAATTAGCACCAATCAATTCTGCTAACATTCCAGGCACCATCCCTCCATTGTAATCAATAGATTCACGACCTGCAATTACCAAATCGTAACCACCATCTTTAACTACATTGGCCAACTGTTTTGCAACCGAAAATCCGTCAGTAGCTGGCGTGTTAACTCTAATAGCGCCATCTGCACCAATAGCCAAAGCTTTGCGTAACGTAGGTTCAGTTTCTGGTCCACCAACATTGATAACGTCAACAGTAGCTCCTTGTTTTTCTTTAAACCACATAGCACGTGTTAAACCAAATTCATCATTTGGATTAATTACAAATTGTACACCATTGGTATCAAATTTGGTATCACCATCCGTAAAATTAATTTTTGAAGTCGTATCAGGTACATGACTAATACATACTAATATTTTCATTTTGAATAATTTATGTGTTATTTAATTTTGATTTTTTAGTCAGAATCATTTGTAAAGTAAGACTGCAAAATGCCTACTGAAGACCGTCAACTAAATTAGGCTACGAAGTTAATTATTTTATTCTAAATATTTACTATGCGTGCATAATAAATTTTAAATAATTCTTTACAGCATAGTTTTTGTTTTATTGTTACTTTTGCTATTCGATTTAAAATTTAAAAATGAAGACGATTCAATTTAGAGAAGCTATTGCAGAAGCTATGAGTGAAGAAATGCGCAGAGATGAAAGCATTTTTTTAATGGGTGAAGAAGTAGCAGAATATAATGGAGCCTACAAGGCTTCTAAAGGAATGTTAGACGAATTTGGCCCTAAACGAGTGATTGATACACCCATTGCAGAACTTGGTTTTGCTGGTGTTGCCATTGGTTCAACTATGACAGGTTGCCGACCAATTGTAGAGTATATGACCTTTAACTTTTCTTTAGTTGGAATAGACCAAATTATAAATAATGCAGCAAAAATCAGACAAATGTCTGGTGGACAATTTAATTGTCCTATTGTTTTTAGAGGTCCAACAGCATCTGCAGGACAGTTAGCAGCAACACATTCTCAAGCCTTTGAAAGTTGGTTTGCCAATACACCAGGACTTAAAGTAGTGGTGCCTTCTAATCCATATGATGCCAAAGGGTTATTGAAATCGGCTATACGTGATGACGATCCTGTAATTTTTATGGAAAGTGAACAAATGTATGGTGATAAAGGTGAAGTACCAGAAGGTGAGTACACCATTCCATTAGGTGTTGCCGAAATTAAACGTGAAGGTACAGATGTTACTATCGTTTCTTTTGGAAAAATTATCAAAGAAGCCTACAAAGCTGCTGAAGACTTAGAAAAAGAAGGTATTTCTTGTGAAATTATTGATTTGCGTACAGTTCGTCCATTAGATAAAGCAACCATTTTAAAATCGGTTAAAAAAACAAATCGTTTGGTAGTTTTAGAAGAAGCGTGGCCATTTGGAAACGTATCAACAGAAATTACCTATATTGTACAGTCGGAAGCTTTTGATTATTTGGACGCTCCAGTTGTAAAAATTAATACAGCAGACACACCTGCACCATATTCGCCAGTATTATTAGAAGAATGGTTGCCAAATAGTGATGAGGTAGTTAAAGCTGTTAAAAAAGTAATGTATAAATAAAGCGCCATTTTTTGCGTTATAATAACTTCATCTACCATTGGCAGACAGGTTTGCAAGTGTGTTGATGAAGTTTTTTGTTATGAATTTAAAACGATTTGTCCCATTTTTTTTCTTCGGAATGTTGTGTTCCTTTGCTCAAACCAAAGTTAGTGGCTATGTGTTTGATGAAAGCCATCAACCAGTTGCGTATGCCAATGTGTTGTTTAAAGGCTCTACGGAAGGAACAATCACCAATGAAGAAGGAAAATTTTATTTAGAATCTGATACTAATTGGGATACCTTGGTTGTTTCTTTTTTAGGTTATGAAACTCTTGAAATTCCGTTAACCTCAAAAGTGAATTACGATTTAAAATTCATCTTAAAAGAAGCAGCATCTGCGCTTAATGAAGTTGTTATTGTTACAGGAAAACAGTCTAAAAAAGAATCTGAAAATCCTGCTATTGCTATTTTAAAAAAAATATGGGAACGCAAACGCAAAAATGGATTACGTCAATTTAAACAATACAATTACGATAAGTACGAAAAAGTAGAATTTGACCTTAATACCATTGATAGTTCACTTATAAAAAGCAGACTTTTTAAAGGAATGGAGTTTGTTTTTGACAAGGTTGACACTTCAAAAGTTACCGGAAAAACCTATTTACCAATTTTTATCAACGAAGCATCAAGCAAAATTTATGGCGATAATAATCTTGGAAAAGAAAAAGAAGAATTAAAAGGAAATAAAAACTCAGGGTTTAGCAATAATCAGATTATTATCGATTTTGTGGACGATTTGTATTCTGATTTTGACATCTATGACAATTATCTTAAGTTTTTTGATAAAAGCTTTGTAAGCCCGCTTTCAAGAACAGGAATCAACACCTATAACTATGTGCTTTCTGATAGTGCATTTATAGATAACAAATGGTGTTACAACATTATTTATTATCCACGTCGAAAAAATGAACTCACTTTTAAAGGCGATTTTTGGGTCAATGATTCTACGTATGCCATTAAAGATATCAACCTGCAAGCATCAAAAAGTGCCAACATCAATTGGGTAAAAGAAATTTACATTGAACAGCAATTTGATGTGGTAAATGATTCTGTTTTTCTTTTAAAACGCGATTATTTTATGTCAGATTTTGCGTTCAATAAAAAAGAAAAATCGCGTGGCGTTTATGGAAAACGAACCACCTTATATGACAATTATCAATTTAACCAACCCAAAGACGAAAAATTTTATACCCAAGAAGTGTATGATTATAATGAAGATGTTTATAATAGAGATGATGCTTTTTGGGATCAAAACCGGTTAGAATCTTTAAACCAAGACGAAAAAGGGGTTTACAAAATGTTAGACACTTTAAAAACCGTCAAAAAATTTAAAAGATTGTACAATTTAGGAAGCATTTTGGCCTCAGGTTATATTGAGTTTCCGAGCATTCATATGGATTATGGACCCGTTTTTTCAACCTTTGGTTATAATGAAGTAGAAGGTTTGCGTTTGAGAACTGGTGGACGAACCTATTTTGGACCTAATGATTTATGGCGGTTGGAAGGCTATTTGGCTTACGGATTTAAAGACGACAAATTTAAATATGGTATTTCAGGAAAATGGTTACTCAATAAGAAAAACCGATTTATCATTTCTGGTGGCAATAGGCGAGATGTTGAACAAATTGGCGCAAGTTTAACCTCGTCAACGGATGTTTTGGGTCGTAGTTTGGCATCGTCTTCTATCATTGGTACAGGACCAAATGACAAATTGACGAATATCAATTTAACCTCTTTGGCTATTGAAATGGAACCTGCAAAAAATCTTGTTTTTAGACTAAGTGGAAGTTATAGAACCTTAAAATCGGCTTCACCAACCTTTAGTTTAGATTATTATACAAATGCCACACAAACCGAAACCGCTTCAAAAATACATCAATATGAAAGTGCTATTTCAGTATCGTATTTTCCAGGTCGAAAAATGACAGGTTTTGGAGTAGAACGTCGCCATGCCAATGATGATTACGCCAGTTTATTTACACAACTTACACGAGGCGATAGAGGTGTTTTTAATAGCGATTTTAATTATACAAAACTGCAATTTTCATACATTCAACCTTGGCAATTAGGTGGTTTTGGAAAGCTGACCACAACTATTGAAGCAGGAAAAACCTTTGGTGAAGTACCACTTGGTTTGATGAGTGTAGTTCCAGGAAATCAGTCTTATTTTTCTATTTATAATACCTTTTCACAGCTCGATTATTATGAATTTGTAACAGACACATACACATCGCTAAATTTAGAACACAATTTTAATGGACGTTTGTTTTCACGCATTCCGTTTTTGCGTAAATATAATTTGAGAGAAATAGTTGGTATTCGTGGTGTTTGGGGACAAGTATCTGAAGCTAATCGCAATTTGAACGCTTCTGGATTAACCTATTTAGCACCAACAAATAAAGTATATTACGAATATAGCTTTGGTATTGGAAACATTTTTAAAGTCTTCCGAATCGATTTTAATTTTAGAGGCAATTATTTTGATAATCCTAATGCACGCAAATTTGGGGTAACAGGAAGTTTTGGATTCTATTTTTAAGAATGGATTATTTATACAAAACACCATCTAAATTTTGTTGTTCAAACCTTTAGGCTTCCGTATCTTTGCAGTCCTTAAAAAAATAATATGACACTAACAGGAAAAAAGACTTTTGATGTATTGATAGAAATTCCAAAAGGAAGTAGAAATAAATACGAATACGATTTTGAATTAAAAAAAATCCGTTTTGATAGATTATTGTTCTCATCAATGATGTATCCAGCCGATTATGGGTTTATTCCAGAAACATTAGCCTTAGATGGCGATCCGTTAGATGTTTTAGTTTTAGGAACAGAACCAACCTTTCCAATGTGCGTTATGCAAGTAAAACCAATTGGAGTATTTCATATGGCTGATGAAAAAGGCAATGATGAAAAAGTAATTTGCGTTCCAGTATCTGACCCTATTTGGAATACTTTAAATGATTTATCTGATGTCAATCCACATCAAATTAAAGAAATAGAACACTTTTTTAAAGTTTATAAAGACCTCGAAAAAAAGAAAGTTGATGTGGAAGGTTGGGGGAATGCCCAAGAAGCCTATGACATTTTAAATAAATGCCTTGAACGCTATGAAAACAGCGAGCATAAAGCTAAAAAAAGTTTTACCATTTAAGACGATTATAAATACCATAAACAAAGCCCTTCATATTGCATTTATGAAGGGTTTTTTAATTAATTCTATTTTACTATTTTTGCCACCAATTAACAAATCAAAAACAATATGAGTTCAGTAATGATTTATGTGCCAATAATAATGGCATTAATTGGTTTAGCTTTTATGGCAACCAAAAAAGCTTGGGTCTTAAAACAAGATGCAGGTGATGGTAAAATGAAAGAAATTTCAGATTACATCTATGAAGGTGCCTTGGCATTTTTAAAAGCAGAATACAGATTATTAGCAATTTTTGTACTTATAGCAAGTGTTGTTTTAGCTGGTATTACTCAAATTGATGGCGTTAAAACACATTTATTAATAGTTATCGCTTTTATTTTTGGAGCCTTCTTTTCGGCGTTGGCAGGAAATATGGGAATGAAAATAGCGACAAAAACAAACGTAAGAACCACACAAGCAGCTCGTTCAAGTTTACCTAAAGCCTTAAAAGTGTCTTTTGGTGGTGGAACCGTTATGGGACTTGGCGTAGCAGGTTTAGCAGTTTTAGGATTAACAGGATTCTTTATTATTTTATTCCACATCCTTTCTGATGGTGTTTGGCAAGACACTGAAACCATGACAAAGGTTCTTGAAACCTTGGCTGGTTTTTCACTTGGTGCTGAATCTATCGCATTATTTGCTCGTGTTGGCGGAGGTATTTATACCAAAGCGGCAGATGTTGGTGCCGATTTAGTGGGTAAAGTAGAAGCTGGTATTCCTGAAGACGATCCTCGTAATCCTGCAACTATTGCAGATAATGTTGGTGATAATGTTGGTGATGTTGCTGGTATGGGAGCCGATTTATTTGGGTCTTATGTAGCAACTGTTTTGGCTGCAATGGTTTTAGGAAACTATGTAATTAAAGATATGGGTGGAATGATTGAAGATGCTTTTGGAGGCATTGGTCCAATTTTATTACCAATGGCAATTGCTGGTTTTGGAATTTTATTCTCTATTATCGGAACCATGTTAGTGAAAATTAAAAGTGATGATGCTAAAGAAAAACAAGTTCAAGGTGCTCTTAATGTTGGAAACTGGGTATCCATTGGTTTAACGTTAATTGCTTGTTATGTTTTAGTTCAATATATGTTACCAGAGACTATGAAAATGGAGTTTTTTGGTGAAGGTTTAAAAGATATTTCTTCAATGCGTGTATTTTATGCTACCATTGTTGGTTTAGTTGTTGGCGGAACCATTTCATCAGTAACTGAATATTATACAGGCTTAGGGACAAAACCAGTGTTGGCAATTGTACAAAAATCATCAACAGGAGCAGGAACCAATGTAATTGCAGGTTTAGCAACAGGAATGATTTCTACATTTCCAACAGTATTGTTGTTTGCTGTGGCTATTTGGGCATCCTATGCTTTAGCAGGTTTTTATGGTGTTGCATTAGCCGCTTCTGCAATGATGGCCACTACTGCTATGCAATTAGCTATTGATGCTTTTGGACCTATTTCTGATAACGCTGGTGGTATTGCTGAAATGAGCGAATTGCCAAAAGAAGTTCGTACACGTACAGACATTTTAGATTCTGTTGGTAACACCACTGCTGCAACTGGTAAAGGCTTTGCAATTGCCTCGGCAGCGTTAACCTCATTAGCCTTATTTGCAGCCTATGTAACCTTTACAGGAATTGATGGAATAAACATTTTTAAAGCACCAGTTTTAGCTATGTTATTTGTTGGAGGGATGATTCCAGTAGTGTTTTCTGCATTAGCAATGAATTCTGTTGGAAAAGCAGCCATGGATATGGTGTACGAAGTACGTCGTCAGTTTAAAGAAATATCAGGAATTATGGAAGGCACAGGTAAACCTCAATATGGTAAATGTGTTGAGATTTCTACAAAAGCAGCCTTACGCGAAATGATGTTACCAGGTATTTTAACAATTGGTTTTCCTATTGCCATTGTTTTAATTGGAATATTAGTGTATCCAGATAATAACCAATTAGTAGCAGAAATGTTAGGAGGTTATATGGCTGGAGTGACAGTTTCTGGCGTGCTTTGGGCAGTTTTCCAAAACAACGCTGGTGGCGCTTGGGATAATGCCAAAAAATCATTTGAAGCTGGTGTTGAAATTAATGGTGAAATGACCTATAAAGGTTCTGAGGCGCATAAAGCTGCTGTAACTGGAGATACTGTTGGTGATCCATTTAAAGATACCTCTGGACCATCAATGAATATCTTAATTAAATTGACCTGTTTAATTGGTTTAGTAATTGCACCAATATTAGGAGCGCATCATGCTGAAACTGCAGTTGCAAATACTGTTGTTAAACAAGAAATGACCAGTGATTTTAATGTAGTTATGGAATCTGTTGAAGCTGATAATGCAAAAGCGATTGTAACAATTGCAACAGTTGAAGATGGAAAATCGGTTACAGAAGAACGCGTTGTTGAAGGATCATTAGAAGACGTTAAAGGAAAAATTGACGAATTAAAAAAGGAAACGCAAAACAATTAAGTTTTAAAAACCTATATAAGCAAAAACCACATCAAGTTGATGTGGTTTTTTGTGTCTTTAATTGGGAGTTTGATATTCTAAAACAATCCGTTAATCTCAGCATCAATTGTATTAATGATGCTTCCTAAATCTTCAGGATTTGATACAAAATCTAAATGGTCAACATCAATAATTAAAAGTTTGCCTTTATCATAACCATGTATCCAAGCTTCGTAACGTTCGTTTAATCGACTTAAATAATCAATGCTAATGGTGTTTTCATAATCACGACCACGTTTGTGTATTTGCGATACTAAATTTGGGATAGAACTACGCAAATAAATCAATAAATCTGGTCCTTTTACCAAAGATTCCATCAAATCAAATAAGGAACGGTAATTTTCAAAATCTCTGTTGGTCATCAAACCCATGGCATGAAGGTTGGGAGCAAAAATATGGGCATCTTCATAAATGGTTCTATCTTGTATGATATCTTTGCCGCTTTGGCGTATTTGCAATAC
The DNA here is from genome assembly GCA_041391965.1 of Gelidibacter sp. Classification (GTDB taxonomy): domain Bacteria; phylum Bacteroidota; class Bacteroidia; order Flavobacteriales; family Flavobacteriaceae; genus JAWKMZ01. The sequence continues at coordinate 137,847 of JAWKMZ010000001.1, read as the reverse complement.
TTGACGAAATCTGCTATTCAAAAAATACACTTGCAAATTAAAACTCCAACGTTCCATTTGGTTATAAAAATCGTCTAAATATGGGTTGTCAACAACGTCTTCTAACTGTGGTTCCCATTTGTAGTGTTTGGCGAGTAATTTTGTAAGCGTAGTCTTTCCTGCGCCAATGTTTCCGGCTATTGCAACATGCATATTTATTTGATTTTTAGTTGGAATTGATGAAGCATTTCATTGTCGTAAATATACAAGGTTTCATTGGTTAGTAAAAACTGATTTATTAACAATTGTGGTATTTTAATAGGTGTTAGTTTGTCGCTATCTTTTGCTTTATAAAGTAATTGATTGTTTTGTTTGATGATGAGATTGCCATTATCTTCAGCAATGGCTGTAAAACCTTCATTTTTAATTTTTGAAATAATGCTGCCAAAATAATTATAGGTATATAGAAAATTTTCGGTCAGCAACCAACAATAATTGTAGTTGCTTTTTAAATCTAACACATTAGATTGTACAGGAAGCGTCTTTGCTCGTGTTGTGTTGTTTTTGTAATCGTAGAGTTCTAATTGTTGAGTATCTTGATTAAAAACCCAAATGGTTGTGTCATAACCTGTTGAAATATGTGTGACATTTTTATAAGGTTGAATGCTGTTAAAATTAATTCTGTAAATTTCAGAAAGCCGATTGTCTAACAACACAACCGTATTAAAATTTTTATAAAACAAATTGATTTTTAAAGTGTTGAAAGCATTTGCAGCGGTAAGTTTGCCAAGTTGAACGTTGCTATAAGTTGTAAGCTTACTATCTTGGTTTTTAGTAAATGTAGAATTATTGATGTAGTAAAACGTTCCGAAATTATCAATACCAACTAAGTTGTCGGTTTTTAAATTTATTTTAGAAATAAGGGTTGCATCAATGGTTTCTTGTGATGCCATTGAGATAGAAATAAAAAATAAAAAGTAAACCAAGTGTTTCATTGTAGTTTGAAAAATACAAAAATTGCACCACTTTTACTGAAATAGATTGAATGTATTATCATAAAAAAACGCTTCAAAAAATTTTGAAGCGTTTTTAATTTATTTGAGAATAATAAAGAGATTAATCTTCTTTTTTATCGTCTCTTGGTTTTCTGTCATCACGTCGGTTGTCACGACCTCTATTGTCTCGTGAGCCACGATTATCACGTCCACCACCTTTGTTATGGTCTCTTGGAGGTTTTGATTGATAACCTTCTGGTTTGTCTAACAAAGCTTTGCGAGATACTTTTTCTTTACGAGTTTTTGGATCAACTCCAAAATACTTCACTTTAAAAACGTCTCCCATATTAACAACATCTGTTACATTTTCAGTACGTTCCCAAGCCAATTCACTCACGTGCAACAACACTTCGTTTCCAGGTGCTTGTGTATATTCTACGACAGCACCAAAATCAAGCATTTTAATGACTTTTACTTCGTAAGTACCACCAACTTCTGGTTTAAATAATAACGAATCGATTTTTGCTAAAACAGCATCAATGCCTTCTTGGTCGGTTCCTAAAATTTCAACAATTCCTTCTTCTGTTGTAGGATCTTCGTTAATAACGATGGTTGTTTTAGTAGCTTTTTGTAGTTCTTGAATCACTTTTCCTCCAGGGCCAATTAAAGCTCCAATAAATTCGTTCGGAATCACACGTGTAATCATTTTTGGCGCATGAGGTTTTACGTCTTTATTTGGTTGTGCAATTGTATCTACTAAAATATTAAGAATATGTAAACGACCAGCTTGTGCTTGTTTTAAGGCGTTTACTAAAATTTCATAGCTTAATCCTTTTACTTTAATGTCCATTTGACACGCGGTAATACCATCTGCAGTTCCAGTCACTTTAAAATCCATATCGCCAAGATGATCTTCATCACCTAAGATGTCAGACAATACGGCATATTTTCCAGTTTCAGCATCAGAAATTAATCCCATAGCAATCCCTGAAACTGGTTTTTTCATTTGTACACCAGCATCCATAAGTGCCATAGTTCCTGCACAAACCGTTGCCATTGATGATGAACCGTTACTTTCTAAAACTTCAGAAACAACACGAACTGTATAAGGACAGTCTGCAGGTACCATACCTTTTAAAGCACGTTGAGCTAAGTTACCATGTCCAACTTCACGACGTGATGTTCCACGAATAGGTCTTGCTTCACCTGTTGAAAAAGGAGGGAAGTTGTAATGTAAATAAAAACGCTCTTCCCCTTCAAAAGATGGCATATCAATTTGGTTGGCCTCACGAGAGGTTCCTAAGGTTACGGTTGCTAATGCTTGTGTTTCTCCTCGTGTAAAGATGGAAGAACCGTGTGTTGATGGTAAATAATCTACTTCACACCAAATAGGTCTGATGTCTGTTGTTTTGCGTCCATCTAAACGCAATCCTTCGTTTAAGGTTAAATCTCTAACCGCTGCTTTTTCAGCTTTGTAGAAATATTTAGATATTAAACTACCATAGTCTTCTAATTCTTCTTCTGTAAATGATGCTTTTACGTCTTCTTTAATTGCGTCAAATGCAGCATTACGCTCATGTTTTGCTGATGCGGCTCTTGCTACAGCATATACTTTATCATAGGTTAAGTCATGAACTTTTTTATCTAAATTGGCATCTTCTCGTTCTGGCTCATACTCTCGTGTTTCTTTTTTGCCAAATGCTTCTGCTAATTTTAATTGTGCTGCACATTGCACTTTAATGGCCTCATGAGCAAATTTAATGGCTTCTACCATTTCTTCTTCAGAAATTTCATTCATTTCACCTTCTACCATCATTACAGAATCGGCAGATGCACCAATAACCATGTCAATATCTGATGTTTCTAATTGTGTCAAAGTTGGGTTGATGATGAGTTGACCATTAATACGACCAACTCTGACTTCAGAGATTGGTGTTTCAAAAGGAATATCACTTAATTGGATGGCTGCTGAGGCTGCTAAACCAGCCATGGCATCTGGCATCACATTTTCATCATGAGACATTAACTGAATCATTAATTGAGTTTCAGCATGATAATCTTTTGGAAATAATGGACGCAACACACGGTCCACCAAACGCATGGTTAATACTTCGCCATCACTTGGTCTTGCTTCTCTTTTAAAGAAGCCTCCAGGATAACGTCCTGCAGCTGCAAATTTTTCTCTGTAATCTACTGTTAATGGTAAAAAGTCAACATCACTTTGTGCGTAGTTGGAAACAACGGTACATAACAGCATACATTTTCCTGATTGCACAACAACCGATCCATGTGCTTGTTTTGCCAATTTTCCGGTTTCGATGGAGATAGTACGTCCATCACCAAGGTCTATGACCTCTTTAAAAACTTTTGGAATCATAAATTTTTTAATTCTAATTAAACAATGGTCGTTGTGTTGTTGTGTAGTTGTTGTGTGTTGACCAATGAAAAACTGTAATTAGCTTCTTCAATACGAGTTTAGACTCTTCGCAGAGTTTTATTTAAAACAAAAAAGAGGCTAAAAAGCCCCTTAATTAATTATTTTCTTAATCCTAATTCTTTCACTATGGCACGATATCTTAAGATATCTTTTTTGGTTAAGTAGTCAAGCAATGCTCTACGTTTACCTACCAATTTTACCAATGAACGCTCTGTGTTGTAATCTTTACGATTGTTTTTTAAGTGTTCGGTTAAGTGATTGATTCTGTGGGTGAACAACGCTATTTGTCCTTCTGCAGAACCTGTGTCTTTTGCATCTTTACCGTGTTTTTTAAAGATGGCTTCTTTTTCTTTTTGATTTAAATACATGCTAATATTATTGTAAATGATTGTTATGTACTGACCCGATTTTCGAATCAAGGTGCAAATATAGTGTTTTTTAATAATTTACAAGTGATTTGATATAATATTTTGCTTTAAAGGTGTTGCTCTTTAGAGAAATTATAATAATGATGTTTATGGTTTAAATTCTCAACGGTTGGTTAGTAATCAAATCGATGTATTGATTGATTTTGTTTTTTAAATCTTTTCGTTCGGAGATAAAATCTAAGAAACCGTGTTCTAATAAAAACTCAGCAGTTTGAAAGTCTTCTGGCAACTCTTGTCCTGTGGTATCTCTTACTACACGTGGTCCTGCAAAACCAATTAAGGCACCAGGTTCACTAATATTAATATCACCTAACATGGCAAAAGAGGCTGTGGTGCCACCTGTGGTTGGATCGGTTGCTAAGGAAATGTAAGGGATGCCAGCATCAGCCAATTGTGCTAATTTTGCGGATGTTTTTGCCAATTGCATTAAGGATAAGGCAGCTTCTTGCATACGTGCACCACCAGATTTTGAAATAATGATGAATGGTAATTTCTTTTTTAAAGCGTAATCTCCAGCACGTGTAATTTTTTCGCCAACAACACTGCCCATAGAACCTCCAATAAAGGCAAAATCCATACAGGCAATGACAAGGTCTTTTCCTTTTGATTTTCCTACTGCACAACGAACCGCATCCTTTAATTTGGTCTTGTCTTGTGCTACTTTTAAACGGTCTGGGTACTTTTTGGTGTCTTCAAACTTTAAAGGGTCTTTTGAGGTTAAATTTTCATCAAGTTCTTTAAATTTATTGTCGTCAAATAAAATTTGGAAGTATTCTTTACTTCCAATTCTTACATGATACCCATCTTCAGGGCTTACAAAAAAGTTTTTTTCAAGTTCTTCAGTATCTATAATTTTTCCTGTAGGTGATTTGTACCACAACCCTTTTGGTGTGTCTTTTTTCTCTTCAGTAGTAGTGGTAATTCCTTTTGTTTTTCTTTTAAACCAAGACATAATGATTTACGATTTTAGGTGTACGATTTTATGATTTTTGAATTCAAAAGCCTTAATCGGTAACTTAGTTAGTGTTGCAAAGTTATAAAGTATTTACATTATTGAGGTCTTCAAATGCCTTTTTTAATCTATTTACAAAAGTTTCTTCTCCTTTACGTAGCCAAACTCTTGGGTCATAATACTTTTTGTTTGGAGCATCAGGCCCTTCAGGATTACCAATTTGGCTTTGTAAGTAGGCTTCATTTTGTTTAAAATACGTACGGACGCCACTCATAAAGGCATATTGCATATCTGTATCTATATTCATTTTAATAACGCCATAACTAATGGCTTCTCTAATTTCTTCAACGGTTGAACCAGAGCCACCATGAAACACAAAATCGATGTGATTATGGCTAACACCATATTTTTTAGTGATATAATCTTGAGAGTTTCTAAGAATTTTTGGTGTTAGTTTAACGTTTCCAGGTTTGTAAACACCATGCACGTTTCCAAAAGCTGCTGCAATGGTAAATTGGTCGCTTACTTTGCTTAATTCTTCATAGGCATAGGCTACTTCTTCGGGTTGGGTATATAGTTTTGAATCATCCACATCGCTATTGTCCACTCCATCTTCTTCTCCTCCTGTTATGCCTAATTCAATTTCTAAAGTCATTCCCATTTTGCTCATTCGCTTTAAATATGATTTACAAATCTCGATATTTTCTTCAATAGGTTCTTCAGATAAGTCAATCATATGCGAACTGTAAAGTGGTTTGCCAGTATCTTTAAAATGTTGTTCGCTTGCATCTAATAAACCATCAATCCAAGGCAATAGTTTTTTTGCGCAATGGTCTGTATGTAAAATTACAGGAACACCGTAAGCTTCAGCCATTAAATGAACATGTTTTGCACCAGCTATAGCGCCAGCAATGGCTGCTTTTTGGTTATCATTAGTTAAGGTTTTTCCAGCATTAAAAATAGCACCACCATTAGAAAATTGAATAATTACAGGTGCATTTAAAGCTGCTGCAGTTTCTAAAACACCATTAATACTGTTAGATCCAATAACATTAACTGCTGGTAATGCAAAGTTTTTTTCTTTAGCAAGTTTAAAAATGGCTTGCACCTCTTTGCCTGTGGCAACTCCTGGTTTTATGTTGTGACTCATTGTTTTTTTGTTAGAATTTTGAAATCAAAAATAATGAAATTAATGCAAAAAGGAGGTTTTATAAGTAGCGATTTTACGAAAACCTTGTCGTTGAAGTAATGTGTGTTTTATTAAAAAGGATAATTGATACCTATGTTATAAACCGCATTGGCAAAGTTGTAATTGTTAAACCAACGATTTCCTAAGTTATAGGATGGGTCATAGGTTTTAAAACCAATATCACCACGAAGCACAAAGAAGCTAAAGTCGTAACGCAAACCAAAGCCTGAGCCAATAGCAACATCTTTTAACGAGCTTAAGCCATCAAAGGTTGAGGCTTTGTCTGTTACATTATCAAAGACATTCCAAATGTTGCCAGCATCCACAAACACTGCGCCATAAAACTTTCCAAAAACATTAAAACGCTGTTCAGCACTCAAATGAAGTTTTAAATTGGCTTCATTAAACTCGTTGGTGCTTTTTGAACTTCCTGGTCCAAGATTATATGCTGACCACGCTCTGTTGTCATTTGGTCCTCCTGCAAAGAAACTTTTAGAAAATGGAATATTATCTGAGTTGCCATAAGGAATGGCTATTCCAAAATAGGTTCTGATGGCAAACACATTTTTGTGTCCTAAATCCCAGTATTTAACATAGTCAAATTCGGTTTTTATATATTGCGAAAAAGGCACGCCAAAAACTTCATATTTGCCATTGCTATTTTTGTTTGCATTGCTTAAACGTGAAATGTTGGACAGTAAATTGCCAGCAGATTCTACTTTAAAGCGGATAATTGAAAAATCATTGTCAAATAAATTATCTCTTTTGTTTTTTATATAATTAAAACTGGTAGAAAATATTAAGTTGTTTTCGGTTAATCGATCTCTTCTTTGTCTGATATTACTTACGGTTGATAAATCTTCTGTATTGAGATTTAAAGGGTTATTAGTACCCAAAGCCTCAGAAATAAAGGTGTCTGCACCATCAGGAAATCCTAAAGTTTGGTCAGAAGGGATATAATTGATGTTTCTTGCAATGTTGTTAAGACTATTGTATGAATTTTGGTACACTCCAAAGTAGTTGGCTGCGTTGAGGTTTTTTACAAACTGTACGTTAAACAAGTCGAGTGTGTTGGTTACTTTTCGGCTTGGATACCAATTATAGCTCAAGCCACCAGTTAGCGTTTGTTTGTCTAACCCTATATTGCGTTGGCTTGTTGCAGCAGTACTGATACGTGTGGTTGGCGACATGTATTTTGGAATGACTTTGTCTGTATTGATTGGAAAAAATATCCTTGGGATGGTAAGTTTTACAGCGGCTCCAATTTCATTAATATCAAAAAAAGGATCTTCAGGATTTTTGGAGTCTTTTGAAGCTCCAACAGAGCCTAATGCTGACACTTCTAAAATTTCGGCACCTCTAAAAACATTGCGTATTAAAAGTCCTGAACTAAATGAAAAGCCAATGGTTTGTATGTTGCTTTGTGATACTTCGGTACTAAAATTAAGTCCAAATTTTTTCTTCGGATTTAGATAAATATTTGCGGTTAATGTTGTGTCTTTTGCATTTTCAATATACTCAATGGTTGGATACCTAAAAATGCGCAATTCGCTCAAGTATCTATAAGTTCGTGTTCTGTTAATGTCTTTAAATACGTTGCCTTTGGTGATGAAAACAGCATCAGTAAGTGCTTTTGGTCTGTATTTTAGTTTGCCATAGCTGTAAATGTTGTAGTCTTTATAAGTGGTAGAGTCTGTTATGGTTTCGTCCTTATTTTCATAAGTATTGTCTGTAAAAATATTGACCTCTTTTATTTTATATATTTTAAAAGGTGCTCTGACAATAGAATCTTCATTTTTGATGATTCGGTTTTGAATAATTAAATCGGTATTCACTTTCTTTTTGGTGCCAATGGTATCAATTTCAAACGTGATATAATCTTGTGCAAAATGATAAAGGCCAGAATTTCGCAATTCGGTTGTTAAACGCTCGCGCTCATTGGTAAAATTTGTTTCATTAAATTGTTCGCCTTTAACAATTAACGACTGTTTTTTTAAGGTTTTGTACAAAGTGTCAATAACAGGTGATGCAATTCGAGTTCTTATCGAATCTAAAATATATGGCTTACCTGTTTTTACAAAATAGTTGATGGACGCTCTTTGGTTTTCTTTTTTATCAATATCAAAAGTGGCATTGGCATCAAACCAACCGTGTTTGTAATAGTATGTTTGTAATAATTTTTTTGATTTTTCTGTTTTAGTTTCGTCAACAATTACAGGAGCTTCTCCTGTTTTTTTTAACCAATTGTTTAGGTTTTTTCTGGATGCCATATCCATTTCAAACTGTTTTTTTGACAGCACTTTGGTTTTCCATGCTACTTTTTCAGGATGGTCATACACCTTAGCTTTTAAAATGGAATCAATATTTGGGCGTGCTAAATTATAGATGTGTAACCTGATGGGAATATTCAACAATGGGAATTTTCCATTGGGCTTTTGATAGATTAAATTGTTAATCTCTTCAGTATTATTTTTTTTGTCATTGATAAAAATACGATTTTCCGTTAGCAAATACTCATTTTTTGGCACACGTTTAATGGCATTACAAGATGTAAATAGCGTGAGTATCGTAATAAATGATATTTTTGCTAAATTGTTTTTCAATGGCGATTGAAGCAGCGTTTTTATTATGTTCAAATTTACAGTTTTTAATCAAACAAAAATTAGTCCAAAAAAATGATTGTTAATTTAATTCATACTAAACAAAAGTAAATACATTTTAATGTTAACAAAGAACCAAATAAAATTAATTGCACGTTTAGGTCAAAAAAAATTCCGAATGCAGCATCAGTTGTTTGTGGTTGAAGGCAAAAAAGGTGTAGAAGAGTTTTTAAACTCAAATGTGGTGCTCCATCAATTGTTTGCTACGGTTGATGATTTTGAATGTGACACCAAAAAATTCATCTTAGTAACCGAAGCCGAATTAAAAAAAATAAGCAACTTAGCAACAGCTCAAACGGCTTTAGCTCTTTTTGAAATTCCGAAGCCTAAACACATCGAAAAAAAAGGGTTGATTCTTGCCTTAGATGCGGTTCGTGATCCAGGAAATTTAGGAACCATCATTAGGTTGTGCGATTGGTTCGGCATTGAGCATTTAGTATGCAGCAACACAACGGTTGATTGCTACAATCCTAAAGTAGTGCAAGCTACCATGGGCTCGTTAAGCAGAGTGCAAATAGCTTATGTAGATTTGGAAGCGTTTTTAAAAACCTCAAAAGCCCAAAAATTTGGTGCTTTTATGAATGGCACAAATGTGTACCAAACAAACTTGCCACAAAGTGGTATTTTGGTTTTAGGCAATGAAGCCAATGGTATTTCGGCAGCAATTGAAACGTTAATAAATCAAAAAATAAGTATTCCTCGTTTTGGAAATTTACAGACAACTGAAAGTTTGAATGTTGCCACAGCCACAGCTATTTTGTTGAGTGAGTTTTGCAGGCGGACTACTGAAATGTAAAATTAATAAACACACCACGTGTTTTCATAGAAGCCACATTACTGGTCCATGGACTGTTTGGGTCTTTATCTCTGACTAACTCGTCGTTTAAGGCAAAAACACCTCTGATGGATGGTGTAAATTTAAACCAATACAAATAAAAATCAATTCCAAAGCCCAATTCATAAAACAAGACATTTTTTTTGGTTCTAAACTGTCCAACACTGTTGTCGTCTGGGTTTTCTTGATTGCTCGATAAATTTAAAGCTGTCGAAAAGCCACCAACAACAAAAGGCTTAAAATTATTGATACGTTTGGTCGATATTTTTAAAAGTAATGGCAAATGGATATAGGTAGATTTTACTTCTCTCAACAAATCTGAACTATTAAATTCTACACCATCAAAATAACTTGGATCGTATCTAAGGTTGCGTTGCGTAATATATAAACCTGGTTCAAAACGCAAGTCTAAATACTCGTTAATTCGCATATTACCTATTAAACCTACACTAAAACCAAGGCTGTTGTCAACTAAAATATCTTTTTTGTCGTGTTCATAATTAAATTGATAATCATAACTATTGAACCCTAAAAAATAGCCCCAAGACAAAAAATCTTTATCAAAATTTTCTTGGTTCTTTATTTTTTCTTTACTAAAAAGTTGAGCTGAAGCCGTTTGACCTATGATTAGAAATATTAAAAGGACACCTATTTTTTTCATATACTACTTGGTTGCTTTATAAATCGTTGCCACGCCAAAGGTTTGTGGCATGTCTGTGACACTATTAAACCCAATTTGTCGCAAAATATTGTTTAAGGCTTCGCCATAAGGAAAAACAGAAGCCGATTCGCATAAATAAGAATAGGCTACTCGATCTTTTGAAAACAATTTTCCAATGGTAGGCAAAATGTATTTGGTATAAAAATGATAGCCTTGTTTGTAAGGTGTTTTGGTTGGAACAGAGGTTTCTAAAATCACAAAAATGCCATTTGGTTTTAACACACGTAGAATTTCTGACAGTCCTTTTTCTAAATTCTCAAAGTTTCTGACACCAAAAGCGACGGTAACAGCATCAAAAGAATTAGCTTCAAAAGGCAGGTTTTCAGAATCGCCAAGCACCATTTTAATCGTGTTGCCCAACTGTTTTTGAGCAATTTTTTTTCTACCAACGTCTAACATACCATCACTAATATCTAAACCAGTAATTTGGCTTGCTGAAGTTTTGGTAAGGTTAATGGCCAAATCGCCAGTTCCTGTGGCAATGTCAAGTATCGTATCAGGTTTGGTTTCTGCCACAATAGCCACTACCTTATTTCGCCATTTAATATCGATACCAAAAGAAATCACGCGGTTTAAACCATCGTATTCTTTAGAAATGGTATCAAACATTTGCGTCACTTGTTCTTTTTTGTCCAACTGACTGTTTTTATATGGCTTTACTTTTTCTGACATTATTTTTTTTGGCAAATATATGACAAACCATTAGTTTTAAATAATCTGAAAATCACAATTATATTAATGTTAGCCTATTTTATTACATTAAAATAATACTATATTTGAATGCTTTGATGCTTAACAATCTTTACATTATAAAAAACAATACACGTAGCTAATGAAAATAATTATTGCTGGAGCTGGTGAAGTGGGATTTCATTTAGCAAAATTATTGTCTTATGAATCTCAAGAAATCACACTTATAGATACTAAAAAGGAAAGTTTGGTCTATGCTATTGACCATTTGGATATTAGAGTTATTAAAGGTGATGCGACTTCGATTGCAGTTTTAAAAGATGCCAGAATTGAAACTTCTGATTTGTTTATTGCTGTTACATCCTCAGAAACCACCAACATAACAGCCTGTGTGTTGGCAAAACAATTGGGTGCAAGACGTACTATTGCACGAATTTCTAATGCCGAATTTATTGACCAAAAAGAAGACGTTGGTTTTTCTAAATTTGGAATTGATGAACTGATTTCACCAGAATCTTTGGCAGCTTCAGAAATTGAATTGTTATTAAACCAATACGGATTTAATGACAGTTATGAGTTTGAAGAAGGTGCTTTGACAATGCTCAGTTTGCGCTTGTCAAGAACCGCTTTGTTTGTAGATAAAACCGTTCAGGAAGCCGCTGAGGTCTTTCCAGAATTGCACTTTGTGCCTATTGCTATTCAGCGTTTTGGCACACAATACACTATAATTCCTCGTGGTGACACCCAATTTAAAGAAGGTGATAAAGTGGTGTTTGTGACTTCAAAAGGTGGTGATGCCGAATTGTTTGAACTTTCAGGAAAAGTAAAATCGGATATTAAAAATGTAATGATTCTTGGAGGAAGTAAAATTGGACTTAAAACCGCTAAAGACCTTTGTGCTAGTAAGTTTAATGTAAAACTGGTTGAAAGCAATAAAGAAATTGCCTTTGATTTGGCAGATGAATTGCCAAATGCCTTAGTAATTAATGGCGATGGACGCAATGTAGAGTTGCTTGAAGAAGAAAGTATCTCAAAAATGGACGCATTTATATCAGTGACAGGAAATTCGGAAACTAATATTATGTCTTGTTTAGTTGCTAAATCTAAAGGAGTTAAAAAAACGATAGCTTTGGTAGAAAATATGGACTATTACCAATTATCACAATCTATAGGAATAGATACACTAATCAATAAAAAATTATTGGCAGCTAACAATATTTTTAGATATATACGTAAAGGAGAGGTGGTTGCAATGACCAAGCTCAATACTATGAATGCGGAATTATTGGAGTTTGTAGTAAAAACAAACTCAAAAATCACTAATAAAATGATTAAAGATTTAAACTTTCCGCGTTCTGCTATTATTGGAGGTGTTATTAGACATGGTGAAGGCATTATTCCTTTAGGTGATTTCAAAGTGCAATCTGGTGATAGGGTTGTGGTGTGTTGTTTGCCAAGATCGATTACAGAAGTAGAAAAGTTTTTCTTTTAAACACTGCATGAAAATTAACTATAAAATCATTTTTCACTTTTTTGGGTTACTGTTATTATTTAATGGTGGCTTTATGCTACTTGCTACTTTGGTAAGTTGGATTTATAAAGATGGCGTCACTTTTGAGTTGCTTTTATCAGGTGTTGCCATATTGATTTTAGGTGTTTTTATGATGGTTTTAACAAAAAAGCATCGTAAAGAAATGAACAAACGCGAAGGTTACGTGGTGGTCACGTTTGGGTGGATTGTGATGGCAGCATCTGGAGCTTTGCCTTATATAGTAACACATGCTATCCCAAGTTTTACAAGCGCTTTTTTTGAAACCATGTCTGGCTATACAACAACTGGAGCCACTATTTTGAATGATATTGAAATAGTACCCAAAGGTGTTTTGTTTTGGCGTAGCACAACCCATTGGATTGGTGGTATGGGAATTATTGTTTTGGCTATTGCTATTTTACCTCTTTTAGGAATTGGTGGAATGCAGCTTTTTGCAGCCGAAGCTCCAGGACCAAGTGCTGATAAATTACATCCACGGATTACAGATACAGCAAAGCGTTTATGGCTCATTTATTTTGGATATACGGTTGCAGAAACCATCCTATTAAAAGTGGCAGGTATGTCTTTTTTTGATGCTATTAATCACTCAATGAGCACCTTATCTACTGGTGGATTTTCAACAAAAAATGCAAGTGTAGCCTATTGGAATCATCAACCTATTATTCAATATATTATTATTTTGTTTATGTTTTTGGCAGGCACAAACTTTGTGTTGAGTTACTATGCCTTTAAAGGGAGAGTACAAAAAGCATTGCAAGATGAAGAGTTGCGATGGTATTTTAGGTTTATTGCAACTTTTACCATTATTGCAGCACTTATTATTTATTTTAGAGCCGATTTGTCACTATCAACCATAAACCATCCTATGGTTTTAGGACGTGCAGAAGGCGCTTTTAGGCATGCGCTGTTTCAGGTGTTGACCATTATTACTACGACAGGATTTATATCAGCAGATTATACGTTATGGACACCATTTTTAGTCGTCTTTTTCTTCGGAATTATGTTTTTGGGAGGTTCTGCTGGTAGTACCTCTGGAGGTGTTAAGGTTGTAAGACATATGATTCTTATTAAAAATGGGTTTTTGGAGTTTAAAAGAGCCTTACATCCTAATGCCATTTTGCCAGTACGCTATAATAAAAGAGCTGTTAATGGCGATATTGTATTTAATGTTCTTGGGTTTTTTATTTTGTATATGCTCTCTTTTATTATAGGTGCTTTGGTGTTTTCTATGTTTGCAATAGATTTTCAATCGTCTGTTGGGTTGTCTGCTTCAAGTTTGGGTAATATTGGTCCTGCACTTGGTGTTTTTGGACCTGTCAATAACTATGCTGCATTACCACCTTTAGCGCAATGGTGGGCTTCTTTTTTGATGTTGATAGGACGTTTAGAGCTATTTACAGTTCTTATTTTGTTAACACCTTTTTTCTGGAGAAACCGATAATTGCTTTTTTGAATGTAACATTTTCAACAAAACGACTACTTATTAAGTAAAGCAGCTTTTATGGAACTTTAACTGATTGTTCTTGAGCTAATCTCAATTGACATCTTTTATGTTTTAATACACACGTTTCAGCATATTTCAATGTGTTGTGTGGTATTGTATATCTTAAATTTAATCATTTTAAGCATAGAAATTATGGGTTTTGGAGGATCAGTGCAATCAATGATTGCCATCATTAAGAATAATGAAAAGATGCGTTCAAGTAGGAAGAAATTTAAAAAAACCTTAGGAGGTTATGGTTCACACAGCAAGCCTGAATACAACTTTCCAAAAGCGACTCCTGAAATATTACAAGAAATTAGAGAACGATTAAAAAAAGAACAAAAAAAAAGAGTTATAAAACAAGGTGTCATTTGGACTTTACTTTTAGTAGCGTTTGTTTTGTTAATCACTTTTATCTAAATAAAAAAATCCGCAAAACAAGAGATGTTGCGGATTTTAAATTTATGAAAATTTATTTTTTAGCTAAGTGCTGCTTTGATACGCTTGATTGCTTCTATAATTTGCTCTTGAGATGCAGCATACGAAATTCTGATACAATCTGGATTTCCAAAAGCTTCGCCATCAACGGTTGCTACTAAAGCTTCTTCCAATAAATACATAGAAAAATCAGAAGCATTGTTAATAGTTTTACCACGAAGTGTCTTTCCGAAATAAGCAGAAATATTTGGGAATACATAAAAAGCGCCTTCTGGTGTGTTGGTTTTAAAGTTTGGAACGTCTTTTAGTAAATTAAGAATTAAATCTCGTCGTACTTTAAACTCATCAATCATATATTGAACTCTTGACGGCGATTCGTTTAAAGCGGTAATGACAGCACGTTGGGCAATACAATTGGCGCCACTTGTAATTTGACCTTGCATTTTGTTGCAAGCTCTTGCTATTTTTTCTGGACCACCAATGTATCCAATTCTCCATCCTGTCATGGCAAAGGCTTTAGAAACGCCATTGACTGTGACAGTTCGGTCGTACATATCATCAAATTGTGCCATGCTTGCATGTTGGTCAATAAAATTGATATGTTCATAGATTTCATCAGAAACAACGATAATATTTGGATGCTTTTGAAGCACATCAGCCAAAGCGCGCAGTTCTTCTTTGCTATAAACAGAACCACTCGGGTTGCAAGGTGAGCTGTACCAAAGCATTTTTGTTTTTGGTGTAATAGCAGCCTCCAATTGCTGAGCTGTCATTTTAAAATCTGTTGCAATAGTTGTTTTAACTTCAACGGGTACACCATCATTTAGTTTTACCAAATCGGCATAACTTACCCAATAAGGACAAGGCAAAATAACTTCATCACCTTTATTAATCATCACTGCGGCCAAATTAGCCAAGGCTTGTTTGGCGCCTGTAGAGACCACTATTTGTGGTAGTGTATAGGTTAATCCATTATCACGTTTAAATTTTGTGATAATCGCTTCTTTAAGTTCAACATAACCATCAACAGGTGTGTAAGCACTGTAATTGTCATTAATAGCTTGTATGGCAGCTTCTTTAATATAATCTGGTGTATTAAAATCGGGTTCGCCTAAGCTTAAGCCTATAATGTCTTTGCCTTCTGTTCTTAATTCTCTTGCTTTTGCTGCCATGGCTAAAGTGGCAGAGGTAGACATGTTTAAAATTCTATCTGAAAGTAAACTCATTTAAAAACGAATGATTATACCTGTAATGCTGGATTCATTCCCATTTCTTTTAAGAATTTAAAATGGGCAATAATAGCTTTTCGGGTGGTTTTGTATTCTTTATATGGTAAGTTAAATTCTTTAGCAGTATCTTTTACAATTTTTGATATTTTTGTATAGTGAATATGGCTTATGTTTGGAAAAATATGATGCTCTACTTGGTGGTTTAAACCACCTGTAAACCAATTAACAATTTTATTTTTAGTACCAAAATTAACAGTAGTTTTTAATTGATGAATTGCCCAAGTGTTTTTCATTGTGCCATTTTCTTCTGGTAAAGGCATCTCTGCTTCATCCATTACATGTGCTAATTGAAAAACAACACTCAAAATTAAGCCTGCCACATAGTGCATTATAAAAAAGCCAATTAATACTTTCCACCAAGCAATATTAGTTAATACTAAAGGCAACACAATCCAAATAGACACATAAATAACTTTTGAAATTACTAGCTTGCTCCATTCTGTTGCTGGATTTGGAAATTTACCGTATGATAATTTGCGTTTTAGGTAGCGTTTCATTTGTAAAAAATCGGTAGTAATTGCCCAATTAATGGTCAATAAACCATATAACAAAACTGAATAGTAATGTTGGAATTTATGATGTTTGTGCCAATCAGCATGTTTAGAGAAGCGCAAAATACGTCCTGCTTCTAAATCTTCATCGTGTCCATGAATATTGGTATATGTGTGGTGAAGTACATTGTGTTGTACTTTCCAATTGTACACATTACCTGCTAAAATGTAAATGCTACTTCCCATCAAACGGTTAACCCATTCTTTGTTTGAAAATGAACCATGGTTGCCATCGTGCATTACATTCATTCCAACACCTGCCATTCCAATTCCCATGATAATGGTCAATAAAATCATAGACCATGTTGGTAAATTTAAGGTTAAAATTAAAAAATAAGGTGCTAAAAAGAGTGAAAACATTACGACTGTTTTTAGCCATAATTTCCAATTACCTGTACGTTTTATGTTGTTGTCTTTAAAATAATCATTCACACGTTTGTTAAGTGTTCTAAAAAATTTTGCAGAGTCAGTTCTTGAGAATGATAGGGTTTGTTGTGCCATTAATTTTTTGTTTATAAGATAACGCAAAAGATACGTCATCATATATTTGATGCAAAGATACGTAATAATATAAGGCGCAATGATAATAATATCCTAAAAATATACACACAAAAATATCTATTTTTGTTGAAAATTTAATTTTGATGGATTTAATTTTAAAATATTTTCCAAACCTAACCGAGACTCAAATAGAACAATTTCAGTTGTTAGAAACACTTTATCAGGATTGGAATCTAAAAATAAATGTTGTATCACGTAAAGATATTGATGAGCTGTATGTACGTCATGTGCTGCATTCATTGGCTATTGCTAAACTGATTTCTTTTAAACCCAATACTAAAATTATGGATGTTGGAACAGGTGGTGGTTTTCCAGGAATTCCATTAGCAATTATGTTTCCAGAAGCCAATTTTCATTTGGTGGATAGCATTGCAAAAAAATTAAAAGTGGTCAATGAAGTAGCTGAAGGGGTACATTTAACCAACGTCAAGACATCGCATTGCAGAGTTGAAGACATAACGGATACTTATGATTTTATTGTGAGTAGAGCAGTGGCTGCAATGCCAACTTTTGTTCATTGGACCAAAGGAAAAATTGCTAAAAACCAAAACCATGAACTTAAAAATGGTATTCTGTATTTAAAAGGAGGCGATTTAGGCGAAGAATTGCAAGGCTTTCCTAAAGCGACCATATACAATCTAAGTGATTTTTATACAGAAGATTTTTATGAAACCAAAAAATTGGTGCATTTGCCTTTAAAGTATAAAGGATAAAAAAGCCTCTTAAGAGTGTTAAGAGGCCTTTTTAATTTATTTTATTAAAATTTAAAATGCTGTTGTCAGATTTAAAGTGAACCCTGTGTTTTCTGGTACATATCGACAAACACCACCAACGCATAGCAAACCACCACGTTGTCTGCCGTAACCTAAGGCAACTCGTGTAGCACCTTTTGTAAAACTGCCTCCTATATTGTAATAGTGGATTTGAAGATCTTTGTCATCATTTCCATAGTTGTATTGGTCAGCAGCAAAAAATGATAATTTAGAATTTAGGTTAAATTCTAAGGTACCACCAGCCCAATTTTTCTTATCATCTTTAGTAAATAAATGCTGTGCTTCTAATCTAACTGATTTGCCTGAGTTAAATTGATAGGTAGCTTCACCAGCTAAAATAGTGGCATTAATTTCGCCACTGGTGTCTTCAATAAATTTTTTATTGTAGTATGTGTTTACAATTGTAAAAATGGATGACCAATCTGATGACCATTTTTTACGCACTTCAAGACTTGCTTCTCTAAAATAATTTTTACCAAATGCTAAAAATCCAGAAGTGTCATAGGTTCTGTCTACAATATCAAAATTGCCTTTTAAACCACTCCAATTAGAAAAGTTAAAAGCTATTTTTGTACCATGTTTGCCACCTAAAGTAGTGCCTTTGTCAAACTTGTAATACACATCTATTTGACCTCCAATTTCACCAGCTTTTCCTCTTGGGTTAAATGTTAGGTTTGGTTGTGATTGGTATACATAAATATTAGTTAAGCTGTAATCGTGTTGTTTGGTCAAAGCTGGTAAGTAGTTAATAATATCTTGGTTGTATATGTTTGAACCCATCGCTCTTTCAGAATAAAATGACATGTTTTCCATGCGTCTAAAGCTTGCGTCAATACCTAAACCAGATTTTGCATAACCAAGATTGAACAGTAGTGCAGATCCATTAAAATATTTATCATCAATAATATTTCCTAATTCTTGATAAACATCTTTGCCTTTGTTAACATATTCTAAAGATGAATAAAAACTGCCTTCAGAAAAATCTAAACGTGTTGAAATGACATTAGTAAGCGATTTAAAATCAGGATTTGAAATATCCAATGTTTCTGAACGACCAACATAACTCAGCCCTAAACCTAAAGATGAAGTTTCAAATTTTAAAATTTGATCCAATCCAATTTCAGAATTAAAACCAAAAATGTCGCCATCAGATACATCAAAACCATCACGTTGTCTGCCGTAAAGTGCTGTCAGTTCAATAGCATCAGTTGGTCTGTATTTTATGTTGACACCTCTTAAGGCATTGTTGATGCCTAATTGACGGTCTTCCCATGAGCGCAATGCTAAACCACTGCCAAATTGCTCATAAAAATAACCTAAAGTAGCTTCAAATTTTGATGATTTATAACCAATAGCGTAAGTGCCCAAATTAGTGCCTTTATACTTTGGGTAATAATTTAATAAGGCTTGAGGTTCATAAGATTCTAATTGTGCATTGGCAAACCAATTTTTATAATTATATCTTAATGTAAGGTAGGTGTTAGTTCTAAAGTTGTTGTCTTCTGCAAAATCGCCAGTTTTTGGGTCATCTACATAATATTGTGTGTTAGATTCCAATCCACCACTCAATTTACCTTTTTCTTGAGCAAAAGCCATCACAGGCAACCATAGTAGTACAACTACTAATTTAAAGTTTTTCATAGGGATTCTTGCTTTCTTATTTTGAGAATTCTTTTATTTTTTCGAAAAGTTCTTTTTCGCTTCCAGGAGTGTAACCCGAATGTCTGTAGAGAATTTTATTGTTTTTTACTAAAAGAACAAGTGGAATAGTGGACGTGTTTAGTTGACGTTTTAAATCGCTATTGGTGTCTAAAAGGATATTAAATTCCCAACCTTTACCATTCACCATAGGTTTAACACGCTTAACGGTTCTAGAATCATCTACAGAAACAGCATATAATTTCACATTGGTTTCATCAACCCAATCGTCATAAACATCATTAATGGCATCTAACTCATTTTTGCAAGGAACACACCAAGTTGCCCAAAGTGAAACGACTACTAATTGATCATTGCTTGAAATGTCATTTAGTTCAATTTTTTTTCCATCTAATGCTTCTAACTGTAAGTTTGGCAGAGCATCTTGGGCAAAAAGCAAGGTGGTACTTAGGGTTAGAATACATGAGGCTAATAGGTTTTTCATAATTTGAATATTAATTTTTAATGCGGTAAAGTTAATTTTTTTTGAAAACTATTTTGGATGGTAGGGAATATTTTATAGATAATGTGGCAATTTTACAAAATATATTTTATATTCGGCACTTTAAAAAAAATCCCAGTAATTAATTTAAATTTTTCAAAATGAAAGTTAAACATTTATTTCAAATTTTTTTAGTTGTCATTGCAACTTCGCTATGTTCTTGTGGCTCTTCAAGTGATAGTGATGGAGGAGGAGATAACCCGTCAGGATTAACTTCAATTTCTGTAGTGCCAAACACTTATTCGGCTATTTTTGGGTCAGAATTTACATTTATTGTAAAAACAAATGAAGGTGCTGACGTGACTTCAGATGCTGTCATTTATGTAAATGATGTAGCTATTGCAGGAAGTAGTTATACCCCAGCAACTGCTGGTAGCTTTACAATTAAAGCAGTTTACAACAATTTAACAAGTCCTAATGTAACCATTACGGTCGATCCAATTATTGAGTCTATTGAAATTCAGGCAAATAATAGTGTTGTTAACATAGGTGATACCATTACTTATTATGTCATTGGAACCGATAATGATGGAAACACAAGTACACTAACCTCTGCAGAGGTTTATATTAATGGAACTATTTCTGCAACTGGAAATAAATTTATACCTGGCGAAACAGGAACCGTTGAAGCTTATGCTACATTTAATGGGATGACTACCGAAACTATTTCGGTAACCGTTCAAGAAAATACAGCATTAGCATCCTTTACTAAAAAGGCAGTTATTGAAGATTATACAGGTACATGGTGTGGTTGGTGTCCAAGAGTAGCTTATGGCATAGAGTTGGTAGAAGATCAAACAAGTGATGTGGTAGTGGTTGCTGCTCATATAACAGGATCACCAGCAGACCCTTTTCAAAACACTTATTCTGTACAATTAGCTAACGCGTTTAATGTTAATAGTTTTCCAACAGCATATATCAATAGAACAGCGGAATGGACGTATCCAGAGCCAAATAATGTAAGTCAAGTAACGTCAACAGCTGGTAGTTCTACAACTTCTGGCGTTGCTATTAACTCATTAGTTAAAGGTAATAACTTGTCAGTTGTGGTAAGTGCAGGGTTTGCACAAAACACTACTGGAGCAAAATTGGTAGTTTATATATTGGAAGATGGTTTAATATATGACCAACATAATTATACGGATTATTATGGAGGTTTAGATGTATTGACTAATTTTAGACATAATAATGTATTGCGTTATTCTTTTACCAATATTTTAGGCGATGCAATACCTGCTAATGAAACAGTAGCTAATAATGTGTACAATGTAAAATACGATTTTACAATTCCTTCAGGATTAGTAAATGTGCCTAACAATATTAAAATTGCAGTTATGCTTGTAGGTGCAGACAATAAAGTTATTAATGCTGGTTCAGCATTTGTTGGCCAAGATTTGAACTTTAATTAAGTTTATAAATATCTTAATAAAAAAAAGCTGAATTATTAATTCAGCTTTTTTTTATTATAAATGATGAGGTTATTTAACAACTATTTTTGTTTTAAAATTTCCTTTAGAAGCCGTTTCAATATTTAAGACATATAATCCTGATGCCATTTGTAATGGGATTGAAGTTCTATTTTGTATTTGTGTATTGCTTGTGTAAACCACCTTTCCTGTAATATCTACAATGCTCACTAAAGCATTGTCAAAAATTTTATTGCTCAAAATAGTTAATTCATTACTAATAGGATTTTTTTCAATTTTAATAGTGTTGGCAAGCAAAGGTTGGAGCGCTAAAGGTGTAGGCATAATCTCAGATAAAGCAAATGCGACATTCTCTTCAGTAAGGGTTACATGTGGTTGGTTTGTGTCTGGCATATACCAGTTTACAAAAGGCGAACTATCAGTTGCGCTTGAGTTGTCAATAGGTGTTCCTAAATCAATGGTGTGATACCAGTCAATTTCATTTGTTGGTACCTCAAGTGCTATACTACTCACCGTAGGAATAAAATTAAAGAAATTGGTTTTTAAAGCGGCAACAAAATCGCCAGTAATACCCGATAAATCTAAATCTTCTGTGAGGCTTCCCATGTCAAATAAACCGCCAGAAGCAGCATCTACACCATCAGAAAAGGAGGTTGCTTGTGCGTAAGCATTTTCATTATATAACGTGGTACTTCCAATAAAGGTTAAAACCACTTTTATTTTACTGATTAATTGTGAATTTGAACTGGTTGCTGGTGTAAAGTTAACAGCAAGTTGTGCCGTTGTAAAGATAGCGACATCAAAAGTGTCATTGATAACATTAAAACCAGGAGTAATATCATTGTCTAATTTGTCCTTATAAGGAGCTCCAATGCCACTTCCGTTGGTAATAGCAATATTTCGAGTGTTTTCAGGGAATCCTGTAGATGTTAAAGCATTTATTTTAGAATCAAAAATAGCTTTCCAAGGATGTGCTTCAGGTGATAATTTGGATGGGTCAAAACTGACATTGCTTCCACTTGCAAGATGGCTTTCAAAATGATCAATAAGCATTTGTCTTGCTGCAGGCGATTTTAGCATGCTATTGACTATGGGTTGTATTGCGGTTACACTATTATTGCCTAAACCAAATGCTAAAAAATTAAACTGATGTTGCAAGCCAATAGGAACGTTGGCTCCATGATGAGGTGCATCAAAGGAGAGCCATAATCTGGTGTCATGATTCATAGCATGATTTTCCATATAATTAAGTGCATAACGAGAAATAAGTCCTCCCATGCTTGGGCCAATAATTACATTTTGTTCACTACCTACTTTATTTGAGTTGATTGTATTGATTACATCTACTAAAAGCATGGCATTGCGTTCAATAAAGTCAGCACCTCCATCAATTTCGGTATTATCAGCAGTTCTTGTGTAAACAGGAAAATTTAAGATGACCACATCAAACCCTTGTGAGCGTACATAATCGCCTAAGTTTTGCGTGCCACTTGTGGTTGAGTATCCTAGCAAATCGTATATGCCAGTAATGGTTCGTCCATCGCCTGGATCAAAACCATCAACTAAAATAATGGGTTTGTCAAGAATACCATCATTGGTGTCTAAAAATATTTGATACTCACCTTGTCCAGGATAGTTAACACTTTCGCCATAAGCTGATAAATCTGGTGTAATACTTGAAGTAAATGTTGTTTGTCCGTTGATAAAAAGAACACGCAATAAAAAGAGGAAAAAAAAGTAGTTTTTTGTCATAATGCAGTATGAATTAAGTAACTACAAGATACAACGTTTGGAGAGACTTTATAAAATAAAAACCCTCAAAAGCATTTTTTGAGGGTTGAAATTACATTATGTTTTAGTTTGTTAGCCTAAAAAGGGATAGCGATAATCAATTGGGGTCACAAAAGTTTCTTTAATCATTCTTGGAGATACCCAACGCAGTAGGTTTTGAGCACTTCCTGCTTTATCATTGGTTCCTGAAGCTCTTGCGCCTCCAAAAGGTTGTTGACCAACCACAGCTCCTGTTGGTTTGTCATTGATATAGAAGTTTCCAGCACTGTTTTGCAAGGCTTTTGTGGCTTCTTCTATAGCGTATCTGTCTGTTGCTAAAATGGCTCCAGTTAAAGCGTATTCACTGGTTTCATCAACTAATTTTAAGGTTTTGCTGTAATCTTTATCTTCATACACATAAATAGTGATGACAGGACCAAATAACTCCGTACACATAGTTGTATATTTAGGATTTGTTGTCACTATAACCGTTGGTTCAATAAAATAGCCTTTGGTTTTATCATAGTTTCCACCTACTATAATTTCTGCGTCTTTATCTTTTTTGGCAGCATCTATGTAGCTTGCCAATTTATCAAAAGAGCCTTCATGGATAACCGCAGTAATAAAATTACTCATATCTTCTGGAGAACCCATTTTAAATGAGTTGACATCATCAATCACTTGTTTTTTAACATCTTTCCATAAACTTTTTGGAATATAAGCTCTTGATGCAGCGCTACATTTTTGTCCTTGAAACTCAAAAGCACCTCTTACAATGGCTGTTGAAACTTGTTTGGCATTGGCTGTTTTATGAGCAACAATAAAATCTTTTCCACCCGTTTCGCCAACAATTCTTGGATAGGTTTTATACAAATGAATGTTGTTTCCTATTTTTTTCCACAACTGTTGAAATACACTTGTTGAACCTGTATAATGTAAACCAGAAAAATCAGGGCTATCCATAATGGTATCTGTAATCATGGCAGCATCTCCAAAAACTACATTGATAACGCCAGCAGGCACGCCAGCTTCTTTAAATACATCCATAATGACTTTAGCAGAATATATTTGGTAGTTACTTGGTTTCCATATGACTACATTACCCATTAATGCCATGCAAGCAGGTAAATTTCCGGAAATGGCTGTAAAATTAAACGGTGTTACAGCATAGGTAAACCCTTCTAAAGGTCTGTATTCTATTCGGTTCCAGGCTTCAGTTGTGCTTTCGGGTTGTTCTGTATAAATGTCAGTCATAAATTGGACATTAAAACGTAAAAAGTCAATCAATTCACAAGCAGCATCAATTTCGGCTTGATGGATTGTTTTGGATTGCGCTATCATGGTTGCAGCGTTAATTTTGGCTCTGTAAGGGCCAGCAATTAATTCGGCAGCTTTTAAAAAGATGGCTGCGCGTTGTTCCCAAGGCAATTGTGACCATTCTTTTCTGGCTTCTAAAGCTGTTGCAATAGCTTCTTCAACATGCTTTTTTTCGGCTAAATGATAGGTACCAACGACGTGCTTGTGGTCATGTGGTGGCGACATGGTTCTGGTGTTTTTCGTTTTAACATCTTTACCATTGATATACATTGGTACCTCAACCTTACTGTTAAACATAGTTTTGTATGCTTTTGTAACGGCATCACGTTCTGGTGATCCTGGAGCATATGATTTTACAGGTTCGTTTATGGCTACTGGTACGTTGAAAAATCCTTTTCCCATGAGATTATTTTTGTTTTTGAAAGTTATTTTTAAATGAAGTGCAAAGGTACAATTTTTTGCTAACTTTTTGTTTGAATGTGTATTAAAACAGCGTTAAAGTCTTGTTGCTTTTTTTGTAAAGGCGTCTCTTTTTGAGAAGTTGTTTAAGTGTGTTTTGGTATATAAAATAGCTCAAAAACTATTTTTGAATTGTACTTTTAAGATAGTATGGGTGAATTAATTTAATGCAAAAGGCGCACTGAGCTTAAATGAAGGAATGTAAACTTTAAATTTGTTTGTGTTTGTAAAATTGACCATGTTGTAATGTCCTTGCATGGCTCCAAATGGTGAAGATAATAAGCATCCTGAATTATAAGTGTGTGATTCGCCTGGTTTTAAAACAGGTTTTTTGCCAATAACGCCTTCGCCTTCAATGATTTCAATATTGTTGAGTGCGTCTAAAATTTCCCAGTGTCTGGTATTTAATTGCACAGAATCTTTACTTTGATTTTCAATAGTTACTTTGTATCCAAAAGCAAAATGCACTTTATAATTTTTATAAAATGTACCTTCAAAAGTGGTTTCGACACTTATTTTAATACCACTTGTGACTTGTTGTACCATGTGGGAATTTTTTATAGTCTTGCTAAAATAACATTTTTTTTAATTAATAACAGCATAAATTTAAATTTAACGCTTAGAGAATCAGGAGCTAAATGGTACATTTTTTATTAAAAAAGGGTTTGAATCTGCTCTAAATTAAAACATAGTTATCTTAATTGGAAATATGTATTGAAGACCCTTCACCAAATCCAATAAGTTTATCGTAACGCGCTCCTAAATCTCTGTAATAGACCAATACTTTGTAGTTGTTTTCCGTTTGGTAAAAGTTGCCACTTATAGCGCCTTCATCCAAGGTTCCATCACTGTTGACAATTACGTATTTGTAGTTGTAAAACCCTTGTTTTAATTTAAAAGCACATTCGTACAAGCCACTTTCAGCGTCAAAATGGAGTTGATTGGCATCCTCTAAGGCATAATTATTATAATTTCCATAGACATAAATACGTTTTCCGTTGGTTTGTTCTGGATATTGCAGGGCAAAATGAATCATAGTGTAATCGGCTTCAATATCTACGTTGTCCGCATCTACAGAAGTGATTAAAAAATTACCATCAATATCTGGATTGTAGGTGTAAGGTTTGTTAGCTCTGGGGCTGTTTACAAACAGATAATTGTGGTAAATGTCCTTTAAATCAATATATTGTACACCAACATTGGCGGCTCTAACATCTTTGTTTTCGAAGTATAAATACTCATTTCCAGCCCAAAAACTGGATTCAGTGGCATATTTATAAATGAGCTGATTGCCCAAAGTGTATTGAGGTTTTAAATCGGAAATAGCTGTGTTGAGGTTGTTGTTTTGGATGATTAATGTTTTAACGTTATCTGACGGATTATTGAAATTGAAACTGTTGTTAGAAATGACAATATCAACTGATTGTTTGTCATTGATAAACTTGACATCTCTGGAGCGTTTGATGGAAACACCTACATTAACCGCATCTTCATAAACCATAAACTTTCGTGAAAACACCAAATTTTCATCGTCATCATAAATGGAAATCAAATAATTACCAGTAATCAAAATGCCTTTGGTAAGCCTGTTTGGGATTTGAAGTTTGTAATGTGAATAGATTTGGTAGGTATTGAATGAGTTTTCATAATTGACAATGCGTTGATTGTCAAAACCGCGTAAATACTCTGATTTCACAAGTTGTGTAGGTGTCCAATCAAAATTAAAATGCTGAATTACATAATAAAAATCGGCTTCTTCACCATTAAGCGCATCAAATTCTAAATTGAGTGGTTCGCCTAATTTTATAATAGGCAATTGACTTTGGTTGGTGCTGCCTTTAAAGATGATGGTTTTTATATAATCAGGTGGATTTACCTCTTTAATTTGTGCAAAAGACCATGTTGAAATAAGGCAAAGTATTAAAAGGTATTTGAATTTTACTATCATTTATTGTGATTTTGAATGCTAAAGATAAACAAATTTTGTGCCTAAATAATATTAGACCATGTGTTGTGCAAATTTTACCATTTTTATTATGAAATCTGTATTATAAATTTGTAAATTTGCACGGATTTTTATTAAAATAATCCAATCACTATAACTATTAACAAATAGATTTATAACATGTCAAACGACATTAAGATTAAAAAAGGTCTCGATATCAAACTTAAAGGCGACGCTGAAAAAACCACTGAAAAGGCAATTTTAAGCAACTATTTTACTCTGAGACCTGAAGATTTCCACGGTGTTACTCCAAAATTAATTGCTAAACAAGGCACAAAAGTAAAAGCAGGCGAGCCTATTTTTTACGACAAGTCTGATGAAACTGTGAAATTTGTTTCGCCAGTTTCGGGTGAGATTATTGACATTCCTCGTGGTGAAAAACGTAAAATTTTAGCAATTAAAATTCTTGCAGATAAAGAGCAAAGCTATGTAGATTATGGCAAATTTGATATAGCTGCTGCAAACCCTCAAGACCTTAAAGCACATTTATTAGCTTCAGGATGTTGGCCATTTATAAAGCAACGTCCTTATGATATTATTGCCAAACCTGATAAAGCACCTAAAGCTATTTTTATTTCGGGTTATGCAAGTGCACCTTTAGTGGCAGACCTTGACTATGTATTACAAGGCAAAGAAGCAGAATTGCAAGCAGCCGTTACAGCTTTAGGTAAATTGACCGATGGCAACGTGCATGTGAGTGTTGGGAAACATTCTAATTCGCCACTTGCTGGTTTGTCAGGCATTACCTTGCACAAAGTTTCTGGGCCACATCCTTCAGGAAATGTTGGTACTCTAATCAATAAAGTAGACCCTGTCAATAAAGGCGAAGTGGTTTGGACTGTTGCAGCCCAAGATTTGGTCATTATTGGCGAATTATTGCTAACAGGGAAGTTTAATGCAGAACGTATTGTGGCATTAGCAGGTTCTTCGGTTAAAAAACCAAGATATTTTGTAACCAAAATAGGAAGTGAAGTAGCAACGATGATATATGACAATGGCGTTGAAAAGAATAGCAAGAATCGAATTATTTCAGGAAGTGTGCTTTCAGGAAAGCAAGTACAACCAGATGGTTATTTAGATTATTACAGCAATACCATTACGATTATTCCAGAAGGGGATGATTATGAATTTTTTGGATGGAATAAACCCGTATTCAATAAAATATCGATGTCCAGAGCCTTGACCTTTTCATGGTTGACTCCAAATAAAGTGTATGACTTAAACACCAATACCAATGGAGAACACCGAAACTTTGTGTTAACAGGCAGCTATGAACAAGTATTTCCGTTAGATATTTTTCCAATGCAAATTCTTAAAGCCTGTATGTATAAAGATTTAGATGAAATGGAAGCTTTAGGGATGTATGAAGTAGCACCAGAAGATTTTGCATTGACAGAATTTATTTGTGTGTCTAAACAACCGCATCAAGACATTATAAGAAAAGGCTTAGACATCATGATTAAAGAAATTGGTTAAAAATCAATTTTTTACACACTGAAAAGAGAATAATAACCCAAAATTATGGAAACGCTCATAGGCGTAACCGAAATGAAAAATTTTACCAATAATGGGCTTAAAAAGTAGTTTACACAACTTAAAAGAAAAGTATAAAGGCACCAAAATGGCTCCTGCTTTTAATGCACTCCATACCTTTTTATACTTACCAAATGAGACCACACATAATGGGACTCATATTAAAGCAGCTGACGATTTAAAGCGTACCATGAACACAGTTATCATGGCAATGATACCTTGTTTAATTTTTGGTATGTTCAACGCTGGCTACCAATACCATTTAGCTTTAGGAGAGATTACAAGTGCTGATGGCTTTTTTGGAGCCACTTTTTGGACTTGGGACAACTTAGTAATTGGCTTATGGAAAGTATTGCCTTTAGTTATTGTATCTTATGGTGTTGGTTTAGGGATTGAATTCCTTTTTGCCATCATCAAAAAACATGAAGTTGAAGAAGGGTATTTAGTAACCGGAATGTTAGTACCATTAATTGTACCAATTGATACACCACTTTGGATGCTTGCCGTTGCTGTAGCTTTTGGAGTTATTATTGGAAAAGAAGTTTTTGGTGGTACAGGAATGAATGTTTTAAATCCTGCGTTAACCATTAGAGCTTTTTTATTCTTTGCCTATCCAACATGGATGAGTGGTGATAAAGTGTGGGTTCATGGAGCTGTTGAGCGCGCTCAAGAAATTGCAGCAGGTGCTAATGTAGATGCTATTTCTGGCGAAACCATTTTAGGAACTTTAGCACAAGGGCATCATACAACCTATTCAGTAGCAGATATGTTTTTAGGCTTTATTCCTGGGTCTGTTGGCGAAACCTCTACACTACTTATCATTTTAGGCGCTTTATTTTTGATTTTCACAAAAATTGGTAGCTGGCGCATTATGCTATCATCCGTAGTTGGTGCTTTAGTTATGGGACTTATTTTTAATAGTATTGTAGATGCTGGATGGATTACAGAAGGCAGTAAATTTTATGGATTGATGCACACACCATATTGGCAACACTTAATTATTGGTGGATTTGCATTTGGAACGGTGTTTATGGCAACCGATCCTGTAACCGCATCACAAACCAATAAAGGCAAATGGATTTACGGATTTTTAATAGGATTTATCTCCATTTTGATACGTGTCTTTAATCCAGCCTTCCCAGAAGGTGTGATGTTGTCCATTTTATTAATGAACGTATTTGCTCCAACTATCGACCATTTTGTAGTGCAAGGCAATATCAAACGCAGACTCAAACGTCTAAAAGTTAAAACCGCATAATTATGGAAAGCAGAACAGATAAAAATTTATATACCATCATATTTGCCATTGTAATGGTTGTGGTTGTTGGCTCTTTATTGGCTTTTACAGCACAATCTTTAAAAGGTACCATTTCTAAAAACAAACGATTAGAAAAGGAACAGAACATTCTATATGCTATGGGTGTTAATGAAAATGATGAAAGTAGTGCCATTTTTGTTCCTACAGATAAAGTAGAAGACAGTTTTAAAAAATACATTACCAAACAAATTATTATCCAAAATGGGACAACTACCGAAGATAATGATGCTTACTTAATAGATATTAAAAAAGAGCAAGCAGCTCATAAAGACAATCCATCCGAAAGACGTTTGCCACTTTTTATAGGAGTTAAAGACGGAAAAACCTTTTATATAGCACCAGTTTTTGGAAAAGGACTTTGGGACGCTATTTGGGGATATATTGCCATGGATGAAAACATGGTTGTGCAAGGAGTTTATTTTGACCATAAAGGAGAAACACCAGGACTTGGTGCTAATATTAAAGAGCGCTTTTTTATGGACGATTTTACAGGAGAACATTTATTAAATGATTCAGGAGATTTTAAAAGCATTACTGTTTCTAAAAGTAATGCCGATCCTACAAACGAAGATAAAACAGATAATGAGGTTGATGCTATTGCAGGAGCAACCATTACAAGTAACGGTGTTACTGCAATGCTTAAAAGCGATTTGAAATTGTATGTGCCTTATTTTAAAACTTTAAAAACTAATTAAGTTATGGGACTTTTATCAAAAAAAGACGCAAAATTAATCACTGACCCATTAGCGGATAATAATCCAATTACTGTTCAGGTACTTGGTATTTGCTCAGCTTTAGCAATTACAGCGCAGTTAAAAGCAGCTATTGTGATGGCTATTTCAGTTATGGTTGTAGTTTCACTCGGTAACGTGGTTATTTCGTTAATGCGAAATATCATTCCATCCAAAATACGAATTATTGTACAATTAGTTGTGGTTGCAGGTATGGTAGCCATTGTTGATTTAGTTCTGAAAGCCTATGCTTATGAATTAAGTAAAACACTTTCCGTTTTTGTTGGATTAATTATTACCAACTGTATTATTATGGGTCGTTTTGAAGCCTTTGCTTTGGCCAATGGTCCTTGGCGTTCATTTTTAGATGGTATTGGTAATGCCGCAGGATACGGAATTATATTAGTAATTGTAGGATTTTTTAGAGAGCTTTTAGGCTCTGGGACTTTATTAGGTTTTAAAGTTTTAGGAGATCCTATTGAAAAAACAGGATTATACGCTTTAGGCTATGAAAATAACGGATTTATGTTATTATCACCAATGGCACTCATTGCAGTAGGAATTATTATTTGGGTACAACGCAGTAGAAACAAAGCATTAATAGAAGATTAAACGAGTTTACAGTACACAACAGTCAGTGAGCAGTTAAAAAATGCTACTGAAAACTATAAACTGAAAACTAAAGACTATAAGAAAATGGAATATATAGAATTATTTTTTAAATCAATATTTATAGATAACATGGTTTTTGCAACCTTCCTCGGGATGTGTTCTTTCCTTGCCGTATCTAAAAAAGTATCAACAGCCATTGGTTTAGGAGCAGCAGTTATATTTGTAATGCTCATAACAGTTCCTTTAAACTGGTTATTAGACCATTATATTTTACAAGAAGGTGCTTTGGCTTGGATGGGTCCAGAATATGCAGATTATGATTTGAGTTTCTTATCGTTTATTATGTTTATAGCAACCATAGCAACCATGGTGCAATTAGTAGAAATAGTAGTCGAAAAATTCTCACCATCGTTATATAATTCTCTTGGTATTTTCTTACCACTTATTGCCGTAAACTGCGCTATTTTAGGAGGCTCTTTATTTATGCAATCTCGTGAAATTCCAAGTTTAGGTTTAGCAACTATGTATGGATTTGCTTCAGGAATTGGATGGTTTTTAGCTATTTTATCCATAGCAGCAATTCGTGAAAAAATTAGATATTCCAACGTGCCACCAGCCTTAAGAGGTTTAGGAATTACGTTTATTTTAACAGGGTTAATGGCTATTGGTTTTATGAGTTTTGGAGGCATGTTAACAGGAAGTGATGATGGTAATAAAAAAGAAGTTAAAACCGCGATTATAGATAAAGCTAAAGATAAAACGGAACTTCCAAATGAAGATACTAAAGCAATCGCTAACAATTTAAAAGCAAATGCAAATGAGTAATATGATTTTATTAGCAGTAGGAACCATAGGAACAATTGTAATAACAGTCGTAGCATTTTTATTAATTACGTTAATATTAGTTGCATTATTATTAGTAGTAAAGCAAAAATTGTCACCTTCTGGTCCCGTAAAGATTTTAATTAATGGCGAACGTACCATTGAAGTTGCCTCTGGTAATAGCTTGTTATCTACTTTAGGTGGACAAAAAATATTCTTGCCATCAGCTTGTGGTGGTGGTGGTACTTGCATACAATGTGAATGCCATGTATTGTCTGGTGGAGGTGAAGCATTACCAACCGAAACACCGCATTTTACAAGAAAAGAATTGCAACATGGTGCACGACTATCTTGCCAAGTAAAAGTAAAACAGGATATGGAAATTACCATTCCTGAAGAAGTATTTGGTATTAAAAAATGGGAAGCAACCGTTGTACGAAACTATAATGTAGCTTCTTTTATTAAAGAATTTGTGGTAGAAATCCCTGAAGACATGGGTTATAAGGCAGGAGGCTATATACAAATTGAAATTCCTGAATGCGAAGTAAAATACGCAGATATAGATATTACGGCACATCCAGAAGAGCATGAAACTCCAGACAAATTTCAGGCAGAATGGGACAAATTTAAATTGTGGCCTTTAGTGATGAAAAATACAGAAACAGTAGAACGTGCTTATTCTATGGCGTCTTACCCTGCAGAAGGGCGTGAAATCATGTTGAATGTTCGTATTGCAACACCACCTTTTGACAGAGCTAAAAATGGATGGATGGATGTTAACCCTGGGATTGCCTCTTCTTATATTTTTAATCAGAAAAAAGGAGATAAAGTAATAATTTCTGGACCTTATGGAGAGTTCTTTATCAATGAAAGCGATGCAGAAATGCTCTATGTTGGAGGAGGTGCAGGAATGGCTCCAATGCGTTCGCACTTATACCATTTATTTAAAACATTAAAAACAGGACGTAAAGTGACCTATTGGTATGGAGGACGTTCTAAACGTGAGTTGTTTTATTTAGAACATTTCCGTGAGTTAGAACGCGATTTCCCTAATTTTAAATTCTATTTGGCATTATCAGAACCTTTACCAGAAGATAATTGGAAAGTAAAAAAAGATATTAATGATGAAGCAGGTGATGGTTTTGTAGGTTTTATACACAATTGTGTAATAGATAACTATTTAAGCAAACACGATGCACCAGAAGATATTGAACTTTATTTCTGTGGTCCACCATTGATGAACCAAGCGGTTCAAAAAATGGGTGAAGACTTCGGAATCCCAGATGAAAATATCCGTTTTGATGACTTTGGAGGATAGTCAACGATTGCCAGTTATCAAACTATGATAAATAAAAAACCCAACAAATATTTGTTGGGTTTTTTATTTACATATAAATTTCGTTCAATTGATAACGCGGTTTATCATTCTCAAATTCAAACAACTTGGAATAATCCATTATGTTATCCACACCATTGAGTTGGCATAAAAAAGTCACCACTGCAGAAAGCCCTTTGAAAAGTACATCTTTATCCGTTGGGTTTTCTGGCTTTTTGTGTTTGTGGTGAAGTGGGAGCTCAAAACCACAAGCTTTTAAAAAAACAACTTCAATTTGCAACAACTCTAAAGGTGTATAACCATTAAACTTCTTTCCAAAGTTTTGATTGACCAAGCCTACATAATTCAGCTTTAAAGCACCATGCTCATCTGAAAGGTGTTTCCAAGCATCATTATTATCTAATATGTTACCAACGGCACATTGCTTGCAACATTCAGGGTTTAACGTGTTGTTGTGGAACGCCTTGTAAAGCTTGGTTATTGCTTGTTCAAATCGTGTTTGATAGTTCATTTTTTATTTCTAAGATACTAAAAAATAAGCGTTTTTTTTACTTTAGTAACTTAAATTAAATGAATTTATACATAGAAATACTTAAAGTTTCTCATAATTTTCTGTTACGAGGTCAACTCCATTACTTGGATTTTGTAAAATAAGATTTGTACTGTTTAATGTTAAAATTTTTTGTGAAAACCCTGTAGTATTACCAAATTCATCATAATAGACAATCTCATTATTATTTTCAATACTGTAACAGTTAGTAATTATTGTTAGGGTACTACAGTTAGCGTCAGAGTAATTGTTCCAAGTAAATTGAGACTCTGTGACTTTAAGTGTCGTTTGTAAATCGCAATCTTCAACAATTAACTCATCATTAATTTTGGTGCCAGTAAATTTCCAGTCTCCAATAATTTCAGGACGAGATGTGTTGGTTTTTGGGCAATTGTTGTTTGTAATTTTATCATCATTACTTTTTTTTGAACAAGCATTAAATATGCTTAATGTAAGTATAAAAATGAGCCATTGTTTTTTCATAATAGTCGGTTTAATGAACATTAGGATTATCTGGTTCACTATCATAAACGTCAGGAACTCCATCACCATCTCTATCAGAAAGTGTTCCACTTTCATTTACTAATAATTGAAAACTTAATGGTAAAAAGACATCCATAGCCAAGTTGTTAAATTCATTTGTAGGACCAGAAGACACTGAAGAGGAAACAGAAAGGGTAGGCAAGCCTTCTACCTGTACAACACTTACCCAAACCAATCCCGTAAAGTTTCCAAATCGGATGAGTCGAGAACTAAAGGTCCTTTTTATGCCCAACTCTATTGTTGGAGGTGGATTGTTTTGACATAAGACCTCAAAATTGGTTCCATTAAAACCATAAAAGTTAAACATGCCATTTATTTCTGTGGCTAAAATGTCGTTCACAGAAAAATTATTTGGAAACGAAGCTAATGGAACATACCTCCAAACGACCGCATTATCATTTCTTATAACATTTACTCCTAAAGGTAAGGTTTGAGGATTTTGATCTTCAAAAGCAGTGTACCCTTGAGGAATAATAAGTCCTAAATAAGGCTGTTGGCTGTGAATAAATTGGCTTCCAGGATTACTTAGAATGGGAACTTCATTAAATGGAGGTGGTACGCCGTTTGCATAATCCCAATAGGCTGCTGTTGGTCCTGTTATAGTATTGCATATTTGTGAGTTAAAATTTGTGAAATCATTTCCTTTGTTGTTATTGTCAGAGCTACAAGAAATGATGACAGATGCAATTAAAATAAAAATTAAAAGCTTTGTAGATTTCATAATGGTATTGATTAATAGTTGTAGATGTACATCGATTAAAAATTGAAAAGTCATCATCAATCTGAACATTTATTTTACTTTTGTAATATGAGCATACCATTGACAGAACAAGAATTACACAACCTTGCTATGAACCATGTTGGTAAAGATTTAGAACAACGCGGTTTTGAATTTATTGCCATTAATAGTAAGCTTAAGAAGCATCCACAATTTGTGTGTATGGATAAAAATAAGCAGTATTTTTTTGTGATTGTTAGAGTTGTAAAGTTACCTGAAAACCCAAATAATTATGATGTAGTTTGGATGGAAACCTTTAAAAAACACGCTATGGCACAAGATGCTAAAGTGCTGTATGCAGGTGTTGGTTTGGGCAATCCAAATGGTGATGATTTACCTGTTTATTTAAACGAAGACTACTTAATTGAGTATAATGGCATCCAAGTAATTGAAACTAATTTAAACTAAAATCTACTACAAGTTCACTAATAAATATTCTTTACTCTGAAAATCATTCGTGAATTTATGACAAAATATAAAATGAAAAAATACATCTATATTTTATTTGTCTTTCTTCTGTTTTCGTGCAAGCAAGACCCAAAAAACACAGTGCTTTCAGGTTCTGTTTTTGGAACTTCATATGCGGTTCAATATTATTCAGATAAAACAACGAACTTTCAACAGCAATTTGATAGCTTGTTTAAAGTCATTAATAAGTCAATGTCAACGTACATTCCAGATTCTGATATTTCAAAAATTAACAGAAATGAATCAAATACAATTGATGTGCATTTTGCAAAAGTGTTTGATGCGTCTAAAAACATTTACAAGCAAACCGAAGGTGTTTTTGATCCAACCATTGGTGTTTTGGTAAACGCTTGGGATTTTGGTCCAGAAGGACGCATAGCCAATTTAGACAGCCTTAAAATTGACAGTTTAATGTTGTCAGTTGGGTTAAATAAAGTGAAACGCATTGGTAATACTATTATTAAAGATAATCCCAACACTTTTTTAGACTTTAATGCGATAGCCAAAGGATATGGTGTGGATGTGATTGGCGAATTTTTAGAGAACCAACATATAGATAATTATATTGTAGATATTGGAGGCGAAATTAGAACCAAAGGCATTAACATAGAAAAGCAAAAACCGTGGAAAATTGGCGTTGAAAAACCACATTTTGATGGTTCGCAATCCATTATGAAGGCTATTGTTTTAAAAGATGAAGCGATGGCAACTTCTGGCACTTATAGAAAATTTAAAACCGATGAAAACGGCAATCGCTATTCACATATTATTGATACCAAAACAGGTTATCCAAGCAAAACCAATTTGTTGAGTATTTCTGTCATTGCTGATAATTGTATGACAGCAGACGCTTATGCAACAGCTTTTAAAGCAATGGGAATTGAGAAGGTAAAAGCATTTTTAAGCACACATCCTGAGCTTAAAGTGTTTTTGATTTTTGAAAATGATAAAAAAGAATTAGAAACCTTGTCTTTAAATGGATTTCCTGAAAATTAGAAGATGATAAACTTTTGGTTGCTTACTTTTTAACCACAGGAATGATTTCACCTTTTGCTAAGCAGTATTTTATAACGTCTGCTTCTGAAAGTGTTGCTGTGTAATCTACTTCCTCAACATTAAAACCAATGCTGCGAAGTTTATCAAAATAATCGCGACCATAAATACGAACATGGTCATATTGTCCAAAAATTTTAGCGCGTTCTTTTCGGTCTGTAATGCTATGGTCTTCAAAGGTTTTTTCTCGATTTAAATCTTGCGGAATTTGAAAAACACCCAAACCACCAACCTTCATCACACGATATAATTCTTGCATCGCTTTGGTATCATCAGGAATATGCTCTAACACATGATTACAAAGTATGAGGTCAAATTCATTATCATCAAAAGGCAAATTACAAATATCTGCTTTTACATCAGCTAAAGGCGAAATCAAATCGGTTGTGACATACTCTAAGTTTTTCATCTTCCTAAACCGTTTGTAAAAGGCTTGTTCTGGTGCAAAATGCAAGACTTTTTTTGGTGCTGTAAAGAAATCAGTTTTATTTTTTAGATATAACCATAACAGTCTATGTCGTTCTAAACTTAAGGTTGAAGGTGATAATACATTGGTGCGTTGGTTACCATAACCATAAGGTAAAAAGGTTTTAAAACTTTTGCCATCAATTGGGTCTGTAAATGTGTTTCCTCTAAGAAAAAAAGCTAAAATTGGTCGTACTAAATAGCTTAACCTAATTAGTATTGGTCTTGGAATGGTGTTTAGGATGATTTTGAATATTTTTTTCAAGTTATTACACAGAGTTGCTCTGAGTTCTCACAGAGAGATTCACAGAGGGGAATTTATAAATCTTTTAATTCCGTCTTTTAAAAGTTTGGTATGGAAATTAATCAGTAATCCTAAAGTACGATGAACCTCAATAGCTGCTCCAATTATTCTCTCAGTTAGTTTTGTGTCCATAATTACTCAGTGTGTCTTTGTGAATCTCAGTGTAACAACTAAAGCACCAAAGCCTCCTGACGAAATTCATCTTCTTCATTACTAACAATTCCTAAAGCTTCATAAATATATGCAAAGGTTGAAAGTAACTCAGGTTTGCCATCAACTATAGCGACATCATGTTCAAAATGCGCAGAAGGTTTGTTATCTAAAGTGGTGATGGTCCAACCGTCTCTATGCTGTTTAATTCTATGGGTGCCCATATTAATCATGGGTTCAATGGCAACGACCATTCCTTCAATAAATTTTTTGCCACGACCACGTTTTCCATAATTGGGCATTTCAGGGTCTTCGTGCATTTTAGTGCCTAATCCATGACCAACCAATTCTCTAACGACGCCATAACCATGCGCTTCGCAAAAGTTTTGAATAGCATAACCAACATCACCAACACGATTGCCAACTTTAAATTCGCGAATACCAACATAAAGAGATGCTTTAGTAACCTCTAAAAGTTTTTGAGTGTCAGGAGCAATCTCACCAACAGCAAAGGTATAAGCGTGGTCTCCATAAAAGCCATTTTTTATAGCACCACAATCAATAGAAATGATATCGCCTTCTTTTAAAGGCTCATTAGTTGGAAAGCCATGCACCACTTGCGAATTAGGACTCATGCACAAGGTATTTGGAAAATCGTACAAACCTAAAAACCCAGGAATGGCACCTTGTTCGCGTATAAAATCTTCGGCCATTTTATCCAATTGCAGCGTAGTGACACCTGGTTTTACTTCTTTGGCCAACATGCCTAAAGTTTTAGATACTACCAAAGCACTTTCGCGCATTAATTCTATTTCTTCTTTTGATTTTACTATAATCATCTTACTTTTTTAAAAATGAAAACAAGCCTTTTTTGGTTTGATTTTTTATATGAGGTTTTTCGTGAGTTATCATCTGAAAAATTTCGCCCCAACCTAAAATGCCTCCAATATTTCTATCGTCAATAAACAAATCGGCATAAATTTTACGACTTACTTTATAGTCAAACTGTTCTTCTGGAAAACTTTTGTTAACTGCGTAAAAACGGATGCCATTTTCTTCACAAAACGCTACAGCTTCATTAAGTCTAATACCACTTCTGTAAGTCCATAAAATCAAACGATGTCCATCATTTTGTAAGCGTTTTAAAGTTTCAAAGGCAAAGATTCTTGGTTTTCCTATTTTTGGATAGGCATCTTCTACAATGGTTCCATCAAAATCTATAGCTATAATGAGTTTGTCTTGAAAATTCATCAATTAGTTTTTAACATTGCAAAAGTACAATAAATAAATGTTTTGTTATACTATTCAATAAGAGTGTGTTGTGTCATTATTTTTGGTTGTTTAATACCCATAAGCTTAAGGATGGTTGGAGCTAAATCGCCTAAAATCCCATCATTTATGTGTTTTAACTCTTTGTCGATTAAAATGATAGGAACTGGATTGGTTGTATGTGCTGTATTTGGTGTGCCATCTGGATTTATCATTGTTTCACAATTGCCATGATCAGCAATTAAAAGCGTGGTGTAATTATTTTCTAAAGCGACGGTTACAACGTCTTTTACGCAAGTATCCACGGCTTCACAAGCTTTAATGGCAGCTTTCATAACACCTGTATGTCCAACCATATCGCCATTGGCAAAATTTAAGCACACAAAATCAACATTACCTTTTTTGAGTTCAGGTATTAAAGCATCACGTAGTTCAAAAGCACTCATTTCGGGTTGTAAATCGTAGGTTGCTACTTTTGGAGAGTTTCTTAAAATTCTGGTTTCACCTTTAAAAGGCAATTCGCGTCCACCTGAAAAGAAAAAAGTGACATGAGGATATTTCTCAGTTTCGGCAATTCGAATTTGTTTTTTATGATGTTTTTCAAGGACTTCGCCTAAGGTTTCTGTTAGGTTATCCTTTTCAAAAATAACGTTGATGTTTTTAAAAGACTCATCGTAATTGGTCATCGTTACATAATACAAATTGAGTTTATGCATATTTTGTTCGTGGAAATCAAATTGTGTCAAAGCTTCGGTTAATTGACGTCCTCTATCAGTTCTGAAATTGAAAAAGATAACCACATCATCATTGTTGATGGTGGCAATAGGTTGTTCAAAATCGTTTTGCATAATGATGGGTTTCAAAAATTCATCAGTGACATCGTTTTCATAACTTTTTTCAATGCTTTGCGTTGCGTTGGTTGAGGCTTCCCCTTTACCATTCACTAAAGCATCATAAGCTAATTTAATGCGTTCCCAACGTTTATCTCTGTCCATGGCATAATAACGACCAGTAATGGTTGCTAATTTTGCATTGGTATTTTTGATGTGTTCTTCTAAAGCAGTGACAAATCCAAAACCCGATTTTGGATCGACATCGCGACCATCAGTAAAAGCGTGAACAAACACGTTTTTGAGCCCAAAATCTTCAGCAGCATCTAATAAACCAAATAGATGATTGATATGAGAATGAACACCACCATCACTTAATAATCCTAACAAATGAACGGATTTGTGGTTGGTTTGTGCATATTTGAAGGCATTCAAAAGCACTTGTTCTTTAGCAAGTGTATGATTTTTAACTGCGAGATTTATTTTTGCTAAATCTTGATAAACAATACGTCCAGCACCAAGATTCATATGTCCAACTTCACTATTTCCCATTTGACCTTCTGGCAAGCCAACATGCAGACCATCAGTCCGTAAAGACGCATTTGGATAGTTGTGATATAGTGAATCTATAAATGGTGTTTGAGCATTATCTATGGCGGAAACTTTTGGGTCTGGAGATTTTCCCCAACCATCAAGAATCATAAGAATGACTTTTTTATTCATTTGAAATTTACTTTAAGTATCAAAGATAAAAGTTTAAAAACCGAATTACTTCAATTAGGTCTATAAAAAAGTTAAAGAAATGTTATAAAATTTTTAAACTGTAACACTTAATGAAAAGACTCGTCTGTTATATATATAATCAAAAAACAATCAATTAATTTAAATCTTTCATCATGAAAAAAACAATCATTATTACCTCAATTGCGCTTGGGTTTACGTTAACAACCTTAAACGCCAAAACTTTATCTGATACTTCTACAACTTCATTTGTTGCTAAAGGAACTTCTGAAGTGAGTCCTTTTTGTATGTCTATTGTAAAAGGAGATCTTGAAACTGTTAAGAAACTTATTGAATTAGGTGCTGATGTTAATTCAAAATCAAACGGATTGACACCAGCAATGTACGCAGCCAAGTTTAACCGAGTTGCTATTTTGAAATTTTTAGTTGAACAAGGTGCTAAACTTGATAAAAAATCGGATAAAGGATTTACCGCTTTAAAATATGCTGAGTTATCGAATGCAAAAGATGCAGAAGCCTATATTAAAAGCTTATCTTAAGCTATAAAATTAGTTAAAAAGCCTCTTGATTAAGAGGCTTTTTTGTATTTAACAATAGCTTCTTTTATTTTCTCAATTCTATTTTCTGGGTCTGGATGTGTGCTTTGAAATTCTGGTGTTCTATTAGGTCCAGAAGCGGCTTTTAAAATTTCCATAACACCAATCATTTCTTCAGGATTGTAGCCAGCATCTATCATAAAACGGACACCAAGGTCATCACTTTCTAATTCATCATCACGTCCATATTTCATGTTAATCATACTTGCAATGGCTGCTGCACCTTGAGCTGTGTTGGGATCGACACCAACGGCAACTCCATTTAGAATGCCTTCTGTTAATCCTTGCTTAGACATTCGGTCAGCCGAATGACGTCCAACCACATGACCAATTTCATGTCCTATAACACCAGCTAATTGGTCTTCGTTTTCTAATTTGGAAAATAACGCATAAGTAATAAAAACTTGACCTCCAGGTAATGCAAACGCATTGATGGTGTTTGGGTCTGCAAGTAAATGAAAATCAAATTGGTAGCCTGTTTGTTTTGCGATACTGTTGTTAACTAATTTATGACCAACATTTTCTAAAAAAGCTTGGTATTGTGCATTTGGATAGATGCCACCATACTGTTGTTCCATTTGAGGTAAACTTTGTAAACCAAGTGCAATTTCTTGATCTTCAGTTATGGTAATGTGTTGTTTTTTTCCTGTGTAAGGGTTGGTTTCTGCGCTTGCACAATATTTAAAGACTGCAAAAAGCACAATGGCTGCACCAATCAATAATTTAACTTTGGAATTTCCTCT
This sequence comes from Gelidibacter sp., assembly GCA_041391965.1. Lineage (GTDB taxonomy): Bacteria > Bacteroidota > Bacteroidia > Flavobacteriales > Flavobacteriaceae > JAWKMZ01. The sequence continues at coordinate 96,294 of JAWKMZ010000001.1, read as the reverse complement.
TCTCATAAGACAAACAGATTTATACCACTAAATTTACAAAACTTAGCTAAGTTATTTAAGTATTTTTTTGAACATCACATAATGTGTGCCAATTCCTGTAATTTCAAAAGCGTTTCCAAGTGTTTGGTAGTTGTTTTTTTTGTAAAAATTTATGGCAATTTCTCTGGCGTTAAACCAAAGTAGTGCTGCGTTTTTGTTTTTTAAAAGCTGTTCGCCGTGTTTTAAAAGTTGATTGCCAAAACCCAAGCCTTGATGTTGTTTTAAAATTGCCATACCTCGTAATTGATACTGAGCTTGTTCTGCAAAAATGACGTTATTATTTTTCATAAAGGAAGCTACACCAACCAATTCTTTATTTAAAAAGAGACCTAAATGAAATGTTGTGTCTAAGGCATCACCTTCAAAGCAGCAGGTTTCTATGGGACGACCTTCTCTTAAAACAGGATGCCTTACTATATAGGTTTCTTTTGAAGAAATTAACTGTATTTGAATGGATGAGTTTTGCACTTTTGAAGGACTTGAAGTTTTTGGATTATCATTTTTTTAAAGAAGCTGTAAAAATGCTTTTTCAAAAAAAATACTTTGTTTATATTTGCATTACCAATGCGAAAGTAGCTCAGTTGGTAGAGCGTCAGCCTTCCAAGCTGAATGTCGCGAGTTCGACCCTCGTCTTTCGCTCAAAAGCTTCACTAATAGTGGAGCTTTTTTATTTTAGAGCACTCAAATTTGTTCCAGTTTCTACTTCATAAGGAATTTTGTTCTGTTCAAAAATACGTGCTGTTAAAGTGCCTTTTAAAACCACGTGATTTCCTTTAACCTCTAACCAACTGCCTTCTCTAAGTCCAACAACAGGTGGTGTGTTATAGGCATGAAACTCTTTGATGCGTGTTTCTCTGGTTTCACCCATATGTTTGCTGTTTAGGTCAGGGTCTAAATAATGCGGATTGATATTAAAAGGCACCAAACCTAAGGTTTTAAAACTTGGAGGATACACAATTGGCATGTCGTTGGTGGTGTTCATCGTCAATCCGCAAATATTGCTTCCAGCGCTGGTTCCTAAATACGGAACACCATTAGTTACAACTTCTTTTAAAGGTTCTATCAATTGGTTTTTGTAAAGATGGTTTACCAAAACAAAGGTGTTTCCGCCACCAGTAAAAATGCCTTTTGCTTGTTTTACAGCTTCTATAGGATTTTCAAACTCATGGATGCCTTTTACTTTTTTTCCAATAGTGTTAAAGGCTTCATTGGCTTTTGCTGTGTATGCGTCATGGCTAATGCCTCCAGGTCTTGCATATGGAATAAACAAAATCTCATCGGTTTGGGCAAAAAACACTTTTAAATGCTCTAAAAGGTAGTCTAAATAACCACTTCCATGAAGCGTTGATGTACTAGCAATAATAATATTTCTCATCTCAAATTATTTGTCGTAAATTTAAGTAATCTATCGTTTTAACAAAAGTTTAAAATGGTTTTGCATTTTAATTAAGATTTGAAACCGTTTCTTTAACCTACTAATAAGCAACTTATGAAAAAACCAATCCTCTTAATAGCATTTCTACTTTCTACCATTTGTTTGATGGCTCAAGGTGCCGATCGTATTGAAATTAGTGGCAAAATTGTGGTTGATAGTGATGATTTAGAAGGTATAACCGTTTATAATACTTCGTCTAACAGAGGAACCGTTACAGATGCCGAAGGGAAATTTACCTTAAAAGTGACTTTAAATGATGTCATTGAAGTGCGTGCTTTACAATTTAAAGATTTTACAGTCACTATAGATGAGAAAATAATTGCCTCTAAAAAAATGACCGTTTTTTTAGTAGAAAAAGTCAATAAACTTGATGAAGTAGTCATTTTGCCTTATGATTTAACCGGAAATCTAATGGTTGATATTGAAAGTGTTAAGACTTTTAATCCAGATTTGAATGCCATTTATTTTGGTTTAGCAAACATTAATGATTACGATTTTTCTGACGATTATAAATCGGAAGTAGTCAACATTGCTATGGATAAACAAGGTCAAAACATGATGTATGGACTTAATGTAATCAATATGGTTGGTTTGTTTTTAAAGCCTTTGTTTAAATCGGACAAACATCAAAAAAATGTTGATAGAAAAGATACAGTTGCCAAAATTCCTGTTGGAGGGTTTAGAGACCATTACAGCACCAAATTTTTGGTAGATAATTTTCATATTCCTGAAAATAAAGTAGACGCCTTTATCAATTATGTTGAAAGTAGTGGTTTGGATTATTCGTTGTTAAAATCAGGCAAAGAATTTGAATTCTTAGAATTTATCAGCCAAAAAAGCCAAGAATTTTTAGCTTCAGAAAGTGGAAAAAATTAAATATCTCTACTTTATTATTGGGTTTTTTTACTTTGAAAATGTTGCTTCACAAACAAGTGTCCAAGGAAAAATTTTTGGAACTGATGAGGTTGAAGGCATACACGTTATCAATAAAACCGAAAGCAAATTTACAATTACCAATAGCAATGGCGAGTTTACAATTCCGGTAAAACTCTATGATACTTTGGTGTTTTCTGGAGTTTCTTATAAACTGAAAGAGGTCTTAATTAATGAAACAACCATAAAGGCAAAAACACTAACCGTTTATCTTGAAGAACAAATTAATGCTTTGGATGAAGTGGTTATAGGCAAAATTTTAACAGGACAATTAGATTCAGATATTGAAAATTTGGATGCTAAACGCGCTATAAATTTTTACGATTTGGGCATTCCTGGTTATGTAGGTAAACCAAAAACACAAAGCGAAAGACGCTTGAATGAAGCCACAACAGGAGGCGGAATAGTTCCATTAAATCCACTTATCAATGCCATTTCAGGCAGAACAAAAATGCTAAAAAACCAAATTAAATTAGAAAAGCAAGATGTTTGTATGAACAAAATAAAATCTGATTTTTCAGACTTGCTTTTTCAAAATGATAGTTTGGATGAAGCCTCACAAGCCGAATTTTTTTATTACGTTTCAGAAGACGAGCAGTTTTCAGTCCTTTGCAAGCTCAATCAAGGCATCAAAACCTTAGAGTTTTTAAAACAAAAATTAAAAACGTATAAAACCAATCTTCAAAATAAAAAGGAATAATTTCAAAGATTGGACTGTTTTTTGAAACACTTTAATACATTTACAATTCTAAAATTAAAAGATGAAAATTTTTAAAATACTGTGTTTAGTACTTGTGTTTCCGTTGCTTACTTCGGCTACACTCCATAAGTTTTATGTAAGCGTTACTCAAGTGGATTATGTAAAAGAAAAACAATCGGTTCAAATTATTTCACGCATTTTTATAGAAGATTTTGAAAAATTACTCCAAACGCGTTATGATAAAAATATAAGCCTCGATTCAGCCAAAGAAACTCCAGAAGTGCAACTTTATATGGAGCGTTACCTAAAAGAAAAAATTCATATAAAAATTAATGGCAAACCAGTTACTTTTGATTTTATTGGTAAAGAATATGAAGATGATATTGTACTTTGTTATTTGGAAATTGATGATGTTACCAACATAAAATCGTTTGAAATCGAAAATCAGGTGTTGTTTGATATGTTTGAAGATCAACAAAATGTGATTAAAACCAATATTAATACACAAAATAAAAGTTTTATGCTAACTCCAGATAATGATAAAGGAATGTTAAACTTTTAAAAACTGTTTTTAAAAATTATGTTTTAGTTATTTTTGACCTTTTAATCTCCACAAAAATGAAATATACTAAAATTGGTCTGCTATTTTTAGCATTTATTGGTATTCAATCTTACGCACAAAATACCCAACAAGGCCATACAAACACCAACAAATTTAAGCAATTGTCTGATGAGTTTGCAACGCCAAATATGTTCAGAACCGCATCTGGTGCTCCTGGACCAGCTTATTATCAGCAAGAAGCCGATTATAAAATGAATATTGAGTTAGATGATAAAAACGCCAAATTGTATGGTGATGAAATCATTACATACACCAATAACTCACCAGATGACCTTACCTATCTTTGGGTGCAATTGGACCAAAATGTAAGAGCAAAAGATACCAAAAGTCCTTCTATTGAAACCAGTGTTATTAGAGGCGGATTAAGACCATCAACCTTTGCAAAAGACTATATGGAAAACGCTTTTGATGGTGGTTTTAACATTGAAGCGGTTACAGATGTCGCAAAAAAACCACTTAATTATTTCATCAACCAAACCATGATGCGCATTGAATTGCCACAGGTTTTAAAATCAGGTGAAAAATTTTCGTTTGCCATCAAGTGGTGGTACAAAATAAATGATCATGTGAAAGATGGAGGACGCTCAGGTTATGAATATTTTCCGAAAGATGGCAATAGAACTTACGAAATAGCACAATTTTATCCAAGAATGGCTGTGTATAATGATGTTGAAGGCTGGCAAAATTCGCAGTTTTGGGGACGTGATGAATTTGCTTTGCCTTTTGGAAATTTTGAAGTAAATATTACAGTGCCTGCTGACCATATTTTGGATGGAACTGGTACCTTGATGAACAGAGACGAAGTGTTTACAAAAACCATGATGGCACGTTATGAAAAAGCCAAACAATCATATGATAAACCTGTTGTAATTGTAACACAAGCCGAAGCCGAAGCTGCCGAAAAAGGATTTTCTAATCAAAAGAAAACCTGGAAATTACAAGCTAAAAATGTTAGAGATTTTGCATTTGCCACCTCTCGAAAATTTATTTGGGATATGATGGCTGTTAAACTCAACACTAAAGACGTAATGGCTGTGTCCTTATACCCAAAAGAAGGCAATCCGCTTTGGGAACAATGGTCAACCAAAACGGTAGCAAGCACTTTAAAATCATATTCAAGGATGACTTTTGATTATCCATATCATAAAGCTATTTCTGTACATGCTAAAGACCAAGGCATGGAATATCCAATGATTTGCTGGAACCATGGACGACCAGATGAAGATGGTACATACAGTGACCGCACTAAATACGGAATGATTGGTGTTATTGTACATGAAGTAGGACATAACTATTTTCCAATGATTGTTAATAGTGACGAACGTCAATGGACTTGGATGGACGAAGGGTTAAATACCTTTTTAGAGTACATTGCAGAGCAAGATTTTGGTAAAACCTATCCTGAAGCACTATCAGCAGACGATAAAAATTTTCCGTCACGTCGTGGTCCTGCTCAAAAAATAATACCTTACATGGGAGGTAATCAAGATTTTATTTCGCCTATAATGACCAAAGGGCTTAACGTACACCAATTTGGTAATAACGCTTACGGAAAACCTGCAACCGCTTTAAATATTCTTAGAGAAACTGTTATGGGACATGAGTTGTTTGATTATGCTTTTAAAACCTATGCCAATCGTTGGAAATTTAAACACCCAACACCAGAAGATTTTTTCAGAACCATGGAAGATGCGTCGGCATTTGATTTGGATTGGTTTTGGAGAGGATGGTTTTACACAACAGATTATGTAGATATAGGAATTAAAGATGTAAAAAAATACAGCGTTTCATCCATTCCAAACCAATATGCAAAAAATTATTCACAAAGTAGAGGCGTGCCTTTAACCGATTTGGATATGGTGTATTTAACTGAAGAAAATTCTGATGCAGTTCCAAAAGATTTAATGGAAACGTCAACCCCATTAAAAACCTACATTATGGATAATTTTACTGAAGCAGAGCGTAAAAATCTAAAGCAACCTAAGTATTTTTATAATGTGACTTTTGATAAACCAGGAGGCTTAGTTATGCCAATAATTATACAATACACTTATGCCGATGGAACCACTAAAACAGAAACATTTCCTGCGCAAATATGGCGTAAAAATGATAAAGAAGTGAGTAAAGCCATTGCTTCTGACAAAGAAATTGTAGCTTTTAAAGTAGATCCAAATTTAGAAACAGCTGATGTGGATACCTCAAACAATGCTTGGCCAAGAGAAATAAAACAAAGTGAATTTGAGGCATTTAAAAGCCAAATAAATGATTAAATCATAAATTTTATATAAAGCCGATTTTTTTGAGTCGGCTTTTTTTATTCTAATCAAACAACTCGCTATATTTGCATTGTGATAGTACAACCAACATATTTATTTATAGGCACCACAGAAGTTATGTTTATACTTTTTGTACTGGTTATGGTATTTGGTGCCGACAAAATACCTGAAATTGCAAGAGGTCTTGGCAAAGGCATGCGTATGCTTAAAGATGCTACCAACGATATTAAAAGCGAAATTACCAAAAGTGCTGAAAACAGTGGTATTGACACCAGTTTTACTAAAGACATCAGCAACGAAATTAATAAAGTAAAAGACGATTTAGAAGATTTTACGGGTTCAGTTAGACGAAAACTTTAAAAAATCATTTTTTTCTACTAACCGTCAATCCATCTCTAATTGGTAGCATTACAGTTTCAACTCTACTATCAGATTTTAAAAGCGTATTGTACTCCAAAATAGCTTTTGTTGAAATATCATGTGTCTTTAAAGGTTCAATCACTTTTCCACTCCAAAGGACATTATCAGAAAGAATAATGCCTCCATAATTTACCTTGTCAATAACACTATTAAAATACGTAGAATAATTTTCTTTATCAGCATCAATAAATACAATATCAAATGTTTTGTTAAGTGTAGGAATAATTTCTAAGGCATTTCCTAAATGTTGATGGATTTGTTTTCCGTAATCCGATTTGTCAAAATAAGCTCTTTGAAAATCGAATAACTCTTCATTAATGTCAATGGTATGCAACTCGCCATCTTGTTGCAACCCTTCAGCCAAACATAAGGCAGAATAGCCTGTATATGTACCAATTTCAAGGATGGTTTTTGGGTTGACTAATTTAGATATCATACTCAACACTCTCCCTTGATAATGACCACTCAACATACGTGGTTGCATTATTTTTTGATACGTTTCGCGTGTGAGCTGTTGTAATAATTCGGGTTCGTTTTCAGAATGTGTTACAACATAATCATCAATTTTTTCTGATAAAAAGTGCATTTTAATTCATTTAATGGATACCAGACATCAGTTTTTTAACACCTGGTGAAATTAGTATTGCAAATATACCAACTATCATACTAATAATACCAAAACTGGCATAAACCGATACATATGAATACAATTGTTGAAAGGCTTCACTGTTTTGAGTTGCTATGTCTGGTGTAAAGCCTGTTATACAATTGACAATATCCCCAAAATAGCCTTTGGTAAACATTGTGGCATCACCATTACTTACTGTAGTGAGTTTGGCAATTTTACCAGCAAAAAAATGACCATAAAAATTGGCCGAAAACCAAACGCCCATAATAAAAGATACATATTTTAAAGGTGATAATTCGGTCATTTTTGATAAGCCAATGGGAGATAGAAAAAGTTCGCCAATGGTAAGTACCATATAGCCAATAACAAGATACATCATAGGCGTTTTGGCAAAAGCATCGACACTATGTGATGAGAGTGCAAAAATGAGAAATCCTAAACCCAAAAAGAATAAGCCCAATCCAAATTTAATGGCTGAATTTGGATTCATTTTTCGTTTGGATAAAAAAGTCCAAAGCATCGAAAATGGAATAGCAAAAAGAATAATAAAACCAGCGTTGATGCTATTGGTGCCAGCAGCATCCATCCCAACCAAATTTACATTTCTATCAGCAAATAAGGTAAGTGAACTTCCTGCTTGTTCAAAAATGGCAGAAAAAAGGGTGTAAAGCACTGTAAAATAAACGGCAACTAATAATCGTTTTTTTTCTGTGCTGCTAACAGTTGTCAAAATATAGACAATATAACTTACTAAAAATAAAGAAACTACCCAAACCAAGTAACTTTCAAACTCGTGAAATTTGATAATAAGTGCAAACACAGGAACAGCTAAAAAAGCTGCTATATTAATAATATTACCCTTTTTGATTCCGAAGTGTTTTTCGTTATAATTACTTGTTTCAGGAACTAAACCTTTGTCTTCAAATACATTTTTTTTGAGTCCGTTATTAAACACCAAAAGGCCAGTTACCATTCCAATTCCTGCTAAAATAAAACCATAATGCCATCCATAAACAGCGGCTACCCAAGCACAAAGTAGAGGTGCAATGGCAGCGCCCAAATTGATTCCCAAATAAAAAATGGTAAAACCAGAATCACGTCGAGCATCACCTTGTTGGTACAAATCGCCAACAAAAGAAGAAATATTAGGTTTAAAAAATCCGTTTCCAACAATAATCAATGCTAAGGAGCCATAAAAGAAAACAGGCATTTCAAACGTCAGCAAAAAATGCCCTAAAGCCATTAAAACACCACCAAGAATGATGGCTTTTCTGAAACCTAAAATTTTATCGGCTAAAATACCACCAATCATTGGCGTTACATACACCAACGACATATAAGCAGCATACACACCAAAAGCCATGTTATCTGTAAATAAGAGCGATTTGGTCATGTAAAGCACTAAAAGTGCTCGCATGCCATAAAAGGAAAAACGTTCCCAAAGTTCAGCAAAAAACAAGTAAACAAGGCCTTTAGGATGCCCAAAAATTTCGTTAGAATTGGTTGTCATCTGTTCTGTATTTTGATTGATGGCACAATGTATTTAAAGTGACATCTTACACAGAGCAATGTTGTAAATTATAATAAAAAATAATGGATTGTGCTTAATTGTAACTGGCTTTGGAAAGAGCTTTGTAATCGTCATTTTCAGCAGTTTTACCAAACTCTTCCAGCAAAGTGGTATCAATAGTGATATGATTTGGAATCATGCGCAAACGATAGCGACCTTCTCCAATAAAAGTGAATAAATCGCGTCGTTCCAACACTTGTGTTGCATCTAATTCTAAAATCGTATTGATGTTGTCAATAATACGTGTTAAATAGGTTTGATTTTTGATTTCACCACCAAAACTGACCAACATGCTTTGCATTTCGCCTTCGCCATATTTACGTCTGATGGCAAATTTTAGTAGGTTTTTATATTGTGTAGTCTTTGAACCAAAATCGATGGTTTGATTAAAAACACCTTTAGTAGGAATACTAATTTTTACTAAACTCCAATCTAAAAAACTAATGGTCATTTCGTTAGGTTTTGGCATGTTTGCCAACCGAATGACCCAAGTGGTTGCCAATACCAAAAAGATGCAAATTAATGATGTTTTAGCAATAATTTTGACGAGGTTATTGCTAAAATCGGTTCCATAATGGATAAAAACTTCTGATAATTGCGATGAAAACATCAATAAAATAACAAGAACAGAAATAACACCTACAATTTTTAAGCCTCTAAAAGCAAAGGTTCTATAAAATGAAATACCAAGTAAATAAGACAAAAAACCTGATAATAATAAATCTGGAATGCCGCTTAATTTGATACCGTTTTTTATAGTGTTATTACCCAAAAAGAGGGTTAAAGAGAAGGTGATAATTGAAATGAGGACAATAGCAATAAGTATTTTTTTGATGTTCTTTTTGTTGTGATAAATAAACTGTGGCGCATAATAAAAATAAAACAATGCTAACAGCAAAAACATATTGTTCAGAATAGAAAAAAAATGGATTCCAAATTGATAACCATAAGAGGTTAAAAACGAAAGTTCATGTTCTAAATAAGCCCAACAACCTGAAATAACCCAAACAAACATAGCTAAACTCAAATAAAGTAATCCTTTGTCAACTCGTTTTTGAGTGTCGTCTTCCTCAAGAAGTTGTTTAAAACGTTGCCTGATGTTAAACCAAATGGCGAGCAATAAAATGCCACCAATTGAAGCGATAAAAATATGAGATAAAATATGGAATTCGGTAACGTCAGTCATATTGTGTAGTTATCCTAAAATCCTGTTTACCAATTTTTGTTTTGCTTGTTCATCGTCGCCACACAACCATTGAATGACGTTGTCTTCCCAAATGGCATCACGTTCTACTTCGGTAATGATATTTCGTTCCATAGCCAAGTCTAATATTTTACCAGGATATGAAGATTGTTTTTCGCTCTCCATTTCTCCCAAAGGATAAGGGTCGTCCAATCCCATAAGTACTTGTTTGGAAGTCTGATTTTTAATCAATAATTGTAAGCCGCCTGTATCATGTACTAAAGTGTCAAAAAATATGTTTTTGTGTCCAACCGCTTTTCTTGGATGGTATTTGCCTTCAAACAAATCAGGTCGTCCATCAAACCCTTGAATACGTCTTCCTAAATTAATTTGCGCCAATTGACCACCATGTGCAAAACAAGTTCTCATATTTGGGAATTTGTCTTGATACCCATTCAAAGTTAAAAAGTGATAGGCATCAGCACATTGTGCCAACATCCAAATAAGATGAAAACGCCAAGAAGTGTTTTCTAATTTAATAAATTTTTCGCCATCATACGGATGAATTTCAACCGCTAAATTGTATTTACTTGCCAGTTCAAAAATGGGTTCATTTTCTTCGTCAAAAATACAACGCCATGTTCCGATAGTATCCATATAATGTGTTGGCAAACACAAAAGTTGCAAACCTAATTCTTCAACACAACGTTCAATTTCCCAACAAGCACCTCGTACAAAGCCAGGATGCACTACAAAACCGCAGGTAAATTTACTCGGATTTTGATGTTGTATTTTCGCATTAAAATCGTTTTGAAAGCGCAATGCTTGTTTCATTTCTTCTACACGCAAGCCGTTGCCATACAGTTGAGACAGATTTAAAACAACGGCATGATCAATTTTAAAACGTTGCATCCATGCCAGTTTTTCATCCAGAAAAAAACTTGAATCCGTTACTGGACGACTCCAATCTTTTTGGAGCATAAATTTTCGGTCGTTATCTACCCAAAAAATCTCTTTGTCTTTCATGAACTGAGGAATTTCTTCAGGATAAGGAAGCAAATGAGAGTGACCGTTAATGCGAAGTTTTCGTTTCATATTAATCTATCTGTACTTTTTTTGGAGGTTGCATCACTTCGCCACAATTTGGGCAGCTCCGTTTGTCTTTGTCATTGTAATAGTGGTCAAAAATCTTTGGCATATCAGTCTCAATATTTTCAACTGTAAAATCTTCTTCATATAATTTGGTAACACAATTTTCGCAAAACCAAAGCAGCGCGTCACGCATGCCTTCAGGACGTTTGTACTCAATCACCAAACCGACTGTATTGGCACCACGTTGTGGTGAATGTGGTACTTTTGGAGGTAGCAAGAAAATTTCGCCTTCTTTGATATGAATATCTTTTGGTGTGCCTTTATCAATAACTTTTAAGACAATGTCGCCTTCTATTTGATAGAAAAATTCTGGTGTTTCGTTGTAGTGATAATCTTTTCGGCTGTTTGGACCACCAACAACCATGACAATAAAATCGCCATCTTTCCAAACGACTTTATTACCCACAGGTGGTTTAAGAAGATGTCTGTTTTCTTCAATCCACGCTTTAAAATTTATGGGAGATACTAACTTGCTCATGATACTGTTTTTTTGATGTCATTACGAGACTTTGGAAAAAATTGTAGTAATCTGCTTTTTGATGATGAGATAACCACGTCACTTCGTTCCTCGTAATGACGGATAGTTTTTATTGGATATAAATATACAAAAGACCTTTCAGGTTTTTAAAATCTGTGAGGTCTAAATTACAAGGATTTTGTTCGTCCACCATCAACAGGCAGATTAATACCGTTAATGTAGCCAGCACATGTACTTGCTAAAAACACAACTGCATTGGCAATTTCTTCTGGTTCTGCAAAGCGTTTGGCAGGAGTGACGTTTTTCATCATCGTTTCTGCTTGTTCATAAGTACCATCTATCTTTTTGGCTACATTATGAAGTATTGAAGTCAGACGTTCAGTTGCTGTCGCACCAGGTAACACATTGTTAACAGTGATGCCAAAAGGGCCAAGTTCTGTTGCCAAGGTTTTGCTCCAATTGGCTACAGCACCTCTAATGGTATTGCTAACGCCTAAGCCTTCAATAGGTTGTTTTACAGAGGTTGAAATCATATTAATAATGCGTCCGAAGTTTTCTTTTTTCATAAATGGTACAACAGTTTGTGCCAAAATATGATTGCATTTTAAGTGTTGTGTAAAGGCACTTTCAAACTCGTTCAATTCAGCGTCCAGAACTGTTCCAGCTTTTGGTCCTCCTGTGTTGTTTACCAAAATATGAAACCCATTATTTTTGGCCATATAATCTGAGACTTTGTTTTTTAGCTCTTCAGGGTTAGAAAAATCAGCAACAATGTAATCGTGTTGTCTTTGTTTTGGCAATTCAGCGAGCACTTCTTTAAGTTTGTCTTCGTTTCTGGCAATCAATGTCACTTTTACGCCTTCTGCTGCTAAACCAATTGCTGTAGCTTTTCCTATTCCTGCTGTGCTTCCGCAAACTAATGCGTTTTTGTTGTTTAGTTTTAAATCCATTTTTTTAGATATAAGATTCAAGATCCAAGAATCAAGACTTTATAATTTATCTTGGTTTTTGATTCTTAAAGTCTTGTTTTTGTTTAATATTTTATACATACATTTTTGGCTTCGGTAAAAAACCGTAAGGCTTCAAAGCCACCTTCGCGTCCAACACCTGAGGCTTTTACACCTCCAAAAGGTGTACGTAAGTCGCGCATCATCCAGGTGTTGATCCAAACAATTCCTGCTTGTAATTGGTTGCTCATACGCATGCTGCGTTTTAAATCGTTGGTCCAAAGTGTTGCAGACAATCCGTATTTTACTTTGTTTGCCATTTTTAAAACGTCTTCTTCGGTTTTAAATGGCATAATTGTTACCACTGGCCCAAAAATTTCTTCTTGATTCACTCTGCATTCATCGGTTGCAATTTCTATGATAGTTGGCTCTAAATAATATCCATTTTCATAACCGTTAACAATCACTTTATGTCCACCACAAAGAATTTTGCCGTTTTCTTGTTGGGCAATTTCTATATAGTTCATCACTTTTTCAAGATGTGGTTTAGATACCAAAGCACCAATATTGGTGGAGTCTTTTGAAGGATGTCCGACTTTTAATTGCTTTACTTTTGCAACAAAATCTCTTTTAAATTGTTCAAAAATAGGAGCTTCTACAAAAATGCGGCTTCCACATAAACAAATCTGACCTTGATTGGCAAATGATGAGCGAACCGTTGTGTTCAACATATCGTCATAATCACAATCGGCAAAAATGATATTCGGGTTTTTTCCGCCTAATTCCAACGACAGTTTTTTGAACATTGGCGCAGCCACTTTAGCAATATGAGCTCCTGTTGCTGTACCTCCTGTAAAACTAATAGCTTTAATATCTGGATGTTCAATAATGGCTTGTCCTGTGGTGGTTCCTAATCCGTGAACGATATTTAAAACACCTTTTGGCAAGCCAGCTTCTGTGCAAATTTCGCCTAACAGATATGCTGTCATGGGTGTGACTTCGCTGGGTTTGGCAACTACACAGTTGCCTGCCGCAATGGCTGGAGCAATTTTCCAGGTAAATAGATAGAGTGGAAGGTTCCAGGGCGAAATACAACCTACAACACCAATAGGCTGACGTAAGGTATAGTTAATAGCATTTTGTCCTATGCTTTCATGGCTTTCACTGGCAAATTGTGTAATGGCATTTCCAAAAAATCGAAAATTACTCGCAGCTCTTGGTATATCAATTTCTTTTGCCAATGAAATAGGTTTGCCATTGTCTTTGCTTTCGGCTTCGGCAAAACGTTGCAAGTTGGCTTCTAATAATTCTGAAATTTTGATAAGGATTCTACTGCGTTCTTCTAAGGTGGTTTGAGACCACAGCCTAAAGGCTGATTTGGCAGAAGTATATGCGTTTTCTACATCATTCTTTGATGAATTTGGGATTTTGCCGTACACTTCGCCATTAGCTGGACAATAGTTGTCCAACCAATTATTTTGAATAGGATTTTCAAATTTTCCGTTGATGTAATTTTTTATGTTTGCCACAAATTCACAAATTTTTTTGGTTCCGTTTTCTTTAGTCTTTTTTCTTATAAGCCATCACCTTAATTTCCACCACCAAATCTGGATGTGGTAATTGGTGTACAGCAACAGTGGTACGTGTTGGTCCTGTTTCTTTATCAAAAAACTCGGCATAGGCTTTGTTGTAACCTGCAAAATCGTTCATATTGACTAAAAACGAGGTAACATCAACAACATCTTTAAGTGTAGCACCTTCTTTTGCTAAATTCTTTTCGATGTTTAGTAGGACTTCACGAGTTTGTGTTTCAATGTTTAAGCGTTTGGTGCCCATTGCGTCAATAATATCAACACCTGCAATGGTATTGTCTGCACGACGAGAGCTTGTGCCTGAAACGAATATAAAATCGCCTACACGTTTGGTGTGTGGATAGGGACCTCTTGGTGTCACTATTTTTTCTTCATTCATAATTTAATGTTTAAAATTTTTCGCTACTCTATCATCGTCTAAAATGTCTTCAGTGGCTGCTTTTACTTTCTCTAAAGTTGTTTTTAAATCGTCATTAAGACTGATTTCTTTATCAGCTAACATGTTTAAAATGGCTTTGTCTTGAGCTCGACCTCGCAACATTGCTTCTCTGTAACCAATATCTTCATTAAAGGTTACCAATGAATATTTTGAAGAATATTCCGTAGGAAACTGTTTTTCAAAAGCCATCTCTAAGGTACGTTTTTCGCGAAAAATAGCATTGTTGACATGACCTTTCATTTCATGGAAATTGTCAATAGCCAAATCGGCAATAGCATCAGTATCTTTTTTACGGTTTTTTTCGTAGATTTTAAAAATGGTTTCCCAGTCTGAATGACCTTCATCTAACACTTTGTCAAATTCTGTAACATCTTCAAAAGAGGCATTCATCCCTTGACCATAAAAGGGAACGATGGCATGTGCTGCATCTCCCATTAATAGTGTGTTTCCTTTGTAATGCCAAGGCGAACATTTAACCGTTCCTAAAGGGGATGTTGGGTTTTCAAAGAAATCATCGACCAGATTTGGCATTAATTTTAAAGCATCTTTAAAGTAGATGCCAAAAAACTCTAACACGCGCTCTTTGGTGGTTAAATTATTAAAATTGTACTCACCTTCATCAAAACTTAAAAATAAAGTGACGGTAAAACTGCCATCCAAATTTGGCAAAGCAATTAGCATAAAAGCATCACGTCCCCAAATGTGCAATGCGTTTTTGTAGGTTTTATAAGCACCATTTGTATCAGGAAGAATGCACAATTCTTTATAGCCATGAGTCAACCAATCTTGTGAAAAACTAAATAAGAATTTTTTACCCAAGTAATAGCTGTTTCGCATGGCAGAACCTGCACCATCAGTGGCAAAAATGACATCGGCATCTTCTACAAATTCGTGTTTGGTTTGATAATCTTGAAATAAAGCTGTTGTTTTTTCAAAATTGACCGATTTACATTTTTTATTAAAATGAAGGGTTACATTCTTATGCTTTTCGGCTTCGTCCAATAATAAGGCATTGAGTTGTCCACGTGAAATAGAATTGATAAACTCGTGGTCACGTCCACTGTAAGGTGCTAACATTGTATTACCGTCCATGTCGTGCAACATCCGACCATTCATCGGAATACATAAATCTTTGACTTTGTTTTCAATGCCAACCAATGTCATGGCTTTATTGCCTCTATCTGAAAAGGCTAAATTGATAGAACGACCTGCAGAAATATCTACTTTTCGTAAATCGGGACGCATTTCATAAACGGTTACGTTATAACCACGTTGGCCTAAGCGTAAAGCAAGTAAACTTCCGCAAAGTCCTGCGCCTATGATGAGTATGTTTTGTTGTTTGTCAGTCATTTAAAATAGATTTCAATTTTTCTACCAAATTATACACATCCTGAAACGAATTATACAATGGTACTGGCGCACAACGTATTACATCTGGTTCTCGCCAATCACTAATGACTCCTGCTTTTGTCAATTTAGTGTGTAATGTTTTATCTGCATTTTTGACTTGAATAGACAATTGACAGCCACGTTCATTTGGGTTTGATGGTGTGATAATTTTGATGTCTTTATTATTTAGTTCATTTAGCAGAAATTCAAAATAACCTGTGAGTTGTCTCGATTTCTCGGTCAGTTTTTTCATGCCAACTTCAGCAAAAATATCTAATGAGGCTCTAATGGCAGCCATTGATAAAATTGGAGGGTTGCTCAATTGCCAACCTTCAGCTCCTGGAAGTTGGTCAAATTCATTACGCATCTTAAAGCGTGTTTCTTTATTATGACTCCACCAACCAGCAAATCGGTTGAGGTTTTTGTTGTGTGCATGACGTTCATGAACAAAACAACCTCCCAAACTTCCTGGTCCAGAATTTAAATATTTGTAGGTACACCAAACGGCAAAATCGGCTCCAGAGTCGTGTAAATTGAGTTCTACATTTCCAGCGCCATGTGCACAATCAAAACCAACCATACAACCGTGTTTGTGACCAAGTTGGGTAATGCGTTTTAAATCAAAAAATTGTCCTGTATAATAGTTAACGCCTCCAATCATTACCAATGCAATGTCTTTACCTTGCGTTTCTAAAATGGTTTGTAAATCGTTATAATTGGCTAATTCTTCACCTTTTCTGGCTTTCCAAAGAATTAACCCTTCATTTGCATCAAAACCATGATGACGCAATTGGCTTTCGACGGCATATTTATCAGAAGGAAAAGCGTCGGCTTCAATCACTATTTTATAGCGCTTTTGAGTAGGTCTGTAAAAGGACACCATCATTAAATGAAGGTTGGCTGTTAAGGTATTCATCACGACCACTTCAATAGGTTTGGCACCAACCACTTTTGCCATATTTTCTGTGAGGAATTCGTGGTAAGGTAACCAAGGGTGTTTGGCTTCGGTATGACCTTCTACACCTAAATTTGCCCAATCATCTAATTCTTGATTGATATAATTTTTTGTGGCTTTTGGCTGGAGCCCGAGTGAATTTCCAGTCATATAAATTAGCTCATTTCCATGGGTGTCTTTTGGAATATGAAATAGTTTTTTGTAGGCGGCTAATGGGTCGTTTTGATCTTGTTCTTTTGCAAAATCAAGACCTAATTTATAGTTGGACAAGGTATATTGTTTTTGGTTTTCAACAAAAATAAGAATTATAAATTAAGGAAAGAAGGCTTTGTATAGGGATAATTTTAATTGTAAAATTTTGTATATTTATTAAAAATAAGCATCATGGAAAAAGCTAAAGAATACAGCAACGGAGAGGTTACTATTACTTGGGAAGCTGAAAAATGTATCCATTCGGCTATTTGTGCTAAAGGGCTTCCGAAGGTTTTTAGGCCAAAAGATAGGCCTTGGATTAAAATTGACCAAGCTCCAACTGTAGATTTAGTGAATCAGGTAAAAGCTTGTCCATCTGGTGCTTTAGGGTATTATATGAATGATGAAAACGAGAGAATTTAGAAAAAACCTTTTTTCTTAAATTTAAGAAACGCAGTTATATATATTAAAAAGAAAAAGTGCTTCGCCTTTTAAGAGGAAGCACTTTGAATATATATAGACGCTTTTGCGGATATTTTATATAATATATACGTCTATAGATGTGTTTTGGATGTTTGGATATCTAATGATTATTCAGTTTTTACAGCAATTCCTGTAAAGTAGAGTTTCCAGTTGCCTTCTGTTTTTTGATGGGTTGTTGCTATTTTAAGACCTTTAAAATCTTCATAATTTTCCCATGAAGTCATCATTGATGGCTTTTTAGCATTTCCTTGTCTGTAAATCCATTCTTTTATCATAAAATCATCATCAAAATAAAAATCGTAGGCATCACCAGGTGTGTAACCTCCATTAGATGGATAGGTCAATGTAATTTTATTCATCATTAATTTACTTATTGGTGCTTCATCTTTAACTGGTTTTGTAATGGTTGTACCTTGATCCCAAACTAATTGAAAAGGTGCTAAAAGCCAATATTTGTCGTTAATAAAAGCTTTGTCAGCTTTCATTGAAATGCTATCAATTGTTTTTCTGTTATATGATATAGTGTCTTTTCCAGCAATTAATGTGACATCATCGGTTTTAGGGTTCCAAGTCCAAGAGCGTTCAAAATGACTGCTATCTCTGTCCACATTAAAGGTAAAATCAATTTTTGAAACTTCTTTCCAGTGTTCAAATCCGTTGGCATTGGCAATTCTTTCAGCTACCGAAAGTGCTTTGGGTGTTTCTTGAGAGGCTTCTTTTTTATCAGATTTGCAGGCAACGCATAAGGTTACAATGCTTAATAAAGTTACCAGTCGTGTCATAGGGTTTTTTATCAAAGATACTATTCTATTAGTAATTGCTTTTTAATAATTCAGGAAATTTCTTTTTGAATTTGTTGAGTCTTGGAATAGATACATTTTGCACATAAGCGTTATTAGGATGTAATTTTACATAATTTTGATGATAGTTTTCAGCTTTCCAAAACTTTTGAAATGGATATACTTCAGCCGCTATTTTAGCATTCAATTTTTTAGCAAGGGCTTCTTTTTTTTGAAGAATGATTTGTTTTTGTTCTTCATTTTGATAAAAAATAATAGAACGATACTGAGACCCAATATCATTTTCTTGTCCATTGACTTGTGTTGGATTTTGCGAACCAAAATACACATCTACCAAAGTAGCAAAACTCACCACTTTTGGGTCGTAAATAACTTCTACAGATTCTGCATGACCTGTTTTACCTGTGTTACTATCTTCATAAGTTGGATGTTGTGTATGACCACCAGAATAACCACTAATAACCTCATTAACACCTTTAACACTTTCAAAAATGGCTTCTACACACCAAAAACAACCACTGCTAAAGTAGGCTTTTGCCATTCCGTTTTGCATTGGTACTTCAACAGGTTTTGCGTTGATAATTGCTAATTCTTTTGAATTTGTTTGCGCTGAGTTTTGACAGCTAAACATTAAGGTTACTATGACTATTGCAACTATTTTCTTCATTTTTATGGTATTTTTATTTCTATTAGGTAGTCGTATTTAATCTATAAACCTTAAAATCTAAATGTGAAAATTTTATTAAAAATAAAAAAGCCTTCACATTCGTAAAGGCTTTTTTATAATATTTAATGAAAATGCTTAGCTTAATTTAGCAAACAATTTTTCCATTTTCTCTTTTTGTTCAGTTGCTAAAACAGCATCAACCAAAATACGACCACTATGCTCATCAGTAATTACTTTTTTGCGTGATGCAATTTCTACTTGTACTTGTGGTGGAATGGTGAAAAACGAACCTCCAGAAGCACCTCTTTCAATAGCTACAACAGCTAAACCGTTTTTTACGTTGTTGCGAATTCTGTGATACGCTTCAACCAAACGTTTGTCAATTTGCTCTTGGTATTCTTCTGATTTTTTTATTAAAGCCAATTCTTCCTTTTCAGTTTCAGCCAAAATCGCATTTAATTCACCTTTTTTGTGCTTTAAATGTGTTTGACGATCTTTAAGACGCTCTTTAGTTTCAGTAATGATTTCTTTTTTCTGTTCAATTTGAACTTTAAATTCTTTGATGTGCTTTTCAGCTAATTGAATTTCTAATTCTTGGAATTCTATTTCTTTAGTTAATGAGTTAAATTCTCTGTTATTTCTAACATTTTTTTGTTGCTCACTGTATTTTTTGATTAAAGATTTTGCTTCTTCAATTAGGTTCTTTTTTGATTTGATATCATCATCAATTAAAGCAAGACTACCAACTAATTTTTCGAGCCTGGTATTAAGTCCTTCAACTTCATCTTCTAAATCTCTTACTTCTAAAGGAAGTTCACCTCTAATATTTCTGATTTCGTCAACCCTTGAGTCTATTAATTGTAAATCATACAATGCTCTTAAGCGATCTTCAACAGAAACTTCAACTTTTTTTGCCATAATTATAAATACTTTACAGGATTTGTATTTGTCATTGATAAAACGACTGCAAAATTAGTAATTTTTTTTGATAGATACTCAGCTAAAAAGTTTTTTGTGAACTGTTCGCTTTCATAATGTCCAATATCTGCTAAAATAATTTGGTTTTCTGCTGTAAAAAAATCGTGGTATTTTAAATCGGAAGTGATAAAAACATCAGCATTTGC
This sequence comes from Gelidibacter sp., assembly GCA_041391965.1. Classification (GTDB taxonomy): domain Bacteria; phylum Bacteroidota; class Bacteroidia; order Flavobacteriales; family Flavobacteriaceae; genus JAWKMZ01. The sequence goes on along the minus strand of JAWKMZ010000001.1, from coordinate 76,270 downwards.
TGACTTTGCTGCGTCAATAGCAAAACTTCCAGAGCCTCCAAGCACAGCAATTTTTTTGACTGTTTTTTTTGTGATTTCTGAATGTTTTATACACGAAACCTTCATTTGTTGCTTTACAAATTGTAAGAATTCTTCTGTTTTCATTTCTTTTTTGAGTTCGCCAACCATTCCCATCCCAATAGTTTGGTTGTAATTGTCTAAGGTTGATACTTCAAAAGCGACTTCTTCATAAGGATGATGCTCAAAAAGGGTATTCAAAATTTTAGTTTCTAAATGTTTTTGAAACGTCACTGAAATTTGGGTTTCTTCTTCAAAATGCAATTCGCCTTTTTTTCCTTTAACTGGATTTGAGTTTTCATTGCCTTGATAGGTTCCAACACCTTGGGTATTAAAACTGCAATTTTCATAATTTCCTAATTGTCCAGCTCCAGTTTTAAACAATTCGTTTCGTAAAGCTTCTGCGTTTTCCCTCGGAACATAGGTTGTTAGTTTTTTTATAGTGCCTTGTTGTGGCAACAGAATTTTTTTGTTTTGTAAATTTAAAGTGTTGCAAATAATATCATTCACACCTTGCAAACAATTATCAAAAGCTGTGTGTATGGCATAAATGGCAATGTTATTTTGAATGGCTTTTATAACCACGCGTTCTACATAATTGTTGCCATTTAGTTTTTTTAAACCTTTAAAAATAATAGGATGAAAGCTAACAATAAGATTGCATTTTGTTTCAATTGCTTCATCAACAACATTTTCTAAAGTGTCTAAAGTGACTAAAACACCTGTAATTTTTGCATTTTTATTGCCAACCAAAAGCCCAACATTATCAAAATTTTCTGCATAATGCAAAGGCGCTAACGTTTCGAGGTGTTTTATGACATCATTTACAATCATAATATTTTTTGTATTAAGGATTAAAACAAAGATAAAATTTTTACATTCGCTTTAATGAAATTATTGAGATACATCCTATTTCCTGTGGTTCCTATTTACTTTTTGGTAATATGGCTGCGAAACAAATTGTACGATTTTGGATTGAAATCTTCTGTAAGATATGATTTGCCTATAATTTGCGTTGGTAATTTGAGTGTTGGTGGCACAGGAAAAACGCCAATGATTGAATATCTCATTCGGTTTTTGCAAACAGATTATAAAATTGCAACCTTAAGCAGAGGCTACAAACGCAGTACAAAAGGGTTTGTAATTGCTGATAAAAATGCGACAGCTTTGTCTGTAGGTGATGAACCGTTTCAGTTTTATCAAAAATTTAAAAATGTGATTGTAAGTGTGGATGCTGATAGACGTAACGGAATTAGACAATTGCTAAAATTACATCCAAAACCAACACTTATTTTGTTGGACGATGCCTTTCAGCACAGAAAAGTGAAAGCGGGTTTCAATATCCTTTTAACAGCGTTTGATAATCTATTTACAGATGATTTGCTTTTGCCAACAGGCAATTTGAGAGAGCCAAAAAGTGGCGCAAAACGCGCTCATTGTATAGTGGTAACCAAATGTCCTGACACTATTACAGCAAATGAAAAGGCAAAAATTGTAAACAAAATTCAGCCCTTACCACATCAAAAAGTTTTTTTTAGTTCTATTGATTATTCAAACACTATCAATAATGGTTTGAAAGATTTTGAATTGGATATGTTAAAAGGTGCTAAGTTTACTTTGGTAACAGGAATTGCTAATGCAACCCCTTTGGTTAGGTATCTAAAATCTCAAAATTTAGAGTTTGACCATTTGAATTTTAAGGACCATTATGAATTTACAGAAAGTGATATTAAAGAGTTGAAATCAAAATCGGCAATTTTGACTACTGAAAAGGATTTTGTACGCTTACAGCCTCATTTTAAAAATGCTGAAAACTTATATTATTTGCCGATAAAAATTAAGGTAGATGATGCGTCAGACTTTGAAAATTTAATTGAAAACTATCTTAAATAGAAGCTGTTGGTTTTTGGTTATTGATGAGTGCGTTATAAAGTTTTTTCTCAAAATCATCTTGTTTAAACGGTTTGGATATAATATCGTCAAAACCAGCTTCATCAAATTCGTGCATTTTATCTTCCAAAGTCACAGCGGTTAAGGCAAAAATGGTCAATTCTTTATCAAAAGTTCTGATAATTTTTGTCGCTTCTAATCCGCTAATTCCTGGCATGTGAATATCCATTAATACCACATCGTATTGATCTTCTTTAACGCGTTCAACCGCTTCTTCACCATTATCGACAACATCGCAATAAAGGCTCATTTTGTTTAAAATCTTTTTGGTTATCATTTGGTTAATTTTGTTGTCTTCAACAACCAAGATTTTGATGTTTGTTAAGTCCAATTGATTAATTTCATTAAGTTGTTTAGGTTTTTCTTTTTCTATGGTTTCTGAGGAATAGGTAAGAGGGATTTCAAAAATAAAGTTAGAACCTTTACCAAGTTCGCTTTTTAAATAAATTTTGCCTTTAAGTATTTCAATAAGTCCTTTTACAATGGAAAGTCCAAGACCTGTACCACCATATTTTCTGTTAATTTGGATAGAGCCTTGTGAAAAACTTTCAAACATATGTTCTTGTTTTTCTTTGGTAATACCAATACCATTGTCTTCAATTTCAAATTTTATAATGTAATTGTTGCCTTTTTGTTCCAGTTTATTTACACGTACCCAGATATCGCCATCTTTGGTAAACTTAATAGCATTGCCAATAAGATTGATTAAAATTTGAGACAATTTTAATTGGTCAGCAATAAAATTTTCTGGCAGGTCTTTGTCATAGTCATAATGAATAATAACATTGTTGTCTAAAGCGGAATTGTTGAGTGCAGATACGACGTTTTCAACTTTTTTCTTAAGGTTGAACAGTTCTGGGTCTAATTCAACTTTATTGGCTTCAATTTTATTGATTTGAAGAATATCATTAATAAAAGTCAACAAGTAATCTCCTGAAAATTTTAAGGATTTTAAATGTTGAATTTGGTCTGGTTTTGGGTTTTCATCCAACAGCATATTGGTTAAACCAGTAACCGCATATAAAGGTGTTCGCAACTCGTGTGTGACGGTTGATAGAAAATTAGCTTTTGTTTTTGAAGCCAATTCTGCTTTTTCTTTGGCAACAATCAGTTCGTCATTTTTTTTGTGGAGTACGTTGTTGGTTTTTAGCCTGATATTGTTGTTTTTATAAAGTGATAAGGTAAGCAACGATAAAATAGTAATTAATGCAATACTCAAAATGGTTGTGATTCTTGTTAAATTGTTTGAAGCTTCAGCGTCTTCAAGTTTTACTTCCATTTGTTTGTTTTTCGCATCTTTATATTCATTAATAAATTGTGCTCTTTTTTCGGGTGATAAATTATCACGTTTTATATCTAACAATGAATCTGAAAGTCTGATGTGTTTTTTAAGATATTCATTGGCTAATTTATAGTTTTCAGTATCTTGATAAATGTCACTAAGTGTAAGATAGCTGTCATTAATGTTTTCAATAATTCGGTTGTCTTTTGCTAACTTTAAGCCATCTTCAGCCATTGAAAGCGCCAATTTGTCGTTGCCGAGTTTTTGTAATACTTTTCCGCTATAGGTAAGCGCACTACTTAAAATGGCTGGTTGATTGTACTTTTTAGCAAGAATGATGGTTTTTTCTAAAGTTGATTTTGCCGTTTTGTAATCTTTTAATTGAATATAAACTTTAGCCTCATTTAGATTGACTTCAGCTATGTAATTTTCTAAACCCTCTTCTTCAAATTTTGTTTTTGCAGAGTTAAAATAATCTAAAGCGGTTTGAAATTCTTTTTTGCTGGTATGCAAAACACCTCTTGCATTATAAGTAATTGCAAGATTTGCATAATCGTTAATTTCTCTTTGTAATTCAGCAGCTTTGGTTAAAGATACTAAGGCGTTTTCGGGCTCTTCAACGGTAAATTCAACTTTGGCAATTTTAGTATAAATGATGCCTTCACTTTTTTTATCGTCAATCTTTTTTGCAATATCTAATGCTTTTTCTAAATGGTCTTTGGCATTATAATAATCGCCTCTATCACTTTCAAAACTGGCTTGAGTGATGTAGTTTTCAATGTGCATTTTTAATAAGTCAATATCTTCATCAGTAGTATTTTGGGAAAATACTTGCAATGAAAAACACATCAAAAAAGCAACTATGTAGTGTGTTGTTTGGGACATTATTGGTCACTTTAATTGAACAAATATAATTATTTATTCGATAAAAGTGATTATTTATCCGATAAATTGCAAATTAAATCTAAAATTCTACTCGAATAGCCAGTTTCATTATCATACCAACCTACAATTTTTATCATGTTTCCTATCACAGAAGTCATTTGTGCATCAAAAATACAGGAGTGCGTATTGCCTACAATATCAATAGAAACTATAGGATCTTCAGTATATTCTAAAACGCCTTTTAGATGCGTTTCAGACGCTTTTTTAAAAGCTTTGTTAATTTGCTCAATGCTAACAGTTTTACCAACATTAAACGTAATATCAGTTAATGAGCCATTGGCTACAGGAACACGAATACCACAGCCACCAATTACATTAGAAAGCTTTGGAAAAATTTTGGTCAAAGCTTTGGCAGCTCCTGTTGTGGTTGGTACAATTGATTGTCCTGCTGCACGTGCACGACGCAAATCTCTATGTGGTTGGTCATGCAAACTTTGGTCAGTAGTGTAGGAATGAACGGTTGTAATATAAGCTTGTTTAACACCACAAAGGTCATTAATAACAGCAATCATTGGTGCTGCATTATTTGTAGTACAAGACGCATTGGAAATAATAGGTTCTGTACCTTCTAAAATGGCATCATTAACACCTAAAACAATGGTTTTTATATCATCTTCTAATGGTGGAACGGATAAAATAACACGTTTGGCGCCATTGTTTATATGGTTTTGTAAAAGATTTTTTGTTTTAAATTTTCCGGTCGATTCTATTACAAAATCAACATGATATGGTTTCCAATTGATGTTCTCGATATTTTTTTGATTGAGAAGCGGAATTTTTACGTTGTCAATAATGATATGATGCTCATCATGGCTAATGGTTTTGTTCAAAACACCATGAATACTATCATATTTAAGCAAATGGCTTAAGGTTTTTGTATCTGCCAAATCATTTATGGCAACAATTTTTATGTCTTTTCTGTCTAATGCAAGACGAAAAATACGTCTTCCAATACGACCAAAACCGTTGATAGCAACATGAATCATTAATTGATGTGTTTTTGGGCTTTATATGATGAACGTACTAATGCGCTACTTTCTACATGGCGAAAGCCTAAGTTTAAGCCTATTTCTTCATATTCTTTAAATTGATCTGGAAGAATATATTGTTTTACAGGAAGGTGTTTTTTACTTGGTTGAAGATATTGACCAATGGTAACTACATCAACATCATTGGCTTTCAAATCATGAAGGGTTTCAATCACTTCTTCGCGTGTTTCACCAAGACCAAGCATAATTCCAGATTTTGTACGACGTTGTCCTTGAGCTTTTAAATATTTTAAAACACCAAGACTTCTATCATATTTTGCTTGAATGCGTACTTCGCGAGTGAGACGTCTAACGGTTTCAATATTATGTGATACGACTTCTGGTGCTACATCAATAATTCGATCAATGTGTTGTTCTATACCTTGAAAATCTGGTATTAAAGTTTCTAAAGTAGTTTCAGGGTTCATTCGTCTTACTGCTTTTACAGTTTCTGACCACATAATGCTTCCCATATCTTTCAAATCATCTCTATCAACACTGGTTAAAACAGCGTGTTTGATGTTCATGAGTTTTATAGAGCGTGCTACTTTTTCGGGTTCATCCCAATCTAAAGTGTCTGGACGACCAGTTTTTACACCACAAAAACCACAAGAACGTGTACATACATTGCCTAAAATCATAAAGGTTGCTGTACCTTCTCCCCAGCATTCACCCATATTTGGACAGCTTCCTGAAGTGCAAATAGTGTTGAGTTTGTACTTATCAACAAGACCTCTAAGTGCTGTGTATTTTTTTCCTGTCGGAAGTTTTACTCTAAGCCATTTTGGTTTGGGTTGACGTTCTATTAGTGTATTTGGTGTTGTTTCTGTATTCATTGATGCTGAAATTACAACTGCAAAGATACGAAGTAAAATATTAAAACGAGCGTATTTGATGGATTGCTATAAACGCGAGCACTTACTTTTTATTGATGATTTCGGCCAACAATTTTTTGGCTCTTAAAAGTTTGACTTTTACATTGTTGATAGGTTCATTAAGTTGTTCGGAAATTTCTTTGTAACTCAATTCTTGAAAGTATCTCAAATTTATAATCTCTTGATAGTGTGGCTTTAATTTTTTTAGATCTCTAAGTAATTTGGCTAAATTTTGTTCAGTAATAAGTTTGTCTTCAGGTGATGGCGACTCGTCAATAATATCAAAAAATTCATCATCTTCATTTCTGCTTGTTGTATTTGAAATGGATGATTTTCGTTTTCTGACCAAATCAATATGAATATTTTTAGAAATAGCAATTAACCAAGTTTTAAACTCAAACGCATCATTGTAAGTCCCAATTTTATCAAACGCTTTGGAGAAGGTTTGAATGGTAATATCTTCAGCATCATTTTCGTTTTCAGTGCGTTTTAATTGAAAACCATAAACATCATTCCAAAATTTGTCCAATAAAAAATTAAAGGCCACTTGGTCATTTATTTTCGCTTTTTCAATGGCTTCTTTTACTCCCAATGGTTTGGTTTTGAAATGAGATTTTTTATAAAGATAGAGAATTGTGTGACAATTAAAAACAATTCTAAAAGTGGAAAATAAACAATAAGGTCTTTTTCATTCAGTTTTTTGGAAGCCAAGGCTAAACTTACAATTACAACTGCATATCTTAAAATGATAAGTGCTATTATAATTTTCCAATACAAAAGTGCGCTAATCAAAATCAAACCAAGCATCCAAAACAAAAATTGAGATATAAAAAACAGTGCTAAAAGGCTTTTATGCTTGGTTTTGTAATGTTTTGCTGTAGAAATATGTCGGCGTTTTTGACGTACCCAATCTTTATATGTTGTTTTTGGATTAGATACTGTAAAGCTATTTTTTGATATGCAAATAGCTGTATTTGTAGCATTAGCAATTTGGTTTACAAACAAGTCATCATCACCAGATTTAATGTTCATATGATTCATAAAGCCTCTGGCTTCAAAAAAAATTTCTTTTGTATAAGCTAAATTTCGCCCAACAGCCATATAAGGATGTCCAAGTTTTGCAAACGACAAATACTGGATAGCAGTCAGCAAAGTTTCAAAACGGATGAGCTTATTTAAAAACGATTTTTTTTCTTTTTTGTAAGCACCATAGCCTAAAATAATGGTTTTTGTTTTTGAAAATTGCCGACTCATTTCACTAATCCAATGTTTAGAAACAGGTTTACAATCTGCATCTGTAAAAAGTAAGTGATTGTGAGTAGCGGCTTTAATACCAAGAGTTAAGGCGTATTTTTTGTTTCCCCAAAAAGCTTCAATGGGTTTTACATTGACAATTTTTATGTTAGTGTGCGCTGTTTTACATGCTTCCATCACTTTTAAAGTACCATCAGAAGAACAGTCATTAATTAGAACAATTTCAAAATTAGGATGATCTTGCTCCAAAATAGACGGCAAAAATTTTTTTAAATTTTTGGATTCATTTTTAGCGCAAATAATAACAGAAATAGGAATATTGTTGGAAGGTTGTTGTGTGGTTTTAATGCGATTGAAATTGCCAAAAACAAACCCGTAAAATACTAATTGAATAAAAATAACAACACAAAAAGTGTAGAATAATACAGTAATAATAAGCATTAATACCTATGAATGTTGAGGTTCGTTGCAATTTTCAAATTGGTCTGGAGTTTTACCACAAAAACCACAAGCTTCGCCATTTTTGTTAAGCATTGGGTTTTGACTAGCACAAGTACCAGCAAATTTACCATCTTTTTTTGCCCAAATTTTTATGGCGATGCCTGCTACACCAAGTGCTAAAAGTGCCAATGTAATTAATAAGAGTTTCATACTGTTGAAATTTAATACAAAGATACTGCTTTTAAACGATAATTTATAATTAGCAACTAAGAGTTGGACGTTGATTATAATATTTTTAACACTTGCGATTTTAACTTTTTTAGTGACTTTTTAACAATTATAGTTTCCAATAATAATATTTTATACATTTAAAACACTAACAATTAAATTTCTAACTTATGAAAAAATTATTTGCAGAGTTTTTCGGAACATTTTGGCTCGTTTTTGGTGGTTGCGGTAGTGCTATTTTTGCTGCAGCTTATCCTGAACTTGGTATTGGTTTTGCTGGAGTTGCTTTAGCTTTTGGTTTGACAGTTTTAACAATGGCTTTTGCTGTTGGGCATATTTCAGGTGGCCATTTTAATCCTGCAGTTTCTTTTGGTCTTTGGGCTGGAGGTAAATTTCCTGCTAAAGATTTATTGGGTTACATTATAGCACAATTAGTTGGTGCAACTGCTGCAGCCAGCGTTTTATATTTGATTGTTTCTGGCAAATCTGATTTTGTAGATGTAGGTGGTTTTGCAGCAAATGGCTATGATGCACTTTCTCCAGGAGGTTATTCAATGAAGTCTGCTTTTATTGCTGAATTTGTTTTAACTGGATTTTTCTTACTGATTATTTTAGGAAGCACAAATGAAAGAGCTCCAAAAGGCTTTGCGCCAATTGCAATTGGTTTAGGCTTAACCGTTATACACTTAGTCTGTATTCCAATTACAAATACTTCTGTAAATCCTGCACGTTCAACAAGTCAGGCTCTATTTGCAGGAGGTAATTATGTACCACAATTATGGTTGTTTTGGTTAGCACCAATATTAGGAGCTATTGTTGCTGGCTTTATTCATAAAGCACTGTTTGATAAAGCGTAAACGTTTCATTTTATAGCATAAAAAAATCCACCTTTAATGCGGTGGATTTTTTTGTTGATGTTACTATATTAGTTATTTATTTTTTAGAGCTATTTCTGCAACCTCGTTTTCTGCGCTCACAGTAGGTTTTCCAACTTTAGGCTCGATGGTAATACTTAATCCAAGTGCATTTTCCATGTATGGAATAGATTTTAGTTTTCTATCAGAAGCATCTAAAATACCTAAGTTTACCATTCTGTCCTGCAATTCAGCCCAAATTTGATACGTCTGATTTTCTGGAAGTTTAGGTAAAGATACAACATCAATCATTGATGTTTTATCTACAGCGTTTATATAAGCTACTGTTTTTAAGTCTTTTGCGCGTTCATTGCCACGTAAAACGTATTTTTCTGTTTCTGGATTGTTCAATTTCATAAATTGACGCATCACATCATCTAACTTATCGTTGTTTTTTTGAATGTCACTTCTTAAATCAAAAATTTCATCAACAACTACTTGGTTTTCCTGACTTAATGAAACATTTTTTTGATATAATAAAAATGCAGTTCCAGCAAAAATGAATGCTGCAATACTGGCAGCAATGCTATACCAAGGTGTCTTGCGTTTTAAGGTTGGATTGTTTAGATGGATGACAGGAGTTTCCTCAGTTATGTCTTTTAAAACATTATTCAAAATAAACTTTGGGGCTTCTACAGCGTTTACTTTTGCAAGAATTTCTAAATTATCCTGTAGTTTGTTGTATTCAGCTTCTGCTTCGGGATAGTTTGAAATGTAGTGTTCAACTTCTGAGATTTCAGAAGGGGTTGCAGTGCCTAATATGTATTTGTCTATTAAGCCTGATGCTAAAAAAGAATGTAGTTTTTTTTCCATTGTTTCTAACGTTTAATGGTTAAAGAGTGTTTTTAACTCTCTTAATCCAATTTTTAATCTGGACTTTATAGTACCTAATGGAATATCTAATTCATCGCTTGCTTCTTGTTGAGTCATTCCTTCAAAAAATAAGGCATTCAACACAATCTGATACTTTTCGTCCAATCGTCCAACATGTGCTCTCAAATCAATGACATCTTGATTTAAACTTGCGGTTGGTAGGATATATACGTTTGATTTTTCTATTTGGACTTCTTTATGAAAGCGGTTGTTGAAACTTCGTAATTTATCAATGGCTGTATTGCGTGCAATGCGGTAAAGCCATGTAAACAATTTTGCTTTTTTGGAATCGTATTTTTGAGCGTTTTTCCATATTTTTACGAAACTTTCCTGCAAAGCGTCTTGAGCCAATTCTTCATTATTGGTTATTTTTAAAATAACGCCATAAAGACTATCGGCATAATTTTCATACAGCAAATTTATTGCGGCTTTATCGCCATTTTCAAGTAGTTGAACAATTTGTTGCTCTATTGGTGTACTCAAAAGTTTAGTTTTAGTTAAAAATTTAGCTCTTTAAAAATCCAAATACGTTTTTTGAACGTATATTAGTTAAGTTAGTAAAATTACAAAATATAAATAACGGTATTTTATATTGTTTTTATATCAGTAGAGTTAAAAAAAATTCTTCTTAAGAAAATTGATTAATAGCTTTTTCAAAATTATACTCTACTATAGTTAATAAGAGTCTCAGCTAAAACTGAGACTCTTTTTTATATAATATTGACTTCGGTTTCAATCTTGATACCAAAAATTTTATAAATGGTTTTTTGAATTAGATGTGCCAATTTTAAGATGTCTTTGCCTTTGGCGTCTCCATAATTAACAAGTACCAAAGCTTGTTTTTTATGAACGCCATAATTGCCAAGGGTTTTGCCTTTAAACCCAGAGGTTTCAATAAGCCAACCAGCAGGTACTTTAACAGTGTCTTCAGAAACTGGATAACTTGGCATTTTTGGAAAATTTATTTTTAGTTGTTCATAGTGTGATTTTAAAATGACAGGGTTTTTAAAAAAACTTCCGCTATTTCCTATGTCTTTTGGGTTTGGTAATTTGCTTTCGCGTATGGCTATAACTGCTTTTGAAATGTCTTGAATGCTTGGTTTTGTGATTTGCATTACTTCAAGTTCTGAAGCTATTGTGCCATATTCTGTATGTAATTTGTGATTGTTTTTTGTAAGTTGAACAGTTACACTTGTTATAATATATTCTCCTTTTGCATTTTGTTTGAAGATGGATTCTCTGTAACCAAATTTGCAGTCTTGTTTGGTAAAGGTTTTGATGTTTTTTGTTTTGATGTTTAAGGCTTCACAAGACACAAATACATCTTTTAATTCGATACCATAAGCACCTATGTTTTGAATTGGAGCAGAGCCAACATTACCAGGAATTAAGGATAAATTTTCAATACCACCAAAATTGTGCTTTAAACACCAAAGGACAAATTTGTGCCAATTTTCGCCTGCATTTGCTTTGACTTGTACAAAATTAGCGTCTTCATATGTAATTTCTATTCCTTTAATATTGATGTGAATTACTAAATCTTCAATATCTTTAGTAAGCAACATATTGCTGCCTCCACCAAGTATAAAAATGTTTGGATAATCTTTTAAAGATAAAACGCTTTGCAAATCTTTAATAGAAGTAACACTCACAAAATGGTTGGCTTTTGCATCCAAACCAAAAGTGTTATAAGGTTGTAATGATATATTTTTTTGGATTTGCACTTAGTCTTTATAAACTTTTAAGGCTTCTTTTAAAATGTGTACTGCTTTTATAAGGCTATTTTCATTAAGCACATAGGCAATACGTATTTGATTAAGTCCCACATTTGATGAAGAATAAAAACCAGCAGCTGGCGCTACCATAACTGTTTCGCCATTTACATCAAATTTTTCTAAAAGCCATTGTGCAAAATGGTCAGCATTTTTAATTGGCAGTTCGGCAATACAATAAAAAGCACCATTTGGTTTTGCTACTTTAACGCCTTCAATTTTTTGTAACTCTGTAATGAGTGTGTTTCTGCGTTGTACATATTCGTGAATAACTTCATCAAAATAGCTTTGTGGTGTTTCTAAGGCGGCTTCGCTTGCAATTTGTGCTAAAGTAGGAGGGCTTAATCGTGCTTGGGCAAATTTTAAAGCTGTTTTGATAACGTCTTTATTTTTTGAAACTAAATAACCAATTCGAGCACCACACATGCTGTAACGTTTAGAAACCGAATCAATCATAATAGCATAATCTTCTAAGCCTTCTTCTTGCATGATGGAATAAAATTCGTTGCCATCATACACAAACTCTCTGTAAACTTCATCAGCAATTAAAAACAAATTGTGTTTTTTTACAATATGAGCTAATTTTTTGATTTCGTCTTTTGAATATAAATATCCAGTAGGATTTCCAGGATTACAAATAAGGATGGCTTTTGTTTTTGCTGTGATGAGTTTTTCAAATTCTTCAATAGCTGGTAACGCAAAATTATCTTCAATTTTTGAGATTACAGGCACTACATTAATACCAGATTCTGTTGAGAATCCATTATAATTAGCATAAAATGGTTCTGGAATAATCAGTTCATCATCAGGATCCATAATGCTTCCAAAAGCAAATAGCAACGCTTCACTACCACCTGTAGTAACAATGATGTCATTGTGTGTTACGTGGATATTGTTTTTTTTGTAGTAATTGGCAATTTTTTTTCTGTAGTCTTCAGAGCCTTCAGAACGTGTGTAAGCCAAAATATCTAAAGAGTGAACTTTTACAGCATCTAATGCAATTTCTGGAGTTTTAATGTCTGGTTGACCAATATTTAAATGATAAACGGTTTTTCCTTCTTTGTAAGCTTGTTCAGCATAAGGAACTAACTTTCTTATAGGTGATTCAGGCATTAAACGCCCTTTTTGAGAAATTGCTGGCATTGTTTTATAATTTAGGGTGCAAAGTTCTGAAAATTATCTTAAAGTTTTTTTAAAAAAAGCGTCTAAAAAAAATAGTTGTGTTAAAGATTTGTAAATTGGTAAGGTTAGATAACTTATATATGCCAAATAAAAGGACGCTTCTTATTTTTTTTATGGTTATTTCAGCTTTGGGTTTTTCTCAAAGTAGATTTAATTTACCAAGAGGCAATTATACTAAGGTAAAATTTCAGCTTATAGATAATTTAATTGTATTTCCTGTAGAGGTTAACGGTGTTAAGTTATCTTTTTTATTGGATACAGGTGTTAGCAAGCCTATTTTATTTAATATCATAAATACTGATTCTTTAAAAATTAACCATGTTGAAAGTATTTATTTAAGAGGTTTAGGTGATGGTGGTTATATAGAAGCTTTAAAATCGAAACAAAATGCCTTAAAAATAGGCGATGCTATAAACATTAATCAAGATATTTATGTCATTTTTGACGAAACCATCAATTTTACACCAAGGTTAGGCGTTCCTATTCATGGAATTATTGGATATGATGTTTTTAAAGATTTTATTGTTGAAATTAATTACGCATCAAAATATTTAAAGCTTTATAAACCCGAAGATTACAAATATAAAAAATGCCGAAAATGCCAAACTTTAGATTTGTCTTTAGTTAATAACAAGCCTTATATAAATGCCATGGCTGAAGTCAACTCTAAACACATTCCTGTAAAATTGCTTATAGATTCTGGCGGAAGTGATGCTTTATGGCTTTTTGAGGATGATTCCTTGGGTTTAGCACCAATAAAAGATGAATTTTTTGAAGATTTTTTGGGCAAAGGTTTAAGTGGAAGTGTTTATGGAAAGCGTTCTGTAGTCAATTCTTTTTCGCTAAACAATTATCACCTAAAAAATGTAAATGTTGCCTATCCAGATTCTGCTTCAGTGAGTTTTGCAAGAAAACACAAAGAACGCAATGGTAGTATTGCTGGCGAATTGTTAAGACGTTTTAATATTATTGTTGACTATACCAATGCTAAAGTGACGCTAAAAAAGAACAGAAATTTTAAAGCCCCTTTTAGTTATAATAAAAGTGGTATTATCTTGGAGCAAAATGGCATTCGGGTTGTTAAAGAAATTGATGATAAAGCAGTTTTTGATTATGGAAAATCCTCAGAAAACCAAAACAGGATTCGTGTGGTCGAATCCTATAAGTTTGCTTTAAAACCAGCGTTTACAATTGTAGAGTTGAGAAAAAATTCGCCAGCAGAACGCGCTGGTTTAATGATTGGTGATATTTTGTTGTCAGTCAATGGTAAAGAAGCACATCACTACCAAATGCAGGAAATAAATGGAATGTTTAGAGACCATGATGGTAAAACCATTAGACTAAAAGTAGATAGAAATGGTATAGTTATGACCTTTGAGTTTAAATTAGAAAGTTTGTTATAAAAAAAAAGCCCTCAAAATAGAGGGCTTCATTTTTTTCTTACAAAGTAATGTTATTGCTCCATCACACTTTTGTCTTTTTTCTCTAAAACACTTGTTTTACTTGGGTCAATTACTTCTCCTTTAATTTTAAGTGCAACTGTTGGTGTATCGGCATTAGACAAAACAGTTATGGTTTTTCTAATAGGGTTAACTCTGTTAGTGTCATACTTAACTGAAATTTTTCCAGTTTCACCAGGTAATATTGGACCATCAGGCTTTGAAGGTACAGTACAACCGCAAGTAGAGCTTACTTTAGAGATGATTAAAGGTGCATTTCCTGTATTTGTAAATTCAAATACTCTAACACCATCTGAACCTTTTTCAATGGTTCCGTAATCAATGACATCTGTTTTAAACTCAATTTTTGCTACTTTTTCTTGTGCAAAAGCAGAAATGCTTAACATTCCTACAAATAAAATTGCAATTAAATTTTTCATCATTTTAATTTTAAATTGATACTATCAAAATTAGTTACTTTTTGCCATTCTGCAAAATTTATTAGACGTATTACACAAACCTGTAATTGATATTAACCATTGCAATACGTAATATTTGTTGTTATAATTTCACAAAAAAAGAATTATAAGTAACTTTGCAAGTTATTACACAAAAACAATACCAAAACATGCAAATTCCAACAAAATATTCAGCATCAGATGTAGAAAGCAAGTGGTACAACTATTGGATGGAACACAATTATTTTCATTCCGAACCAGACCACAGAGTGCCTTATACAATTGTAATTCCACCTCCAAACGTTACAGGTGTGTTGCATATGGGACATATGCTGAATAATACCATACAAGATGTTTTAATCCGTCGTGCACGTTTGCAAGGTAAAAATGCTTGTTGGGTTCCTGGTACAGACCATGCGTCTATTGCTACTGAAGCTAAGGTTGTAGCAAAGTTAAAAGAACAAGGTATTGACAAAAACGACTTGTCACGTGATGAATTTTTAGCACATGCTTGGGATTGGACACATGAATATGGTGGTGTGATTTTAGAGCAATTAAAAAAATTAGGCTGCTCTTGTGATTGGGACAGAACCAAATTTACTATGGATGAGGATATGAATGAAGCCGTTATAAAGGTATTTGTTGACTTATTCAATAAAGGGCTTATTTATCGTGGTTATAGAATGGTTAATTGGGATCCTGAAGCCAAAACCACCTTGTCTGATGAGGAAGTTATTCATGTAGAACGTACTGACAAGTTATACTATGTAAAATATAAAATTGAAGGAGACGACGGTTTTATAACCATTGCAACCACACGTCCTGAAACCATTTTAGGTGATACTGCAGTTTGTGTTAATCCTAATGATGAGCGTTTTGCAAAATTAGTGGGTAAAAATGTCATTGTTCCTGTTTGTGATAGAATTGTTCCTATTATTGCTGATGATTATGTTGATATGGAATTTGGTACTGGTTGCTTAAAAATTACGCCAGCGCATGATGTTAATGACAAAGCAATTGGCGACAGACACCATCTTGAAGTGATTGATATTTTAAATGAGGATGGAAGTTTAAATAGTTTTGGACGTCATCATCAAGGAAAAGACAGAGTTATAGCCAGAAAAGATGTTGCTAAAGAACTTGAAGATTTAGGAATTTTAGTAAAAATAGAAGATATAACACACAAAGTTGGCACTAGCGAACGCACCAAAGCTGTCATTGAACCAAGATTATCTGATCAATGGTTTTTGAGTATGGAGCAACTTGTAAAGCCAGCTATTAAAGCCGTTTTAGAAGATGAAGAAATAAAGTTGTATCCTAAACGCTTCAATAATACCTATCGTCATTGGATGGAAAACATTCGCGATTGGAATATTTCACGTCAGTTACTTTGGGGACAACAAATACCAGCCTATTATTATGGCGATGGAAAAGATGATTTTGTAGTGGCAGAAAACAAACAAGATGCTCTAAAACTTGCCCAAACAAAATCTGGAAATTCAAATTTAAAAATTGAAAATCTAACTCAAGACAAAGATGCGTTAGACACTTGGTTTTCGTCTTGGTTGTGGCCAATTAGCGTTTTTGATGGTATTCGCAATCCAAATAATGAAGAAATTAACTACTACTATCCAACCAACGATTTAGTAACTGGTCCAGATATTTTGTTCTTTTGGGTAGCACGTATGATTATTGCTGGTTATGAATACAAAGATGAAAAACCATTCAGTAATGTCTATTTAACAGGATTGGTTCGTGATAAACAACGTCGTAAGATGAGTAAATCTCTTGGAAACTCACCAGATGCTTTAAAATTGATAGATGATTATGGTGCTGATGGTGTACGCGTTGGATTGCTATTGAGTTCTGCAGCAGGAAATGATTTGATGTTTGATGAAGACTTATGTCAACAAGGAAAAGAATTTGCTAATAAAATATGGAACTCTTTTAGATTGGTAAACGGTTGGGACGTTGCAGAAATTGAGCAACCAGAATCGTCTAAAATAGCTTTAGAGTGGTATCAATCTAAATTTCAGCACACCTTATTAGAAATTGAAGACCATTTTAGCAAATACCGATTGTCTGATGCTTTAATGGCAATTTACAAGTTAATCAAAGTTGAATTTAGTGCTTGGTTATTAGAAATGATTAAACCAGCTTATCAACAACCCATAGATTCTAAAACCTACAAATCCATCGTTAAAATTTTTGAAGATAATTTAAAGGTTTTACATCCATTTATGCCATTTTTAACAGAAGAGATTTGGCAATTTATTTCAGAACGAACACCAGAACAAGCTTTAATTGTTGCACAATATCCTAAAATTGAAAGTTTTGACAATCAATTAATTTCTGATTTTGAATTAGTTAAAGATGTGGTTTCAGGTATTAGAACCATCCGAAAAGAAAAAAATATTCCATTTAAAGACACTATTGAATTATCAGTTTTAAACAACGAAAACGTATCAAACACATATAATTCTGTGATTGAAAAATTAGGAAATATTTCAAAAATGGAAATTGTTACTGATGCTGTTGAAGGTGCTTTGAGCTTTAGAGTACAATCCAATGAATATTTTGTGCCAATTGCAGGGGCAATTAATGTGAAGGAAGAATTAGAAAAACTTACTCAAGAATTAAAATATACCGAAGGCTTTTTAAAATCGGTTCAAAATAAATTGGCTAATGAACGTTTTGTCAATAATGCTCCTGAGCAAGTATTGGCTAATGAACGCAATAAAGAAGCAGATGCGTTGGCTAAAATTGAGACTTTAAAATCGAGTTTGGCAAGTTTGCAATAAATAGCGTAACATTTTTGATAAGATATAAAAAGGAACTAAAATTTAGTTCCTTTTTTTGGTAACTTGTTGATTGGTTGTAAGGTGTTAAGTTGACCTTAGCGTTTTAAATACAAACCTGTAAGATTTTTGAAAATCTTGTAGGTTTTTTATGGTCATCAACACAAATTCTTTATTCTTTTATTAGAATCTGAAGCTTTGAATTATAAAACTACCATTCATTAATCCTATTAGAATCTAATTTTACAAAAATAAAGAGTAAAATAGTAAAACCCCAAAGGCCAGAACCACCATAACTAAAAAAGGGTAGAGGAATACCAACGGTTGGTATCAAGCCCATCACCATTCCGATATTAATCATAAAATGGACAAATAAAATAGAGGCAACGCTGTAGCCATACACTCTACTAAATTGAGATTTTTGTAATTCAGACAGGTATAAAATTCTGAGTAATAAAGCTACAAACAAAATAATGACCAAAGCACTACCTAAAAAGCCCCATTCTTCGCCAACAGTACTAAAAATATAATCGGTGTGTTGTTCTGGTACAAATTTTCCAGTAGTTCGTGTACCTTCCATAAAACCTTTGCCGTATAAACCTCCAGAACTGATTGCTTTTTCAGACTCGTTGAGATTGTACATAATGGTTTGCTTCATTTTGTGCAATTTTTCAGGGTCTTTTTCCAAACGCAACCACAAGCTAATTCTGTCTTTTTGGTGGTCTTTTAAAATGTGATTGTAAAAATATTTGACACCAAAAGAAAACCCAATACAAAGCATCAAAACGGCAATAGGCTGTAATATTTGAGGACGTTTTTTTCGACCTAAAAAATGAAATCCAAAAATTAAAATAGCAGCAATAATAGAAGCAGTTACGACGCTAAATTTTAAGCTAAGTATTGATAAAGCAATGATGATAACGCCAACTATCAAATAAATTTGTTGCAAACCTTCTCTATAAAACACGAAAAAAAATGATGCGTAAACAATGGTGCTTCCTGCATCATTTTGGAGCAAAATTAAAAAGGCAGGAACGAAAATAATAATAATGGTTTTGAGCTGATCTTTTAGAGTTTTGATGTTGGTTTGCATATCACTAATAAACTTAGCGACAGCAAGTGAGGTTGCAAATTTGGCAAATTCACTGGGTTGTAACGTCATGCCTCCAATACCATACCAAGAGGTAGCACCATTGACATTTTTTCCAAAGATGAACAAACCAATCAAAGAAAGCAACGAAAGAAAATAGATGACACTTGCAAAACGTTCATAAAACTTGGCTTCAATGGACAGAATTAATACTATAAGAATAAGTGTAAAAACTATAAATACCGATTGTTTGCCATAAGGTTGGCTCATATCAAAATATTCAATAACCTCACCAGAATGTGATGCCGATAAAATATTGAGCCATCCAAAGCCAACTAAAAGCAAAAAAAGTGCAATAGTGATCCAATCAAATTTTAGACTTCCGTTTTCTCTTGCCATTTTTTATTGTTTGATAGAATGTTCTACAGGTGGTTTGATTTGATTTTCGTGATATTTTTTTAAATCAAAATCAATAACTTGTAATGTTGAAGCACGATTAATGCCAAAAGGTTCACCAGAATAAGGTTTGGCATATTCGTCTTCTAAGCTATGAACCAAAACCCAATCTTCCATATCTGTTCTGGTGATATAACCTTTAATGTATTTTTCAATCATTAAACTGGCAATACGTCCTGCAAAGCGACTTCCCCAATATCCATTTTCAACAAAAACCGCAATGGCAATTTTCGGGTTGTCTTTTGGTGCAAAGGCTACAAAAATTGAATGGTCTGTTAATTGTGTTCGTTTGCCATCAATATTTATAAAATTCTCTGCAGTACCAGTTTTTCCACAAATTTCTATGCCTGGAACCTGCAATGTAGAGGCGGTTCCATGGTTATAAACATCAAACATCCCTTGTATAACGGGTTCAAAATATGGTTTATCAATAGTGGTGTGTTTTGGTGTGGTAAATTTTGGATCAATGCTGCTGTCTTGAATTTTCTTAATAATGTGAGGTGTATAATAATAACCACGATTTGCAATTGCTGCAGCCATATTTGCTAACTGAATTGGTGTCGCTTCCACTTCACCTTGTCCAATTGCGTTGGATATGTTATACGTAGATGACCATCGGTTTTTACCATACCATTTGTCATAAAAATCACCATCAGGAATGCGTCCTTTTTGTCCAACAGCCAAGTCGTTATCCAAATAATTGCCAAGTCCAAAACTCTTCACGTGGTTACTCCAAACGTCCATACCTTTATCAGGTTGGTCGTATTTGTCAATAATACGTCTGTAAACATTTGCAAAATAGGAGTTACATGATTGCGAGATGCCGCCATTCATGTCTAAAGGGCTTGGATGGCTGTGACACCCAGTTAAGCGTCTGCCATTGTAGTAATAACCCATTCTACAAGCAAATTTGTCTTGTGGCGTAATAACCTGTTCTTGCAGTCCAATTAAAGCATTCAAAACTTTAAAAGGCGAACCTGGTGGATATTGTGCTTGCAAGCCTCTATCAAAAAGTGGTTTGGCAATAGAATCATTATATAGTTTTGTAAAATTTGCCGAACGCTGTCTGCCAACCAATAAATTTGGATTATAGCTTGGTGCCGAAACCATGGCAATAATTTCGCCACTACTTGGCTCAATAGCAATAATGCCTCCACGTTTGTGTTTCATTAGTAATTCGCCATATTCTTGGAGTTTAGAATCAATGGTAATGGTAATGTCTTTTCCGGGTTGAGGTAAGGTGTCATAAATACCATTTTTATAAGGACCAATATCTCTGTTAAATCGGTCTTTTTGGATGAACTTGATACCTTTGACGCCTCGTAAAACATTTTCGTATGACAATTCAACACCTTGTTTGCCAATTAAATCACCCATTTTATAGTATGGGTTTTTTTCAATGGTATAATTGTTAACTTCGCCAATATCACCCAAAACATTGGCACCAATGCTGGTTTGATAATCTCTTAAAGAGCGTTTTTGGATATAAAATCCTTCAAATTTTCTTATTTTTTCTTGAATGGCTGCATATTCTATTCTTGATAATTGTGGAATAAATACCGAAGGCAATCGTGGTGAATATTTATAGGCCTTGTTATAAAAGTTGATAAAATCTTGTTTTGTAATTTTTAAAAGATTGCAAAATTCGAGTGTGTCTAAAGGTTTTACTTCTCTTGGAATAAACATGACATCGTAAGATGGTTGGTTGGCAACCAATAATTTTCCATTTCTGTCATATACATAACCGCGTTTTGGATAATCAAAAACCTTTCTTATAGCGTTGTCTTCATACAAATTATAGGTGTCTTGATTATAAACTTGCAGATAAAACAAGCGCGAAATGAAGATAAGACCAATAACAACAATTATTGAAAGAAGTAATAGTTTTCTCATTTACGTTTTTTGCTAAAAAGTATCGTGATTATTAAACATAAGAGTATAGTAAAAATACTTGAGAATAACGTTTTTTGAAAGATTAAAATTATGTTAGAAATGTTAAAAACTTCTAATGAAAACAAAATGAAATGGTGAATAAGTGTAAGAATAGTAAAATAGGTCAGTCTGCTACCAAATTCGGTTTGGTCAAATTTAATGGTTTGATAGTCGTAAACCGTTCCGAAAGAAAATTTTAAAACCATGGGTCTAATGTATGCTAAAGTAACGCAAGCTGCTGCATGAACACCACCAGAATCTGAAAAAATATCAATACTCAATCCTAATAAAAAGGCTAAAAACACAAATAAGGTTCTGTTGTTATTTACAGGAAATAGTAAAATGAACAAAATGTAAGGATACGGATTGATGTCACCCAAAAAATTAATATGATTCAGTACCAAAACCTGAATTAATACCAAAACAAAAAAACGAATGGCTGTATTTAAAATAACATTATTCATCTTTGTGTTTTTGTAAAGATTTTAGTTCTTCGGCTTCCAAATTTTCAATAACATACACGTGTCCAAGGTTGGTCATGTCATTAAAAAGTTTTACGTTAACCGTATAAGTATCGCCTCCAGCATCTAAGGTGTACGAATTAATGGTGCCTATTAAAACGCCTTTAGGAAAAATAGTAGATTGCCCTCCAGTAATAATTGTATCGCCAATTTGTACAGGTGCAAACTTTGAAATATCAATTAATTGTGCAAACTCGGGCGATTTGGTATTCCAAACCAAAGTACCAATATGGTTGGTTTTTTTTAATTGCGCATTAATTTTACTTCGTGTATTTAAAATGGATAAAACCGAAGCATAATGAGCTGAGGTATTTTCAATAATGCCAACAATCCCTTTTGAGGTAATCACACCATAATCAATTTTAATACTGTCTTTTTTACCTTTATTGATGGTAATGTAATTGTTAGAAAGCGAATAGCTGTTTTTGTACACTTTGGCAGTTCTAAATTTAAAATGCTCATTAAACTTGGTACTATCTGTAAATGTTGATGAGAGCGTATCAATACTCATATTATGCAACAAGGTTCTTAGCTTTTTGTTTTCGTCAAGTAAGACTTCGTTTTCTTGTTTTAAATTAAAATATTGTCCAATAGTATTTGCTGATTTATAAACACCACCTGTAACCACATTGGCAGAGTTTATAAACTTGCTTTTATGGTAAGAATGAGATTGTATCGTAAAAAATAGCGATAGGGCAAAAAGCAACAAAAACAAAAGAAAAGTTTTGTTTCTAATAACAAAATTGATGATTTGTTGCATTTGGGCTTACTATTTTATCAATATACTTTTAAATTTAGGAAGGTTTTTTAGGGTAATTCCTGTACCTCTTACCACAGCTCTTAAAGGGTCTTCAGCAATGTAAACAGGAAGGTCTGTTTTTTGTGATAAACGCTTGTCCAAACCTCTTAGCATAGAGCCTCCACCAGCAAGGTAAATTCCTGTATTGTAAATATCTGCCGCTAATTCTGGAGGTGTTTGTGATAAGGTTTCCATCACCGAATCTTCAATACGAAGGATAGATTTATCTAATGCTTTGGCAATTTCTCTGTATGATATTTGTACTTGTTTTGGTTTTCCAGTCAATAAATCTCGTCCTTGAACGCTCATTTCATCTGGTGGTAACTCTAAATCTTCAGTGGCGGCACCAATTTGAATTTTAATTTTTTCGGCAGTCCGCTCGCCAACATACAAATTGTGTTGGGTACGCATATAATACACAATATCATTAGTAAAAACATCACCAGCTACTTTAACCGATTTGTCGCAAACAATACCTCCTAAAGCAATAACAGCAATTTCTGTAGTTCCTCCACCTATATCTACAATCATGTTTCCTTTAGGTTGCATAATGTCAATGCCAATACCTATGGCTGCTGCCATGGGTTCATGTATTAAATACACTTCTTTACCATTAACACGCTCACAAGATTCTTTTACGGCACGCATTTCAACTTCCGTAATTCCTGATGGAATACAAACCACCATTCGTAAAGCAGGCGTAAAAAATTTCTTTTTTAAGGCAGGAATATTTTTGATAAACAAGTTAATCATTTGCTCAGACGCATCAAAATCGGCGATGACACCATCTTTCAATGGCCTAATGGTTTTGATGTTTTCGTGTGTTTTTCCTTGCATCATGTTGGCTTCTTTACCAACTGCAATGATTTTTCCTGAAATTCGGTCTCGTGCAACGATGGATGGACTATCTACAACAACTTTGTCATTGTGAATAATTAAGGTGTTTGCGGTTCCTAAATCTATGGCTATTTCTTCAGTTAAGAAATCAAAAAATCCCATGTGCTATTATTGATTTGTAGGTTGATATTAGTTTTATTTGCTGATATTGACGTAAATGTAATAAAAGTTAATAAATATTAACGGTTTAATTTTTTTTCGATTTTTTTTTAATGTTTAAAATGACGTGTTCCTGTAAATACCATAGATACGTTATGCGCATTACAATACGCAATACTCAAGTCATCTTTGATTGAGCCTCCAGGTTGAATAACTGATGTAATGCCTGCATTATCTGCAATTTCAACACAATCAGGAAACGGAAAAAACGCATCACTTGCCATAACAGCGCCTTGTAAGTCAAATTTAAAAGATTGTGCTTTATGGATGGCTTGGTTAAGCGCATCGACACGACTGGTTTGTCCTGTTCCGCTGGCACATAATTGTTTGTTTTTTGCGAGTACGATAGTGTTAGATTTGGTGTGTTTGCAAATTTTTGAAGCAAATATCAAGTCTTCTAACTCATTTTTTGTTGGTTTATTGTCAGTTGCGTGAGATAAATGTTCTAAAGCATCTGTAATGGAATCTTTATCCTGAACTAAAACACCATTTAAACAAGTTCTTACAGTGGTTTGAGGTAATTCTATTTCATGTTGAACTAATAAAATTCGATTCTTTTTTTCGGTTAGAATACTTAAAGCATCTGCAGAAAATGAAGGCGCAATTACGACTTCGCAGAATAAATTATGAATATTTTCAGCCGTTGCTGTATCAATTTCGGTATTACTGATTAAAATGCCGCCAAATGCCGAAACAGGATCGCCTGCAAGTGCATCTACATAAGCCTGTTGTAATGTTGAACGCGTTGCAACACCGCAAGCATTATTGTGTTTTAAAATGGCAAATGTTGGTGCGTCATTTTTAAATTCGCTCATTAAATTAACCGCAGCATCTACATCTAAAAGATTGTTATAGCTTAGTTCTTTACCATGAAGTTTGGTAAACATGGCTTCAAAATTGCCGAAGAAAAACCCTTTTTGATGTGGATTTTCGCCATAACGCAAAATTTGACCAGTCTGCTCACTTATTTTTAAAACTGTTTCTTCATGATTTTTGTTGAAATAATTAAAAATAGCAGAATCATAATGCGATGAGATGTTGAATGCTTTGGTAGCAAAACGTTTTCTGTCAGTTTCTGTTGTGTTGCCATGTTGAGATTTTAGAAGGCCTAAAAACTCAGCATAATCATCAACTGAAGATACACAAATAACATCTGCATAATTTTTTGCCGCAGCTCTAATTAATGAAATGCCACCAATATCAATTTTTTCTATAATATCATCATTGTTTGCACCAGAAGCTACTGTTTTTTCAAAAGGATATAAATCGACAATCACTAAATCAATTTGTGGAATATCAAAATCTGCCAATTCAGCAACATCATTTGCATTATTTTGACGGTTAAGAATGCCTCCAAAAACTTTTGGATGAAGGGTTTTGACACGACCTCCTAAAATAGATGGATACGAGGTAACGTCTTCAACAGGAATGACATCAATTCCTAAGTTTTTAATAAAAGTTTCAGTGCCACCTGTTGAATAAATGGTAACACCCAATTGATGGAGTTCTTTTACGATAGGCTCTAATCCGTCTTTACTAAAAACAGAAATTAAGGCCGATTTAATGGTTTTGTTATTGCTCATGATGTAGTTGTGTGAATTAAAGCGCAAAAGTACATATTCTTAAAGAAAATTTAGGGCATCAAAAGGTAGTTTATTTAAGTTTTTTGTAACAAAAAATTGTTAAAAACGTCCTATCTTTAAATTTGTAAAAAAACACAAAAATTACATGCTACTTTACTTAAGGTTATTTAAAGAGAGTTTTACGTTTGCTATTAATGCGTTGTCCAATAATAAACTTCGGACGTTTCTTTCTTTGTTAGGTGTAACCATAGGTATTTTTTCTATTATTGCGGTTTTGGCGGCTGTAGATTCTTTAAATAAAAATATAAAAGAGCAATTAAGTGGTTTAGATAAAAATACAATGTATTTGGCAAAGATTTCATTTGGACCATCAGATGTACCAAGGTGGAAACGGTTAAACTTTCCTGAAGTTTCTTATGACGAATACAAATTTCTAAAATCTAATTTGCCTGAAGCTGAAAATGTTGCCTATCAGCTTTTTGTGCAACCAGAAACGGTTAGATATGAAGCAGAATCTGTTTCAAATGTCAATACAGTTGCTGTGTCACAAGAATTTAGTGATATCCAAGTTTTGAAATTTTCTGAGGGACGTTTTTATAACGAATCTGAATCTAATTCTGGAGCTCCTGTCATAGTTATTGGTTCTGAAATTGCTAAAACACTTTTTGGAAATCTTAATCCTTTAGGTAAAAAACTTCGGATTTATGGACAAAAGCTTACAGTTATTGGAGTTGTAAAAAAAGAAGGTTCTGGGTTATTTGGTGATAGTAATGATACTTCTGTTTTTTTACCAGCAAATTTTTTAAGAAATAGATTTGGAGATAGTAATGAACGTATGAATCATATTGTGATTATAAAACCAAAAAATGGAGTTGATATAAATGGGTTTAAAGCTGAAATTGAACAAAAATTAAGAAATAAACGAGGCATTAAAGATGGCGACATCAATGATTTTTTTGTCAACATACTTTCTGGTCTCACTGACGCTATTGACAGTATGATTGGCACCATGAATATGATGGGTTGGATAATTAGTGGGTTTTCACTTTTGGTTGGTGGTTTTGGTATTGCTAACATTATGTTTGTAAGTGTTAAAGAACGAACCAATTTAATAGGAATTCAGAAGTCATTAGGTGCTAAAAACCGATTTATATTGTTTCAGTTTTTGTTTGAAGCTGTTGTTTTAGCTGTTATTGGAGGTTTGGTTGGTTTGTTTTTTGTTTGGGTTGCTTCAATAATTGCCTCGCAATTTACAGGCGATTTTGAATTTGTCCTTTCTACAGGAAATATGTTTTTAGGATTTGTGCTTTCTACAATTATCGGGTTGATTTCTGGTGTAATTCCTGCCATTTCAGCTTCAAAATTAGATCCTGTGGAAGCCATTAGAACTGGAATGTAAATCATAAAAACGTTGTTTTATGATAAATCTCAACATTCAAATTCCAAATTTCAAAAAAAAAATAAAAACCAAATTCCAAAAGCTAATTTATTGGAATTTGCAATTTTTAGAATTTAGACAAGTATAGTAGCCACTTGTTTACAAACATACTCTAAAAAACGCTCATCAGCATTGGTAAAAGGGTCTGGAGTATTAGAATCAATATCTATCTGTCCTATATTTTCGCAATTTACAAAAATAGGAATTACAATTTCGGCTTTTACAGTTAGACTGCACGCAATATAATTGTCTTGGGCTGCAACATCTGGCACTACAAAATTTTGATTGCTCACAGCTACTTGTCCACAAATGCCTTTTCCAAACGGAATAATAGTATGATCTGTAGGTGCACCAACATAAGGACCTAACTTTAATTCTTGTTTGTTGCCATTTCTAAAATAAAAACCAACCCAATTATAATGGTCAATATGCGTTTCGAGCAATTGACAAATAGCTAAAAGTTTTTCGTCAGTTGTTAGTTTTTGATTTAAAATAATAGTTCTAACCTTAGGTTTTAGCTGCTCAAAAGTCATTGTTCAAAAGTTTTGGTAAAAGTATTTAAAAAGCGTAATTTTTATTGGCTTTTTATATAATTTTAACATCCATATAAAGTTGATTTTTTTTTGAAAGCACTCATTGTCAAATACAAGTCGGTTATCAAGTTTATTCTTACGTTTTTAATTGTTTACGCAGTTTTAACATTAGCGTATAAATTATATTTAGATTTTTCAAAAAATTCGGTTTATTATCCAGATTATGTGACCAATTTGGTTGCCAAACAAAGCGAAGCATTAATAAACGCACTTGGTTACACAGCTCAAACAATTCCGCATCCAAATGAGCCTTCTATAAAATTGATTATCAACAATAAGTTTGTAGCACGTGTGGTTGAAGGCTGCAATTCTATAAGCATTATTATTTTGTTTATTTCGTTTATTGTGGCTTTTGCAGGCAAGTTAAAAACCACATTTTTTTATAGTTTGTCAGGAAGCGTTTTAATTTACACCATCAACCTTATTCGTATTGTTATATTATCGGTTGGGTTGTACCATTATCCTTGGCGACGTGAAATTTTGCACACAGTTATTTTTCCACTTATTATTTATGGCATGGTGTTTTTGCTTTGGATGTTTTGGGTCAATCGGTTTTCTAAACTTAAAAAGAGCTGATGAATACTACTGTAAAATATGGCTTGCTCTTTGTTTTATTCGGACTTTTGGTCTTGATAAGAGCTTTTGAAAACAACCTGTTTTACGATCCTTATTTGAATTTTTTTAAAAACGATTATTTGTATATAGATAATCCACGACGTGAAATTTTTAAGCTTGTTATGTTTACGAGCTTGCGATATGTACTTAATTCGCTCATTTCAATTGGAATTATATTTCTGTTTTTTAAAGATAAAAGCATTGTTAAATTTTCAGTATTGATTTATGTCTTTTCTTATTGTGTGTTAATTTTGATGTTTTTATACTTTGTTATCAATCCAAAACAAGAAAATTATTATATCTTTTTTAATATCAGACGGTTTTTAATTCAACCACTAATTTTGTTACTAGTGTTGCCAGCGTTTTATTACAACACGTTGAAACAGTAATATGTTAAGACTTTTGTAAAAATTAGATAGTAATTCAATTTTTTGTAAATTCGCTTCGTGGTAAAAAAAGCATTACATAAAGTTTTTTCAATGACATTGGCACTTTTAGTGCTTTTGTCCACACTTTCATTTACAATAGAGAAACATTTTTGTGGTACAACTCTAATTGATACTGCTGTTTTTACCAAAGCAAAAAGTTGTGAAAAAGATTCAGATGCCAATCAAACAACGTCTGTAATGAAAAAAGGATGTTGTAAAGACAAATTGGAAGTTGTCAAAGGGCAAGATAAATTAAAACTGACCTCTTTTGAAGATTTGCACTTG
Source organism: Gelidibacter sp. (assembly GCA_041391965.1). Classification (GTDB taxonomy): domain Bacteria; phylum Bacteroidota; class Bacteroidia; order Flavobacteriales; family Flavobacteriaceae; genus JAWKMZ01. The sequence goes on along the minus strand of JAWKMZ010000001.1, from coordinate 47,978 downwards.
CAGCAACAACTATTTTTAGCAAGTTTTGCTTACACTTACATTAATCTTTTTGAAGGTTTACCAGAACAAGTAATTCCTCATAAAAACTACTCTCCACCAAATTTGGTTGCAGACATTCAGGTTTTAGACCAAGTTTTCATCATTTGATTAAACAATTTTTATGTCATTTCTGCTTAGGCAGAAAGTCTTACAATTTTGTTTAACCAAATTTTTAATTCTAATGAAACATACGTATATAGTTACAGGAATGACCTGTAACGGTTGTAAAGCTTCAGTTGAAAAAGCACTACAATCATTAAATAATGTTGAAAATGTTGAGGTCAATTTAGAAACTTCTGAAGCTGTGATTACAATGAAACAGCACATTTCAACCAAAACATTGCAAAGCGCACTTTCAGATAAATATTCAATTTTAGAAAAGAAAGAAACTAATATTTTTGCAACATCTACTTCAGATATTAAAGCTGAAAAAAACGATTTGCAGCAGTTGTTTCCACTGTTTCTCATCTTTGGATATATTATTGTTGCAGCTATTCTTCTAAATTTTAATCCTTGGGATGCTAATAATTTTATGCTCGATTTTATGGGTTTATTTTATATAGTATTCAGCTTTTTTAAACTCTTAGATTTAAAAGGGTTTCCTGAAAGTTTTAAAATGTACGATCCTTTAGCTAAACTAATTCCTGCTTATGCGTGGGTTTACCCATTTATAGAACTGGGTTTAGGGATTTTGTTTTTAATGCGAATCCAAATACCTATGGCATTAATTATAACAATAATTATTTTAGGAACTACCACATTTGGAGTTACTAAAACCCTATTAAATAAAAAAGCGATTCAATGTGCATGTCTCGGAACCGCTTTAAAACTTCCAATGACCAAAGCAACATTTATTGAAAACACTATTATGATTATCATGGCTATTGTCATGCTTATTAAAACCTATATCTAATGAAAAAAATACTCTATATATTATTATTAATCGTTCCTTTAGTTTCATTTTCTCAAAACGAAATAAAAGGAATGATAATGGAAGCAAATCCAGAAAATAAAATGATTCCCTTACCTGGAGCCAATGTCTATTGGTTAGACACAACAGTTGGAACGGTTACTGATATTGATGGAAAATTTACAATTCCTTATCAAAAAACATATGCTAAATTAGTGGTGAGTTATGTAGGTTTCACAACAGATACACTTACAATTACAGAACCAAAAATGGTGCATCATTGGTTAAATCCAACAAGTAATTTAGATGAAGTTACAGTTACTTCCAGAAAGCAATCTACTTCAAAATCATATATGCAAGCACAAAACGTCACGTTGGTAAGTAGTGACGAATTGCTTAAAGCGGCTTGTTGTAACCTTTCTGAAAGTTTTGAAACCAATCCGTCCATTGATGTTAATTTTGCTGATGCCATTACAGGAACACGTCAAATAAAAATGCTGGGTCTAACAAGCCCTTACATATTAATAACTACTGAAAATGTACCAACCGTTAGAGGTGCAGCACAAGCGTATGGACTAAGTTTTATACCAGGAACTTGGGTGCAAAGCATTCAAATTACCAAAGGTGCAGGTAGCGTAGTTAATGGTTATGAAAGTATTGCTGGCCAAATTAATGCAGAATTACAAAAACCCTCAACAGACGATAAATTATTTGTCAATGCCTACGGAAATGCTAATGGACGTTTGGAGCTAAACACCCATTTAAATACAAAAGTGAGCGACAAATGGCAAACAGGTTTGTATATCCATGGCAATCTCAGAGACAAAAAGTCTGATACCAATGACGATTCTTTTTTAGACATGCCTTTGCAAAAACAGATTAATCTGATGAACCGTTGGCAATATACCAATACCGAAAAAGGCTTTATGAGTTTTATTAATTTCAGATATTTAAATGATGCCAAACAAACTGGTCAAGTTAATTTTAATCCAGATACCGATAAGTTAACCACCAATGCTTGGGGAAGTGAAATAAATACTGAACGTGTTGATGTGTCTGCAAAATTGGGTTATGTCAACCCTGAAATTCCTTGGCAAAGTATTGGAGTTCAGTTGGCTTACAGTAGCCATAATCAAGATTCTTATTTTGGGCTCAATCAGTATGATATTTTGCATAATAGTGTGTACGCAAATGCTATTTACAATTCCATAATAAGCGATTCCAGAAACAAAATTGAAACAGGCTTGAGCTATACGTATGACCATTATAATGAAATGGTTAACACTTCAGATTTTGGACGAAATGAAAACTCTGTTGGTGCTTTTTTTGAGTATAATTTTGATAATATGGACAACCTGAATCTAACCGCAGGAATCCGTGTGGACCATCATAATTTATTGGGTAATTTCATCACTCCAAGAGTTCATGTACGTTACACACCTTGGGCAAAATCAGCATTAAGAGCTTCTTTTGGTAGAGGTAAGCGAAGTGCTAATATTTTTACTGAAAACCAAAACATTTTTGCCACTTCCAGAAGTATAAATATTGTAAATACCAATGGAAAAATTTATGGATTAGACCCAGAAATTGCATGGAATTATGGTGTGTCATTTTTGCAAGGCTTTCATCTCTTTGGAAAAAAAGCCGATGTTACTTTAGACTATTATCGAACCGATTTTCAAAATCAAGTAGTAGTAGATTATGAAAATCCGCAAGAGGTTAATTTTTATAATTTAGATGGAAGCAGTTATGCTAACAGTTTTCAGATTGAGATGAATTATAATGTATTTGAACATTTTGATTTGCGAACGGCTTATAAATATTATGATGTAAAAACCCAATACAAATCTGGCAAATTGGAAAGACCATTAACACCAAAACATCGCTTTTTTGCGAATGCCTCATATCAAACTCATCAAAAAGACAATGGTGCTTATTGGAAATTTGATGCCACGTACAATTGGGTTGGCCAACAACGTTTTCCATCGACCGCTACAAACCCAGTGCAATATCAATTAACAAGCTATTCGCCATCGGTTGGTACCTTAAATGCTCAGGTAACCAAAGTGTTTTCTCCAAAATTTGAAGTATATTTAGGAGGTGAAAACATCTCCAATGTGAGACAAAGTAATCCTGTTTTAGCAGCTGATAATCCTTTTGGACCAAATTTTGATACAACCTTTGTATATGGTCCAATTTTTGGAAGTAGTTATTTTGCAGGATTACGATTTAAAATAAAATAATATATTAGCCACAAATACACGAATGTTGTTTAAAATTTTTTTTGTGTATTTGTATTGAAAAAAAAGCAATATTAACCAAGAGATTCTCTATTTTGAGAGAATCATAAAATTAACATTATGAAAAAAGTAATAGTAATAATTGCAGTATTTGTATCAACAATTGCGTTTGCACAAAATAAAAATGAAAAGGCAACTATTGAAGTGAATGGCGTGTGTATGATGTGTAAAGAGCGTATAGAAAAAGCATGTTTTAAATCGAAAGGAGTAAAATCTGCCATTTGGGATGTGAACACACATGAGCTAAAATTAATTTATGATGCTCGTAAAACCAATTTAAAAACCATTCAGCAAAACATTGCTGATGTTGGACATGATACTCAAGATATAAAGGCAACAGATGAGGCTTATAATAGTGTAGATCCGTGTTGTTTATATAGAGATAAACAAGTGGTTGATGACCATAAAAATTGAGAATAAATGGTATTATTTTTAATTAGAATATTAAAACGCCTCAAATATATTGAGGCGTTTTTGATTATTCTAAAAGCTTAATCTCTTTAATTTCAGATAATAATTTTCCATCTGCAGAAAAACCTTGAATAATTGCGATGGCATCTGTTGTATTGGTATTAAAAATTGAGTACGTAGCTCTTCCATTGTCATCAGTTGTAATGTTTGGGTGCCAATCTATAGTTACATAATTTAAGAAATTAGATTTTGAAAGGCTATAAAATTGCGGGATGTAAAACTTTTTTTCTGTTGAGAACCCATGATTAACAATAAATTCATGTGCTACATTTTTCTTATTGAAATTTCTACCACCTTGCTTTCTATAAACTCTTATAACACCAGCACCACCTCTTGCACCATAACCATTTCCATTTGGGTCAATATATATTTCGTCAATATCATCTAAAGTCATATTGAGTAAAACATCGTAATTATTTCCGTAAGGAGAGTCGTCAATAACCAATAAAGGCTCATTGCTTGCCATAAATGTAACAGGGTTTCGATTTTTGATTCTTACCATTCCTTTGCCAGATTTTATGCTTGCTGAGGTTATCTCATCAACAGCAAATCCATGCGAGTTGATAATATCCAATACATACTTATAATAGCGTTTTGTGATCGAATCTATTTTGATGCCTTTGCTGTAAACATTAGCTATATAAGATTTTTCATGTTCTAAATTGCTCACTTTATAAGTTTTTTTGTAGGCCAAACTAATGGTGTCCAAAACTTGTCCATCAGTTAAAAAAGTAGAATAATCATGTATGGTTTTGTTTGTGATACGACATTGATTTTGTAATTTGAATTTATATTTTAAACGATGATTATTGTCTGTAAGTTGGGCAAAAGGTTTTATTTTATCCATAATAACACCATCTTTTAAAACTGTAAAATTTAGTTGGGCAGAATCTTTTAAAAAGAAGTTGTTAAAGTAAAACATATTATCTTTATCAATTTGAGCAATTTCATTCAGGTTGTTTGCAATTGAAAATAGTTGTACCGAATAACCTTGACTGTTTTTTGGAATGTTTACAGTGCCCTTTATGGACAAACCAGCATCAAAAGCGTATGTTAGTTTTTGTGCTCCGGTTTTTATGTTTTCCCAGGTGTATTTGCTCCAACCTTGTGTCAGCAATAATAAATCTAAATCGTATTTTTTTAATCGGTCTATGTTAGAAAAATAATAATGTGGATTTTGGATGTAACCTTTTAGGTAAGGTTTAAGTATAAATGCACTAATGATATCTTCCTTTTTTGAATAAGCAATAGATTCTTTTGGTAAGATGGCAATGCTCAAGTTTGTAGCAATTGAAGTGTTTGAATTAGTATACGTTCTGAGATTTATTGGAATAGAATCCTGAGTTACCTTGCCTACAAAGATGTTTGATTTTAGAATTGAATTTTCGTCATAATTAAAAATCATACGTTCTAAAATAGGATGGAGTTGGTCGTCAAAAAGGCTAATAGTATTGACGCCAGAAATAAGATTTTTATTAGAGATTGGGATAGTGTTATTAGTAGTTAATTCATCTGTTTTTAGATTGACGACCGATACTTTATTGTTTTGATTAATTACTAAATAATAGGTTTTTCCTGCAGTATTCTGTAGAGTGATTGCATTAGTCTTTAGGCTGACAAAAGTAGTAGTTTTGTTGGTGTAATTATTAATTGATATTGTGTAGCCTTGAGGTTCAGAGATGGGTAATTGTAATGTGTACTCTTCTCCATCAATAGAATAATAAGCAGTATAAATTTCCTGATCTTCCATAGCTAAATCAAACTTACCCAACCCCAAAGCATTACTTTTAAAATTAGTAAGTAGTGTTCCTTTCGAGTCTTTTATGACACCTTCTATTTCAAGACCTTCACTGTTGCAATCAATTATTTTTAGACCAAAAGTATTAGTAACTCCAGATATGCAATGACCACCTTCAGGTAGAAATTGTAAGTCAAAATTTGCTACAACTGGTTTTTTGTCTTGCTCTTTAGATGCTGCCGTATTCAGTATTTTGATGGGTGACGAGGTATAAGACTCATCTTCTACAAAATTGTTCATCCAATTAGTATAAGCTTTTATAAAATAATAGCCTGCTGGAATAGAAGATTCTATATCAAAACTACCACTAAATAGACCATTTTGGGCAAAAAATAGCTTGTTTGTAATTTCATTCCCATCTGCATCTATGAGCGACACATAAACATTGGTAGTACTAATAAATGGGATACCATTTTTTTTATCAAACACGTAGCCTTTGAACCATATAGGCTCCGTGTTAAAAAAGGTGTTTTTGTTGAAGTGTAAGTAGATGGTTTCTCTTTCTGTATTAAAATAATCTGTATAAGTATTGGTAAGCGTTTCTTTTATAGAAATCGTATTTTGTCCGTTAGTAGATTGAGTTGAAAATGTAATACAAATGAGTAATAGTAGATAGCGCATAAATCAAATTATGATTTTAAAAATTGAATATTCAATATACTTTAAAGTTATAAAATAGGATTGGATAAAAAAAAGCTTCGAGAATAACATTTTTCTCGAAGCTTTTTTGTGTTAAAACTTTAAACTGTTAATTAACCAAAGTTATACTGAGGTTAAATTAAAAAAACCGCTTTTGATTTTTATCAAAAACGGCTTTAATAATTTGTGCGTTAAAAGTTTGATTTACATCATTCCTGGCATTCCGCCTCCCATTCCTGCAGGCATTGCAGGAGCATCTTCTTTAATATCAACTAAAGCACATTCCGTTGTCAAAATCATGCCAGCTACTGAAGCTGCATTTTCAAGTGCAATACGTGTTACTTTTTTAGGATCGATGATGCCTGCTTTAAGCATATCTACATAAGTTTCAGTTTTGGCATCAAAACCAAAATCTTTTTTACCTTCCATAACTTTTGCAACTACCACGCTACCTTCTCCACCAGCATTTTCAACAATAGTGCGTAAAGGCGATTCAACAGCACGTGCTACAATTTGGATGCCTGTTGCTTCATCATTATTTTCAGAAGCTAATTTATCAAGAATTGATTTTGCTCTTACTAAGGCAACACCACCACCAGCAACAATACCTTCTTCTACAGCAGCTCTGGTTGCATGTAAGGCATCATCCACACGGTCTTTTTTCTCTTTCATTTCTACTTCACTTGCAGCACCAACATATAAAACGGCAACACCACCAGCTAATTTAGCCAAACGTTCTTGCAGTTTTTCTTTGTCATAATCTGAAGTTGTTGTTTCTATTTGTGCTTTAATTTGATTGACTCTTGCTTTGATGTCTGAAGCATTGCCTGAACCGTTTACAATAGTTGTATTGTCTTTATCGATAGTTACTGTTTCTGCTGTTCCTAACATGCTCAAATCGGCATTTTCAAGAGAGAAACCTCTTTCTTCAGAAATTACAACACCTCCTGTTAAGATAGCGATGTCTTCTAACATGGCCTTGCGTCTGTCACCAAATCCTGGTGCTTTTACAGCAGCAATTTTAAGGCCTCCACGTAATTTGTTGACAACTAAAGTGGCTAAGGCTTGTCCTTCTACATCTTCAGCTATAATTAATAATGGACGACCAGATTGTGCAACAGGTTCTAATATTGGAAGAATTTCTTGTAAGTTGGAAATCTTTTTGTCAAATAATAAAATATATGGATTTTCTAAATCGGCAATCATTTTATCAGCATCTGTCACAAAATAAGGTGATAAATAACCTCTGTCAAATTGCATTCCTTCTACAACATCAACATAGGTATCGGTTCCTTTGGCTTCTTCAACAGTAATGACGCCTTCTTTTCCAACTTTACTAAATGCTTTGGCAATTAAATCACCAATAGTATCATCGTTATTTGCAGAAATGGAAGCTACTTGTTTAATCATTTCAGAAGAGTTTCCTACTTTTTTTGCTTGTTTTTCAAGATCTTTAGTAATGGTTTCAACTGCTTTGTCAATGCCTCGTTTGAGATCCATTGGGTTGGCACCTGCTGCTACATTTTTCAAACCTTCTTTTACAATGGCTTGTGCCAAAACAGTTGCCGTTGTGGTACCATCACCAGCTAAATCGTTGGTTTTTGAAGCGACTTCTTTTACCATTTGTGCGCCCATATTTTCTAGCGCGTCTTCTAATTCAATTTCTTTAGCAACAGTAACACCATCTTTAGTTACTTGAGGTGCTCCAAATGATTTGCCAATAATAACATTACGCCCTTTTGGGCCTAAGGTTACTTTTACTGCATTTGCTAATGCGTCCACACCACGTTTTAAACCGTCACGTGCTTCAATATCAAATTTTATATCTTTTGCCATAATTTAAAAATTTTTTAAAAATTTTAAACTTTCAATATTTACAATTAAATTCCAAAATTGGAATTGGTATGTGTTTTTGAAAGTATTGGAATTTGTTTTTTGTTTTTGGAATTTCCAATTAGATAATTGCTAATATGTCACTCTCACGCATAATTAGGTAATCTTTACCTTCCAGTTTTAGTTCAGTGCCAGCATATTTACCGTAAAGAACTGTTTCACCAACTTTTACTGTTACTGGTTCATCTTTGGTGCCTTTTCCAACTGCAACCACTTTTCCTTTTTGAGGTTTTTCTTTGGCATTGTCTGGTATGATAATGCCAGAAGCTGTTTTGGTTTCAGCTTCAACGGGTTCAATAAGAACTCTATCTGCTAAAGGTTTAATGTTTAATCCCATAGTTATATGTTTTTTTAATTTGTTTTAATAGTTTGTAAAATGGCTAAAAATGTGCCAATTCATTAGGACTGACAAAGTTTCAGTAATAAAAAAATGCCAACGTAAACGGTTGGCATTTTTTGTGTTGATGTGTTGATGTTATTGATATTAATTTTTTGTAGTATCAATAGATTTTGTTGCGTCATTAGCACTATTAGTGGTTGGGGCAGGAGCTGTTGTAGTTGCTGCATCACTATCTAAAGCTTTAGACTCTGTATGACCATTAGCACCACCAACGGTTATATTAGATAATAAAATTAATGCTAGCATTGCGCTTGCTAAAATCCAAGTACTTTTGTCTAAAAAGTCTGTGGTTTTTTTAACGCCTCCCATTTGTTGGGATCCGCCACCTCCAAAGGATGAAGATAAGCCTCCTCCTTTTGGTTCTTGTACCATGATTACGATGATTAATAAAAATGCTACAATGATAATAAGTGCTAAAAATATTGTAAACGTACTCATTTGTTATGTGTTATTATTTTCTTGTATTTGTTTTACTGCTTTAATTTGGTCTGCAAAGAAACCACTTTTTTCTGGATATTTCAAACTTAAAATTTTATAAGATTGAATTGCCTTGTCATAGTTTTTTTGCTCTAAATAAATTCGGGCTAAAGTTTCAGTCATTAAACCATCATTTTGGTTGTTTTGAACTTTTGCTATGTTATGGTTTGAACTTGGTTCTTTGCTTGGTGTTATTTTTGGGTTATTGATTAAAAATTTGTCAATAAGTTCCAGTTTTTTGTCAAGTGGCGAACTTGAAATAGCTTCAGCTGCTTTGGTTTGCTCAGAATGTTCACTTATGTTTTCTTCTCTGATAATTGGTTTAAAGCTGGTAATTTTTAGCCATTCTGTAAAGGAATGGGTTTCTGTCTTATCAAATTCTAAAGGTTTGCCTATGCCTAATTGTTCTTCTGGTGTTGTTTTGATATTTTGAGTATCAATTTCTATAATTGGCAATTTTGGAGCTTCGTTGATATCTGAAATAAATTGAACAACGTCTTCGGCTTTTATTTTTTCTTCAAACAAATAAGGGTCTAAAACGCTTTCACTGTCTCTCATGTGTTGTTTTAGGGCTTCATCAATTGTCACACTTTTATTGACTGAAATGTCTTCAGCATCTGTTACTTTTATATTCTTTAAATGCTCAAAATTTTGTTTGATTTGTTGTGATATTTCATTCTGGTTAAATGTTTCAGAAGTGATATAATCAAATAAAATGCTTCTATCTGTGGTATAAGCTGCTGTTGTTTTTAGCTCTTGGTTGTATTTAAAGCTCTCTTTGTTTTTTAATCCTTTAAGATATAAGGCTCTTGCTGGTTGAAAATAAGGAAATTCACCAATCAGTGTGTTTATGGCAATGGTTTGCTCAGTACTAATGTGTTCTGGTTTTGATAGCAGATATGTAAATTCTTCTTTGTTCAAAGGTGTTGTGAGATTATTTTTTAGTTACCATTTTGCTAATGTGGCATTAAAAATATCTTGGGTTAAACGTTCAAAAATCTCAGCAATGGCAGTGTCTTTTTGGCTACCAACCAATTGTGCACTTCCTGCGTAATCATAAAAAAACGAAAAACGTTGTTCTAAGTCGTTTTCTTCATTATTTTTATCAAAAAAGCGCACATTTACGCTTATGGTTAATCGGTTTTGGGCTGCTGTGTTATTAGCTGTTGCTGTAGTTGGCGAAATTCGATATTCAACAATTTCACCTTCATAAGTTAAATCGGCTCCAGAAGTTACAAGGCTTAAACTGGTTTGGTTTAGAATATAATCTGCCAAAGCATTGGTAAAATCTCTATCTAAACCGGGTTCTATCAATGGTGCATTATTCTGAAAATAATTGACCTGAAAGGTTTTGGTGTTTGCAGGAATGGAGGCACCTGTAAATGAATAGGCACCACAACCTAAGATGGTTAAAGAAATGCTAACTATTACTATATATTTAAAATATTTCACGCTGTTTTTTTATTGAATAACGATTTTTTACAATTTTTTGCTTTAAGTGTCATAAAACAATTACTTTCTGACAAAAATAAGCAAAGTGTTAGATAAAACAAGCAATTTAAATATGGTGAGTAATTAGTATTAATCAGGAATTACATCACCTTGATAGTAATAATTGGCTTCAATATAATTATAAACTGCATACGTGCCCGAATTAATAAGATATGTACGCGTTGAATGCGTAGGCATTCCTAAATTATTGAGGTAATATCCAAATTCATAAAGTGTGTAAGGACCTTCATCGAGATAGTGCTTTTTTATATTTAAGTTAGAAAACAGGTTGATATTGAACAAGATATTTGTTTTGTACAATTGTTGATATGGCTGTAAGAATGAAAAAACTTGTAATAAATTGGTTTGATTTTGATGTAAAGGGTTAATTGTCGAGTTCGAATAATTTAGACTTTCATAATCATAATCAACTCCTATTCGTTGTAAAAGATCATTATAATTATAACGAATATAATATTTGTTTTGCGCTAAATAGGTTGGGTCATAATTTGTGGAAGTACTTCCATCTGGAAATACTAAAACTTTAACGTCTTTATAAAAATTACTGTTGTAAACAGATTCGTCAGCAAATAGTATATTAAAGGTGTATTCTTGATTGTCTCCTTGAGTAAGGCTAACTATGCTTGACTCCTCAAGATAAAAATTATCATATTCATTTGAGAAAATAGAAGGTAGAGTATAACCATTTGCGTTAATGTAATCTGACATATTAGGGTTATAAACAAAAGTTCTATCGTTAATCTGAGTTATTCGGTCATTTGAATCATAAAAAACTTCAATAAACGGTGTTCCATTGGAGTATATTGAATTTAATTTTCCATTAGCATCAAAATCATAAATGTATTCAGTGTTAGTAGTGACATCTTCAGCAGACGAAATCCTTCCATTAATATCAAATTTTAATATAGCCCAAAGTGATGTAGTGTCTGTTGATTGATTATATGAGAACAAGTGTAATTCCTTTATAATTGTGCTTGTTGATCCCTCAGTTACATTGACTGTTCTTGAAACTTCTTCAGCCGCATTTCCAGATTGATCAGAAACATTGTAAGTAATTACATAAGAACCCGAAACATTTGTATTTACTACATCTCCACCAATTACTATTAGTGAAGAAATATCACCATCGACATCATCTATGGCTGTTGCTCCAAGTTCTTCATAGGGTTCACCAAAAGTAAGTTCAATTGTTACATCGCCAATAAGAGTTATAACTGGAGGACTTGTGTCTGGTAAGACAGTCACAGTTCGTGATACCTGTTCTGCAGCATTTCCTGCCGCGTCAGATACATCATAGGTAATGATATAGATGCCAGGTATAGTCGAATCAACAGTTGCCCCACCAATTACTATTTGTGAAGAAATATCACCATCAATATCATCAACAGCTGTTGCTCCAAGTTCTTCGTAGGGTTCACCAAAAGTGAGTTCTATCGTTGCTTCACCAACGATTGTTATAACTGGTTGATTTGAGTCTGGTAATACATTCACAGTGCGTAATACTTGTTCTGCAGCATTTCCTGCTGCATCAGACACATCGTAGGTAATGACATAGGAGTTAGGTACAGTCGAATTTACAGTCGCACCACCAATAACAATACTTGATGAAATGTCACCATCAACATCATCTGTGGCTATAGCGTTTAATTCCAAATATTCAGTTCCATAAGCAAGATTAATTATTGCATCACCATTTAATGTGATCTCAGGTGGAGTGATATCTTCAGGATTGCTGTCACTGTCGTTATTACATGAGAATAGACATATAATCACAATAAAAAAAATAAGACGTTTTACAAACATAGTAGCAAAATTAAAATATAGTAGAAAATTAAAGAAATAATATGACTCTACAAATCAAATTGCTTAATTTTTCTATAGAGTGTCCGTTCGCTGATGCCAAGTTCAGCAGCTGCCAGTTTGCGTTTTCCTTGATGACGTTCTAATGATTTTTTGATTAATTCCAATTCTTTATCATGTAAAGATAAGGTTTCTTCTTCTTCAACTTCTTCAGCAAAATGGTATTTGTCTGATGTTGTATCAACCGTTTCTATTGGATGGTTTGTTTTTTCAGGGATGGACAGTACTTCCATATCTTCAACAGTATCATCATAGGTGTCTTCATCATTACCACCATATATTTTTTGAATAAGACCTTCGTTGTTTTTTTGAACATCTGAGGCATTGCCATGTTTCATCAGTTCCATGGTAAGTTTTTTCAAATCGTTCAAATCACTTTTCATGTCAAACAACACTTTATAAAGGATTTCGCGCTCGCTACTAAAATCGCTTTCTGCTTTTGAAGTATTGATGACTGCTGGCAAATTGCTACCATGATTTGGTAAATAACTTTGTAAGGTTGTTGCGTTAATGGTTCTGTTTTGTTCTAAAACAGAAATTTGTTCAGCCGCATTACGCAACTGACGTATGTTACCATTCCATCGGTTTTTTAATAAAACTTCAATAGCATCATCCGTTAATTTGATGGTTGGCATTTTGTATTTCATCGCAAAATCGCTGGCAAATTTTCGGAACAATAGATGAATATCGTCTTTTCGTTCGCGCAATGCAGGAATATGAATTTCAACAGTGCTTAATCGGTAATATAAATCTTCTCTGAATTTTTCTTTTTTGATGGCTTCAAACATGTTGACGTTAGTGGCAGCTACAATCCTAACATTAGTTTTTTGCACTTTACTTGAACCCACTTTGATGAATTCGCCATTTTCTAAAACACGCAACAAACGCACTTGTGTAGTTAATGGCAACTCACCAACTTCATCTAAAAAAATAGTGCCTCCATCAGCCACTTCAAAATAGCCTTCGCGTGTTTGTGTGGCTCCTGTAAAAGCACCTTTTTCGTGTCCAAAAAGTTCACTATCTATAGTGCCTTCTGGAATTGCACCACAGTTAACAGCAATGTATTTGCCGTGTTTTCTGTGCGATAGTTGATGGATAATTTTTGGAATACTCTCTTTGCCAACACCACTTTCGCCAGTAACCAACACCGAAATATCTGTTGGAGCTACTTGAATGGCTTTTTCTATGGCGCGATTAAGTTTAGCATCGTTTCCAATAATGCCGAAGCGTTGTTTTATGGCTTGTATTGATTCCATATGTATTTTCCGTTAAAGCATAATCTTATTGATTAGTGACTTTATGAATGGTTTTAATTAAAAATTTTCTAACTTTTTTTTGTGTCTTTTTTGAAAGTAAAATATCTGTATTTTGATCGTTTAATATGTAAAAGACAGTAATTTTTCTTGGAATATCTACCAATTTTCCTTTAAAATACAACTTTGTTCCTCTTTCGTTAGCAGAACCATATCTGATTTCCATTTTTGAATCTAAATAAATTGTAAATGGAATAGTTGACCATTTTTTATACTTTATTTTTGAACTGGAATAGCTGTAAGATATGTTTTCTTCTTTTATTACTTTTTTAAAAACTCCAAATTCCTTTTCAAGCTCAGAAATAAATTTATCATTATCAAAAGAATGAAATATTAAAACTGATGTAACAAACGTGTCTTTGTTAACTTTAAATTTCTCTATATGAATATCATATGCTTGCGGATCATACTGCGAAAACATGATGTTCACTGATAAGAAAAAAAATATTACAGATAAAAAATTCTTCATTCTAATTATTCTTTGAATAGCCAACCGCTTCGCCAATAAGGGTTGCACTTGTACAATCTGAAATGCTGACATTAACAAAATCGCCAATGTTATAATGCGCTTTTGGGAACACAGCTACAATATTTTGAGGCGTCCTTCCAGACCATTGTGCGTCCGATTTTTTAGATTCGCGTTCAATCAACACTTCCACAGTGGTGTTTAGATATTCTTTGGTTCTTATTTCGCTGTGTTCGCGTTGTAATTGCACAATTTCGGCTAAACGGCGTTGTTTTATTTCTTCAGAAACATCATCTTTCATTTTGCGTTCTGCTAAAGTGCCTGGACGTTCAGAATAGCTAAACATATATCCAAAATTATATTTTACATAGTCCATTAAACTTAAAGTATCTTGATGGTCTTGTTCAGTTTCGGTTGGAAAACCAGCAATCATGTCTTGAGAAATAGCACAATTAGGAAGGATACGTCTGATGTTATCAATCAAATTAAAATAGTCTTCGCGTGTGTGTAATCGATTCATTTCCTTTAAAATTCGATTACTTCCACTTTGAACTGGTAAATGAATATGATTACAAATGTTGTCGTATTTTGCCATTGTTTCAATAACATCCAAAGTCAAATCTTGAGGATTGGACGTTGAAAACCGAATGCGCATTTTAGGTTGTGTTTTGGCGCACAATTCTAATAAATTTGAAAAACTAACAGCGGTTGCTTTTTGGAGTTCGCTGGCTTTGTCAAAATCTTTTTTGAGGCCACCACCATACCAAAGGTAACTATCTACATTTTGACCCAAAAGTGTAATTTCTTTAAAACCTCTGTTCCAAAGGTCGTTAACTTCTTCAATAATACTTTGCGGATCTCGGCTACGTTCTCTACCGCGTGTAAAAGGCACTACACAAAAAGTACACATATTGTCACAACCACGTGTAATTGATACAAAAGCAGTAACGCCATTACTATTTAAACGTACAGGAGCAATATCACCATAAGTTTCTTCTTTTGAAAGCATAACATTGATAGCGTCTCTACCTTCTTCAACTTCGGCTAAAAGATTAGGCAAATCTTTATAAGCGTCAGGACCAACAACCAAATCGACAATTTTTTCTTCTTCTAAAAACTTGCTTTTCAAACGTTCAGCCATACAACCTAAAACGCCAACTTTCATTTTTGGATTTTTAGTGCGTTTAACAGCATTGTATTTTTCAAGGCGTTTTCTGACGGTTTGTTCTGCTTTATCTCTAATAGAACAAGTGTTGACCAAAACCAAATCGGCATCTTCAAGGTTTTGAGTGGTATTATAACCTTCATTTGCCAAAATGGAAGCCACAATTTCACTGTCGCTAAAATTCATGGAGCAGCCATAACTTTCAATAAAAAGTTGGCGTGTGTTTTCTTTTTTTTGTTCCAATACAAGGGCTTCGCCTTGTTTGTTTTCGTCTATAATCTTTTTCATAGTTATTTTCTACAAAGTAGAAATTTCATTTTGATTGAAACTTTCAATAAGTGTGCAAAGATATGGTTATTTTGATAACTATGACAAAGTGTCAGAACAGAATTTGTTTTGATTATGTTAAATAAATATAGTTTCTTTGGGATAAAATCAACTAAAACTTTTATAATGACATTAGCAGACTTACAATCAAAAGTGAAAAATGCCAAGTCTCTGGATTTTGGTAATATTTTTAGTGAATCTATCGAATTATTCAAAAAAAGCTGGCTACAAGGCTTTTTAATGCAATTATTTGTTATGATTTTGATGCTTCCATTCATCTTTATTATTTATGTACCATTTATTATGATGATTGTTTCACAATCTGAAAATGGCCAAATGGATCCAAATGCGTTTGGCACCTTTATGGCAGGGTTTTCTGTGGTTTACATCATCTTGTTTATGATAGGTATATTAGCCATTGGTGTTATTTCTGTGGCTTTAAATGCAGGATTATTTAGAATTTTAAGAGATTTAGACGCTGGAAAAACCGTTAAAACGTCTGATTTGTTTTACTATTTAAAAGGAAAATATATTGGTAAGCTATTGTTGATAATGTTAGTTTCAATATTGATAGCCATTCCATCTGCATTACTTTGTTATATACCTTTAATATACACAATAGTGCCAATGTCTTTTTTTACGATTGTTTTTGCCTTTAATCCAGAATTTAGCGTAGGTGATATTGTCAGTGCAAGTTTTAAAGTGGGAACTAAAAAATGGGGAATTGCATTTGGGCTAATAATTGTTTCATCTATATTGGCTTCGTTGGTAGGAATGCTGTTATGTGGTATTGGAACATTAATTACAGCAGCTTTTGTGTACCATCCAGTTTATTTTATATATAAGCATGTTATCGGTTTTGAAAATGATAGCGAAATCAATGAAATTGGAACAAATAGCTAATTTTTAATCACTATAATTTAAAAGCTTCAACCTAAAGTTGGAGCTTTTTTTATGAGTAAAAACCAAATAGAAAAGCGGTCAAAAAATTTAAAATTAGGTCAAATAATTTTTTTTCATATACATTTGTAGCCACAAAAAATCAAACATGGCGAAGAACTTAGTAATTGTTGAGTCACCTGCAAAGGCCAAAACTATTGAAAAATTTCTTGGAAAAGATTACAAGGTAGAATCGAGTTTTGGGCACATTGCTGACTTGCCTTCAAAAGAATTAGGTGTCGATGTTGAAGGTGATTTTAAACCAAAATACGAGGTTTCTAAAGACAAAAAAACAGTTGTTAAAAAACTGAAAGATTTAGCTAAAGCAGCAGAAGTTATATGGTTAGCAAGTGATGAAGATAGAGAAGGAGAGGCTATTGCGTGGCATTTAGCTGAAACGTTAAAGCTTGACAAATCAAAAACAAAACGTATTGTATTTCATGAAATTACAAAATCGGCCATTCAAAAAGCTATTGAAAATCCACGTGATATTGATTATCATTTAGTAGATGCACAACAAGCACGTCGTGTATTAGATAGAATTGTAGGTTATGAACTCTCGCCAGTTTTATGGCGAAAAGTAAAAGGCGGTTTATCAGCAGGACGCGTACAATCGGTTTCTGTTCGATTAATTGTAGAGCGCGAGCGCGAAATACAAGACTTTAAAGCAGAAGCGTCTTATAGAATTGATGCCGAATTTTCTAATGAAGAAGGTCAAACGTTTAAGGCCAAGTTATCAAAAACTTTTACAACCAAAGAAGCCGCCTACAAATTTTTAGAATCAAATGTGTCTGCAGCGTTTAAAGTTGCCGATTTAGATAAAAAACCAGCAAAAAAATCGCCTGCAGCACCATTTACAACCTCAACTTTGCAACAAGAAGCATCACGTAAGTTGTATTTTTCGGTAAGTAAAACCATGACCATGGCACAACGTTTATATGAGTCAGGGTTGATTACTTATATGAGAACCGATAGCGTTAATTTATCTGACGAAGCCAGAAAAGGTGCACAAGCTGAAATAGAAAATGCCTTTGGTTCAAAATACAGTAGACCACGTAATTATACAGGAAAAACAAAAGGTGCTCAAGAAGCACATGAGGCCATTAGACCAACAGATTTTTCGCGTCACTCAATAGATATTGATAGAGACCAAGCACGTTTATACGATTTAATTTGGAAACGTGCCATCGCATCACAAATGAGTGAGGCCGAATTAGAGCGTACCAATGTTAAAATTAGTGCGTCTACACACCATGAGTTATTTATTGCAAATGGAGAAGTCATCACTTTTGATGGATTTTTAAAAGTTTATTTGGAAGGGAATGATGATGAAGACTCAGAGCAAGATGGTATGTTGCCAGCAATGAAAACCAACGAAACGCTCCATAATAATTACATTACTGCCACTGAGCGTTACACACGTCCTCCTTATAGATATACAGAAGCCTCTTTGGTAAAACAGTTAGAAGAACTTGGTATTGGTCGTCCATCAACTTATGCACCAACAATTTCGACCATTCAAAATAGAAATTATGTTGAAAAAGGAACTGTTGACGGAACAGAACGTAATTATACACAGTTAACTTTAAAAGCTGGAGCAGTAAAAGATAAAGTGCTGACAGAAAAAGTGGGTTCAGATAAAGGAAAATTGGTACCAACAGATATTGGAATGATTGTGACGGACTTTTTGGTAACGCATTTTGAACATATTTTAGATTATAACTTTACCGCTAAAGTTGAAGAAGACTTTGATGACATTGCAGAAGGAAAAGTAGATTGGACTAAAATGATGAAAGACTTTTACAAAAAATTTCATCCACAAGTTGAAGATGTACAAGAAAATGCCGAACGAGAATCAGGCGAACGTATTCTTGGAACCGATCCAAAAACAGGACGTCAAGTAAGTGTACGTTTAGGTAAGTTTGGGCCAATGGTTCAAATTGGCACTGCAGAAGAAGATGAAAAACCTTTGTTTGCAAGCCTAAGTCCAGACCAACAACTTAATACCATCACTTACGAAGAAGCTATGGATTTATTCAAGCTTCCAAAAGATTTAGGAACTTATAAAGGCGAACCGTTAGAAGTAAATAATGGTCGTTTTGGACCCTATGTTAAATATGGAGACAAATTTGTATCACTTGCTCCAGGAATGGATGCACTTAGTGTTGAATTGGAAGACGCTATTGCATTAATTAAAGAAAAGGAAAAAGCAGATGCTCCTATATATATGTATGATGGTTTACCAGTTCAAAAAGGAAAAGGTCGTTTTGGACCCTTCATTAAATGGAACAACATGTTTATCAACGTCAACAAAAAGTATGATTGGGATAATTTATCTGACCAAGATATTATTGAATTAATTCAAGATAAAATTCAAAAAGAAATTGATAAGGTTGTCCACAATTGGGAAGACGAAGGAATTAGAGTAGAAAAAGCACGTTGGGGACGACATACTATATTAAAAGGAAAAATAAAAGTAGAATTAGACAAATCAGTAGATGTTTCTAAACTAACTTTGGAGAAAGCTAAAGAACTGATTGAAGCTAAAACGCCTAAAAAGAAAACAGCAAAAAAAGCAGTAAAGAAAAAAACAACTTCAAAAAAGAAATAATTTATGACCTTTAATTTTTTGTCACCTGTTTCAGATGTAGTTTTAGCTCACAATGAGTTACTCTCACCACAAGCGCTTGGCAGAAAATTAAAAGTACATTCTAAACAAAACGGATTTCCAGATTTAGAAGGCGTTACTATGGCCTTAATAGGTGTTCTTGAAAATAGAAACGATGTCAATTATATAGGGTCAGATATTCAGTTAGAGAGCATAAGAAAATCATTATATGCTTTGTTTCCAGGAAATTGGCATACCACCATGGCTGATTTGGGTGATATTCTTAAAGGCGATAGTGTAGAAGACACCTATTTTGCACTCCGAACAACCATAACCATTTTACTCGAAAAAAAAATCATCCCTATTATATTAGGAGGAAGTCAAGATTTGACCTATCCTAATTATCGTGCGTATGATACGATTTCGCCAATGGTCAATATTGTCAATGTTGATAGTAATTTTGATTTAGGAGATTCGACCTTGCCAATTAAAAATAACAGCTACCTTGGCAAAATTATTTTAGAACAGCCTTATAATCTGTTTAACTATTCAACTATTGGTTACCAAACCTATTTCAACTCACAAGAAGAAATAGATTTAATGGAAAAATTATATTTTGAAGCTTATCGTTTGGGCGACATATCAAAAACAGTTTCTATAGTAGAGCCTGTCATGCGCGATGCTCATATTGTTAGCATCGATTTAAAATCGGTAAAAGCTTCTGAAGTCTCTTCAAAGCAAAAGTATTCGCCAAACGGATTTGACGGCAAAGAAATTTGCGCCATAGCCCGATATGCAGGGATTAGTAATAAAGTATCGTCGTTTGGTATTTATGAATACCAACCTTCAAAAGATGACCATGCCACTGCCATGCTTGTAGCCCAAATGTTGTGGTACTTTATTGAAGGAGTTAATTGCAGAGTAAAAGATGATAATTTTAATGATGATGCCAACCATCAAAAATATAATGTATTGATAGATGATGACGAATTAATTTTTTATAAAAGTACAAAAACAGGACGTTGGTGGATAGAGATTCCTTTTTTGCCAGAAGTTAATAATAAATTAAAAAAGCATACGTTATTACCTTGCATGCACGATGATTACGTAGAAGCAACCCAAGGCAAAATACCAGAAAGATGGTATAAAGCATATAAAAAGAATAGTTTTTAGTAAATTAGCTAAATAAAATTTAACAATTTCTTAATCGATGAAATGCACTCTTTTTAGGATGAAGTGCAAAAAAAGTAAAAAAAAAATTGTTTTTTTGAAAATATATAGATATGTTTACTGCCTTAAAATTTTAATGACTGAAATTAAGACTAAATAATTTAACCTCGAGTTTATATGAATATGAAGAAGTTTGCTTTATTAACCGCTGTTTTAGCTCTATTAACTAGTTGTAGTTCTGGCGACAGAGGAGAACTAGTTGGAGTTAAAGGAAAAAAATGGCATCCTGAAAAACCTTATGGTATGACACTAGTTCCTGGTGGAGCTTTCATAATGGGAAAATCAGACGATGATTTGGCAGGCATACAAGATGCGCCTACCAAAACTGCAACTGTAAGTGCATTTTATATGGACGAAACAGAAATCACAAATAGTGAGTATCGTCAATTTGTAAATTGGGTAAGAGATTCTATCCTTAGAACCAAATTGGCCATTATAGCTGACGATTTAGGACTGACACCTGGTGATGGTGGTACTGGCGAATATGCGTTTAAAGATGCAGATACTGCAAATATGACCGTATATGAAAAGTATATGTTAGATAACTATAGTGGTTTAGGACCAACAGGTTATGAAGGTAGAAAATTAAACCACGATGTAGATTTAATTTTTGATACAGCCGATTATCCAGATGAATACTACGCTGAAGTTATGGACACCATGTATTTGCCATTAGAAGAATCTTACAATGGACAACGTACTTGGGATGTGAAAAAATTCAAATTCCAATACACCTATATGGATATTCAGGCAGCAGCCAAGAACAAAAATCAAAAACGTTCTAAATTCATCAAACAAGAAGAAGTAGAAGTCTATCCAGACACAACCGCATGGATTCGTGATTTTGCGTACTCATATAATGAGCCAATGCACAATGATTATTTTTGGCATGATGCTTATGGTGAATATCCAGTAGTTGGTGTATCATGGAAACAAGCCAACGCATTTTGTCAATGGCGTACACTATACAAAAATGGCTACCAAAAAAGCAAAGGAAAACAACCTGTTAACAGATTTAGACTACCTTCTGAAGCAGAATGGGAATATGCCGCAAGAGGAGGCCTGCAAGGAGCAACCTTTCCATGGGGAGGACCTTATGCTAAAAATGACAGAGGTTGTTTCTTAGCTAACTTTAAACCTTTACGTGGTGATTACGCAGCTGACCAAGCGTTATATACAGTAGAAGCTAAATCTTACGAGCCTAATGACTTTAACTTATACAATATGGCTGGTAATGTTTCAGAATGGGTAAATGGTTCTTATGATCCAGGTTCTTATGAGTATATGTCAACTATCAATCCAAATGTTAATGATGCAGACAACCAACGTAAAGTAGTGCGTGGTGGCTCGTGGAAAGATGTAGCATATTACTTACAAGTAAGCTCAAGAGACTATGAATATGCCGATTCTGCAAGAAGTTACATAGGCTTTAGAACCGTTCAAGATTATATGGGAACAGATGTAACCAAAAATGCAGGAAACGGCACAAACCGATAAAATTTAACAACCAATAACTAAATATTAATCTACTTAAGTAATTTAACTTAAAACTAAAACAACAAAATTATGGCACAATCAAGAGCAGGTAAGAGGTTTATGAACATGGCTTACGGACTAGGAGCATCAATCGTTATTATTGGAGCACTATTTAAAATTACACACTTTGAAATTGGACCTTTAACAGGTAATGTGATGTTAACCTTAGGTCTTGTTACAGAAGCAATTATTTTTGCAATATCAGCATTTGAACCTGTTGATGACGATTTAGACTGGTCATTGGTATATCCTGAATTAGCAGGAGGTGCTGCTTCTAACAAAAAGAAAGACCAACCTAAAGATGCAGAAGGGTTGCTATCTAAAAAATTAGACGAATTATTAAAAGACGCTAAAATTGATGCAGAATTAATGTCGAGCTTAGGCGAAAGCATTAAAAACTTTGAAGGTGCTGCAAAAGGTATTAGCCCAACAGTAGATTCTATTGCTGCAACTAAAAAATATGGTGAAGAACTCTCTTTAGCTGCTGCACAAATGGAATCTTTAAACAGTCTTTATAAAGTACAATTAGAAAGTGTTAATCGTCAAGCCAGTATTAATGAAGAAGCCGTTGAAAATGCGACTAAATTAAAAGAGCAAATGCAATCATTAGCATCTAACCTATCATCTTTAAATGGCGTTTATGGTGGTATGTTGTCTGCAATGAACAGAAACTAATTAGATTTTAATCGTACTTATTTAACAACTAACACAAAAAACTAATTAGAAATGGCAGGAGGAAAATTATCTGCAAGGCAGAAAATGATTAACTTGATGTATTTGATCTTCATTGCGATGTTAGCATTGAATATGTCAAAAGAAGTGCTATCAGCATTTGGATTAATGAACGAAAAGCTAACGGAGTCTAATGCAGCTGCTACAACACGTAACAATGCTTTTATGGAAGGATTAGCTGAAAAAGTTTCAGAACAACCAGCAAAATACCAACCATTAAAAGCCCAAGCTGACCAAATTTCAGTGTTAGCTAATGACTTCAATTCTTATTTAGAGACTTTAAAAGGAAAAATGACTGCTACAGTTGAAGATCCTAAAGAGTATGAAATTATGGATAAAGGAGATTTCTTAGACAACCATTTTTTCATTGGCGATAAATTTAAACCAGAAGGTCAAGAGTTTTTAGACCAAATTGCTAAATTTAGAGAAGGCGTTATAAAAGTATTAGCTACAAATCCTGATATGAAAAGTATTTCAGATGACGTTAAAAAGAAATTTGCAACTGATGATGTTAAACGTGGTGCAGGCACTGTAAGTTGGTTAGACCACAACTATAAAGGATTTCCTTTGGTAGCTTCTTTAACTAAAATGACACAGTTACAAGCAGATGTAAAAAATACAGAGTCTGAAGTTTTATCATCAATGTTAGCTGGTAAACTAAAAGTTGAAGCTTCTTTAACAAACTTTGATGCCATTGTTGTACCAGATAAAACCGCTTTTTTCTCTGGTGAAGATTTTTCAGGTAGAATCATTTTAGGTAAAAATGATAAAACCTTAAGAGCTGATAAAGTAATTATCAATGGACAAGAATTGCCTGCTGATGCTATGCAAGCTGGCCAAACAATGTTAAAATTTCCTGCAGGAGCTGTTGGTGAAAGAGAAATTGTTGGAGAATTTCAATTTAAAGAAGGCGACTCTATTATTAGCATTCCAGTAAAAAGTTCTTACGCTGTTGTACCAAAACCTAACTCAGCAACAATTTCTGCTGATAAAATGAATGTGGTATATCGTGGTGTTGCCAACCCAATGACAATCTCTTTTGCTGGTGTGTCAGATAACAATGTTACTGCTACTGCACCAGGTTTAAGTAAAGGTTCAGGAGTTGGAAAATATGTAATGAATCCAGGCTCTGGAAGAGAAGTAACTATTAATGTGGTTGGTAAATTGCCTGATGGTTCACCAGTAAGTGATAAAGCTACCTTTAGAATTAAAGACATTCCAAAACCAACAGGAACGATTGCAGGCCAACAAGATTTAGTAAAATTGCCACGTAACAATGTGCAAATTGCAACTGTTGGTGCTGTCCTTAATGACTTTGATTTTGAGTTGCCTATTACAGTAGTATCATTCAGTATTAAAGTTCCTGGGCAACCATCTGTAAATGTGACTGGTAATAAATTGAATGACCAAGCTAAAAATGCGTTGCGTAAAGCATCACGTGGTGATGGCGTTCAAATTTTCAATATTAAAGCACAAATTGTAGGTAATTCGGCATACAAACTGCCAACAGTATCACCTGTATTTGTAGAAATAACAAACTAAATATAATTTAGGTTTACATTATGCGTTATTAAAACGTATAAGTATCGTCCCAAATAATATAATTTATAAAATATGAATTTAAAAAGTTGTTTATTAACCGTTTTAGGTTTAAGTATGGCTACAGGCAGTTTTGCGCAAGCCAACTTGCTCAATGCAAAAAAACCTGAAGAAATTGGTGTTAAAACAGAAGCTCAGTTAGCTTTAGATAACGACAAACCATTAGAATATGGATATGTAGATGATAGAGATATCATGTTTTCTAAAATGACTTGGGAAAAAGTCGTTCTTGATGAACGTGTTAACTTTCCATTGTATTATCCTGTTGACACCAATAATATTGGAACCAATAGACGTTCATTGTTTGATGTTTTGATGAAAAATGTTAAAGATGGAACCATTAAAGACATCTATGACGATTCGTATTTTACAGCAAAACGTACTTTAAAAGATATGGAAGCTGCATTGCATAAAGTGGATACCTTAGATATAGGCTACCAACAATACAATGCAGAAGGCAAAGTTGATGAACAGTACATTACTAAAAGAGATATACAATCTTATGATATTAGTGCCTACCTTATAAAAGGACTATGGTATTTTGACAAACGTCAAGGTGAGTTAAAATACCGTTTGTTAGGCTTAGCTCCTGCAGCTCCAGATGTTAATTTTATTGATTCTGATGATGCTGCTAACAAGCAGCCAATTCCACTATTCTGGGTATTTTTTCCAGAAGTAAGAGAGGTATTACACAATGCTAAGGCATTTAATAGTAAAAATAGTGCCATGCCAATATCTTTTGATCATTTGCTTAACTCAAGGCATTTTAATGGGTATATGTATAAAGAAGAAAATGTGTATGGTGACAGAGAAATTAAAGATTATGTTGCTGATAATGCACTAATGCAATTGTTAGAATCTGATCGAATTAAAGAGAAAATACGTAATTTTGAACAAGATATGTGGGCTTACTAATTTTTAAGCACCTATAAAAAAAACGCTCACTTTTTTTAAGTGAGCGTTTTTTTATTCCTACCAAATAAAACTTTTTTTAAATTACTTTTACACTAATGAAAGTAGATTATATTATTGTTGGATGCGGATTGGCTGGGATTGCTTTTTGTGAGCAATTAAAACAGTACGACAAATCGTTTGTAGTTTTTGATAATGAGTCGCAACAATCGTCAGTGGTTGCTGCAGGCTTGTATAATCCTGTTATTTTAAAGCGTTTTACGGAAGTTTGGAAAGCTAAAGAACAATTGACCTTGGCTTTGCCAATGTACCAACAGTTAGAGCAATTATTAAAGGTTAAGTTAGATTATAAACTTCCTGTTTATCGTCGGTTAGCATCTATTGAAGAACAAAATGAATGGTTTTCAGCTTCAGACAAACCTCATTTAGAAGCGTATTTATCTACACAAATCATTAAAAACAATAACACATCAGTCAATGCACCTTTTGGTTTTGGAAAAGTAGAGCAGACAGGACGTATTGATACAGCAACGCTGTTATATCAGTATAAAACCTATTTACGACAACAAGAGCAATATCTTGATGAAACCTTTGTTTATGAACATTTAATTATACATCAAAATTTACTTCAATACAAAAACATAACTGCAAAGTACATTGTTTTTGCTGAAGGTTTTGGAATGATTCACAACCCATTTTTTAACGAGTTGCCACTTAATGTTGCCAAAGGAGAAATTATTACTATTAAAGCACCAAATTTAAAAATAGATTACGTTTTAAAAGCCTCAGTGTTTGTAATTCCTGAAGGAAAAGAATTGTTTTCCGTAGGATCAACCTATAATTGGACCGATACAAGCAATCAAACTACACAAAAAGGTAAAACCGAATTAGTTGATAAATTAAAACAATTAATTACGTGTGATTTTGAAGTTGTACACCAAGTTGCAGGCATCAGACCAACCGTTAAAGACAGACGACCTTTAGTTGGTGTACATCAAAAGCATCAAAATATTGCCATTTTAAACGGTTTAGGAACACGTGGTGTGATGATTGCGCCTTATGTGGCAAAAGCCTTATTTGAGTACATTGAAAACGGAAAACCGTTGGATAAAGAAATTGATATTGTACGTTTTAATTAGCCTTTCTTTTTAGCTAATGTTTTATCAAAGTCCACAAAAAGGTTAATCCAAATATTTCTTGATAAGCGCATAATAATTGGTGCAAAAACCACCAAAGTACCTATAATAGCTGCAAAAGCAACTTTTAAACTGCTGTTTAAAAACAAATAGCTTATTACAAAGGCAGCTACACCAAACGCAATACCAACACCATAACTCACATACATAGACCCATAAAAAAACGATGGTTCAATACTGTATTTTGTCTTACAATTGCTACAAGTGTCTTGCATTTTTAAAGTTTCAGAAATAAGGTATGGGTTTTTATTAACATACATAGACTCCTCATGGCATTTTGGACAAGTTCCTTTTAAAATACTATACAGTTTACTTCCTTTATTTATCATAGAGATTGCTTACTTTTGCAGTTTTAAAATAGGTAGCAAATTTAAGGTTTTTTATAGGATTGCTACGTAACATTAGTCACAATTATGCTCAATATACACAATCTATCTATTTCTTTTCAAGGCGACTATTTATTTGAAGATATCACCTTTAGACTTGGTGCTGGTGATAGAATTGGTCTTATCGGAAAAAATGGTGCAGGAAAATCGACCATGCTCAAAATTCTTTCTAAAGAAATGGAACCAGACTCTGGCCAAATGGCTGCCGATAAGAACTTGAGTATTGGCTTTTTAAAACAAGACATCGATTTTGTTTTTGGTCGAACCGTTTTAGAAGAAGCTTATGAAGCCTTTAAGGACATCAAAATTTTGGAAGCCAAAATAGATGACATCAATCATCAATTGGTGGAAAGAACCGATTATGAAAGTGATAGCTACCATCAATTGATGATTGATTTGAATGAAATTCAGCATCAATATGAAATAATTGGTGGTTATAACTATCAAGGTGAAACGGAAAAAATTCTTCAAGGGTTAGGTTTTAAACGCGACGATTTTAATAAGCTCACAGACACCTTTTCTGGTGGTTGGCGTATGCGTATTGAGTTGGCAAAACTTTTACTTCAAAACAATGATATTTTACTGTTGGATGAGCCAACCAATCACTTAGACATCGAATCGATTATTTGGTTAGAAGGATTTCTTAAAACTTATATTGGTGCAGTAGTGATTGTATCGCATGATAAAATGTTTTTAGATAATGTAACTAATAGAACCATTGAGATTTCTCTTGGCAGAATTTACGATTATAAAAAACCATATTCGCAATATTTGGTGCTTCGTAATGAAATTAAAGCACAACAATTAGCATCACAAAAAAATCAACAAAAACAAATTGAACAAACCGAAAAACTGATTGAAAAGTTTAGAGCCAAAGCATCCAAAGCAACAATGGCACAATCACTTATCAAAAAGTTGGACAGAATTGACCGAATTGAAGTGGATGAAGATGATAATAGTGTGATGACGCTAAATTTCCCTGTTTCTATTGTTCCTGGTAAAGTAGTGGTAGAAGCGCATCACATCAGTAAAAATTATGGTGCTTTGCAAGTGCTTGAAAACATCGACTTAATTATTGAACGCGATAGTAAAACAGCTTTTGTTGGTCAAAATGGGCAAGGAAAATCGACTTTAGCTAAAATTATTGTTGGCGAATTAAAGCACGAAGGCAACATAAAATTGGGACATAATGTTCAAATTGGATATTTTGCGCAAAACCAAGCCGAATATTTAGACGGAAACAAAACGGTTTTGGATACGATGATTGATGCAGCCAATGAAAAAAACAGGAGCAAAGTGCGTGATATTTTAGGGTCGTTTTTGTTTAGAGGTGAAGAAGTTGATAAATATGTTAGAGTGCTTTCAGGAGGTGAACGCAACCGTTTGGCTTTAGCAAAATTATTGTTGCAACCACTCAATGTATTGGTAATGGATGAGCCTACAAATCACTTAGACATCAAATCTAAAAATGTGTTGAAAGAAGCCTTAAAAAGATTTGAAGGCACTTTAATTTTGGTATCGCATGATAGAGATTTTTTACAAGGCTTGACCAAAAGTGTTTACGAGTTTAAGGATCAAAAAATAAAACAGTATTTAGGTGATATTGATTTTTATTTAGAACAGCGTAATGTTGAAACGCTTCGCGATGTTGAAAAGCGCGATGTTGAAAAAACAACACCAAAAGAAAGCAATAAACAATCTTACGAAGATCAAAAGAAATTAAAATCGTTGAATAACAGATTGAGCAATATAGAATCTCAAATTAATCTGCACGAAAAAAGTATCAAAGAAATGGATGTTGCTTTAGCTACTGATTACGATGCAACCGTTTCTGACCCTAAATTTTTTGACCATTATCAATCAAAAAAGAAGCATTTAGAACAACTAATGCAAGAGTGGGAAACCATCCATGAAACATTAGAATCTTTGTCATAATAGTATGATAGAACATTTTTTTCAATGTCCTTATTGTTGGGAAGACATCTCGATGTTATTAGATTATTCAGTGGCTTACCAAAGTTATATTGAAGATTGCGAAGTTTGTTGCAACCCAATTCAATTAACCGTGAAAATTTCAGATAACGAGCTGCAACTATTTGAAGCAACAAGCATAGAGCAATAAAAAAAAGGCTTCAAATAAAGCCTCTTTTTTTAATTTATTATTTAAAAATTAGTCAACGTTCACTTTCAAACCTTCACTATGACTACTAAATTCTGGAGCATACATACTTTGTATTGTAGTAATACCATTGCTCATCAATCCAGCATTAGTCACTCTTAAATCGTATTCAAACACATAAACGCCTTTTGGTAAATAATCAAAAAAGAAGTTGGTAGAAGCATCTTTGGTAGCTTCATAATAACCCAAACCATCTTGCCATTTGTATTGTGAAATTACATTGGTAGGCTCTAAACCTGATGCTCTCATGTCTTTCATATGAATAAATTCCATCGTTCTATCACTTTGTAATTCTATCCTAACACGAACCAAATCGCCAACTTTTAGATGAGTTTCAGAAGTTATTTCAGAAAGTTGTTCACCTGTATCTGTATTGGTTTTTAAAAAGAGTTTTTTGCTCAATTTTAAAGGTGTTTCAGCCGAAGTGATTTTGTCTAAATCTTCAAAATATTGCCAGTTTAAACTTCCCCAAGCAATACCATTACCTTTTTTGCTTAGAGTAACGTTTGCCATTTTTGGTGTAATTTCAGAACCTGCCCAAGAGGTTTTATAATATCCTGTTCCAGCTTCTACTTTTACGTTTTCTAATTTTGAAGGTTCTATTGGCTTTCCGCCAATGACAACATCAACCATATCTGTCACAGGCAACCAATCACTTCCTTGAAGCAACAAAGCATACACAGCTTCAGTAGTTGCTTTTGTGGTTTTCCAACTATTGGTTTGCTTGTTTTTGAGCAACCAAATTTTTAAATTATCAATGGTTTTGGTGTCATTTTCAATTTCAGAAAAGGCTTCAATCAATAATGCTTGGGTTTCAATTGGTGCTTGATACCAATACCAAGAATTGGTATTTTCTTTCCAATACATGCCTAATTCGTCAGAAGTTATGCTGTTTTCTTTAAGTGATTTTAGGATTTTTGTTGCTGTTGTTTCATCATTATTTCGATGAGCAACCAAAGCCATCAACCCTTTTGCATACAACGAACGATTTAACCAATACGTCTGAATTTGCGATTGATAATACTCTGAAATAGTCTTGACTTCCTTGCTTTTTTCAATGTCTGGGAAGAAACTTCGCATATACAAATACTGCAATTGTGTGTAGCTTAAATGGTCTTTGCTCAAATCGGTTTTAGCATCATATTTTTTGAGGTCTTTATATTCTTGAACAAATTCAGCATCAAGATATGGAATGGCTTTTTCAATCATATCAGTTTCGTCAGCAGCTGCAACATTAAGCTGTTTAAGATGTCCAAAACCAGCAATAATATGTTGTGTGATGAAACGATTTGGACGACCACCTTCAAACCAAGACCAAGCACCATTACTCATTTGGTTGTTTTTTAATTTGCGTTTAGCCGATTGCAATTCGTTGGTCATTTTATTCATATTGAATAACAAGGCAATCCGTTTTTTCTGTTCAGTTTCACTTTGTGCATCGCGTAACCAAGGTGTTTCTTGAATGAGAATGGATTTTAATTCTTCATTTTTTTCGAGATTGCTGATAAGCACATCTTGAGAAGCCCATTGATTAAAAACGTCCTGAATTCTCGGGTTTGAATTAGCAATGTGACTTGCTAAAGCGTTCGCATACAATCGTGAAAAAGTTTGCTCATTACATTCATAAGGATATTCCATTAAATAAGGTAAAGCTTGTACAGCATACCAAGCAGGATTTGAGGTCATTTCTAAGGTTAATTGATGGTTTTTGAGCGTTGTGGAGCTGTTGTTTTTTAACTTATCTAAAGTAAAAGTTCTGGTTTCATTGCTTCGTATCCACATTGGCAAGGTTTCAGTTACCAAGATTCTGTTAGATAAGACAGGAAGCACATTTTGTTCGCCATCACTAAAAGGACCTGATTTTGCCACAATTTTATATTGAACCGCATCAACCGTATCAGGAATATTTAAAGTCCAAGAAACTTGAGTGTTTCCTTTGGCATCTACTGAAAAAGCCTTCTCTGGCTTCGTCATCTCTCCTATAGAGAAAGAATTATCAGAACGCATTATGAGGTTTTGCGTAATATCCTTTCCTGTAACAGCATCTGTCAAAATTAATTTGGCTTCTCCAGATAATGGATTGTCTGTTAGATTTGCAATTTTACTACTGATGCTAATAATATCTCCTT
The DNA here is from genome assembly GCA_041391965.1 of Gelidibacter sp. GTDB lineage: Bacteria > Bacteroidota > Bacteroidia > Flavobacteriales > Flavobacteriaceae > JAWKMZ01. Next base: position 16,962 of record JAWKMZ010000001.1, on the reverse strand, counting down.
GACGTAAAAAACGTGGTGTATTTGGAATAACCATCAACTCTTTTTGCGTGATTGCGGTTAAAGTTTTGGTAGCACTTTCTAAGGTTTTGGTGTATGCTAACAATTGTAATTTCCATTGGGTTAAAGCTTCTGGTGTGGTAAAACTAAAACTCACATTACCAGTATTGTCTGTTTGTAACTGTGGAAAGAAAAAGGCTGTTTCTTGAAGGTTTTTTCGGATTTTAATTTGCGATAGCTCGTTTTGACCATTTTTGGTGGTTATAATTACAACACCATTACTACCTCTGCTACCATAAATTGCTGTAGCTTCATTATCTTTTAAAACTTTTATAGATTCAATTTGTTCTGGATTGATTGAGTTGATATTTTCAGCAGTTAATATCACGCCATCGACAATATATAAAGGTTCATTGCCTTTATTGATAGAACCAATTCCTCTAATTCGGATAAAAGGTTCTACATTATTATCTTCTAATTTTTCACTACTAACATTAGAAACAGCAGAAGTATATTCATCTTTTGATTTTGCGCTGAAAGCTGTTACAACAACCTCTTCCAATCTTGATTCATCATCTGAAATTTGTACTCCAGCAGCTTTTCCACTTAATGCTTGATTGATACTTGAATTTCCTCTAATTCTTATGGTATTATTATTCCCTAAATAAAACCCAAACCAATTCAACTGGTCATAACGTTGATTTGGATAATTTACAGACGTATAATTGTTATAAACTCTAAAATGACCTTGTGTAAAACTTTTGTCAGATGTTTTTTGGCTGTAAGTATAATAGGTAGGTTGTTGTATTGGACTAAAATCCCAACGATGCGACTTAAATTGGTCTAAAGAAGCGTCGTACATACTTGCTAAAAGTTCGGCACTTACTTTATCACCTTGTGGTCCTTTTATTTTAAAACTCCATGTTTCGTCAGTTCCGGGTTGCAGTTGATCTCTAAACGTCGTCGTTTCAATTTCCAAATTGGTTTTTGGATAAGGTACCACAATGGTTGCTGTACCAGATTGAAAACTGTTATTATAAGCAAAACTATACTGAACTGCAAAACCGCCAACATCGTCTTTAGTCACAGGAATTGCAATGGTTTTTTTGTTGTTATTTAATGGAATAATATAAGTTTGAACGATTTTATGATTTTTTTCAACATCAACCGTTACTGTTATAGCATCTGACGACCCAAAAGTAATCAGTGCATTTTCATCAGTTTTATAACTTGTTTTATCAGTAGTGACGCTAAATAACTGATGGTCTGCAAGGGTTGTATCATCATTGCTAAAAAGGATTGTTTTTGATTCGTCTTTAACCAATTGCCCAAATTTATCTTTGCTTTCGAGTACAATAATATACTGACCTGATTCCCACTTTTTGAGTTTGCCTAAGGCTAACGTTTTTGATTTTGAAGTGTCAAATGTTTCATCAAATACCAAATTGCCTTTGTCCCAAGTGTCTGAATTATACTCATCTGCAAAAGCTTCATGTGGAAACAAACGGTTAAATTCTTCTTTTGTAAAGCGTTTGTAATCTGGAGCAGGCCAAGGACGTGGTCTTAACGTTGTTTTTGGAGCGACTAATTTGTAAATTTTAATGGTTCCTTTGGCATCAACTGTTTCACCATTTAGGTTTTTGGTGTCAATCGTTATTTTGTTGTCTTTTTTTGTTTTATCAAGGTACTCATCAACACCAATGGTAGCAACTAAGGTATGATACCCAACATTGACAATGGTTGTAGCACTTCGGGTTTCTCCATTTAAGTCTGTTACATCTGCTGTAATTTCATAATTAAAAACAGGCAAACTCGATTTATTTACATGTTCATCAGGAATGGCCAAAAAGTGAATCTCAAATTCGCCCTTGTCATTGGTTGTGCTTTCACCATGCGCAATTTCTTGTGGTTCGCTATTAAACCAAGGTCTGCTCCAATAATACCAACGAGGATATTCAACATTTCGTTTTACACGATACACCACTTTGGTATCTGTAATATTACTTCCTGCATAAGCCAAAGCGGTTCCTTTTACTGTGACAGAATCGTTGACTTTAAACGTGTCTGTGATAGGATTGAATTTAGTTTCAAACTTTGGACGTTTGTATTCTTCAACAGAAACATAAGTGTTAGTATAAATCGTTTTCTTTTGAGATTGCAACTGAATATAAAACTGACCTGTCAGTCCAGAATTTGGTAGTATAAATTCACCATGGACTGAGCCAAAATCGTTGGTTTTCAGGGTTAGTTTTTTAACTTCTTGACCATTGACGTCATATAGTGTAGCTTCAATGGTTTCATTAGGCAATACTTCCGACTTTCCATCTTTTGTCTTTATGGCAATCCCTTTAAAATAAAGCGGTTGTCCTGGTCTGTAAATGCTTCTGTCAGTAAACAAAAAGGCATTGTAAATGGTGTCGTCAGTGGCGTTGTCATTATTGTAATAACTTGAGATGTAGAAGTTGTCATAGGAAGCAAGCTCAGTATTTGACCTTAATTGGATATTTAGGTTATAGTAGCGTCGTTTTGCTTTTTTGACAAAGAAGTTTCCATTAACATCCGAAATTAGGTTTAAGGTTTTGGTCTTGTCTTTATAGTTTTCCTGATAGGTAACTTTTGCCTTTATGCCGACTAAAGGGTTTCCGTTGCTTCTATCAATTACCTGAAAAATTTCTTGGTCAGATGCGCTGCTGTTTACTAAGGCTAAATTGGTAACTTGAATTGTTTTAAACGCAAAAATACTGTCGTTTTCAACATTTGGCGACGCATAAATAAGATAATTGCCATTCTCTAACTTTGGCAAAGTAATTTCTGTGCTATGATTTTGATAATCGCCTTCGTTTTTTAAGGTGCTTTCCCATTCGGTGACAGGGTTTAGCTTTTTGATAAATGCCCATTGCTCATTTTTTCTGTAGGTGGTGTTAAACGTTTCTAATTGTGATGCTGAGAGCTGATAAACCTTAAATTGCAACTGCTCTAAATTGGAATAACTGACCAAAACTAAGGCATTTTGTTGTATTGGTAAGTTGGTTTCGGAAGTCATTTGTAATGAAGTTTGCAAGATTTGTTGTTTTAAAACCTCACATTTTTGAGAGCCTTTACTTTTAGGGAATTGTTTTATAACCAAATCGCAAAGCTTAACAGCATCTTTAAGTTTCCAACGAGAGTCTTCTGCTGTTTTTGGCTGATAGGTTTGCCCTTGTTGTCTGTAAATAGCAGCAATTTCAAAATCGTATAAAGCAGATACTTCATGTTTATCCCAAGTATCGCTTGCAGTTTTTAAAGTTTGCAACAGCACATTTTGCTTGTCATTAAATGTGGCTTTTTGAGTTACAAATTGCAAACGACTGATGTCTGCGTCTACCAACGCATAAGGCTCTTGGTCTCTAAGGTGAAAGGCAATTAGATTTTGATAAATTTTTAAAGCATTTAGTTGTAAAGAGGCACTGTCTTTTGAGCTGATATTTAGAGTGCTAAATATTTTAGCATCACTTAAATATTCAGGATTATCAATGGTAAATTTATAAGCAGGTTGTGTGATGCTGTTTTCATCTGTTTGATAAAAAGCCAAGGCATTCTGACTTATCAAATCAAACAAAGTAGGTCTGTAACGTTTGGACTCGTCGGCTTTTAATAAAAGAGCATCATAGCCTACCAAGCGCGTTTGTTGCAAGATTAAGCCATTTTGTAACGAATTTTGAAAGTGCAAATGGATTTCATCAAATAAGGTCTGTAAATCCCAAGTTCTAAAATCGTCAAAGTCTACTTTGCTTTCAGTGTTGGTTCGGTTGTAAAATTTATACCTGTTTTGCTGAAAATATTGCCAATATAAAGTGGCTAACATGCTTTCTAATAGGTTTTTTACAGGTGTTTCGCTTTTAGAAATCTCATCTTTAAAATTGTTTATAATACTTAGCTGCGCATCGTCTTCAAGTATTAATGCGTATTTGCTTTTGTAGAGTAACGATTTGATATGCTGTGTTGTATTTTGTTCTTTTTGAGCCAACGCATCAATTTTTTCAACGACTTTTAATGCCGATTTAGGCAAACCATCAGTTTCCAATTGTTCAACGTCTTTCCAAAGGGTATCATAATTGTCAGATTGTGCTTGTGTGTGATTTGCAAAAAGGATTAGCATGCTAACTAATATAAAATGTTTCATCTGTTTATCGTTATAATCAATAATGTTGTAATGTACATCCAATTAACGTGACTAAAAATACGAAATTGGCAATATGTGCGTTTGGTTGAGTGAAGTTAACTATTTTTAAAGCTAACTTTTTATGATGAAGCAAAAACAATACCAATAGATGTCTTAGTTTTGTTTTTATAAATGATATGATGAAATTTTTAATCACTTTTTTTTTAATTCCTATTGCTGTTTTTAGCCAAAATACATTAGAGACCGCTCAACAAATGCTTGACAACAAGCAGTTTGCTAAAGCAGAACAGCTCATGACAGCTTATGTGGATGAGCACCCAAAAGATTTAAAAGGTATCGAACTATTAGGAGATACTTATGGTCACCAAAAAAAATGGGACAAAGCCATTGATGCTTATAAAACCTTGGTCAATTTAAGTCCTAATACAGCTGACTTTCACTACAAATATGGTGGTGCTTTAGGAATGAAAGCTTTATCAATTAACAAGTTGAAAGCTCTTGGTATTATTGGTGATGTCAAACAAGCCTTTTTAAAAGCTGCCCAATTAGACCCTAAGCATATTAATGCACGTTGGGCTTTGGTGGAATTGTATATGCAGTTGCCAGGAATTATTGGAGGCAGTAAAAGCAAATCTTTAAAATATGCTAACGAACTTGAAAACCTATCTAAAGTAGATGGCTATTTAGCAAAAGGCTATATTTATGAATATGATGATGAGCCCAAATTGGCTGAAACTTACTATAAAAAGGCAATTAAAGAAGGTGGCTCTCTCACTTGTTTTGAAAAATTGACCACTTTTTACGAAAAACAAAACCAACCCCAAAAAGCGATAACAAACATTCAAGAAACACAAGACAAGCATCAACGCAATGCTTTGCATTATCAAATAGGTAAAGTGGCTGCAGAGTATCATATTGAACTTGATAAAGGTATTGAATGCTTGCAAACGTATATTAAACAATATTCAGCTGAAGATGGTGTACCTATTGCTTGGGCTAATTATAGGTTGGCACAGATATACAACTACAAAGGCGATAAAGAAAAAGCCTTAAACTATATTGATTTAGCCATTGCCGAACTTCCAAAAATGGAGCCTTTTAAAGAAGAAAAGGAACGCATCCTAAAACTTTAGCATTGTTTTTTTTAAATTATACTATAACTCAGCGTTTCTTTCTACAATTTTGTAATATAGTTTGTTCTGATATGGTTGCGTCTTAATACCAAACACTTTGCAACTTCGTTTTCTATTCGTGAATTTGGGACTCATCTACTTGGTCAGTTAATTTTAATTTATCAGCTATTCCTGCATCTTTTCAACTTTGCGCACATGGAATGTTCTGCCAGAAAAACATTCGTGTATTCGTGACAAAAAAAGTATATTTGAACACTACAATAAAACAACATGAACGTACATTTTATAGCAATAGGAGGTAGTGCCATGCACAATCTTGCCTTAGCGCTTCATAATAAAGGCTACAAAGTTACCGGAAGCGATGATGAGATTTTTGAACCTTCCAAATCCCGATTAGCAAACAAAGGCTTATTGCCTGAAACCTATGGTTGGCATCCTGAAAAGATAACGGACAATTTAGATGCTGTGGTGTTAGGAATGCATGCAAAGGCCGATAACCCAGAGTTATTAAAAGCACAACAATTAGGTCTTAAAATATACAGTTACCCAGAGTTTTTATACGAACAATCCAAACATAAAACCAGAGTTGTTATTGGTGGTAGCCATGGTAAAACCACCATCACCTCTATGATATTGCATGTGATGCACTACCACGACAGAGACGTTGATTATATGGTAGGTGCCCAATTGGAAGGCTTTGATGTGATGGTCAAACTTACAGAAAACAACGATTTTATCGTGTTAGAAGGCGATGAGTATCTAAGCTCACCACTTGACAGACGACCAAAATTTCACCTCTACCAACCTAATATAGCTTTGTTAAGCGGCATAGCTTGGGATCATATCAATGTGTTTCCAACCTATGAAAATTATGTAGCGCAGTTCAGCATCTTTGTAGATAGCATTGTTAAAGGAGGCAGTATTACCTATAATGAAGAAGATGCTGAAGTAAAACGTGTGGTTGAAGCTTCAGAGAATACCATTCGCAAATTAGCTTATCACACACCAGCATATACGGTTGAAAATGGTCAAACCCTTTTAGAAACACCCGAAGGTTCTTTGCCAATTGAAGTCTTTGGGCAGCATAACCTTAATAATCTTGCAGGTGCCAAGTGGATATGTCAACACATGGGTATTGATGAAGACGATTTCTATGAAGCGATAGCTACCTTTAAAGGCGCTAGCAAACGTTTAGAAAAAATTGCTGAAAGCATTACCAGTGTCGCTTTTAAAGATTTTGCCCATTCACCATCTAAAGTAGAAGCGACCACCAAAGCGGTCAAAGAACAATACAGTAATCGTACCCTTGTGGCTTGTTTAGAGTTGCATACCTATAGCAGTCTTGATGCCCAATTTTTAAAAGAATACAAAGGGGCTTTAGATGCGGCTGATGTGGCTGTAGTATTTTACTCACCACATGCTGTCGAAATTAAAAAACTAAAAGAAGTGACGCATGAGCAAATTGCAACGGCTTTTGAGCGTGATGATTTAATTATTTACACCAATCCAGACGATTTTAAAAACTTCTTATTCTCACAAAACTTTGATAATAAAGCCTTGTTGTTAATGAGTTCTGGTAATTATGGAGGATTGGATTTTGATACTGTAAAGAGCCTCATTAACTAAAGCTACTCTTTATTTATAAAAAGGAAGCATGTTAATAATTAATTTAGTTTAAAACCAACAGTGCAAATAACAACCGAATGTTTTTTGGAGGTCAGGAGTTGGCTATATAAAATTTCGCTTTAGTGAATTTTATTGCTATTGACTATTTTTGCTATTAAGTTATTGAATATTCTGTTTTTGGTTTGTGAGTGGCCAATCCTAAAATAAAATTCATTAAAGTACCTGTTTAAGTTAAATTTATCAACCTGTACATTGTCATTTTAGGATGATTGTCATTTGAACCCATAGATTCCTTTATTTTAAGCATAATCAGGCGTGCGGTTTTTTCAGTAATGCCACGACGTACTTGAATGGTTGTTGCAAAACTGGTAACTGGTGCTGCAATATATGCGGCACACAAAGCCGTCTTTCCACTTGATTTGCCCTAAATATTCTTTGCAGTCTAAGTTGGTTTTACACATAGTTTTTTTCGCTAATCTATTCGGTTTAAAAGGTTCTGAATACCGTCTGATCACTTTGTGTTTTTGTACATAATGTTTAAAATTATGTAGCCTTTATTCAGGACGGGTCAAAATTACACCCAACGGTTTTGTGTATGATTTCGTTGTGTTAAAATCAGCTATGATTTTCCGCCGTAAATCGAAGATAGCATATTTACGAAAACTTTCCGCGAGGATAGTCAGAAGCAATGAATTATAGCCAGTGTTGTACTTTCTTTATTTATTAATTTCATTTTCTATCAATTCTATCAAATTTTCCGCATTGGATTTAAATTGATTCGCTTCGATTGTTCCATACTTCATTCTAGTAATGGTGTTTTTTAAATAGTTTCTTCCCAATGTAGATTCAATTAACTTGATAAGTTCCTCTTTTCTCTTTTCGGGATTTTGGTGAAATGGTATCGAATTTAATCCTAAATAATTATTTATTCCAGTTTCATACTTATCATTATAATTCCAAAATGTGTTGTCTTTCATTGCCATTTCCTTATTCCAATTTATAAAATAATCATAATGGGTTGTCGAATTGGTATAGTAGTCATTAATGGCTTTTTCTATTTCTGGTGTACCCAAAATTTCCTGTAGTCCTACACTTTTGATTTTTTCGAAAGTTTGGTCTGAAAGGGTGTTTATGCTCCAGGAATAATTGATCAGGGCATATATCGAATCTGCATCTAATCTTCTATACTCATCATTTAGTAAAATCCTATTTATATTTTTGAATGTAATTTCAAACTCATTGATATTTCTTTTATAGACCAAAATATCAGATTTCAAATCAGTTATAAAGCTTTGTAAGTAACTTTTTATTCGTTTTTCATTCAATCTGTTTTCATTCCAGTTATTTATCTGAAGGGCCATTAATATACCGATGACCACAAGTACAATTTCACCTAAAGCGTATTTTAGGTAATTGATAAACTTTTTTTCCTTAATACTATTTTGTCTAATTTTTCTAAAGAATTTTATCATTGGTTAATGGTTTGTCATAATGAAGCCCAACGGTTTGGCTATGAGTAGTTACGAGGAAAATCCGTAGGATTTTCGTAGTTGGAATCGAGCCTTTTTATTGTTACTAATTTACATTTTATCTCTTTCATAGCAATGGATTATAGCCGATTTTGTAATGCGTTTTTATTTATAGTATTCTAATTGTCTTGTCCACTTATATAATTCTTTTCCATCTACTTTTTTTATAATTTCATTCCAATTTCCTTTATCGTCATATTTGTATTCAAAATCTACTTGGTATTTCTTCATTTCTTTGGATGGCCAAGATTCTTCAGTATATTCTAAAGATGTTATTTCATCTCCATTATAGTCATACTTCTCAATTCTTTTAGCATCTGATTCTTTTTCAGAACAACAATATCGTTTAATCAATCGATTTTTTTTATCATATTCAGAATGATTAAATGTAGGTTTGACCTTTATATAACCATTTATACGTTTAGTCAAAATAATGTTGTTGTTTTCGTCGTATTGGAAAAATGTGTTTTCAACTAACTTTGGGTCTTTATGGTTTTCGTCGTCTTCATACAAATCAAAACGTTGTCTTTGTATAAGTCTATTCTTTTCATCATATTTATTTACTAAATCTTTATAGATGTTTCCAATGGAATCTTGTACACCATAAGACCAACTTCTTTCTCCAGATTTTCTCCAACTATTTGGATTTTTATATATTCTAAAAAGTAATTTTCCATCAGCATTATATTTGTATATATATTCATCTGTATTTCCGTAATCGTCGTGAGATTTTAAACGGACTAATTTACCTTCTTTATCAAATCGTTTGTATTTATAAGAGAAAATATCATATTCAAAATGTTCATAAATGATATTTTCGTTATAATCATTAGTGTAATAATGAATCTCGGTGCCAACGGCATATTTAGATGAGTCTATTTTTCTAACCAGTCTATCTTTTTTATCATATCTATATTTGTAAGAATCCATAAACGAATCCTTTTTTGTAAACCAAATATCTTCTGTTATTTTCCCTTTATTATTAAAATGTCTTTCATAATTTATATAGGAACAGAAGTGAGTTGAGTACCAAGTACTTTTAAATCTAGATATTGTTGATTCTGGTCCCATAAAACCTGAATGTCCATAATCGTGATAGTATAGAAATTGAGGGTTTTCTTTTTCTGTAAGAAATTCAACTTTTTCCCTTATCGTTTTGACCTTTCCGTAAATAGTGTCTTTTTGTTGACCATAGGAAAATGAAAGCCATATTAATGATAAAGCTATAATCAGGTTGGTTTTGTTCATTGTTTTTTGGTAAATCTATTTAGTTTTGTTTCAGTAAAAAAGTCTAAATGAGTTATGGAATTAATTCAATGAGTAATTCAGTTCGTTGGTTTAGGCAAATGCATTACAACGTGTTTGTGTATGATTAGTGGCGTGTTTAAGCACCTAATTTAGCAAATAAAAACTGAATAGAAAATCCGAGAGGACTTTCGTAAGCAGGCTTAAAACAAGTAATTAATTATACACGGTGTTATAAACAGGTTTTTAATTCTGTTAATTCGTAATAATTTTCTTTTATAGGTTTTAGCTTTAATGTATTTCCGCTTATTGAGGTTATTTGATAAATATTTTCCTCTGTTGTATCATCGATACTTATGAACATAAAGAAGTTTTTATTTATTTCTCCAATACTCCAGTTTCCTACTAATGGTCGGCTATTATTCCAGATAGTTTCTGTCATTCGGAGTTCTTTATTCTTGTCTAAAGGATGGTAGTTTTTTGAAAATTTAACTTCAATCGAATCCCCGAATTTCCTAACACAATTATCAGTCAAAAAATTAACGATTTCTGATTTTGTTGATTCAAGAGGAAAATCGAAATTTAATCGTTTAAAGACCGTTATTGTGTTTTTTACAATTTCAATTTCTATAGAATCTTTTTTAAAAACTTTATAAGGATAAACAATGGAATCAATATTGTGTACGATTTTTATTTCTTTATGTCTTTTTTCGAATTTATATGTAGCATCGGAAAGTACAGCTTTAATTTCAGATTTATCAAAATCGATAATCATTCCCCACATGCCTGAAGAAAAAGAATGATGTTCATCAATGACTCTATCGTCAATTGACATCCAAATTCCGTCAACCTCTTGAGCTTTGCAAGATGTTAATCCAATGACTATAAATATTAATTGTAGTACTTTTTTCAATGTCTTGTCCTGAAATATGGCTACAGGTTAAAATTGATTTACGCTGTTTTTAAATATACCATATTGGGTGTTTTATAGTCTAAAGATAAATGTAATCTTATTTCGTTGTATAAATTAATTGCATTTTTTGTTGCTCTTCTTGCGTGTTGTAGGCTATCAAAGGTCTGATCTAGATAGAACTCGTCTTTTAGAATTCCGTTTACACGCTCAGCCATGGCATTTTCGTAGCAATGATTTTCTTCTGTCATGCTAATATCGATGTTATTTCTCTTTAAAATTTGAGTGTAGACGTTACTGCAGTATTGTATACCTCTGTCGGAATGGTGAATAAGTCCAGTAGTGTTTTTAGCTTGATACAGCGCCTTGTTTAAAGCTCTTTCGCAACCTTTTAGTTCCAGGCTGTTACTTATGTCATATCCTACAATTTTTCGGCTGTACATGTCTGTAATGAGTGCCAGGTAACAAAAACCTTTTATGGTTCTAATGTAGGTGATATCGCTTACCCAGACTTGGTTTGGTCTAGTTATTTCAACATCTTTAATGATGTTTTTGTATTTGTAGAACCTGTGCAATGAGTTTGTTGTTCTAGAGCTGTATTTCTTTCTAAGTGTGAGCATATTGTGTTTTCTAAGTATGTTGAACAAGGTGTCTCTGCCTATTTTAAGATTGGATTCAATAAACTCTTGTTCTAATGATTTAGTGAGTTTTCTAACGCCTTCTCTGGGAAGGGATCTGCGTCTTTTCTTGACTATAACCACTACTTTTTTCTCTGTCTCCAACCGTTTGTCCTCACGACGTTTGTACTTGTAGTACGCATCACGTTTGAGTCCGAAACAAGCAGTTATAGTAGTAAGAGAAGCAAATCCCTTAGATTTTTCCTTGGCCTTAATCAGGGCTTGATACTTAGTTTTTTTTTAAGTTCAAGAACAGATTTATAGCCTAGTTGTTCTGCTGCAACTTCCAGATAGGAATCATCTATTAAGGCATCCATATCCTTTTTCAGCAGTAGTTTCTTTAGCTGTTCAATCTCTTTTTGAAGTTGTTTAATACGGGTTATTTCGTCTTTGGTTTTCACAGTTACTCTGGTGTTCATTAGATCTTTACGGTTGTACTTCTTTATCCACTCATTGATTGTGGTAGGTGCAATACCATAAGCTTTACCAAGTTGATACTTGTTTAGTTTTCCTGCGGTAAGTTCGTCTAAAATTTTGAGTTTAAAAGATTCAGAATACCGTCTGATCACTTTGTCATTTCTATACATAATGTTTAAAATTATGTAGCCTTTATTCAGGACGGGTCACAACTTGTTTTAACGGTTTTTTGTATGGCTCGTTGTGGAAAATCAGCTATAATTTTTCCGCCGTAACCGAAAGATAGCAAATTGCAATGAATTCCGATTAAGGAATTGCTTCGCCAGTTCGCTACGCTCGTGTCAGCCGCAATGAGCTATACACGTTGTTGGCAACTGGCTTTTATTTCGTTCGTTTCATTTTCGGCGGATTTTGTCGAGTGTCAAAAACATCAGCAATTTTTATAAACCTATTTTGTTCGTCGATGGAATATATTAATTTGTAGTTTTTAAAAACCAAATAGCGATATTGGATTTCTCTTTCCTTGAGCAGTTCTTCTTCTTGTCCAATGAAAGGCGATTTGATCAATTTTTTTGGTTCGTTGATAATTCTCTTTACGAGTTTTGTGGCAACTCTTGAACTTGCTTTCTTTTCGTAATAGTCATAAATTTCGTCAAGTTGAGATTCGGCAAATGCAGACCAAATTATTTTTAATCTCATTATTCGTATTTCGATAAAAGTTCCGAACTGCTTTTGAATCGGTTATTGCGGAAATCCGACTCCGATTGATCTATTCGTTTATTCAATTCCTCTTTGGTCATTGGCCCAAATTTGTTTTCGTCAGAAGTGTTGTTTTCCTTTCTCAATATTTTTTCGAGACGGGAAATGACGTCCTCACTTTGAATTTTTAAAAATTCTTGAACAAATTCTATTTTTCGAGCTTCTATATTCATTTCATTTGCTTTTTATCAAAGATACTAAATTATCAAATTCAGTTGATGTTTTTCTTGATTTAACGTATTTTCAGCTGTCTTGTCCTGAAATATGGCTACAGGTTAAAATTGATTTACGCTGTTTTTAAATATACCATATTGGGTGTTTTATAGTCTAAAGATAAATGTAATCTTATTTCGTTGTATAAATTAATTGCATTTTTTGTTGCTCTTCTTGCGTGTTGTAGGCTATCAAAGGTCTGATCTAGATAGAACTCGTCTTTTAGAATTCCGTTTACACGCTCAGCCATGGCATTTTCGTAGCAATGATTTTCTTCTGTCATGCTAATATCGATGTTATTTCTCTTTAAAATTTGAGTGTAGACGTTACTGCAGTATTGTATACCTCTGTCGGAATGGTGAATAAGTCCAGTAGTGTTTTTAGCTTGATACAGCGCCTTGTTTAAAGCTCTTTCGCAACCTTTTAGTTCCAGGCTGTTACTTATGTCATATCCTACAATTTTTCGGCTGTACATGTCTGTAATGAGTGCCAGGTAACAAAAACCTTTTATGGTTCTAATGTAGGTGATATCGCTTACCCAGACTTGGTTTGGTCTAGTTATTTCAACATCTTTAATGATGTTTTTGTATTTGTAGAACCTGTGCAATGAGTTTGTTGTTCTAGAGCTGTATTTCTTTCTAAGTGTGAGCATATTGTGTTTTCTAAGTATGTTGAACAAGGTGTCTCTGCCTATTTTAAGATTGGATTCAATAAACTCTTGTTCTAATGATTTAGTGAGTTTTCTAACGCCTTCTCTGGGAAGGGATCTGCGTCTTTTCTTGACTATAACCACTACTTTTTTCTCTGTCTCCAACCGTTTGTCCTCACGACGTTTGTACTTGTAGTACGCATCACGTTTGAGTCCGAAACAAGCAGTTATAGTAGTAAGAGAAGCAAATCCCTTAGATTTTTCCTTGGCCTTAATCAGGGCTTGATACTTAGTTTTTTTTTAAGTTCAAGAACAGATTTATAGCCTAGTTGTTCTGCTGCAACTTCCAGATAGGAATCATCTATTAAGGCATCCATATCCTTTTTCAGCAGTAGTTTCTTTAGCTGTTCAATCTCTTTTTGAAGTTGTTTAATACGGGTTATTTCGTCTTTGGTTTTCACAGTTACTCTGGTGTTCATTAGATCTTTACGGTTGTACTTCTTTATCCACTCATTGATTGTGGTAGGTGCAATACCATAAGCTTTACCAAGTTGATACTTGTTTAGTTTTCCTGCGGTAAGTTCGTCTAAAATTTTGAGTTTAAAAGATTCAGAATACCGTCTGATCACTTTGTCATTTCTATACATAATGTTTAAAATTATGTAGCCTTTATTCAGGACGGGTCAAAATGTGGCACAACGGTCTCGGCTATGAGTAGTTGCGTGGGTTAGCACGAAATTTAGCAAGTACACACCAAACTGAAAATCCGCGAGGATTTTCAGAAATAGGCGAGAACTAGCAATTACTTATAGCCATTGTTGTAAGCAGTTATTTATTGTTCAATTTTATATTCTTTCGGTTCGTAATCTACCCATTTAAAATTCGAGTTCAGAGGTCCAAATTCAGTTGCGTGTTTAATTGGGGAAATCAACGAATTTTCTCCATTTTTAGTAACTCGAAACATTGCAGCAATTTCTAATTCCAGAAACTGTTCAACTGCTGCTGGTGTTAATACAACATTATGTCCTTGATAGTCACTTTTTACACTTGGATATTTAAGTCCAGGGAAATTGTTCCAAGTCATTGCGAAATCTGCATATGCAGCAGAAATCATATAGTCCGTATCGTTTTCTATTTCTTTTTTCGCAAACTGATTAGAAAAGAATTCCAAGATTAATTTAAACTGTTCTAAATTTTCAGGATGTTCTTTTGTTAATCTTTCAAGGTGATGTTTATATGATTTTTGGACATCTTTAGAATTTTTAATTGAATTTTCGTTAAAAACCATTTCAACTACTTCGACGTCTTGTTTTATTCTCCACTTGCCAAGTGTCATTACAAAGTCCGCCTTATCAACTTTTATTTTATCAAGGTTTCTAAATATTTGACTTGTCTCAATTAAATTTACTAAACGAGGATGTTTAATTACATCGGATTCAATAGCTCCATAAAATAGTGATTGGTGTTTGACATTTGCTCGTCCATAAGTCTTTATGTTTTCATAGTCATTTCTATATGAAATATCTTTTTCTGAATAAAAAATTTCGTCAGGCCTGTTTATTCTTGCTCTTTCAATATGATAACCTTGATGTAATTTAGCTGTCAAAAATGGAATCCATTTTAGTCTTCTTAACTGAACTGATAATTTATTAAATGAAACATTTTTTAAATCAGCATTTTCATACTCATTAATTAGAGTTTTTATTTCTTCAACACTCGGTAGTTCTGGGAATTCAGGTTTTTTTTCCATAATTGCTTACAACGTGTTTGTGTATGGCTCGTTGCGGAAAATCCGCGAGGATTTTCCGCCGTAACCGAAAGATAGCAAATTGCAATGAATTCCGATTAGGAATTCAGCCGCAATGAGCTATACACGTTGTTACCACACGTTTTTTAGATTATAAAAGCAACTACAATTTGCAATAGAATAGACAAAATCGCAACAACTAAAAAGAATATAAAAATGTTTTTCGAGATATTCTGTGTTTTTAAAAGTCGGAACTGGTTTAGATTGTTTAAAATCAACAATTCTTTTTCGTCCATTGCTCGTAATTCAGTCAGCTTTTTGTATTTGCTGTATTTCTCAAATTCGTTTAGTTCAATGTCATTAATGTTTTTTTTATTATCCATGATTTTATTCCAGAATTAATAAGTAAATATGTTTACATATATTTTAAAATTGCAACATCAATAATTTTTTCTGAAAGTTCATTTTCTATGTTCATTTTCTTTGCAAGATATTTGACTTTTGATTTTTCTTGTTCGTTTACTTTCCCGTCACAAAAGACACCTTCTATCAAATAAATGAATATTTTTTTATAATCCTTATTATCAACTCCTTCCAGACAGTAGTCTATTAATTCGTCAATATTTTGTTGATTGTTTTGTAATACTAAATCAAAGAACTCTTCTAATAATTCAAATCTTTCCATACTAATTCCTCCTTCGAAGAATGCGTTATAGTAGTCAAAAAATACTCCAGTTTCATTTCCGCCAAAACTACCATCAGCAAAGCAATAGTAACATAAAAATAAATACTTCTGATGCTTTTCAAATTCAAACTTATCTTCTTTCGGTGTTTCTAATTTATCAAACATAATATTGTTTTTTTTCAAATGTGTGGTAACGTTTTTGTATATGAGCTGTGGCGTGTCTCGGCACAGACCTTTCCTGATAAAAACTGGCTTTGGAAAATCCGCAGGATTTTCCAAGTGAGGACTGACCAAGCCATAGCTTATATACAGTGTTAGGCATTGTTTTTATTCATTCATTTTTTCAACTTTCAGACGCCATTCCTCTAAAACATCTTTAGCTAAAAATGGGGAATCACTAAATTCGATGCTATATGTTTTTACGTTGTCTTCATTTGGTTTGAAAAAAACGTAATATGTATTCTCTGTGAAATTTCCAAATCCATTTTTGGCTTCAATATCCAATGATACAACTGTAGTATTGTTTTTCAACTCGTCAAAAATTGTTTGTTTATGTATTTTGGCCTTATTAAAATTCGCTGAATTTGGATTTTTAAGATTGCTTTTCGCTTTAGCAATTGCTGCATCGTAAAAATATGCGATTTCTTTTAGTGAGTATTCACAATCGTAAGTAATTCCTTTATCCGAAAATCCTTTTATAATTTTCAATTGCCTCAATAAACTGTCAGTTTCAGATGAAGTAAAATCAGATTTTCTGAATTTCACTTTTTCTTTTGACTGAATAAAAAATAATTCTTTTCCCATAATTTTGAACCAGAGTGTATCAATCTTGTGTTCGTCGGTCGCAAAAAGTCCATTATTTGATTTTTTAAAATTCATAAAATCCCAACTACAAGTTTTCAAACTGTCTGAATTCATAGCTGCAACTGTGTCGTTTAAAAAAGTCAAGTAGAACTCTCGATTATGTTCGGTGGCTTGGTAAAACTTATTGCTTTTATAAAATTCGACATTGTTGCAAGAAGTGAAAATGAATAAAATTATTATTATTTGTGGATATTTTTTCATTTATCGATTTTTGTTTAAATAATGCCTAACGGTTTTGTGTATGATTTCGTTGCGTGAAAATCTGCGAGGATTTTCGTATTAATACACTAAGATAATAAAAGTGCGAGGATTTTCGGCAGAAAATCCGAAGCAATGAATTATACACGTT